>DXAU01000039.1 GCA_019116885.1 Candidatus Mediterraneibacter pullistercoris | reverse complement strand
AAACCCGGCTCTTATTGATTTATCCGCTATTTCATACCTGTCTTGATCCCTTCAGAATCTCTGAACAGACGAACCGAGTTCTCTTCTCTCTCAATTGTCTTGGAGAACCCCTGGAACGATACTTCTGCAACAGGATATATGACATCCGCGATAATCTGTCCATTCTTTACCAGCTTCTCGCGTTCTTCCATTTCCTCAATGAGCTTTTTCAGCGTGTCTTTTCTCTTCTTTTCTTCCTCTCTCTCCGGATTAGCGCTGATGTTGGCATATTCAATTCCAAGCTGCATTTTAATCTCCTGAAAATGAACACTGGGTTCAATGAGAAGGATAGTATTTCCATGGGCTCTGTTTCCGATAATCTTTGCCTCGATCTTGTCCATTGCCAGAAGCCTTCCGCCAATAATGGCTCCTCTTCCGATATTGACAAATATAGATCTGTCGCAGCTCACATGTGAGTTGACGATACTTCCCGTAATCACGTCACCTGTCGCACGTACATTGACATTTTCCAGATATTTGCACCGCACCGTCCCGCCGGCATCAAGAGTTCCGGTGCCGCCGCCGGCCATCCCATATGCAATGTAGACATCTTTTCCGGCTATCACTGTACTTCTGTCTACCATACCCTTTACGATAATATTCCCAAGAGATTTCACTGTGTACCCGCTCAGGATGCTTCCATGGATCAGGACGTCGCATTGAGCGTCAATATTCCCTGTAGCCGTAGCAACATCTCCCCTGATCTCCAGCAGTTCAGCCACATGAAACTTTCCGTTTCTGTAAGAAAGCAGTCCGTCAGCTTCTGAGAGAACTCTGCCTTCCGCTTCTTCCACTACTGTATTTTTCCCGTCAGGAAGCTTCACCTCTTTACCGTTTCTGGCCTTGACTGCTTTGCCGAAGACACTCTTCCCATCAACACCTTTTGTAGCGCGGGTAAATCTGCAGATCTCATCTCCATTGTTGATTTTAATCAGCCAGTTCAGCTCATGAAAATCAACATTTCCTTTCTCATCTTCAATAAGCTGGGGAGTTCCTGCAGTATGAGGATAGTTCTCTGTCAGCACGCCGTCGGTTCCATGTACCGGCGGCGTACCCTGTGCGATACGGAACCACTTCATTCCGACCTCATCCTGCAAAGCCAGCTCCAGCCGGTCTTTCTGAATTCCTGTCATGATCCCCTGCGCCGTAATCTCAGACAGAATATCCACGCTTGACAGATTCCTGCCGCCGCTCAGCGCAGGAAAGATAAAGCACCACGCAGATAACCCGTCATGGGGCGTTACGACCATCAGTTCCGCATCAAGGCTGTCATCCTCTACGTCCGCCTCCATTCTTCTGTTTCTTGCTTCCAGCAGTTCTTCCGCTCTTTTCGACGCCTTTGACATCCATTTCATGACATCTTCCTGAGGAATGTCTTCATCATAGATAAAACTTCGCAAAGGGACTGCCCCTTCCGTCTGTTTCCGCCCCTGCCACTTCATTCGATAAAAAAGGAGCTCGTTTTCTACCGGTGTGTCGAGGATATTCCTTGTATCGTATTCCGTCTCTGTAACCGCCGCCTCGGCATCTTTCTTTTCTTTCTGTTCTTCCTGTTCTTCCGGAGCCTCAGACTGTTCACGTCCTTTCATGCTCACCAGCCTATTAAACAGTGAAAAGAGAAAACTGTCAGATCCACTATTTTTTATATTTTTCTCATCTCTCATTTATGTACTCCGCCTTTCCGCAAATTGACAGGATTTCTATCAGAATGGTTTCCGCCTTCAAATCTTAGCATTATTTTAGCGCATATCTTTAACATAATCAAGACTATAGAAGACCGCAGCCATTCTCCTGCAGCATAAATTTTTAACTGTGAACAGATTTACTTAGAGTTTTCCTGTTGTTTAGTTTAGTATACCACAGAACTTTCAGCTTATCTATCTGAAAGAATGTTTTATTTCACACAAAATGATAAAGATATGATGAACAATACAAAAGCGGGAGTTTTCTAGAAGTCCCGCCTCCTTGTTTTGTTGTAATTATTTTTATTATATCTTGCGCTTTAAAAATAGCACGCCCCAGTTGTAATCAATATGGTTACATTCCGGAATTATAAGCGGTGCCAGGGTATTGGCAAGCCCGGGCTTTATCTTGTCACTCACGAAAAAACAGCATTTCACTCAGAAAAAGTTGAAATGCTGTTTCTCTCCCTCTTTTATCCCAGGATATAATTTCAGTGCAGCTCTTTGGCTGTACTGCTATCAGATCTCATACCAGCGGATCTCGTTTGCGCCCAGATCCAGTTCAAAACTTGTTCCATCGCCTTTATACACAACAGTGCTCTGAGGTTCATATGTATTATTAACAACACAGTATTTTCCGTTCTTTACATAGGCGTGTACTTCTACGTTAAAGTTCGAGCTGAACCATTTGTAAAGGTTCTCTTCATCGTGGCTGGACCAGATAATCGAACGGTGCAGTATACGGCTGTTCTCAAAACTGTAGGGAAGTCCGCTGATATATACGCAGCGCCCTTTGCCGAACTCTCTGACCGCCATCTGCACTTCCTTGTCGCGCTGTACAAGAATCTCTGTTCCATCCAGAGCATAAATGCTCTTCTTGCCCTCGCCGAAATCGATGTCCTTTGTACAGTCCTCTTTTATAAAGTGGTCGTGCTCCTCCCAGTTATACTTGTCCACATTGAGCGTAAACCCTGTTTCTTTCTCCACTCCCATCACTGTGGCAAGCTGGAAGAAATGTCCCTCGTACTGATGAGCCGCCGGTTCGCCGACACCGATAAACCCGCCGCCGTTATAGATAAATCTCTTCACTGCGGTAACGATTTTCTCATCTGTCCAGTTCTCTCCGCCTGTATACGCAGTATCTGCGTCACCTACATTGAGGATCACATCGATATCATCCAGAATCTCCGGATGATTCCTGATATCGTCAAAACTGATGAACTCCACGTCAAACGGAGCTCCGCTTAGGGCCTCGATCACACCTGCGTAAGAGTAGTTCTGCTTATAATAGATCGCGTGATGTACCATATGGTTCCCCCATGCGCGCATCCTGCCCCAGCAGTTTAATACTGCTGCTTTCTTAATGCAATACGGAGTCGTGCCCTTTATATTGTCGTAGAGCTCGCGGAACTCATTGCAGACGCTCTCTACATAATCCACAAAATCAGGAAACTGAAGCGCAAGCTTTAAGTACCCGCCATACCCAATCCTGTCGATCGGCTTTCTTAAGATTGCACGTCTTGCCGTCACCCAGTTTACTTTTGCTTCCTTTACCGGATCTCCACCTTCATGGAACACATCCGGGAAAAAGTAAGGAAGCAGACGTCCTTCTCTGTAGTTCACACCTTCAATGTCGCTGATCAGACGAAGAGTCGCACCATTTCCCACACTGCCAACCACGGCATCCAGCCCGATTGATTTAAACTCGTCCATGAACGGTTCCATTCCAATCCAGTGGTCGCCAAGGAACATCATAGCCTCTTTTCCGCACTCATGAGTAATATCGACCATCTCTTTGGCCAGCTTCGCCACTTCTCTTCTCTGGAATGACTGGAAGTCCTGAAACTCTTTGGATGGGATGCGGTATGTATTGTTCATGTAGCCCTGATCGATAATGAACTCCGGCCGGAACTTATATCCTGCTTCTTTCTCGAACTGCTCCAGGATGTACGGGCTTACCGACGCCGAGTATCCATACCAGTCTACGTACTTCTCTCTTGCAAGCTCATCGAAGACCAGCGTAAACTGATGGAAGAAGGTCGTATAACGCAGCACATCTACATGAGGATTATCTGCAATAAACTTTCTTAATCTCTCCATCGAGAACTTATGCGTTTTGGGCTGGCGCACATCAAATGTGATCTGCTTTTCAAAGTTTTCCCATCCGTTTGTCACTGCATTGTACATATGCACCGGGTCCCACATAATATATGCAAGGAAACTTACAGTGTAATCATGAAAAGCCTGTGCATTATGAATAGTCACGTCTCCGGATCTGTTGTCATAACTCCACTGGTCTGTCGGAACAATTTCCCCTGTAGTGCGGTCGATCACTTCCCACCATCTTGTGATATCATCATGGTCATTGACTTTCAGCATATCCGGATAGAGATGATTCATAAGGTGGATCGACAGTTCACTGTCTACTGCTGTATAAAAGGGAGTCATGATATACATCTGCTGAATCTCATCCGGATTCGCCTTGGCCCATTCATTATTCTTTCTGGTCGTATAATATGTAGAGTACACCTTTGCATCTACATTTTTAAGTTCTTCCGGGTAATCTGTGCCATCGCAGTCCCGGATCGCATCTGCCCCCCACCGTTTTAAGAGTTCAAGAGTCTCCGGTACTACATCCACATCTGTAGGTATTGTCACTCTTCCCACCGAATTTTGTTTCACTGTAATTTTCCTCCTTATGCTTTCGGGCTGGTACAACACGCTGCGTTAGTCTTATATACTCAGTTCCATCCAGCTATTCCCCAGTTGTAACGAACAGCGTATCATATAGATAAACACCAGATACATCAATTGATGTATCTGTCTGTATCTGCTGACATAAATTATATTTCTCTTCTGCCACTTTTTCCAGCAATATATTGTTCTGTTTTTTATGAATATTGTTGTCATTAGTATATTGATAACAATATATAATATTTTTTCTCCGTATTCTGCTGTTTTATTTTATCTTTCTTGATTTTATTTTTTTTGTATCTTATGATGTAAGAAAAAACCAGGAGTGATAAGACTATGAAGCAGCCAAATATTGTACTAATCATGACAGATCAGCTCCGGGGCGACTGTCTCGGATATGCAGGACATCCTGATGTGAAGACTCCCTATCTGGACACGCTGGCATCGACCGGCGTATCTTTTTCCCACGCCTACAGCGCCTGCCCGAGCTGTATCGCCGCCCGGGCTGCGCTGCACACAGGACGGGAGCAAAGCCGTCACGGACGCGTCGGATACAAAGACGGGATTCCATGGAACTATAAACACACGATGGCAGAGGAACTCGCAAAAGCAGGCTACTATACCCAGTGTGTTGGAAAAATGCATGTGCACCCTCTGCGAAATTATCTCGGTTTCCACAATGTAGAACTTCATGACGGCTTTCTGGAAGCAGCGAGGAAGCACTCTCTTCCTTATTCAGAGAACCAGCTCATGGCCGACGACTATTTCTACTGGCTTAAACAGGAGCTGGGGGTAACCGCAGACGTGACGGAAACCGGGATCGAATGTAACAGTTTTGTCTCCCGCCCATGGATGCACGAAGAAAAGCATCATCCAACCAACTGGGTCACAGAAAGAAGCATTGATTTTCTCAGGAGGCGTGATCCCGGAAAACCATTCTTCCTGTTTGCCTCTTATCTCCGTCCCCATCCGCCGTTCGACGCACCGCAGCACTATTTTGATCTCTACAGCGGCAAAACACTGCGTCCTCCTTTCGTCGGAACATGGGAGACCGACGAATATCTGAGAAAAAACGGCCGCCTCTGCAACTCAATATCCGGACCGGCTGATCCCGAACTGATACGACAGGCTCAGATCGGATATTATGCCTGCATCACCCATCTGGATCATCAGATCGGCCGTCTGATAATGGCACTCAAAGAGCACGAAGTGTATGACGACTGCGTCATCCTCTTCACCTCCGACCACGGCGAAGAGCTCTGTGACCATCACATGTTCAGAAAGGCGCGCCCCTATGAGGGAAGCTGTCATATTCCTATGCTCATAACAGCCGGAAAAAACGTTCTCACAGATATGGCTTCTTCTTCCGTGTGCGGCGATGTTGCAGAACTCCGTGATGTCATGCCTACCCTGCTTGACGCAGCCGGAGCAGATATCCCGGCCACTGTAGACGGTCATAGTCTGCTACCTCTTGTGCGCAGACCTGAAAACTCTTTGAGAAGCTGGCTTCATGGAGAACATGCCTTTGATGAATTCTCCAATCACTGGATTGTGACCAACCGCGACAAATATATCTGGTATTCTCAAACCGGTGTAGAACAATATTTTGATCTGGAAAACGATCCCCATGAATTAACCGACCGGATTCACGATCCAGATGCCCAGGAGCGGATCTCCAGACTGAGAGGCCATCTTATAGAATCATTGGCGGGACGGCCCGAGGGATACACAGACGGAGAGGCACTGATCGTTGGAAAGCCTTATGCGGATGTCCTCCCAAACGCCGATTCCGGTATCTAAAAGCGGCAAAAATAAGCGGCAAGAGGAAGATCTGCCCGTGACAGCTCTTCCTCTGAACCATATATATCTTTTCCGTTCCGCAGGACTTTAATGGCATTTACTCCATCCGCAGCACTTGCAGATATTGCACCCCTCTTCAAATACGAGAGGTTCCCCACATTCCGGACAGTACATCTTATCTGCCTGAGCTTCCATATTCACGGCTTTCGGCTTTGGAGCTTTGTCCGCTTTCCGCACTGATTTTATATTTTCCGTGCCCTGGGCTTCTGCAAGCTCTGCCTGCATCTCATTATACATATCCATGAGCGCATTTCCCACTGCCATAGGGCAGCACGCTCCTTTACTCGTATCTTTCCTGGAGACGCGTCTTGCTGTATAGGACGGACATGAACCGCTTGAATTGAGCTGATCCACGATCGTCTCTATATCTATGCCGCCTCTCGCACTGATGGAAATCATGCGGGAAAGTCCGACCATAAAGTTGTTGCAGCCGCCTGTGGAGCCTTTGCTTAAGTAAGTCTCAAGGAGCGCTCCGGTATGCGGATCAAACAGGGCGATACAGTGCAGGCTTCCGCATCCTGTCGTCAGTTTCCTCTTTTTCCCCACAACATCGTCTGTGACAAGCAGGATCTCTCCCCGCTTCAGTCCTTCCCCTGCAGAGATCTTCTTCGTCTCTTTCTCACTGTTCGTATTGAGGATGCCGATCCTCTTACAGCCGTCCCGGAAGATCGTGATTCCTTTAAGCCCTTTCTCATAAGCGTACAGATAAAGGCTTTCCGTCTCTTCTACCGTAAAACGGTTCGGTACATTTACAGTGGAACTGATCGACGCGTCGATATGCGTCTGCCATACCGACTGCATGTCGATCCTCTGCCGGTAATCCAGCGTCAGCGCTGTCACAAAATACTCCGGGAGTTCCGAATCATTCTTCAGCCCGTGCTGCTTCATATAGCTTTCCACGATCTTCGTGTATACCTTATAGTAAACATCCGTACCATGAAGAGATTCTGTCTTGCGCTCATAGTAGTTCGCATAGACTGGCTCGATGCCGCCGGAAATGCCGAGCATAGTCGACAGCGTTCCTGTCGGAGCGATCGTAAGAAGCTGGGAGTTTCTCAGACCGTGCTTGCGCACAAGCTCTTTCGTCTTCTCTGATGTGTTGGCCTTAAAATATGGCGTAGACATGATCTCTTCTGTATTGCATCCTGCAAACGCCCCTTTCTCTTTCGCGAGCGCCGCAGATGAAGCGATAGCAGAATCCGCCATGGCGAAACCGATATCATCGCACATTCTGACAGCGTCTTCCTCTCCATAAGTAAGCCCCAGTTTGATGAGACAGTCCGCCAGTCCCATGATGCCAAGTCCGATCTGCCTCCACTCATTTACGCTGTCCTGCTGCTCTTTCAGCGGATGCAGCGCAAGCCCTTCTTCCAGAACTTCATTGAGAGCCTGCACGGATACTTTCACACAGCGCTTGAACCCTTCAAAGTCAAATTCCGCATGGGCTGTAAATGGATTCTGTACAAACTCTGACAGATTGATACTTCCCAGCAGACAGCTCCCTCCTGCCGGAAGAGGCTCTTCCGCGCACGGGTTGACGCCCGCATAGGAGAACTCTTTCGTATTGCTTAGAAGGTTCCAGTTCTCGATCCGGTCCCAGAACAGAGCCCCCGGCTCCGCATAATCCCAGTTCGTCTCAGCGATCCTCCGGAAAAGCTCCCTGGCATTCACTGTCTTTTCAATGACTTCTCCTGTTGCCTCTCTCGTATAATGGAGCAGATAATCCTCGTCATTCTTTACCGCTTCCATGAAATCCTCATGGATGCGGACCGAAATATTTGCTTTCGTCACTTTCTCCAGATCTGTCTTCAGATCGATAAACTCTTCCACATCCGGGTGGGAACAGTCTATGGAGATCATGAGCGCCCCGCGGCGGCCATTCTGCCCGATCAGCGCTGTCACGAGAGAATAAAGCTCCATGAAAGACACGGAACCGCTCGTCTCTTTCGCCGCGTTGTTGATCTTTGCCCCGCGCGGACTCAGACGTGAGATATCCACGCCGCAGCCGCCTCCATAGCTGTATGTGCGCGCCAGTTTCTTCGCGCAGTCGAAGATACTCTCAATGCAGTCCTCCGGCGGTTCTATGACATAGCAGTTGGAGTACGTCACCTTTCTGCCTTTCTGATCCATTCCTCTGTTTGAAAGGATTCTTCCGCCAAACAGGAACTTCTTCTGCCGGATATACTCCGCAGCCTCTGCGTTTCCGCCGCTCACACGATCCAGCCACTGTTCAAAGTCCTCCCCGTCGTTACAATACTTTTTGGTCCAGATATCTGTCCCAAGCTGGTTGTCTTCTCCCAGCCATTCTTCAACATTCATCTTACATACCTCTTTCTCTATTCATTATCTTCAAAAAATCTACCCTCTTTTACAGGGATACATGCATCTGTAAAAGAGGGTATCATCTTAATCAGAAAATATCAAGTCTTGACAAATGAAAAAGTAGTGTTCTAAACACAAAATATAGTATTTATATTGTAACATATATACATTTTATAGTAATTTTCCCTTGTCACTGACGAGTCATCGGAAGCATCGCGGCACCGATAATTCCCGGCTCCTCAAGTTCTGCCTCTTTAAACACGACGGGCTGCATGCCATCGTGGATCATGGACCGGTAGTAGAACTCCATCTTGTCAAAAAATACATCCTTGCCTTTCATTACACCGCCGCCCACAACGAACACATGAGGATCTACCACATGGCCGATCGCACTGAACATCACTGCCAGGTCGTAGGCCATATCCCGCACGATCGCCTCTGCTTTCTCATCCCCTGAACGCGCCAGTTCAAAGACGTCACCGGCATTTTGTATCCGGTCCCCGAAGACGGCCTTTCCTTTCCGGGTGATCGCCGTACCGCTTGCCTCGTTTTCCACGGCTCCTGCATTAAGGATATTGTACTTTTCCCGGGCTCTGTCGATACAGATATTTCCGATCTCCCCGGCATGACCGTTCTGACCGCTTACGACTTTCTGATCAATGACAAGGGCTCCTCCAATTCCTGTGGAGATCGTCACATAATATACGATAGGCATCCCTCTTCCGGCTCCCTGGACAGCTTCTCCCAGGGCCGCTGCTTTTACATCATTATCCATATATGCCGGTTTCTGGAAATGCTCCTGTATGTATCCCGCGATCGGAAATCCGATGAGTTTTGGAAGATTCGTCGATACGATGATCTTCCCTGCCGCCGTATCTATTGGTCCTGGTATGCCCATACCGATCCCCTCACATGACTGCCATCCATCAAGACTCTCGATCAGCGCTGTCATCGTCCCCATGACTGCCTCGGCGCCTCTCTCCGGGTGGCTCTGAGCCTTTTTCATGCATATGATCTCACCATTTTCCTGTACCACAGCAGCGCGGATGTTTGTCCCGCCAAGATCTACTCCGATATACTTTTTCATAAATGGCACCTGCCTCCTCACATATTTCCCTGTTTTCAGTTCTTGCTCTGAATCTAAAATAATAAGTTACCTATATTTTTTATTATAGAGGAACAGTAGTATAAGCAGCCCGGCAAGACCGGCCAGTTCCATCGCAAGCCCGCTCGGACTAATGCTTTTCTGTCCGGTGATGATCAGGATCAGGCAGACAACAAAAACGACCACCAGAATAATATTTTTTATCACATTGCTCATATCATTCCCTCCTTATCCTTTCAGACCGCCAAGCGTCATACCCTTTGTGAGCTGCTTTTGTACGCATATATAAAGGATAAGCACCGGAATCATGACGATCACAAGACCCGCGTACATGATACCATAGTTTGTCGCCGTCCTCTCAACTGCCATCAAATTCTTAAGTCCCACAGCTAATGTGCTGTGTTCGTCCATAATGGTAAAAGCTATGATATACTCATTCCAAAATGACAAGAACTGGAAGAGAATGACCGTCAATATACTTGGCTTGGCCATCGGGATCATGATCTTCACCATTGTCTTGAAATATCCACATCCGTCAATATATGCTGCCTCCTCAAATCCTCTGGGAAGCGTCTTGAAATATCCGCTCAGCAGATAGATTGAAAACGACAGGGAACTCGCAGCGTAGATAACTGACAGCAAAAACCTGTTGTCGAGGAAAAAGCTGACACCCAGAGCCTTATTTGCATCGCTGAGCATCAAAAAGATCGGAACAACTATATAGTTGATATTCACAAAAAGCCCGGCCATAAAAGCGATATTCAATATTTTACGGCCTCTGAAGTCGAACCTCGAAAGTGCATAGGCTGCCGGAAGCGCAATTATGAGGAGCAGCACCAGAGAGAGAGCCGTCACGATTACAGAATTCATGAAGTATTTTCCCATCTCTGCATCGATAAAAGCTGTGATATAATTCTGATACTGAAGCTGTTCCGGAAGCGCCCACGGGTTTGTCCCCTGGCCGATGAATTCTGCATTGCGCTTGAAGCTCGCCATAAACACCCATGCGACCGGTACCAGAATAGAAATTGTCATAGCGATCAGCGCCGCATAGACAATTATCTTGAAGATTATTTTTGTAACCGGATTCTGTTTTTTCATCTCGTTTATGCCCCTTTCCTAGAATTCCAGAACTTCTCTGTCTGTGATCTTATTTACGATCGCCGCAAGAGCAAACGAGAAGATAAACACAACCACACCAATCGCCATACCATATCCATAAACTCCCGCACCATATGCCTGTTTATACATGTAATTCAGGAATACTTCCGAGTGCCCATTCGGACCGCCGCCTGACATAATCTGTACAAACAGGAAACTTAAATTAATCGTACTAATAATATAGAACGTCAGCGTTGTACGGATATTGCTCCATATAAGCGGAAGGGTCACCTGAAAAAACATCTGAATCTCCGTTGCTCCGTCAAGAGAAGCCGCTTCATAGAGATCCTGCGGAATAGCGGCCATACTCGCCATGTACATTACCATATAGTAACCAATCGCCTGCCATACAAGGGCAAAGATTACTGAATAGAGTACGATCCTCTGGTCTCCCATCCACTGATGCGTTAAACTTTCAAGTCCGATTGCTTTTAGAAATGTGTTCAGAAGTCCGGTGCTTGGGTTGTAAATCGCTCCGAAAATACCGGCGATAACCACGATACTCAGAATATTAGGTATATAGAAAATAATCCGGAAAAAGTTTTTTCCTTTAAATTTCCCACGGGAAAGTATCGCCGCAAAAAGAACGGCAAAAAGAACCGTACACAGCGTAACCAGTACGATTATGGCTATGGAATTCTGCATTGCCTGTAAAAAATTTTTATCTGCAATCAAAGATTTAAAATTATTGAGTCCGACAAATTCTTTTCTGTTCGTAATTCCGCCCATCCGATACAGAGACATTCTGAATACATTGATAGTCGGAACAAATATGAAAAGAACAACCAATATAGCTGCCGGTGCGATACAGAAAAAGACGAAACGTCCCTGAGCACGTTTTCGATTCATACTATGTCTCCTTTCCTCTATAAAAACGGTGAGCTTTGACACTCACCGTTTTTATCAGCATGTCTGATATGCTCTTATACGTTTGCTATTCCATTGCGTTTGCACACTGCTCCCATACGCCCACAAGCTGCTCCTGCCATTCAGTAACAGTCATATCACCGTTGCTGATGGAATCGATCGGTCCGTAAACAGAACCTTTCATGTCGAGACCTTCAATCGGCGCTGTTGTAGCCCATGTTCCTGTCACTGCCACTACATCGTCTCCTGTCTGGAAACTGCTCTTGATTACGCCTTCCGGAAGTTTATCCGCTGCGCCCTGTACAGGAACAACAATCGGAGCTTCGGATTCTTCACCTGTCTCTGCATTTGTCGTTGTATTTGCAAGACAGAGATCTACTACCGTATCAGAATACATAAATTTGATAAACTCTTTACCAAGATCAATGTTTGCTGCATCTGCCGGAATCCACATCTGCTCTGTAAATGTGTATACTGCCTGGCTTTCGTCAGCACTCCATTTCGGGACGCCCATTACTCCCCACTCGTACTCAGCAGGAGTCGTGTTTGCCATCTCGCCTACAACCCAGCTTCCGTTTGGCATGAAGAGCGCCTCTCCGTCGATAACAGCCTGCTGGTTGATCTTAAATCCGCCGTCTGTATTTGCATTGGATACTGTATCAGCCCATATGTTATCTGAAGATACAAGCTGTGCTACTGTGTCCAGAACTTTCTTCCCTTCATCAGACGTCCATGTGTTCGCGTCATATGTCAGAGCGTTGTTATAGAAATCTGTTCCGCCTGCCTGTGCGAGCATCGCATAGATTGTAGCGTCAAAGTATCCTGGCTGAGGATATGTAAAGAGAGCTCTTCCATCAGCTTTTGCCTGCTGGCCAAGTTCAAACATCTCGTCCCATGTAGTCGGAACTGCATACTCTTTGCCCTCTCCTACGAGAGTCGCATTGTACCAGAATCCCGTCTGTGTGTAGAAAATAGGAGCGAGATAGATCTTACCGTCTCCATACGGCTGTGCTGCGGTACCGTCAAGGATACCTTCGAGCATTTTCCCGCTGAGTTCATCATCGAACACATCTGTAATATCCGCTACCGCATTTTCCTTGAGCATCGTCTCTGTGAAGCCGCTTTCCTGTCCAAGATTATAGTAAACAACATCCGGAACGTCACCGTTTTGGATATTCTTTGTGAGCACCTGGTCCAGTTCAGATGACAGAGTCAGCTCTACTTTACAGCCTGTCTCTTCCTCGAAAGCATCTGCAATCTTCTCCCATATGGCAGCTCCGTTACCGCCTTCAAAAGCTGCAACTTTCAATACGTCACCGTCACCGCCGCTGCCTGAACCGCCCTCTTCACTGGAGCTGCCGCTGCCGCTGCCACATGCTGCGAGCATGGAAACCGCCAGTGCAGAAACAAGTGATACAGAAATCAGCTTTTTCACCATTTTCCTTTTCATAAAAGCTCCTCCTTTATTTCTTATGATGCCTTTATTATATTTTAATTTTAATACTGCAACAATACTAAATGTTGCTTTCTATTTTATATTTATTGCTCTATTTCTGCCATGGTACGGAAATATATAAATCTTTATTATCATTTCTTTCTATATTTGCTTGCTTTTGGACGCCCTTTTTTGCATAATATACACAACAGTATTTCCATTGATACTATCTATCTTTTTACTTCAAAGGAGAAATGCAATGAGCCACAGACATTATTCCATAAACGCCAAGGATATTCCAAAGATGAATTCAAGACTGCTTTCAATTTCTCTTTCAAAAGACGAGGGGGATTGGAAAAGTGTATTCCATACGCATCATTTTACAGAAATCTTCTATGTTCTGAACGGCAACGGCAATTTCCGGTTCCGCAATGACATCCAGCCGATTAAAACCGGAGATCTTGTCATCATCCCGCCTTATCTGGAACATACAGAGCAGTCCATTCCCGGTATGCCGCCTCTTGAATATTATATCATAGGCCTGGATGGGATTGCATTTCAGGCTAATGGCAGCACGGCCACAGCCCAGATCTTCTGCAATTTTGAGCAGCGCATGCTGATCGCTGATTTATTTGCTCAGATTTATTACGAAGTCAAAGCAAAACAATACGGGGCTGATATGATCTGCCAGAATCTTCTGGAAATCCTGATCCTGAGGATCGTGCGCTCTCAGCATGTGGTTCCGGTCCCGATCAATTCTGTCCGCACAACAAAAGAATGTGTCCAGATCAAAGAATATCTGGACACCAACTATGCAGAACATATCACCCTGGAAACACTGACCAGCCTGACACATATGAATAAATACTATATGGCGCACTCTTTCACCAAGTTCACCGGTATGTCGCCCATCCAGTACCTGAACCGGCGGCGTCTGGAAACTGCCTGCCAGCTTCTGCGGGATACAGATTTTTCTGTTTCCGACATATCCAGCCAGACTGGATTTTCCTCACAGTCGTATTTCACGCAGACGTTCCGGAAAGTCTATGGAATCACGCCGATCAAATACCGGCAGTCTCACGCGGAAAAGTAAGATCATCTCTGCGCGACCGCTCCGTTGTCACAGCGGTTCCCCCATGCATCGATCAGTTCGCCGTCGCGGTACACACAGATGATCTCACAGTGATTGGCACATTTCCCACAGCTAACTTCCCGCGTCCTGAACTCCATCTCCGCCACATCAAAGGAGAATTCTCTCTCTGTCTGCTGTTCTCTGGCGAGCACCGCGATGCCGAAAGCGCCCATGAGATGTCCTCTCTCATCCACCAGGACCGACATCCCAAGTTCCTCCTCAAACATGCGGACCACGCCTTCGTTCTTGCTCACACCACCCTGAAACACGACAGGCGCGGTGATTTTCTTACCCTTGGCCACATTATTCAGATAGTTGCCCGCGACCGCCTTGCACAATCCTGCGATGATCTCTTCTTTCGGACATCCCACCTGCAGCTTGTGTACCAGGTCCGACTCTGCAAACACCGTACAGCGCGCGGCGATCGGCGCTGCTTTCTCCGCCTTAAGCGCGATCTTCCCAAATTCTTCTACTTCTACGCCAAGCCGGTGCGCCTGACTTGAGAGAAATGCGCCTGTTCCGGCAGCGCACAGAGTGTTCATGGCATAGTCAACTGCCACTCCGTTTTCCACGCAGATGATCTTGGAGTCCTGTCCGCCGATCTCAAGGATCGTGCGCACATCCGGATGCAGGGTCGTCGTCCCCACTGCATGAGCCGTGATCTCGTTCTTTATCACCTGGGCTCCGATCATGCTTCCCACCAGTTTTCTTGCACTCCCTGTCGTTCCTGAGGCAGTGATCTGATATGTCTCGCTGTCAAACTGCCTCTTTAATTCGCTGAGTACGTTTTTCGTCGCCTGCGTCGGGTTGCCTTCTGTCCAGAGATAGCACTCCGCGAGGAACTCATTCTCGTCATTAATGATAACGCCTTTTGTAGAAATGGAACCAATATCGATCCCGAGATAAGCCTTTTTCCTCATCGTATTACCTTCTTCTTTCTCTCCAGCATGTCATAAAATGCTTCCAGTCTTGTATCCAGCCCCGTATCGCTCTCCTGCATATCGTAGCTCAAAAAGAGTACCGGGATATGGTAGTCCCTGCTTATATTCTGGAGTACAGGGATCGCGTCCATCTCCGGCGTACACCCGAATGATTTCACATGGATGATCCCGTCAAATCCCTGCTTTGCATAGTCCAGCGCCGCATTGACTGTCCATGTGGTCGTAGGCCCCATACTGTAGTCTGCATACTCCCTGATGCGTGGTCTGAGCGCTGCCTCTTTCGCCCCGAAATGACAGTTCGTGACATTCAGGAAACGATGCACGGAAGCCCCCAGACGCACAAGTTTCTCCTGGAGAAACTGATTGGAGTGTTCATCCATAATCGTAAAGTACTCTCCCACAACGCCAATTCTGACCGGATGTTCGGGAATTCTTGTCCCAATCTCATCAAACGCCTGCTTGACCGACCGGTATCCTTCCCTAATCTCCTGCCAGTTCTCAGCAGTCTGCATCCGCAGAAGAAACTGGCGGTATGCCCTTTTATAGCTCCCTTTCTCTGTCTCAAAAGCAGCATTTTTGTAGTATGCCGCCTCTATCTCATCCATATATCCTGCCATCTTTACGCCCTCATAGGCGCCCGCCGTAAACTTTGCAGGTTTGAGCTTCGGACTTAAATGCCTGGCAAGCCTCAGCCACTCCTTTTTCTTTCCGCTCATATATTCCGCAAGGTTAATGAACTCGCATTGATATCCAAGCTCCCGGATGATCTCTTTCTGCAGTGCTCCATAATAGTCCAGCCTGCACAGCCCTCCCGTCTCCACAAGGACATCAGCCCCTGCTTCCAGAGCCTCGATAAGGCTGCCGAGACTGTGTTTGAAAGGCGCACATGCATAATCCGGACTGTATTTGCTGCCAAGCTCTGTGGTCGTCTTTGTAGCGGGCGGAAGCAGTACGAATTGCGCCCCCAGCGCCTGTTCCACAATATATTTTATCGCAAAACCATAATGGTTGATTCTTGGAAATGCGATCTTCTTCCTGTCATCGATCCTTATTTCCATAACCGCCTGCTTTCTGATATTTGATGATATCTATAAAACTCTCGATCCTCGTCTCTACTCCTGCCGTGCCGCTCTGGGCGTCCAGGGTGAGACTCAGGACAGGGACATTTTTCAGTTTCCTGACCAGCATATCATTAACGAGCGCATCCGGCCCGCACGGATAGGCGCTCACCAGGATGATGCCGTCCACTTTCCGCCGGAGTATGAGAGACGCTCCTGTGATCTCCCGGTTAATGAGCCAGGGCATCACACGGGAGAAATCATAGCTCTTCTTCAAAGCGCTCTCCCTGTCCACATAATCTGTATAAATTACTTCCGCATCCAGCTTCTGCAGGATACGCGCCAGCTCTCCGCCCATATACGCATCGTGCAGTACATATGGATGTCCGGAGAGGAGAACCTTTATCTTCCCGCTCTCCAGCGCCTGATCCTGTCCTTTCTCTTTTGACTTCATCCATGTATCCTGATACTTTCTCGCATGGACGTATGCTCTCTTCACTTCTTTCTTTGATTTGCCAAGAGTTGCTCCCAGTTCCAGATACACTTTCTCTTCCGTCGTCTTCGTATACCAGTCATAACTCACTGTGAGCACCCGGATCCCTTCCTCACGGAAAATATTTCTGAGCAGGTCGGGCAGAGCCTCATACCGGGTACACATTTTCTCTCTTTCGCTATATCCACCCATCCTCGGGATGAATATAACATCACACTTTCCGAACAGCCACATCACATGTCCAAGATACATCTTAAAAGGAAGGCATGTCTCGTCAACTGCCCGGGCCGTTCCTGTTTCCAGCATTTCCCTGTCGCTTCTGGGGCTTACGACACACTGAAATCCCAGCCTTTCAAAAAATTCTTTCCACAGCACTCCGTCGCGGTAAGCCATAAGCCCCCGCGGGATGCCGATCGTCCGGATTGTTCTCAAAGGTATCTCCTCCTAATGCAAAGGAATATTAGTAATATACACTTCTTTTATAAAAAATGCAATCAATAATGGACTCATCTCTGGGCTCTGGGCTTTGAATGTTTTTTAAATTTAACTTGATAACCTGTCGTCTATATGGCATAATGGCTCTAACGGAATAAGTTATTGAGGAGGAAAAAGACTATGAAAAACAAAATCCGTAAGACACTTCTGCTTGTGTGCGCAATGATGATGGCACTGGCACTCACTGCCTGCGGTGGTTCAGGCAATTCAGGCAATTCAGACAACACAGACGACGCTGCCCAGACAGCGGATGACGCTTCTGCCGATGATGCTGCCGCTGACGACGCTGCTGATGATGATGCCGCAGCAGCCGACGACACTGCTGATGATGCCGCAGTCACAGGCAAGTTTGCTTCCATCCAGGAGTTCATCGATTCTGACATTATGCAGGAACAGCTTCAGACTCAGATGTCAGCTCTCGAAGGATCAGGCATGTCAATGGAGATTACAGGCGAAGACAATAAGCTGATCTACAGCTTCAAGATCGATGATCCTGATCTTTCTGCTGTTATGGATACAGCAGCACTGGAATCCGCCCTCGAATCCCAGGCTTCTACTTTTGAGTCCGTTGCAGGCATACTCCCGACAGCAATTGAGGTAGAGAACCCCGTCGTAGTAGTCCGCTATCTTGACAGCGATGGGAACGAGCTCGTAGCAAGAGAATTCGCTTCATCATCCGATGCTGCAGCAGAGTAAGAACCCGGGAACCATATCGTATGGAAGATCACAGTATTCCGACTGTGCATAGACAGATCAATACCGAGGACGTCCTGTTCAGACAGGGCGTCCTCTTTCTATTGCACCTGATTGTTTCCAAACTCTGTATTTTTCCACACCTGTACTTATTTGATATTGACAAAAAGTACATCATCTGCTATACTGTGCTTACAAAACAAGTACAGTATTGTCAGTATACTGATATACTCAGGTAAAGGAGACGGAAAATGAGTGAAACATATATCTCTGTAAACCACATTTCCAAGAAATATGACAAAGACTTTGTGTTAAAAGATGTGACCGCTGTTCTCCACAAAGGAGAGATCCTTGGTTTCCTTGGGCCGAGCGGCGCGGGAAAGACAACCACCATCAAGATACTGACCGGACAGCTCATGCCCACCTCCGGGGAAGCGAAAGTCCTCGGGATCGACTGTCAGAAGATCGATGAACGCATCTATGAACAGATCGGTATCGTCACAGATTCCAGCGGGGTCTATGAGAGGATGAGCGTATATGATAACCTGAAATATTTCGCCAGACTTTTGAATGTGCCGCTTGCAGATATTGACCCTCTCTTAAAGCGCATCGGTCTCTATGAACACAGGAAAAAGCCCGCGTCAAAACTCTCAAAAGGGCAGACTCAGAGACTCGTTGTGGCAAGGGCTCTCCTCCATAAACCCAAGGTTCTCTTTCTTGACGAGCCGACAAGCGGACTCGATCCTTCCACAGCGCTTGAGATCCATCGCATTTTGAGAGAGCTTAAGGAGGAAGGCATGGCGATCTTCCTTACCACGCACAACATGGAAGAGGCGGCAAAGCTCTGCGACCACGTTGCCCTCTTGAACGAAGGTGTGATCGTGGAGTACGGCACGCCTGAAGAAATCTGCCTGAAATACAACACAGTCAAAAAATACCGGGTGCAGCTTACAGACGGAACAAAACACGTCCTGCTCCAGGGCAGCGACACAGCCGGCCGCATCGCCTCATGGATGGAGGCGGACCAGATCGAGACGCTCCACACGTGCGAACCGACACTGGAGAGCGTATTTTTAGAAGTGACAGGGAGGGAATTGCAATGAAACATACAGAATCATCTACAGGAAACATAAGATCAGACGGCCGGAAGGCAATGACATTAAAGCCCATACATGCAAGAAAACTTGCCGCCATCATAGATGTAAAAGGACGGGCGCTCTTCAGCAAGAATTTCATCATCATGCCTGTATTTTCCCTGGGATTTACATTTCTTATGAAGATCCTTTATGAACGGGTTTCCGGAGGAACGGCTGATATGAACGCCTATGCCCTCGCTCTGGGGATACTCATGAACATCTCTATGATGGGTATTTACTGTACAGCCGCTTCCCTGGCTGAAGAAAAAGAAAAGAACACACTGCGCACTCTGATGACATCCTCCGTCAACGGCCTGGAGTTCTTCCTTGGAAGCCTCATCCCGGTAGTGCTCATGAGTACGGCAGTCAATGTGCTGTGTGTATTCATCGTGCGTCTCTCCATGACGCCTGCACAGTGGGGAGCTTACCTGGCAGTTACCACAGCAGCCTCCATCATCGCCTCTGTCGTCGGAATGATCCTGGGCATCTTTGCAAAGAACCAGGTAACAGCAAGCACCATCACAACTCCCGCTGTACTCGTATTCATGATGATACCGATGTTCACCGGATTCAGCGATACCCTGCATAAGATCAGCATGTTCTTCTTTACCGGGATCGCGTTTGAAGCCGTGGCCAATATAAACAGCGGGCTTCCGGCGGCAGATATCAGAGGGATCGCCATTCTCACAGCAGAACTTCTCCTGTCTGTCATCCTTTTTCTCATCCTATACCGCAGGAACGGATTTGAGAGGTAAGCCTATGGAGATTATCTTAAGCAATGCAAGCGACCGCCCGATCTACGAGCAAATCACTTCACAGATAAAAGAAATGATTATGAAAGGGATATTATCCCCCGGGGAGCCTATGCCATCCATGCGGAAACTGGCAAAGGATCTTCACGTCAGCGTAATCACGACTCAGAGGGCGTATGACGATCTTCAGAGGGACGGCTTTATCGTGACTGTACCTGCCAAAGGCACGTTTGTTTCCACGCAGAATCAGGACTTCATAAGAGAGGAGAATCTGAGGCGCATCGAGAAACTGCTCTC
The DNA here is from genome assembly GCA_019116885.1 of Candidatus Mediterraneibacter pullistercoris. Lineage (GTDB taxonomy): Bacteria > Bacillota > Clostridia > Lachnospirales > Lachnospiraceae > Mediterraneibacter > Mediterraneibacter pullistercoris. The sequence continues at coordinate 38,803 of DXAU01000039.1, read as the reverse complement.
AGACGCTGCATCCCTTGGACGGGAAAACGGACTCTCGCTGGCGGAGTTACAGTCCACGCTGGAAGTCGTATATACTGAAGAATGAGGCACATTTACGTTTATATAAAGGAGCAGCAATATGGATTATGCAATCGAAGTCAGAAATCTGACAAAACGCTATAAAGACTTCACCCTCGAGAACATCTCATTCGCACTGCCGCGCGGCACTATCATGGGACTCATCGGAGAAAACGGAGCAGGGAAATCCACACTCATCAACTCGATTCTCGGCATTGCAGACAGTGATTCCACACTCACTGCAATACTCGGACTCGACATGAAGACACACAGCAAAATAATCAAAGAAGACATTGCCGTCATTTTCAACGACTCCCACTATGACATCAGTCTGACTCCTAGGATCATCGGACACATCCTCTCCAAAGTATATAAGAACTGGGATGCCGCCCTCTTCTCCAGTTATCTGGAGAGGTTCGGCCTGCCGGAGAAAAAGAAGATAAAGAAACTTTCCACAGGCATGAGGGTAAAACTCGAGTTCGCAGCGGCTCTGAGCCACCACCCGAAACTGCTGATCCTGGATGAAGCGACCAGCGGGCTTGACCCTGTATTCCGGGATGAGATCCTGGATATCCTAAGAGAGTTTACCCAGGATGAAGATAACGCGGTGTTTATCTCTTCCCACATCACAAGCGATCTCGACAAAGCCGCCGACTACATCGCCTATCTGCATGAAGGAAAGATGCAGTTTATCAAGACCTGCGACGAGATACGTGAAGATTACGGTATCATCACCTGCGGCCGTGAACTGTTCGATGCCTTAAACCGGGATGATATCGCAGCTTACAAAAAGGAGCCCTACAGCTACCGTGTGCTCATAAAAAACCGTGCGAAAGTCCGCCAGGTATTTCAGGATATTCCAATGGAAAATGCATCTATTGAAGATATCATGTTATTCTACGTAAAAGGAGAAAAAGCAAAGTGAAAGGGATTATGCTCAAAGATTTATATGATAATTTCTATATCAAAAAGAACCTTGCATCCTATATATTAGGACTTGGATTTATCTTTCTTACGATAGGACTTGTACGCACACAGTATACGTTTATCCTGTATATTGAACTGCTCGCCACTATTCTTGGTTCCTGCGCTTTGGAAGCCGCTTCCGATCAGGATGAAAAAGTAAATTTTGACAAACTGCAGATCACATTTCCCGTGACAAAATCTGAGATCGTGATCGCCAAATATCTCCTCGCCCTTATCTTCCTTGCAGCAAGCAATCTGCTCTCGCTTGTATTCACCCTTCTCCATGTATATGCGTGGCATACTGCTGCTTTTGTGGAGGGTGTGCAGATCTGGTGTACGGGCATCTGCATATCTGTCACTTTTACTGCCGTCATCTATGTTCTGTTCTTTCTCTTCGGGAAAAAGGCGGCTACCATCCTGTATGTGATCATTGCAGTACTCATCTCTTTAATATACGGCACGTCTGCAGTGATTTTCGGTGTGGAAAACTTCATCGCACTGGACAAAACCCTAATCCTTTGCATCGCCATACCGGCGTCTTTCCTTCTCTTTGCCGCAAGCTGTCTGTTGTCTGTCCGGATCTACAGAAAGAAACATTTCTGATTCCACCGCCGTCATCCTCTTATGCCGGATGACGGCGGCGGCTTTTGATTTTACATTTCTTTTCCTGTCTGCTGCACGTTCTGCTCTTCCGGCAGAAGATCTTTCATACTCCTGAGGCTGATTGCCAGTGTAGAAGTATTGTGCAGAAGCGCTGACGCCGTCGGCTGGATCACGCCGCCCACGCCGAGAGCGATCAGTCCGGAATTGATCCCGACAATCCCACGGTAATTGGCCTGGATGCGCTTCATCATGGCATTTGCCAGACGTTTCAGGGTCACAATCACCCGCAGGTCATCCGCTGCAATGGTAATATCCGCAATCTCCCTCGCAATCTCTGCACCGTCGCTGATGGCGATCCCTGCATCTGCAGCCGAAAGCGCCGGAGAATCATTGATCCCGTCACCGATCATGATGACTTTCTTTCCGCTTTCCTTTTCTTTTTCTACGAACCGTGCCTTGTCTTCCGGAAGAACTTCCGAATAGTATTCATCCACACCCACACGCTTCGCTATAGATGCCGCTGTTCTCTCACTGTCTCCGGTCATCATCACGACTTTTTTTATCCCTTCGCCTTTCAGCATCCGGACCATGTCCGCCGCCTCTTCCCTGAGAGGATCTTCGATACAGATTACAGCGGTCAGCTCCTTCTCAATGGCAAGATACAGATGGGAATACTCAGATGGCAGGTCGTCAAAGCGCGCCTGCATCCCGGGACGGATGGTGCAGCCCTCATCCTCGAACACAAAATGGCTGCTTCCGATAATCACTTTCTTATCTTCTATATAAGACGAGATGCCATGTGCAACGATATATTCCACCTTCGAGTGCATTTCCTCGTGGTACAGTTTTCTCTTCTTCGCTGCATCCACGACTGCCTTGGCCATGGAATGTGGGAAATGTTCTTCAAGGCAAGCCGCGATACGGAGCGCCTCGTCTTCCGGATAGTCCGCGAAGACGACTACTTCTCTCACCGTTGGTTTCGCTTTTGTCAGCGTTCCGGTCTTGTCAAACACAATAGTGTCTGCCTCTGCCACGGCTTCCAAATATTTTCCGCCTTTGACTGTGATGCCGTGCTGACCTGCCTCACGGATCGCCGACAACACGGCGATCGGCATAGCCAGCTTTAACGCGCACGAGAAGTCCACCATCAGGACAGAAAGCGCTTTCGCTGCATTGCGGGTCACAAGTCCCACGATGCCTGTTCCAAGGAGTGTATACGGCACCAGCTTATCTGCCAGATGTTCCGCCTTGCTCTCCAGAGCAGACTTCAGCTTCTCTGAATCCTCGATCATCGTCACGATCTTCTCGAATCTCGTTGAGCCGGATACTGCTTTGACAAGGATCTCCAGCTCGCCTTCTTCCAAAACGGTTCCGGCATAGACGGTCTGGCCGTTCGCACGCCTTACCGGAAGAGACTCTCCAGTAAGCGATGCCTGATTGACCATGCCCTCTCCGTCAGAGACTTCACCGTCAAACGGGATCACATTTCCCATATGAACAACAACCGTATCGCCCGGCTGGATCCTGGAAGAATGGACGAGCACTTCCTGATCGTCTTTCTTGAGCCATACTTTTTTTACATTCAGCGACATGCTCCGTGCAAGTTCCCCGACTGACTTCTTGTGTGTCCATTCTTCCAGGAGTTCTCCCACTCCGAGCAGGAACATGACCGAACCTGCCGTATTGAAATCTCCTCTCACAACAGATACACCGATCGCAGCTGCGTCGAGAACCGGGACTTCTATCCTGCGTTTTGCCAGGCAGCAGAGCCCTTTCCATATATAGCGGAGCGCCTTGAAAGTCATCCAGACTTTTCTAAGTGGATATGGCACGATGAGTTTCCCGCCATAATGCAGGATCACTTTTGTGATAAGTTTCTCTCGAAAAGCAGAATTCAGTTCTCTTCCTGAACTCGCCGGAACGTTCTCCGGCACATCGGCTTTCTCATAGCTGAACTCACGGAGAACCGCTATCAGTTCTTCGCGCTCTCCCGTATAACAGATTACAGCGTCTGCGGTGCGCTCATAGACTTTTGCATCTGTCACATATTCCTGCTTTTCGAGAAACCAGCAAAGAGTATCCGCCTGCGCACACGTCATCTTTCCCTGAACGGCGTGGATACGCAGACGGCCTTTTATCTCATGCTTTATGATAAATTTCATAACCTGCTATACAGTCTCTTCCCTGAAGTCTTTCGCACCTTTATCCTCAGCTTCACTTTCGTCAGTCTGAACAGCCGCTGCTTCCTCAGCCGCTCTCTTCTCATTGATCTGCTGAGCCTCTGCCAGTATATCCTCTGCATTCTCCTGAACTGTTGTCGCCGTCTTCATCACACAGTCCTTTGCACGCAGAGCCGCTGCCGTGCAGTTCGTATATACTTTCTTCGCGTCCTTGCTTGAGAGCACTTTTACTCCCGCTGTCCCAAACAGGACTCCGCCTGCAAAAAGTCCGATCTTTTTTAATGTTGATGCGCTTATCATCTCAAATACCTCCTGTTATAACCTGTAATACTGTTGTGGCTGTTATGTCTGCTCTGTCTTCTGCAGCGGATGCACATATCATTTGTGCTTATACCCCGTATAGAATACCATCACAAAACAAAAGACAGCAGCCCACGCCCAGAATCTGTGCTGCTTCACGGTTATATCACTTCCTTTGTAAATAATATGTAAAACTTCCGGGTACGGTCACATCATAGCAATCTGTTTTCCAGCTAGTCAATTCTAACACCAGCTATTGATAAATCTTATCGATTTTTATTTTAACGATCTTCTGGTCTTTCAGATACCCGCAATGCCTGAGTCCTTCACTGACGACCTTGTTCCAGTTTCCCTCGGACAGATGATACGTCGTGTCATCATCCAGTACGATTTCGCAGCCCTCGCCATGACTGTCCGCGTCTTCCGGGCAGTCGATTTTGTACATGTTTTTCCGGCTGATCGCGCCGGCCTCCTCGAGCGCGTTTACCATGCGGTAGACCGTCGCAACTCCTATCCTGTCATCTTCTTTCAGCGCTTTGTAGTAGATCTCCTTACAGCTCGAGCAGTCATTTTCCAGAATGATGTCTATAAGCATCAGGCGCTGTTTTGTGATGCGGCATCCGTTTTCTTTCAGTTTTTCGATGATCTGTTCTTTCTTGTTCACGGCTGTCTCCTGTATGGCTGGTCTGTGTCCGCCTCTCTTGTGTCCATCTCGCGGCTGCAGGATACTTCTGATCTGTTTACAGGATGCTTTCAGCATATTTGGGTGACATGATATCCTGCCTTTTCCACCGCGTTCTTTAAAATGTCCTCTCCGATTTCTCTGTCATAGGAGATTCTGGCGCTGCCTTTTGAGAGATTCACTTCTGCCCGAACGCCGTTAATCTGATTCAGTATTTTCGTCACGTCCGTGGCGCAGTGCGCACAGTGCATCCCCGATATCTTCATCGTCTTTCTGCCGATCACCCGGCCTTCCAGTTTCTTCTTTGGCGTCCTGGCGCTTCCGGGACAGCTTCCTCCTGCAGGACAGCCGATACATTTTACGCCGCTTTTCTTCGCTTTTACGATATATGCGACCGAACTCCCTATCAGGACCACCAGTACGATGACCGCTATAATATCTGCCATAAAAAGCACCCTTTCCATAAGTAGAATGATCGTTCCGATCCTTTTATGTTTAACGTCAAGCGGTGGACAAGGCTGATACCTCTGTCCACCACGAAACGTTGTGATCATTTATTACGTATGCAGGCTGTATTCTGCTGCAAATTCTTTATCGGATTTCCGTATCCGCCACAGGATAATCACTGCGAAAGCCAGAACCGCGATCAGCCCCGGAACAAACGCTGTTCCAAGCGTTCCGGTCGTTGCCAGAGTACCGATCTGGTACACGAGGAATGCCACCGTATATCCGGTCGCAAGCTGCAGACAGATACCGCCGAACAGCCATTTGCCGCTCTTCATCTCGGAATTCATCGCACCGAGCGCCGCAAAGCATGGTGGTGTATAAAGGTTGAACATCAGGTACGCAAGCGCCGCCGCCTTTGTAAGACCCATAACCGTCGCCACTTCATTTCCACTGCCGACCAGAGCCAGTTCATCCGTGTCAATGAGGTTGGTAACTCCATACACGACTGCCAGAGTACCTACTACGTTCTCTTTCGCGATAAATCCTGTAATCGCCGCTGCCGCAAGCTGCCATACACCGAATCCAAGCGGTATGAACAGGATAGCGAACGGATGAGCGATGCCTGCCAGGATGGAAGTCCCTTCTGCACCCTCTTCCACGAGCTGGAACTGCCAGCTAAAGCTCTGCATAATCTGTACCACTGTGTTGCACACCAGAATGATTGTTCCGGCTTTCACGATATATGCTTTACCGCGCTCCAGCATGGAAACACATGCTCTTTTCAGACTTGGGAGCTTATATTCCGGAAGCTCGATGATAAAGAAAGATTTCCGGTATTTCTGACCTGTAATTCTCTTTACAAGAAGCGCTCCCAGCAGGATCAGCACAATACCTACCAGGTACATCGTAGCTGACACCCACCATGCATCTGCAAAGAAAGCACCTGCAAATAAGGCGATAACAGGGATCTTGGCTCCACACGGCATAAACGGTGTGAGCATTGCCGTTGTCCTGCGTTCTCTCTCGTTGCGGATCGTACGGGAAGCCATAACGCCCGGGATCGCACATCCGGTACCGATGACCATAGGGATCACAGATTTACCGGAGAGTCCCACTCTTTTGAAGATCGGATCAAGCACGACAGTTGCGCGCGCCATATATCCACAGTCCTCAAGAAGTGCGATGAGGAAATACATTACCATAACGAGCGGCAGGAAACCTACTACCGCGCCGACGCCGCCGATAATACCGTCAACAAGAAGCGCCTGCAGCAGAGGATTCGCATTTTCCATCAGGCCGCCTGCCCAGCCCTGGAATGTCTCGATCCATCCGACCAGCCAGTCGGCAATCCATGTCCCGAGTGTAGTCTGAGATATGTAAAACACAAGGAAGATGACAGCGGCAAAGATCGGAATGCCTATGATCTTATGCGTGATGACAGCATCGATTTTGTCCTGTATGTTTTTATCTTTGGTAAAAACCTTTCTCTGTTCTACCTGTTTTACAATCCCGTTGACAAATTCAAACCTTTTCCTGTCGGCTGCCTCTACGGCATTTTTATCCGTCAGGTCAATATCTGCCTGCACATAGGGAGCTTTCTGGCTTTCTCCTTTCAAAGCAGCGGCGGCAGACACAGCCTCTTTGAGTCCCACGTGTCCGGAAGATGTGGAGATCGTTTTGATTACCGGGCATCCAAGCTTCTCAGCCAGGAGCTTTTCATCGATCTTTGTCTGTTTCTTCTCTGTGATGTCACTCTTATTCAATGCCACCACTACCGGAATCCCCAGTTCCAGAAGCTGTGTCGTGAAGAACAGACTGCGGCTCAGGTTCGTGGCATCCACGATGTTGATGATCGCATCAGGATTTTCATTTTTGACATAACTGCTTGTGATGCTCTCCTCAGAAGTAAATGGAGACATGGAATATGCGCCTGGCAAATCTACCGCTGTCAGTTCCTCTGCCCCCTCACAATATGCCTTTTTGATAAGGCTTTCCTTTCGCTCTACCGTAACGCCGGCCCAGTTTCCAACGCGTTCGTTTCTTCCTGTCAACGCGTTGTACATGGTCGTCTTTCCGCTGTTAGGATTCCCTGCAAAAGCAATTCTCATTTTACAATTCTCCTCCTTTGACTTGATTAGAAACAACTAATCCATGCGCAAAAAAAATAGCTGACACCATAACTATTTTTTTCTTTTTAGTTTATTATATTGAAATAGCCTGCGCCAGATCAGTATCGATATTGTATCTCCCATCTTTGATGGAGACTACGCAGCCGCCTCTTACACGGGATATGACAGTAATAGGTTCCCCGCTGTAGCAGCCCAGAGAAAACAAAAATGATTTCATTTCCTCATCATCTGTCAGGATATCTTTTACAATATATTCCTTGCCCTCTTCGGCTTCTAATAAATTCATTGTTCTGACCTCTCAATCTCTGTCTTATGCGGAATGACTTTTTCTTCCATATCGGTCACTTCATCTAACAGATGATAGTTTAAACTAACTTTTTCTATTTGTCAATCCTTTTTGATAAAATTCCTCTTTTTTTCTCAACCACGGGCGCGCTCCCGAACCGCAATTAAGGTTTGCCGTCAATGACCGGATATGGTATACTTAATAAAAAATAGTTGAAAACTGGAACGAGGTGAAATCTATGCACGTGAACGAATCTGCTGAAAATTATCTGGAAACGATCCTGATCTTAAGCCAGCGCCTCCCTGTAGTACGTTCTGTAGATATCGCGACAGAGCTGGATTTTAAAAAATCAAGCGTCAGCGTCGCAATGAAAAAATTACGAGAAAGCGGACATATCATCGTCTCTCCTGAGGGTTATATTTCTTTGACACAGACCGGGCGCGAAGTCGCGGACTGTATCTATGAACGTCACACGCTTCTCTCATCCTGGCTCCAACGTCTGGGCGTCGATCCCAAAGTGGCCGCAGAAGATGCATGCAGGATCGAGCATGTCATCAGTGCGGAGAGTTTTGAAGCGATAAAAAGGCATATACAATAAAACTGTATGATAGAAAAAGCGGTGCCAGCAGATGCTGATACCGCTTTTTCCTGTTCACCATACCTAAACTGTTATGAAATGTTGCGTCGGATACATTCTTTAGTCTTTAATCAATCTGAGAAAGCACTTCTTTCAATTCACCCGCTGATCTTCTCAGCTTCTCTTCCTCTTCTTCACTTAGATTGATCTCAAGAACCTGTTCAGCACCTTTGTTCCCGATAATCGTCGGAATACTCAGACACAGCCCGCTCAGTCCGTATTCTCCGTTCAGAGAGACTGATACGGGCACGACAGTGTGGCTGTCTCTTACAATCGCTTCTGCAATCCTTGCCGCGGCCATACCGATCCCGTAATAGGTGGCTCCTTTTCTTTCGATGATCTCATATGCGCTGTCACGCACTGCGTGGTAGATTTCATCCATCTCTGCTGAGAAGTCATCAAAGCCGCGCAGTCTGGCAAAATCCCGGAGTCCGATACCGTAGATATTGGCGCAGCTCCATACTGCCAGCTCGCTGTCACCGTGCTCTCCTGCAATAAATGCATGTACGTTCCTGCTGTCCACATCCAGCTTCTGGCTGATCAGGTATTTCAGCCTTGCCGTATCGAGCACAGTACCCGACCCGATCACCCGCTCTTTCGGGAATCCCGACTCTTCCAGAGCAACCTGTGTAAGGATATCGACCGGATTCGATACGATAAGAAGTATTCCCTCGCATTTTACACGCTTTATCTCATCGACGATAGATTTCATGATCCTTGAATTTTTCTGGACAAGATCCAGCCTTGTCTCTCCCGGTTTCTGGTTCGCTCCGGCTGTAATGATCACTACCGCAGCGTCCGCGATATCCTCATATCTTCCCGCTGTGATATCCATAGAGTGTGCAAACGGAAGTCCATGGCTGATATCCATCGCCTCTCCTTCCTCTTTTGCCTGCACTGCATCGATGAGTACCAGCTCAGAAAATGTTCCTTTCTGCATCAGTGTGTAGGCGATTGTGGATCCTACGAATCCACACCCTATTACTGCTGCCTTCTGTATATTTACCATTCCATTATCCTCCTTTTCATATATTTTCTTCAACCCTCTGTTTATTCCTAGTATTTTGCTAGGAATTATTTACAGGCTTATTATAATATATTGTCCGGAAAAATCAATAGGTTGTATGGTATTTTTTTCCATACAGAGGCAGCCCATAATCTTATTTTTTCAGTTTGATCTCTTCCTCAATCTTTTCGATAAATTCAGCAAGTCCGCGCTGTCCTTCGTCTCCTTCTTTCCTGCTCCTTACAGAGACTTTCTCTTCTTCCTCTTCCTTCGCTCCCACTACGAGCATGTACGGGATCTTGTTCATCTGCGCCTCACGGATCTTATATCCGATCTTCTCCGCACGGGTATCGATCTCAGCGCGCACGCCTGCCGCTTTAAGGTCGTTAAGCACTTTCATGCCATATTCAAGATGCTTGTCGGAGATCGGCAGCACCTTTACCTGTACCGGAGCAAGCCATGTCGGGAAAGCGCCGGCAAAATGCTCGATCAGGATGCCGATGAAACGCTCGATGGAGCCGAACACTACCCGGTGGATCATGATCGGTCTGTGTTTCTCCCCATCCGCTCCCGTGTATTCCAGGTCAAAGCGGAGCGGAAGCTGGAAATCGAGCTGGATCGTGCCGCACTGCCAGGTCCGTCCGATAGAATCCTCAAGGTGGAAATCGATCTTCGGTCCATAGAACGCTCCGTCCCCCTCATTTACAATGTAGGGAAGACCGATGTCATCGAGAGCGCTCCTGAGCGCATCCGTGGCCATCTCCCAGTCCGCATCGCTTCCCATGCTGTCGTCGGGACGGGTGGAAAGCTCTACATGGTATTTAAACCCAAACAGACTGTACACCTCGTCGATCAGCCTCACAACGCCCTTGATCTCATCTTTGATCTGTTCCGGCATCATGAAGATATGGGCGTCGTCCTGCGTGAAGCAGCGCACGCGCATCAGCCCGTGGAGCTGCCCCGATTTCTCATGGCGGTGGACCAGTCCCAGCTCTCCCATGCGGATCGGCAGGTCACGGTAAGAGCGTGGCTCTGACTCGTATACAAGAATACCGCCCGGACAGTTCATCGGTTTGATGGCAAAGTCTTCCTCGTCTATAACTGTTGTATACATATTTTCCTTGTAGTGGTCCCAGTGCCCGGACGTCTCCCACAGGTGGCGGCTCAGCATAATGGGCGTGTTGATCTCCACATATCCTGCTCTGCGGTGAATCTCCCTCCAGTAGTCCAGGAGCGTGTTTTTAAGCACCATTCCGTTTGGCAGAAAGAAGGGGAATCCCGGTCCTTCTTCCCGCATCATGAACAGACCCAGCTCTTTTCCGAGTTTTCTGTGGTCGCGTTTCTTGGCCTCTTCGATCATGGCCAGGTACTCTTCAAGCTCTGCCTTCTTCGGAAATGCAGTCCCGTAGATTCTCTGGAGCATTTTATTGTGCTCGTCGCCTCTCCAGTAGGCTCCTGCCAGGCTTGTCAGCTTGAACGCTTTCACCGGTTTTGTCGTCATCAGGTGAGGGCCCGCACACAGGTCGGTAAATTCTCCCTGGGAGTAGAAGCTGATCTCCTCCCCTTCAGGCAGATCCTCGATGAGCTCTGTCTTATATGGTTCATTCTTCTCTCTGAAATACTCAAGGGCCTCGTCTCTTGGCATTGTATACTGTCTGATCTCGAGATTCTCTTTGACTATCTTCTTCATCTCAGCTTCTATCTTCTCCAGATCCTCTGCTGTGAGCGGAGTCTCCCTGTCCACGTCATAATAAAATCCATCCGCAATGGACGGCCCGATTGCAAGTTTTGTCTCAGGATACAGTCTTTTCACCGCCTGCGCCATAATATGGGAGGCAGTATGACGGAATGCTCCCTTCCCTTTCTCATCGTGAAACGTAAGAATATTGAGTTCGCAGTCGTGGTCGATCACTGTTCTGAGATCGGCCACCTCACCGTCCACCTCGCCCGATGTCGCTGCTCTGGCAAGTCCTTCGCTGATATCGAGAGCGATCTCATATACACTCTTAGGCTCCTGATACTCTTTAAATGATCCGTCTTTTAATGTAATCTTCATTTTTTCTCTCCCTTTCTACTCTTTTTCGCTGTCCCGGGCCGCAGAAAAACAGACACTCTCTTTCCTGACAATATCGGCAGAATCACCGGAAGTGCCAAAAGGCACATCCCGGGATTGTAAGCGGTCGCCAAGGTCTCGGGCAAGCCCGGACTTTGGCTCGTCGTCCACGCAAGAAAAAGAGACATTCTCCGGAATGTCTCTTACTTTTTATATCTGTACGGCTACACGGAAACACTCCATGCAGGGACGGGGATATCCCCGCGGTTCCACCCTGCTTGCTTTCCATAGAAAACCATCTTGATTCTGATGATGATAACGGAATCACCGTGCCTTATTAGGGCCGCTCAGAGGTGGTATTCGGTCATGCCGTACAACAGGATATTTCCAGCCTGCATATCCCTCTCTGTCGATGTACTGACAGCCTACTGTCCCCGTCAACGCTTTCTCTATACCGGATATTCTACCTCACCCGGACAGCCTGTGTCAAGCAGGAATTCCCGTCCGCTCTTCCTGTCCGGCCGTTCCGATTGATTTCAACGCTTTTTTTCTTTATAATACTGTCAGAACCTCTCGAAATACATGACCGAAAGGAGCCGTACCACTATGACGATATTGCGGATCGCACAGGCTCAGATGCCTGTATGCACAGAAAGAAAACAGCTCATCCGGATTCTTGAATCGCTTGCGGAACAGGCCGTCAGGAATCACGCCGACTTGCTGTCTCTTCCCGAAATGTTCTGCTGTCCCTATGACGTGTGCTGCTTCCCCGCTCACGCCGAGGAAGAGGGCGGCCCGGTATGGCAGATATGTTCCCGCATCGCCCGTTCATTCCATATCTTCCTGTCTGCAGGAACAATGCCGGAACGGGACAGCGACGGGCGTATCTATAATACTGCCTATGTATTTGACGGCAGCGGCTCTCAGATTGCAAAACACCGTAAAATGCACCTGTTCGATATCAGCGTAGAGGGCGGACAGCATTTCCGGGAGTCCGCAGTACTTACTCCGGGAAACGAGGTCACAACTTTTGATGCCGGTCCCTGCACGATGGGGCTTGCCGTGTGCTACGATATCCGTTTTCCCGAACTGTTCCGCCTGATGGCGCTTCAGGGCGCCAGGGTCATCCTTGTCCCTGCATCTTTCAATCTGACCACCGGACCGATGCACTGGGAACTCCTCTTCCGTTCTCAGGCTGTATCGAACCAGGTCTTTCTCGTCGGAACAGCCCCTGCAAGGGACGAAACAGCCTCTTATACATCATGGGGACACAGTATCGTCACTGACCCGTGGGGAAATGTGGTCTCGCAGATGGATGCCGGAGCGGGGCTGCGCGTAACCGGGATCGATCTGGCAGAATGTAAGCGGGTCAGGGAACAGATTCCGGTGCTCCGGCACAGACGGGAAGATGTGTACACACTCAGTCTGTCTGTTTCGCCTCATGGACATACTGGATAAGACGCCTTTCCAGCTCTGCCATTGTCTCTGCCGTCCCCGGGTCTGTGTACGGTATCCTGCGTATGATCCGTCGCACATAGTCATTCTCTTCCACAATATCCAGACTTGCCCGGAAATTAAGATCATAGAAATATGCCACATAAGACACCCAGTAGTCCATAAGCGTCACCCGGTCTGCTGACAGGATGCTCTTTCCTTCCAGGGCGTCCCGGCGTATCTTCGGCGAAATGGCAGATGCTCCGATCTCCTCAGCTCCCGCGCCCATAAAAGTCTCGAGCGGATCTGTCAGTTTCACCCGGCAGTTATCCAGCTTGTCCGCGTCCCGGATGATGCGGGCATGGAGAAGCGTTCTCTCATCCTCTATCCCGCTCAGGGCGAAATCACTGTGCTTTGCAATCGCAGTCTTTATGATGTCATCCCAGGTATTTTCGGGGACGAATCTGCGGATCATCCCCTCCTGAAACAGCACCCTGGTCCCATAAGCCGCATGGTCCATTGTCTCCGGAAGAAAGCTGTCGTAGAGTTTCAACTGCTCAAAACGTCCGATATCGTGCAGAAGCGCGATGATGCGCGCGAGAAACACATCCTCTTCCGACAGTTCCTTGCGCGCCGCGATCCCGGTGCTCTGCGCCACTACGCCATATGTGTGTGCTATCTTCAGCTTTACTTTATCATTCTTCCTGTCATAGTTATCCAGATAGTTTTCAAACGCCGTTCTTGCGGCTGTATCATCTAACATCATGGTCCTCCCTGCCGTACTCTTCCCAGCCTGTCAAATGAACTGCTCATCCCAGCGCCACATCCAGCACCATCATGAGCACAAATCCGACTGCAACTCCTATTGTGCTGATATTTGAATGTGCCCCTGTCTGAGCTTCGGGGATCAGTTCCTCCACTACCACATATATCATCGCTCCTGCGGCAAATGCAAGAAGATACGGCAGCAGGGGAACGACCAGACCAGTCAGAAGGATGGTGACAAATGCTGCTGCAGGTTCCACAATGCCGGAGAGCGCCCCGTAAGCGAAAGCCCGCGTTTTGGACAGTCCCTGGCTCTTAAGGGGCATGGAGATGATCGCACCCTCAGGAAAATTCTGGATAGCAATACCGGCAGAAAGTGCAAACGCTCCTGTCAGAGTCATCGCCGTATTTTCGGAAAGGACGCCTGCGAAAGTGACGCCCACTGCCATTCCCTCCGGTATGTTGTGGAGTGTGACTGCGAGGACAAGCATGGTTGTTTTTTTTAAATGTGCCGGAACTCCCTCCGGCTTCTCGTCTGTAAGGTGGAGATGCGGGGTCAGAGTATCCAGCAGGAGCAGGAAACCCATGCCAAGAAGAAACCCGGCCGCCGGCGGAAACCAGGATATGCCTCCCTCCTGTTCCGCCATATCGATGGCAGGTATCAGAAGTGACCACACGGAAGCCGCCATCATAACGCCTGAAGCGAATCCTAGAAGCAGTTTCTGCAGCCGCTCGTTCATTTCTTTTTTCATAAAAAATACCATTGCCGAGCCAAGCGCGGTCCCGGCAAATGGTATCAATATCCCTGTCAATGTATTCTGGTCCATATCTTCTCTCCCTTGGTTCTGTCTGTCATTTTCTCGTTATCCTATCATATGCACAGGGAGAAGATTTTGTCAACGTCTTATCGCATCGTTTTGCAGGTTTCAGGAGCTGTGTTTTATGACGCCAGCTCTTTTCCCGCCGAACGGCACTCCGCCAGCGCCTCATCGTCCGGCGTCTCATTTGCGATAACGCCTTCTTCCCTTACGAGAACTGCCCCTGCATTTTTCATGCGCTCTGTCCATTCTCTCATCCATTCTCCGTCGCCCCATCCATAAGATCCGAAGAGAAGTATCTTCTTTCCTGATGCAAGAGGGACGAGCGCTTCCACGAAAGGCTCCATCTCTGTCTCTTCAAGCTGCTCTGCTCCCATGGATGGGCAGCCCAGAGCAAAAACATTCTCTGATGCAAGACTCTCTGCATCGGCATTTCCCACTTCCAGGAGAACGGCCTCTGCTCCGGCTGATCGGATCCCTTCCGCCACTGCCTCAGCCATAGCCTGGGTATTTCCTGTTCCACTCCAATATACTACTGATACGTTCATATTTTCTCCTCCATTTCATGATCTGCTGTCGTCAATGCAGTAACAGCCTGCCGGCCGCAAGTCTCTCAGACAGCGATTTCCCGGATGCTTTTTCCGGTAATAAATTCATTTACCGCACAGTTCTTCGCGCGGTCATACTCCTTGAAGATCATTCTGGCTCTTGTAAGATCACTGTAGACTTTCCAGTATCCGATCATCAGATATCTTCTTCCTTCGTTTTCGATGAAGCCTTTCACATCATCCGCCGGATATCCAAGGAAAATCCCTATCTCATGAGGAAATCCCATCCCCTGCTTTGCGAAATCTCTGATGCGCGAACACAGGCGGCAGAACATCCCGTCAAGATTCATATTGTCATATCCGTATTCTCTGAGCAGGCTTCGGATCTTGGGACTGTCCAGGTATCTCTCCAGCTCAGCGGGGCGGTAAAAGAGGACAAGGCATTTCCCCTCCAGGCAGGACAGCCTGTGGTATTTGATTCCCGTATCCCGGAGCAGTTCTGCAAGTTCCCCATACAGAACCTCTTCCAGAGATATGACACACGATACTTTCAGTCCTTTTAAAAAGGGAGCGCACTGGAGCACTACCTGGAATGTCAGGCGCAGTCTCCGGTCGCTGTTTTTTAAGAAATAAGATAACACTTCTGCCGGCATGATCTCTCCTTGTGTTTATGAGAATGATTTTCAATTTAGTTTATACTATCATAACTGCTTCATCATTTCAATATTTATTTTGATAACTTTTATCATTTTCCACTTATAGTCAATATGCTTAATTTTTTTTGTTTTTTTATCCTTTTTTTAGTTGTTCCCCACATGTCTTTAGTGTATAATGAGTATATGATATTTGAGAGAGGAAAGTCTCAAACAATACATACATAAAGGAGAGATTCGCCATGGTAAATTTAATTACAGGCCCGAGAGGCAGCGGAAAAACACAGCAAATGATTGAACTTGCAAATGAGAAGGTGAAAACTTCCAACGGAAACGTAGTATTTATCAAAAAGAGCCACAAGGATACTTACACGGTAGATTTCAATATCCGCGCAATCCGTATGGCAGATTATCCAGATATCCTCACTCTTGAAGAATTCGTAGGATTCCTTTACGGCATGGTAGCCGGCAATCACGACATCGAAACAATCTTTATCGACAGTGTGCTGAAACAAGCCAACATCACTCTTGAAAGTCTCCCTGTCTTCCTGCAGAAACTGAATAAGATAAGCTCTGAAAACAATATCGACTTTTATCTGAGCGTAGGCGTAGATAAAAATGAGATTTCTGGTATTGATCTGTCTGATTATAATCTGATTTAGCAGGCAGGCATACCGATAGACTACGCAGACAAAGCAGACGTCTGCAAATGAAATAATAAAAGAAACGTCAAGCGGCGGCAGAAATTTAATTCTGCCGCCGCTGTTTTCTATTGCTCCTGTGCCGCACCCGCATTTTCTCCCTCAGCAGGATTGGCGCTATCTTCATCCGGTGAGCCGGTAAGACTGGTTCCGTTCATAGACAGAACCGTGTTTGTGTCCTCACCTTCTTTATATTCGATCGTCACCTCGTCTCCCACATTGTACCTGATCACGTCAATATAATCCACAACTGAGACATCAAAGATCCCGTCCGATCCCTCAACCATGATATAGTAGTGGGAATTCCCTTCAATAACGCCCTGGGCGATTTTCGTGATCTTTCCCGTAACCGTCTGAATCTCGCGGGTATCTTCCGCCACTTCCTTGATTCCGTTCTCATACATCAGCGTGGTATACACTTCCTCGCACTCACTGACCGTATCACCCGTAGCCACAATCTGGTATTTCTGAACATTGACCATAGCATACATCTTTACCAGTCCGGCATCGTCTTTCAGGGCGATAAAATACGTTGGTTCCCCCGATATATTGAGCAGAAGCGGGAATGTAGCCGTATAGTGGAGGTTCTGCACCTGGCCTTCCGCCGAGTCCATCGCCGACTGTTCCGTTGCCCCCTCTACCTCATAGAACTTTGTCTCCATAGTTCTCTGGTTCATAAGGACGAATCCAACATTGGACTGATCGCCCGTGATGGATGTGACACCCGTATACACCCATACGTCATCATTGATCGCCAGATAATTATAACCATCAGTAGTCGCAAGACAGTCTTTCTGCCCGAGTACGCTGTTCAGAAAACCGTGCTGCAATGTACCGTGATAATCATACAGTTCTACAAGAAGATCCGCAGAATAAGCCCTGTCGATCCACTGCGGAGCGTCTTCTATGGCATAATCTTCTGTCTCCCCTGTGATAGCGTTGCAGAGTACGACTCTTCCGATCGTCACCCCGCCAAACAGACCGATATTGTATTTTTTCACCGGACAGATCCAGTAAGGCGTTCCTTCTTCGTCCACTTCAAAACTCAGGTCATTAAAGATATACGTCGGATATCTGAATCGGAGATGCCGGTAAATATTCCTGTTGAAGTGATCGCTCGTCGTGTATTTCATGCCTTCTTCAAGTTTCACAAGCTCCGTGTCCTGCGTTGCCATATCTATTTTGATATACGCAGGGATGCCGTCTCCGTTGTTCGTCAGCCATTTGATAATACTGGCATATTTGAGCGGAGATACGCGCACCGGGCGGTCCTGATAATTGATCTGGGAATACAGATCGTCCACTTCAAACTGAGACACCATGTCCACCATACTTCCCATCTCCCGGTTTCCAAGAAGCGTAGCCGAATCCCGGTCAAGAAGAGGGATCTGGTCAAAAGAAAGCTCCTCAATATCCCTGGTAAATTCCCCGTTCTCAACCGTCATGAGCTTCTGATATTTGTCCGCATTGACAACCGGAGAGGACAGGAGCGCTCCCACCAGATATACAATAACAACTGCAGCAAAAGCGCCCAGGATGACTTTCAGCCCTTTCGATTCTTTCAACTCATAGCGGCTGAGGCCTTTCTTCTTTATGAAGAGAGCTGCTGCCAGCAGAAGGAGCACGCCGAGGAATATCCAAAACTCTGTAGAGTGGATATTGAGAGCCGGCAGCGCCGTATAATAATAAATACCCAGCAGGATGATCACAGCCAATGTAATAATGATTTTTCGTTTGATCGTACCCATATTTCTCCCTTTCAGAATCTTTTTCTCCACAGATCCGGCGACAGGATGATAAGGAACGGGATGATCTCCAGACGTCCGACGAGCATGTCAAAGCTAAATACAATCTTGGACAGCGGAGAGAACATATGGAAGTTCTCAACCGGACCTACTTTCGAGATACCCGGACCCACGTTATTTATTGTTGTCAGAACACCACTGAAAGATGTGGCGAAATCAAAATTATCTATTGAAACAATCAGGACGGATGCGATCAGCACAAATATATATGAGGCGAAATATACATTTATTCCCCTCATCGTGTCCTGCCCGACTTTTTTCCCGTTGAGCTTTATAACCGTCACTGCATTGGGGTGCAGAATCTTACGTATTTCCTGTCTGATGGATTTGCAGAGGATCACAAAACGGCATACTTTGATACCGCCGCCAGTAGAACCGGCGCTTGCCCCGATGAACATAAGCGCCAGTAGTATCGCTTTCGAGAGTTCCGGCCACAGTTCATAATCCGCCGTAAAAAATCCCGTTGTGGTGATGATCGATGCCACCTGGAACGCCGCGTACCGAAATGCGTGGAACACATTTTCATACATGCTCAGGATATTAGCCGTTATCACCACGATGGAAGCAGCTATAATCCCCAGATATGCACGCAGCTCCTCATTCTTGAGCACACTCTTCCACTCTTTTATCAGCAGCATAAAATACAGATTGAAGTTTACGCCAAAAAGGATCATGAATACAGTAATTACACCATCGATATATGCACTGTCATAAAAAGAGACGCTCGCGTTCCGATTGGAAAACCCACCGGTTCCTGCGGTACTGAACGAGTGTACCAAAGCATCGTAGAGATTCATCCCGCCAAGCATAAGCAGAATAACTTCCGCCGCTGTCAGCACAAAATACATCCCGTAAAGGATCGCCGCTGTATTCCTTGCTTTCGGGACAAGTTTATCCGCTTCAGGCCCCGGCATCTCCGCGCGCATAAGCGGCATAGAGTTCTCATCATCAAAGGACATGATCATAAGAACAAACACAAGCACTCCCATACCGCCGATCCAGTGGGTCAGGCAGCGCCAGAAATTAATACCCATGGGCAGGCTCTCAATTTCCTGGAGAATTGTCGAACCTGTCGTCGTAAATCCTGATACAGTCTCAAAGAAAGCATCGATATAGTCCGGTATGCTTCCCGATATCACAAACGGTAGGGCACCAAACAGCGACCAGAACAGCCATGCAAGGGCAACAATAACAAACCCTTCTTTGCCGTAGATCCTCGTATTCTTTGGTCTCTTTCTTCCAAAAACAAGAAATATGAGTCCAAGAATTACCGCCACGATCAGGAAAGAAAATCCACTCTGTTCCCGGTAAATGAGGGATACAAGAGCCGGGATCAGAAGCACGACACCCTCGACGCCAAGCATCCTTCCCAGTATGTATATTATCATTCTTTTATTCATTTTTCTGCACCTATGCCAAAATGTCCTCTATATCTTCGATATGTTTTCCCATTGTGATTACGATCACGCTGTCCCCGACTTCCAGGCAGTCATCACCGCCGGGAATGATAATCTGTCTCTTTCTGGCGATACATGCGATCAGATTGTTTGACTTAAGCGACAGATCCTTCAGAGGGATTCCGGTATATCCCGTCTCAGACTTGATAATAAATTCCAGCGCCTCGATCTTATCATCCACAAGCTGGTATAAAGTCTCCACATTGGCACTGCCCTGAGAATTCTGTCTCGCCCTTATATAGCTTAAGATAGCGTCCGCTGTCGCCGTCTTGGCAGATACGATGCTGTCGATTCCAAAGTCCTCAACCATGCTGGCGCGCCGGTCCTCATTTATTTTTGCAATAATCTTGGCCGATCCCTGGCTCTTCGCAAACAATGAAGTGATGATATTCTCCTCGTCCATGCCTGTCAGAGCAACAAAAGCATCCGCACTCTCTATCCCTTCCTCAATGAGAAGGTCATGGTCAGTGGCGTCACCATTGATGATAATCGCTTTTGGAAGCAGTTCGCAGAGTTCCTCGCATCTGTCCACATTTCGTTCTATAATCTTGACCTGCATCCCCAGAGAGCAGAGCTGTACAGCCAGATAATATGCTACGCGGCCGCCGCCGCATATGATGACCTTTCTGACTTTTTCCCGATGTTTCCCAAGCAGCCGGAAGAACCGTTCCAGCTCTCTGTGAGATACTGCGATGTGAAGTCTGTCCCCTGTCCTGATCTCATAATCTCCGTCCGGGATAATGACATTGCCGCATTGTTCTACAGCACAGACAAGGATCTTGATCTGAAACTTGTCATACATATCTGCAAGGGTCATTCCCACGAGTCTGCTTTCTTTCTGTATCGCATACTCGATCAGCTCTACCCGGCCCTTTACAAATGTCTCTATCTTGCTGGCATCCGGGAACAAAAGCACCCTGCTGATCTCATCTGCTACAATCAGTTCCGGATTCACCGCCATGCTCAGATGAAGATCCTCTTTGAGCAGACCGATCTGTTTGAAATAGATCGGGTTGCGGACACGGGCGATCGTATGTTTCGCCCCGAGACGTCTCGCAATAAGACAGCTTAACATGTTGCACTCATCCGCCGACGTACATGCGATTACAAGATCTGCATGAGGCACGTCAGCCTCTCTCTGCACTTCAGCGTCTGCCGCATCTCCTGTCACACATGCGATATCCAGCCGGTCCACAGCATATTTTAGTTTCTTTTCATTGCTGTCGATCATCACCACATCATAGTTTTCGACAGAAAGCTGTTTTGCAAGTTTGTAACCTACTTTTCCATCTCCGATGATAACAATCTTCATTCTTTTTCCCTCTGTTAAGTCCGTATTTTAGTGTCTATATACTGCGGCACTAATTCCTGTGTTGACATAGCAGAAAAATTATAGCACCTTTAATTATAAAGTACAACAATCTTAACGCTTTCTTGGCATAAAATTATGGCAGCTCACACTGAAAAAGGAGACATGAGATCATCCTTCTCTGATCTCATATCTCCTCGTGTCATTTCATCCGTTCTCTGCCGCAGAACTCTGGTCCCGCCCCTATTCTTCTGATGCTCTTGCAGCGATCTCTTTCTCCTGAACGTCTGACGGAGCCTGCTCATATCTCGCAAATTCATAGGAATATGTGCCGCGTCCGCCTGTCATGGACCGCAGAGCCGTACAATATCCGAACAGGCCTGTCATCGGGATATCTGCCTCGACAATCTGCTTTCCTCCTGGGACAGGAGTCATTCCGAGCACCCGTCCCCTCCTCTTGTTCAGATCGCCCATGACATCTCCTGTATAATCGTCAGGCACAGTGACTTTCACAGAAGCAATCGGCTCGAGCAGTACCGGCGACGCCTCCATGAATCCTTTCTTAAACGCCTGAGCCGTAGCTGTCTTGAAAGCCATCTCTGAGGAATCCACCGGATGATAAGATCCATCGTAGAGTGTAGCTTTCACGCCGACTACCGGATATCCGGCAAGAGGTCCTTTGACGACTGACTCCTGAAGGCCTTTTTCCACTGCCGGGAAGTAGTTCTTCGGAACCGCTCCTCCGACTACGCACTCCTCAAATACAAATGGGGTATCCAGATCTCCCGACGGCTCGAACTTCATCTTGACATGTCCGTACTGTCCGTGGCCGCCGGTCTGTTTCTTATACTTCATATCCACATCCGAATTCTTCCGGATCGTCTCGCGGAACGCCACTTTCGGAGTCTCCAGCAGGATATCCACCTTGTATCTGGCTGCCAGTTTGCTCGCTGCGATCTCCAGATGCTGATCTCCCATGCCGTAGAGAAGGGTCTGTCTGTTCTCGCTGTCGTTGACTGAGCGAAGCGTCACGTCCTCTGCCGTCATCTTGGCAAGAGCCTGTGATACTTTGTCCTCATCGCCTTTATTCTTCACACGGTATCTCATATATGTATAAGGTACGGAGTAGTCTGTCTTCGCATACGTAACCTGGTTTGCTTTCGTTGACAGCGTATCCCCTGTGCGCGTATTTGTAAGCTTTGCTATGGCTCCGATATCGCCCGCAAAGAGCTCGGACACCTCCGAAGGCTTGTTGCCGCACATCGTATAGAGTTTGCCCGGTTTCTCCTCGGACTCCGTGTCTGCATTGTAGAGAACATCATCTCCTCTTAAAACGCCGGAGCACACCTTGATAAACGAGTATTTTCCGATAAATGGATCTACCATCGTCTTGAACACATATGCTGTCTTTGCCTTTGAGAAGTCATAATTTGCTTCAAAGATGTCGTTCGTCGTACGGTTGATGCCCGCGCATGTTCTCTTGTCCGGACTCGGGAAAAATCTCACGATATCGGAAAGGAGGTTCGCTACGCCCTGGGCCTGTACGTTGGATCCCATGGCTACCGGAACGATATCCCCGCCCATAACCTCTGTACGCATAGCTGCGCGGATCTCCTCGATGGAGAACTCCTCGCCGTTGAAATAGCGCTCCATGAATTCCTCGCTCGTCTCAGCGACAGCTTCCATCAGGGAATCTCTTAAGATCTCAAGATTCGGCTTACAGTAATCCGGGATCTCGCACTCTTCCCTCTGGCCGATCCCTGTGTATCTGCGCCCGGCGTTTTTGATGACATTGATGTACCCGACCAGTTTCTCATTCTCGCGGATCGGCTGGAAATGCGGCGCGATCTTCTTGCCATAGCGCTCTGTCAGATCCTCAACAACCTGGCGGAAACTTGCGTCGTCCACATCCATCTCTGTCACATAGACCATCCTTGGAAGGTTATATTTGTCGCACAGCTCCCATGCTTTCTCAGTCCCTACCTGAACTCCTGCTTTTCCGGATACTACGATGACTGCCGCGTCCGCTGCGCTGACCGCTTCCTCCACCTCTCCGACAAAGTCGAAATATCCCGGCGTGTCAAGGATGTTGATCTTTGCTTTCTCCCACTCGATCGGGATCAGGCTCGTGCTGATCGAAAATCCGCGTTTCTGCTCCTCTTTATCAAAATCACTCACCGTACTGGCATCTGAAACTTTACCCATACGGCTTGACGCTCCCGATACATACAGCATTGCCTCGACAAGACTTGTCTTTCCGCTTCCACCGTGTCCGAGCAATACCACGTTTCTTATTTCATCCGTTCTGTAAACCTTCATGCTGCTGCCTCCTTGTATGTAGTTATTCTGCCCACCTTATTTTCAGTCAGGTAAGCTCATCATGGATATATTGTACTAAAATCACAGTGTAATTACAACTATTTTATTCATTTTTCACATATATTATTTGGCGTACTGGTACGGTTCAGACTCCCTGACGCATAAGCAGCCCTGGCGCAGGGAGCCTGAAGCAGACTATTTCAGTTTACTTTTGTGCTGTAAAGTGCTAAGATATCTCTGTATACACGGAACATTCTGTTTCTTACGATTTAAAACGAAAGGAAATCACCTTATCATGGCTTCTACCAGGATCGGATTTATCGGGCTGGGGCTGATCGGCGGCTCTGTCGCAAAGGCTCTGCGCAAATATTACCCCGGCTTTGAGATTATTGCATTTGACAAAAACCGGGAGACGCTGGCCCTCGCCGTACAGGAGGATATCATACACACAGCATGCTCTTCCATTGACGACAATTTCAGAGAGTGCCGCTATATCTTCCTGTGCGCTCCTGTATCCTGCAACACCGCCTATTTATCGCAGTTAAAGGAGTTTCTTCATCCGGACTGCATCCTGACAGATGTAGGCAGCGTGAAGACTTCCATTCACGAGGAAATCGCATCCCTTGGCATGGAGGAGAATTTTATCGGCGGACATCCTATGGCCGGCTCCGAGAAAAGCGGATTCTCCAATTCCAGGGCGCACCTGATCGAAAACGCTTACTACGTCCTGACTCCCACAGAAAAAGTATCCTGTGACAAGACGCAGGAGTTCCAGGATCTCATCGCTTCTCTGAAAGCGATCCCGATCGTGCTGGACTATAAAGAACACGACTGTGTCACGGGAACCATCAGCCACCTTCCGCATATCATCGCCTCAACACTTGTAAACTATGTGCGCGATCACGACACAGAAGACGAACTGATGAAAGCGCTGGCTGCGGGAGGATTTAAAGATATCACAAGGATCGCGTCTTCCTCACCTGTGATGTGGCAGCAGATCTGCCTGAAGAACCGTGCAAATATCTCCCGCATCCTTGGAGAGTATATCGAGGCGCTCGTACAGACAAAGGCTTCGGTGGATGCCGGAAATGAAAGCGAACTGTATTCTCTGTTCGAGACTTCCCGCGATTACCGGAACTCTATGCCGAACAGCTCCGCAGGGCCGATCAAGAAACAGTTTGCCGTCTACTGCGACATCATCGATGAGGCCGGCGGAATCGCGACAATTGCGACTATCCTTGCAAGCAATCACATCAATATCAAAAATATCGGAATCATACACAACAGGGAATTTGAAGAAGGTGTGCTGCGGATTGAGTTCTACGACGAGGCTTCCTCTGCGAAAGCAGCGCAGCTTCTGCAGAAATACCGCTATATCGTCTATGAGACCTGATTACAGATAGATAAATGAAAGGACAACTACTTATGGAATTATGCAGTATCACAGGATTAAAAGGAAAGATCACCGTGCCCGGGGATAAATCCATCTCACACCGCTGTGTGATGTTCGGATCAATAGCCCAAGGCATAACGGAGATACACAATTTTTTAGAAGGAGCGGACTGTCTGGCAACGATCCGCTGCTTTGGCACTCTCGGAATCGAGATCGAAAAGAACGGCTCCACAGTTCTTGTACATGGCAAAGGGCTCCACGGTCTGTCGGCCCCGTCTGAGATTCTGGACGCGGGAAACAGCGGCACTACGACCCGTCTGATCTCAGGTATCCTGGCAGGCCAGCCTTTTGATTCCAAGATATCGGGCGACCGCTCTTTGAATTCCCGCCCGATGAACCGGATCATCGAGCCTCTGACACAGATGGGCGCAAATATATCCAGCATCCTGCGCAACGGATGTGCTCCGCTGTACATTGCTCCCGGCAGTCTGCATGGAATCCACTATGACTCTCCCGTTGCTTCCGCACAGGTAAAATCCTGTCTCCTGCTCGCCGGACTGTACGCTGACCAGGAGACGTCTGTCACCGAGCCGTCGCTTTCCAGAAATCATACAGAACTCATGCTGAAAGAATTCGGTGCCGATATCCGGTCCACACATGATCTTGACAACTCAAAAGCCACTGCCAGCATATCCCCCTGCAAAGAACTGTACGGCCAGAAAATCACTGTGCCAGGCGACATTTCCTCCGCCGCCTACTTTATCGCAGCAGGACTCATCGTCCCTGACTCTGAAATAATGATCGAAAATGTCGGCATCAATCCGACCCGCGCCGGCATCCTGAAAGTATGCGAGGACATGGGCGGAGACATCACCCTTCTCAACGAGCGCGTCCAGGGCGGAGAGAAGATCGCCGACATCCTCGTCCGCACAAGCAGGCTCCATGGCGTCACCATTCAGGGCGATATCATCCCGACACTCATCGACGAGATACCGGTGATCGCGGTCATGGCCGCTGTCGCCGAGGGGACGACGGTCATCAAAGACGCGGCTGAACTGAAAGTCAAAGAGACGGACCGCATCGAGACAATATGCGATAATCTGAAATCAATGGGATGCAATGTAACGCCGACTCCGGACGGCATGATTATCAGCGGCGGAAAACTAAGAGGCACCTCAATCCACACACTGCTCGACCACCGCATCGCCATGGCGTTCAGTATCGCTGCACTGGTGGCTGAGGGAAATACAAAAATACTGGACAGCAAATGCGTCGATGTGTCGTATCCGGAGTTCTACGATACATTTGAAGACCTGCTCTAACATGTATTCCACCTGCCAAAAGACCGCATTTACAGGCAATATATATACCGGAACTGCCACTTCTGCCACGGACTCATCTGTCCGCAGGCAGCTTTCCGGAACCTTGCATAGAATTTCCTCGTCTTTTCCCAGTCTTCTTTTTCATTTCCAGGGTGATAGAACAGACCTTCCATTACACATTCATACAACTGTTTCCACTCCCTTTCTTCCAGTTCCGGATATTTCAGATACAGGGTTTCCACTGTGCTTTCGTCCAGCGGCTCTCTGATCTTCACCCCCTGAAAGCCCGCCGTCCGGACGACAGCCTCATACATCCGGCGGATTCCTTCTCCGTCTTTCTGCTTTCGGAAACAGTATTCCCGCCGTGCGGTGCGTACTGCTGCCTGGACGAAGAAAAGAGCCGCGCACAGCAGGACAATCAGTCCGCCCCGGATCAGAACCGGAAGGATCTCATACACGATTTTCTCACCAATTGACTCTTCATAATCCGAGCTTGCCGCCGGCGGCCGCGCGTCACTGTTCTCTGGTGCAGGCGGAGTGTGCTCCATGACGATCCACTCCCCGGTCTGCTCATCGTACACCTGACACCATGCGTGTCCCATTTCTCCGGTAATCTGAGCCTCATACTGTCTCTCCTCCCCGTTTTCCGCCTGATATACAGGGCTGAAAGCAGACGCCGGAATGGCGTAGCCTTCCACATACCTCGCCTCATACCCGAAATAGCGGTACATCAGTGCGGCGGCAGTGGCAAAATGCACGCAGAAGCCTCTGTGGTTCTCAAAGAGAAAGTAATGCAGAAATTCCTCTCCTTCCGGCGGGGCTCCCGGATTGGTATCGTAGACTGCCCGCCGGTTAAGCACCCTGCTGATTATTGTACTTACATCCTCCAGACTCCTGTCCGTCTGCCCGCCGCAGAGGTCTGCAAGTGTATCCTGTATTTCATCCGGATACGTCCTGCACATCTCACGCATGACCAGTTCGTCATAGTCAGAAGCCTCTGCAGAAACCAGTTCCCATCTGTTGTCTGAATACGCCATCCCCCAGCTTTCTGCATAATACACCGTCCCTTCCGGCTTCTCATCCAGTGTCAGGCTCTCTGTCTGCAAAGAAGGCTCGAATCGGGAGATGCGTCCCAGATCAGCGTCCGCTGATTCGCCCTGCTCCAGACCGCTGTTTATCGGTTCTTCCCACTCCTGCTCCTCCTGCGCCTGTAAGTCCTGGCTCTCCGCCGGCTCTTCATTCTGCGTACTTTCCGCCGGCTCCGTCAGTTCTTCCCTGGATGTTTCCGTCAGCAGATCCCGGATTCCCCCGACCACTTCTGACGTAAGCACTCCTCTCACCTGAAAATAATAGCTGTCCTCCGAGGCTCTCCCGACGTCCAGAAGACGGCCCGCCTGGGAGGCGAGAAATGCCAGCGCTCCACACACCGCCACCGTAACTACGGCATGTTTCCACAGAAATATGCCTTTCCCTGCTCTCCCCGCGCCGGATACCGCTCCGGCAAAGTACGCCGCTCCGCCCATGAGCAGAAACCAGGATGTCCGCATCCCCTGAAAATATCCCGCGCACGCCGCTGCAAGAAACGGAGCGCATATAATCAGTCCTGCCAGCCCTTTGCCTTTGCCGCTCCTCTGCACGAAAATCAGGATCAGCAGGACAGGCACGCACGCCAGTACCGCCGCATAGCTGAACTCCGGCCTCCCGGCGGGCTGGATGGAAAACAGCGTGTCATAATTCTGTACGGTCCAGTCACAGAGTTCCCATATCATGTCTCTGACATACCAGAGGAGAACTGCCGCTGCGGCAAAAACTGCCGGAACAGCTTTCCCGCCGAACTTGCCGACTGCGGTTTCCAGAATCAGTACCGCAGCGGCAATACCGCCATACAGCCATACTTTATCAAAGGGCATATAGAATACTTCCAGAAATGCATTCCACCACAGGATCATAAGCACATACAGAGTCACTGTCCGGAGGGCAAAAAGAGACCGACTTTTCCTGCCTCTTCTCGTCTCTTTTGAATCTGTCCGGTATATTTTTATGCCCGAATTCCTGATCCTCATTGTCTCTGCTCCCTGAACATCATAATCTCAGATAGTCAAATGCCTCTCCGTCCTTTTTCATCCCGCCGTTTCCGTCAATTGTCACGACAGCGGCAAATTC
Organism: Candidatus Mediterraneibacter pullistercoris; assembly: GCA_019116885.1. GTDB lineage: Bacteria > Bacillota > Clostridia > Lachnospirales > Lachnospiraceae > Mediterraneibacter > Mediterraneibacter pullistercoris. The sequence continues at coordinate 10,770 of DXAU01000039.1, read as the reverse complement.
CTGGCCGCGAAACGCATCGCTGCGGCACACCTCCGCCTTCCGCGCGTCGTGATACGGCTGTATTTCCATCAGGTCCCAGATCATGCTGCAGGCGCTCTCCTCGTCGGAAATACGCCATCTGACAATTCTTTCATTTTTCTCTTCATACCATGCCGCCATATGGGTGCATTTTTGCGAAACAAGCGTGATTGCAAGGGAAGCTGCAGCCTCCAGCATTTTTGAAAATTCTGCTGCCGGACGTTTTGCCGTCCCGCAGTCAATGTACATAAGCACCACACATCCAAGGGGGAAACCGCGCTCTTTCACCATAAGTTTTTCTTCTCTCGCACTCAGTTTCCAGTGGATGTCCTTAAGCGGATCTCGTTCCCTGTACTCCCTGACCTGGTAGATCTCGGACGGGTCATCGCCCCTCCTTTCCTGCGAAAACTCCTGCGCATCTGCCTGGAATTCCCTGGTCCTCCGCGTGATCTCCAGCGGCATGAGCTTAAATTCCGGCATCACCTTGACCTGTGCCCTGCGCCTGCATTTTACACTTCTGTAAAATATTCCAAGAAAGTCATACACCCTCACACGGTCGATGCAGACATGCACCGCGCCGCAGTATTTTATATCAAACGCCAGCCATACCGTTTCCGTCTCTTTCGGGTGCAGCACACCGCGGAACCATTGCTTTCCGCACTTCCTTCCGCTGCTGTCTCTGATCCGTACTGCCAGCTCATACCGGATGCTCATGTGTGCACCGCGGTTTTTTACAGAGACTCCGGCCCGGATCTTTTTCCCTTTTTCGCCCATGGGCGGCACTCGCTCCAGATCCGGAACCACTTTCCCGCCTGCTGCCGCAAGATAAACTCCCGAGACAGCCGGATAGAGAAGCAGAAATACCAGTATGCCGGAAAGAACCGCCTCATCATACATAAAATACAGGTATCCCGTAAAAAGAAGCACTGACAGATACCCAGCCGACCTTCTTACCATCTTGCTACCGCCTTGTTTTCAGCGCCGGTTTCTCCGTATTCTCAAGAATCTGCCGGATGACTTCCGCTACTTTTATGCGGCCTGCTTTTGCCTTCATATTCAGCAGAATCCTGTGGGATGCCACGCAGGGGAAGACTTCCTCCGCATCCGACGGGATCACATAGGCGCGGCCTTTCAGATAGGCGCACGCTTTTGCCATAGCCGTCAGAGCCACTGCACCTCTAGGGCTCAGCCCCAGTTCTGTCCATTCATTTTCGCGGGAGGACTTCGCCAGCTCTGCGATATAACGGCAGACACGCTCATGTATATAGATTTCCCGCGCCTCATGTATCATTTCCCGCAGAGCCGAAGCGTCCAGCACCGGACGGATTCCCGCAGACCGGCCTTCTTCCTGGCTTCTGCGAAGGATCTCCATCTCCTCTTCCACCGTAGGGTACCCCATGCTTACGCAGATCATGAAACGGTCCAGCTGGGACTCCGGAAGAAGCTGGGTGCCCGCTGATCCCGCCGGATTCTCCGTGGCAATCACAATGAACGGATCTCCCGTCCGCCGTGTCACGCCGTCCACGGTCACCTGCCGCTCTTCCATTACCTCGAGGAGCGCCGACTGTGTCTTGGGAGACGTCCGGTTGATCTCGTCGGCCAGCAGCAGATTACACATTACCGCTCCTGGCTGGTAGGCAAATTCCCCCGTCTCTTTCTGATAGATTGTAAACCCTGTCAGATCTGACGGCAGAACGTCCGGTGTAAACTGGACCCTCCTTGCCTGAAGCCCCATCGCCCTTGAAAATCCAAGCGCCATCGTTGTCTTGCCCGTTCCCGGTATGTCTTCGATTAAGATATGTCCTCCTGCAAGAATCGCCGTCATAATCTTTGTAAGAACGTCCCGTTTTCCTACAACTGCTTTCTCCACTTCTTCTATTACCTGCTGCGCGCCGTGCATCCTGTCCTCCATACTGGCCTCCCGCTTCTCCTGTATTTCCCGGATTTGTCCTTAATCAAAAGATACCGCCGCTCTTTCGATGGCGAGGCCTTTCGTATACCTTTCCATAAATTTCTCATAGCCTGCCACGTCTTCCGGAACCGGATTCATGCCCGAGCCTTCTGCATCGTGGAATACTTTATTGTTGAGATAATCTGTCAGGCTCTCCCCTTCTTCCCTGCGGACGAGATAGTCAGCCAGAAGGGCAATTCCCCATGCGCCGCCCTCGCCTGCTGTTTCCATCACATATACAGGCGTATCAATAGCTCCGGCAAGTATCCTCTGTCCGACGCCTTTTGTCTTGAACAGTCCGCCATGCCCCATCATCCGGTCAAGCGTGACATTCTCTTTTTTGAGCAGGATATCCATACCTGTCTTCAAAGCGCCGAGAGAGGTGTACAGATGGACTCTCATGAAGTTTGCAAGATTGAATTTACTCTCGGGAGAGCGCACGAAGAGCGGACGTCCCTCGTCGAATCCTGTGATATGCTCACCTGAAAAGTAATTATAAGCGAGCAGGCCGCCGCAGTCCGGATCTCCTTCCAGCGCTTTGTTGTAGAGTGTTCCAAAGAGCTTGTTCATATCCACGTCGATCCCGAAACTCTCCGCGAACTCTTTGAACAGCCCTACCCACGCGTTCAAATCAGACGTACAGTTGTTGCAGTGGACCATTGCCACCAGATCCCCTGACGGTGTGGTCACAAGGTCGATCTCCTCATAAGGTTTTGTCAGGTCTTTCTCAAGAACCGCCATGGCGAATACACTCGTTCCGGCGGATACATTTCCGGTCCTTACGGCAACGCTGTTTGTCGCCGTCATGCCGGTCCCTGCATCTCCCTCCGGAGGGCACATCGGGATACCGGAAGCCAGATTGCCGGAAGGATCGAGGAGTTTCGCCCCCTCTTCCGTCAGGCAGCCTGCATCCTCGCCTGCAAGGAGCACTTTCGGAAGAAGTTCTCGTATCTTCCAGGGGAATCCTTTGTCTGCGACAAGCTCATCAAACTGATCCAGCATCCTGCTGTCATAGTCTTTTGCTTCAATATTGATCGGGAACATGCCGGCTGCATCGCCGCTTCCGATCACTTTCCGGCCGGTCAGCTTCCAGTGGATATATCCGGCAAGGGTTGTAAAGAAACGTACTTTGTCCACGTGATCCTCGCCGTTTAAGACCGCCTGATAGAGATGGGCAATGCTCCAGCGCTGCGGGATATGGTATTCAAAAAGCTCAGACAGCTTTTCCGATGCCTCGCCGGTGATCGTATTTCTCCATGTACGGAAGGGCACAAGGAGCCCGTCCTTTTCGTCAAACGCCAGATATCCGTGCATCATAGCGCTGACGCCTGCTGCCGCCAGATTTGTGATCGTCACTCCGTACTCTTCCTGCACATTTTTCACAAGATCCTGGTAGCTTCCCCGGAGCCCTTTCCACACTTCATTGATATCATACGTCCAGATATGGTCCACATACTGATTCTCCCAGTCATAGCTTCCGGAAGCAACCGGTGATTTATCTACATCGATGAGCACTGCTTTGATCCTTGTCGACCCAAGCTCGATCCCAAGCACTGCCTGTCCGGCGCTTATCATCTCTCTGATCTCTTCTCTGCTTCTCATTTGCGCAATCCTCCTTTGATGTTTATTCCCAGTGTACAGCAATCAGCAGGCGCTTTGATATGCACCTGCTGATCTGCAGCCTACAGCATTGTCTTACGCAGCTCTTCCCCGCTCTTCACACTTAAATAAGCAGGCGCGATATCAAAGACTGTCCTGCATCCGCACTGTCCTTCTTCGGACAGACGGTATGCTGCCCGAGCATAGGCAACAAGAACGGATGAAGTGAACTCCGGGTTGGAATCCAGCTTCAGGCTGTACTCGATAAGATGGCTGTTCTCACCGTTCCATCCGGTCTTCCCGCTTCTTAAGACGAATCCGCCGTGCGGAATTCCGCTGTGTTCTCTCTTTAACTCTTCTTCGCTGATAAAGTGTACGGTCGTATCATAATCTGAGAAATAGTTCGGCATTGTCTTGATCTCTTCCTCGACTTTTGCCGCATCTGCCCCCTCTTCCAGGACAACAAAGCACTCTCTCGTGTGCTTCTGCCTCGTCGTCAGTTCCGGATTCTCTCCGTTTCTCACAGCTTCGAGCGCCTCATCTACCGGGATCGTGTACTGCTTTGCGTCTTTTACGCCTTTGACCCTGCGGATAGCGTCAGAGTGTCCCTGACTTACGCCCTTGCCCCAGAATGTATAGTCTTTTCCGTCCGGCAGGATGGCGTTCGCATACAGCCTGTTGAGCGAGAACATGCCCGGATCCCAGCCCACAGAAATGATGCCGATCTTATTTCCTTCTTTCGCAGCCGCGTCTACATTCGCATAGTGCTCCGGGATCTTTGCGTGGGTGTCAAAACTGTCGATCACATTAAACATACGCGCATATTCCGGCGTCTGCTGCGGAAGATCTGTGGCGCTTCCTCCGCAGAGGATCATAACGTCAATCTTGTCTTTCCAGTCTCCTGCCTCAGCCACACTGCACACCGGCACGCCGTCTGTCTGTATTGTCACGCCGGACGGGTCCCTGCGGGTAAATACTGCCGCAAGCTCCATGTCCGGATTCTGTTTTATGGCGCACTCGATACCTTTGCCGAGATTTCCATAACCTAAGATACCTATTCTGATACTCATTCAACTGCTCCTTTTCTCTTGTTTTTATTATTTTTTAAGTGCTCTGCCTGTTATTATACAGGTGCAGGAGCAAGTTTTCAATGAATACCGCATTATTTTCTGTAAGCCGCTTCGTTCCATCTCAGCTCGTTTTTGAGATTTCTGATCGTCGTGTCTTTGTCAATATAGACTGCCTCAATGCCCATAGCTGCCGCCCAGTCTCCCATCTGCTCACTGGTCAGATCGTAGGAGAATGCCGTATGGTGCGCGCCGCCGCAGAGGATCCACGCCTCCGCGCCTGTCTGCAGGTTCGGCTCCGGTGTCCAGAATGCTGTTGCCACCGGGAGCTTGGGCATCGGTTTCTCTGTCTTCTTACAGTTCACATCGTTGATGATCAGGCGGAAACGGTCGCCCAGATCGATCAGGGAAGCTGCCACAGCCGGGCCTGTCTTTGCCGTAAATACAAGCCTTGCCGGATCCTCTCTGTCACCCATGGAGAGCGGCTGTACTTTGATGCTGACCGGTCCATCCGAGATCGTCGGGCACACTTCCAGCATATGAGCCTGCAGGATTCCCTCTTTGCCCGGAACCAGATTGTATGTATAGTCTTCCATGAAGGAAGTTCCCTTGGCGTCTTTCATCCCCTCTGTCATAATCTTCATAATACGTACCATAGCCGCTGTCTTCCAGTCTCCCTCTGCGCCGAAGCCGTAGCCTTTCTGCATCAGTCTCTGGATTGCAAGTCCCGGAAGCTGTTTCAGGCTTCCAAGGTCACCGAAATGCGTGACGATTGCCTGATAGTTGTTCTCTTCAAGGAACCGCTCGAATCCGATCTCGATCTGCGCCTGTACTGCCACATGACGGCGGAATTCTTCCGGATCTCTTCCTTCAGGCAGGATGTCATATGTATCATAGTATTCATCTGTAAGCGCTTTTACGTCGCTTGCGGACACAGCTTCCACAACCTCTGCGATCTCGTTGACCGGATAAGCGTCAACTTCCCATCCGAATTTGATCTGTGCCTCTACTTTATCTCCCTCTGTGACTGCTACATTTCTCATGTTATCAGCCACTCTCATGACGCGCACATGGCTGCTCTCGATCACGCCCACTGCCGTACGCATCCATGACGCGATCTTCTTCTGCACTTCTTCGTCTTCCCAGTATCCGACGACCACCTTACGCTCAATGCCCATGCGGGTGAAGATATGTCCATACTCGCGGCCGCCGTGGGCGGACTGGTTCTCATTCATGAAATCCATATCGATCGTGTCATAAGGAATCTCACGGTTGAACTGTGTATGCAGGTGAAGGAGCGGTTTTCTGTATTCCTGCAGACCAAGGATCCATGATTTTGCCGGAGAGAATGTGTGCATCCATGTGATAACACCTGCACATGTCTCGTCCATATTTGCCTCGTTGAACGTCTTACGGATCAGCTCGTTCGTGATAAGCGTCGGCTTTAACACGACCTCATACGGCAGATTACCGGACTCATTGAGTTTCTCCACTATGATCTGTGAGTGCCCGGCAACATGTGCAAGACACTCATCCCCATAGAGATCCTGTGATCCTGTGCAAAACCAAAACTTGTACTCTTTTCTTTTTAACATCTTTGTATCCTCCTTGTCTTGAATCTTTTATTTCTCACCGGGCTGTCCGTAATACGCATTTGCCCCGTGTTTTCTGTAGTAATGTTTATCCTGAAGTTCCTGCGGCGCAGGCTTTACTTGCGGATTGATGAGCTCGCAGCGTGCAGCCATCTTCGCCACCTCTTCTGCGACTACGGCGTTGTGCACCGCTTCGCGGGCATCCTTGCCCCATGTGAATACACCGTGATTCTTACAGAGTACTGCCGGAACCGCAATGTAATCTTTCTCCATCCGCTCAAACTCGTCCGCGATCAGTACGCCTGTATTCTTCTCATATGCCTCTTTAATCTCCTCTTTCGTAAGGTTTCTCACACAGGGGATCCCGCCGTAAATGTAATCTGCATGTGTCGTTCCGTAGCACGGAATGTCTCTTCCCGCCTGTGCCCAGCTTGTCGCCCAGGATGAGTGTGTATGAACGACGCCTCCGATCTTCGGGAAACGGTTGTAAAGCACTACATGGGTCGGCGTGTCTGAAGACGGATTGTATCTTCCTTCCACCTTATTCCCGTCAAGATCGACGACGACCATGTCGTCCGGAGTCAGCTTATCGTATTCCACCCCGCTCGGTTTGATGACGAACAGGCTGCTCTCGCGGTCAATCCCACTCACATTTCCCCATGTAAATGTCACAAGGTTATACTTTGGCAGAAGCATATTCGCCTCGTACACCTCTTGTTTTAATTGTTCCAGCATAATGATGTCTCTCCTTTTATTCATATCTCATGGATGACCTGTACAGAACTGCGCACCACGAGTTTCGGCACGAATTCCTGCGTCTCCATTTTCTCATTCTTAAGTATCTTTCCGATGATCTGCTCTGCCGCTGCGTGCCCCAGTTCTTCCACCGGATTCTCCAGCGAAGTCAGCGGTACAGGGCAGAACTTCGCAAGTCCCGAGTTGTCGATCCCCACAACCGACAGATCATCCGGCACACGATGTCCGGCTTTCCGGAAAATGCTGACCAGTCTGTACGCTGTCTCGTCATTATAGCAGACGCAGGCAGTACACCTCTTCAGCCTTTTCAGAAATTTGGCGCTCTCCTCTTCCATAGCTTTCAGTTCTTCCGAATCGATCCAGATGACCTGATCGCCTCTTATCTTTATTTCCTGCTCCATCAGGGCGTCCGTGTAGCCGGCATACCGAAGATGCCCCTGTCCGTCATCCGCCTTGAATACACCTCCGATACGGGTATGCCCGCACTCTGCCAGATGCTTCGCCGCAAGATATCCTGCCATTCGGTCATCCATGCTGATATGCGGAATATCAAGCTCCTTATAGTAACTGTTGACAAACAGCACCGGAATCCTCTCATTCTCCAGTTCCCGGTAGAGCTCCAGATTCGGGTTTGGAAGGGCGCTCTTTACTGTTTCCGCTATGACACCGTCCACCGACTGGGTGCGGATGAACTCCTTAAGCAGCATCCGCTCTTTCTCTACCGCATTGTCTGTCATTGCGATCTGCAGGGTGCATCCTTCCCGTGAAAGGACAGATTCGATTCCCTTGATAATCGAAGGAAAGATATAGGTATCTACGTAAGTCAGCATAACGGCGATCCTGATCTCTTTCCCGGCATATCTGCGCGTATTTGCGGCCACATAAGTTCCGCTTCCTCTGCGGGCCTCGACAACACCGTTCTCTGTCAGTTCCTCCATGGCCCGCCGGACTGTCTGGCGGCTCACGCCAAAGTGTTCCATCAGGTCGTTTTCCGACGGCAGCTTATCGCCGCGGTTTAAAGTTCCGTTCCTGATTTCCTCCTGCACCCATGCGACGATACGTTCATACTTTTTCTGCATCCACCAGCCTCCTTGTACAGTTCTCCGATTCTCTAAGTCAGCTTATATACACATAATATATCAGAACAACTTTCAATACAATTCGCAATATTTCCAAATATTATGGTTAATTTTTGGCATAAAATAAGAAGTTGTATTGCTTTATCTTAACATAAACAATACAACTTCTCTCATTTCTGATCTCTTCTACTCACTCCCGATTACCGCCGGAAGGCTGAGCTTCATCTATCCGCTTAAATTTGAAAACTACTCTTCACTGCCCTCTAAGGGTAGCAACTCAGGATATATGCCAGAATGTTTATTGAGCACAGCCTCCTTCCTTATCCTTTTTTCTTGAATGGTCTGCCGGGAACATATTATGCGTGTAAGTAGATTTACACCACCAGCAGCCATACAGATTTCATTGATACTTTTTTCTCTGTATTCGGGGTGCTGGACTAAAAATTTTTGAATCTCGGGCGACGCCTTAAACCGATCAATGGAATTTTGATTATCTAGGCAATAATTTTTGTGCATTTCCTTAAACGATGCATCATCGTATTTTATTATGTAAATAGCCTTGTCTAATTGATCTCGAAGCGGAGGAACAATACAATTATCATCCATGTGTGGTTGCATTAACACCCCCGTTGCCCGACAATAATACGCCGAAAAAACTTCTGATCCAGCACGATTATCAAATCTGTAAAATAAAAATTGATAGTGGAAACCATAATTTGCTTTTTACTTATAACCCGCTTTTGCTCTAATAAGTCTAAGCAGTCTGTATCAAAGTATAAATCTCTTGCATTGCCCTGTAGATCAGTGGGAGACATATTGCCTCCAAGCATACAATATAGTTCTTTTGAGAGCGCCTCGATTTCCACAGAACAACGCACAATTAAATCGGCAATAAACATTGAATATGCACCAAGCTGATCATCTGAAAAATGAATATAATCAGCCAGCTTTAGAAACTCTTTTTCCAAATACCGCTGAAAGAATAATCCAATGTCCTGAATCCCCTTTGCGTTCATCAACACTCTTATTTTTCATCCAGCGTTTTTAGATATTGCTCAACTAATGCCACCACTTCTTTGGCTGTTTCCAATTGTTCTTTTGCATCCTCTATTGATACAATGTAAAAATCATCATAATCGCTGGCGTGGCGAACCTCCTGTGCCCTGTTAATTTTCCTGCTGATTTCTTTCGGGAACACACCAGTATGGACAAAATCCTTATTAAAATTGCCAATCACCTGAGCATGCTGTTTATACGCTCTAAACTCCAACGCAAGACATGCCGAAATTGCTCTGAAAATGGCATAATACGCTCTATTATTTGAGGATCTGTAATGTCCGCCCTCAAAATTCATTTCTGCGGCTTCCAGATCATCTTTCGCAACATTGATTCTATGCAGGGCTAATTCCCTAGCACCGCCAATATCATCCAAATTATGCGGCATACAATTCTATCCCTTCGTTCTTGATATTGTTATAAAATGGATATGCTCTGAGCCATTTATTGAAGTGATCTCGATTCTTAACTATAGGCATGATCTCCAGATCATTATCGAAATTATAATCAAAGGTCAGGTCGGAGAGCATATGTCTTTTGCATCTTATCTCATCATCTGATAAATCCACCAGAATCATGAGGTCAATATCGGAATCCGGTCTGAAATCGCCTCTTGCGTAAGAGCCATATAATATTATCGTTTTCAGCTTTTCTCCATAAATTTTATGGACATCTTCTACGTATCTTTTCAGTATTTCATTTAAATTCTGAGACATATTCTCCCTCCTTCCTTCTCGTTTTCTAATTATAGTATATCCATTCTGCTAGGTAAAATCAACCGGACTTTTCTTTGCCCTATTATACATTCTTCATCAAAAAAGCCCTTACACCCGGGGTAAACCGCCGCGTGTAAGGGCTTTCTTTTCAGGATACCAATACAGACTCTGTATTAGTTCCCCATCTGTTTTGCAACTTCTTCTGCGAAGTTCTCTTCTTTCTTCTCGATTCCTTCGCCAGTCTCAAAGCGGATGAACTTTGTAACTGTTACTTTTGCGTTGTTCTCTTTCGCTACTTTATCAACATATTTTGCAACTGTAAGGTCGCTGTCCTGTACATACACCTGGTCGAGCAGACAGATCTCTTTCATCTCTTTGTTGAGACGTCCGATGATCATCTTCTCGATGATGTTGTCCGGTTTCTCCGGGTTCTCTTTCTTTGCCTGAGCAAGCAGGATCTGCTTCTCATGCTCCAGATATTCCTGTGATACTTCGTCACGGGATACATACTTCGGAGACATGGCTGCAACCTGCATAGCCACGTTCTTTAAGCATGCCTTAATCTCATCGTTTACCACGTCTGTATCAGCGATTACAAGTACGCCGATGCGTCCGCCGCCGTGGATATAGGATACAACGCATCCGTTCTCAGCTTCTACTCTCTCGAATCTTCTGATGTTCAGGTTTTCTCCGATAACTGCAATCTTCTCTACAAGGGCATCCTTTACACTCTTGGATGTATCTGCTGCCCATGCTTCTGCCATGAACGCATCCATGTCAGCCGGGTTATTGTCTGCAACCTGATTTACAACTGTATCAACAAAGCTCTGGAACTCATCGTTCTTGGCAACGAAGTCTGTCTCAGAGTTAACCTCAACGATTGCTGCAACTTTGTCATCTCTTACAACAGTCTTAACGATACCCTCTGCTGCGATT
>DXAU01000038.1 GCA_019116885.1 Candidatus Mediterraneibacter pullistercoris | reverse complement strand
AGGAAGCTCCTTTATGTATTTTTGTTTTGTGGTGATTCAAATATAACACAAAGAGAGTCTATCCTCGCTTTTTAAATATTCAGTTGTAACACATGTATTGTAATCCTACAATTTTTCACTCATACAAAAAGAGAGCAGCACATCTATCCGCTCCCTTTCAGGTACTCTTCATGATTCATTACTTCACACCATATCGCACCCAAATACAAAAAAATCGCACTTACTTGTGATATGGTTCCCCATTCATAATCCGATACCCCCGATACACCTGCTCCAGAAGTATCACTCTCATCAACTGATGGGGAAATGTCATCTTCGAGAAACTAAGCGCATAGTCTGACCGTTTGAGGACTTCTTTTCCTAGTCCGATAGAACCCCCTATCACGAAAGCGACGCTGCTCTTCCCCTGTATCCCGAGCGACTCCAGTTTGGCTGCAAACATTTCTGATGACAGCATTGTTCCGCCAATCTCCAGGGCGATCACATACATGTCGTCTCTGATATGTTTTAAAATTCTCTCCCCTTCTTTCGAGCGGATATTGTCTTCTACTGCCATGCCCGCCTGATCCGGGGTCTTTTCATCGGCCACCTCGATGATCTCCAGTTTACAGTAGCGGCTCAGCCGCTTGCTGTACTCTGCGATCGCATCTCTTAAATATTTCTCTTTTATCCTGCCGACTGTTATCACTGTTATCTTCATACTATTTTATCCTGTTTCACACGGTAAACATACAGTTCCTGGAGAGCTCTTGTGGCAGAGATATACGCTGCCTGGACCGCCAGGGAATCATGATCGTCCCCTCTTATCGAGAAGACCTGATCGAATTCAAGACCTTTGGCCAGATAGAATGTCGTGACAGTCAGCCCCCTTTTAAATGCAGAGCTGTCTCTGTCCACATATTCCGCATCCACACCGCGCTTTTTCAGCAGACGGCAGATATCATACGCGGATTCTTCTGTCATCGTAATGACAGCTCCTGTCTCGTAACCTTCCTCTCCCAGATTCATGTTTGCTGCTATAGCATCAAGCATCCCGTCCTCTGAGTCAAATTCTGCTTCCTCCACTTCTTTTCCATGTCGCTCCAGAAGTTCGAGGTCTGTAATCCCACTGATCCGCTCTGCATATCTGGCGATCTCATAAGTATTTCTGTAACTCTTTTTGAGAATGACCTTTCTTATTTCTTTTCCGAATATTTTAGGCAGAAACTCCAGCACATCATGACGCTTTGTATCCAGTGTCTGCGCATAGTCCCCCAGTATGGTCATCCGGCACTTGAAGAGTTCTTTTAAGATCATGTACTGAAGGTAGGAATAGTCCTGCATTTCGTCGATTACGAGATGCTTGATATGCCTCCGCTGATTTCTCCCAAAAAGCCTGTATTTCAGATAAAGCATGGGGAATACATCCTCATATTGGATCTTCCGGCGCTCAAAAGGAACATCCGGCATCCGGTCAAAGCCGTTATCCTCCAGAAGCCAGCTATAGATCTCGTAGACATCTTTTGTCACATACATCCTGTCAAACTTTTTCTGGAGGAGTTCTCTGTCTTCATCGGAAATCGCTTTATCCCTGAGTGTTTCATACGCATCTACAAAGTACTCCATGACAGCGTCCATGCGCGTCAGGATGGGCGTATCCTGAAATTTGAAATAAAACATGCGGATGAGTTCTTCTTCTGTCAGCTTCATACCATGAAAACTGATCTCACGGAAGTCCACCAGACGATCTTCCAGCACCGCCAGAAACGCCTCAATAATGCCGACAAAATCTGCGGACTGTTTCAGACGGAATCTTTCTTTTTCCTTGCCACTTGGGAATTTCATAATACGCTCCAGATGATCGTATCTGTCTTCGCAGTCTGACGCAGTGCTCCTTAGTTCACGGTAGGCAAACAAATCAAAACTCATCTCCTGGATATTCTCTTCACCCAGTTCAGGAAGAATATGTGAGATATAGTCTGAAAATACGCCGTTTGGCGACAGGATAAGCACATTCGAGGATCTTAAGCTGTTCCTGTCATGATACAGAAGATAAGCGATTCTGTGGAGCGCTATGGATGTCTTTCCGCTTCCGGCAGCTCCCTGGATAACAAGAATCGTATCCTCTGTATTCCGGATGATCACATTCTGCTCTTTCTGGATCGTGCGCACGATATTTTTCAGCTTTACATCGCCATTTTTTCCGAGCTCCCTCTTTAAGATCTCGTCATCGATCTTCGTATCACTCTCGAACTTGTAGATCATCTTTCCGCCGCGTATCTTGTACTGCCATTTGGAACTGATTTCTCCGCTGATCAGTCCCGCAGGCGCTTCATAGGAAGCAGGACCTTTGTCGTAATCATAGAAAAGACCGCTCACAGGCGCCCTCCAGTCATAGATCAGAGGGATCATTCCTGCCCTTTCCGCGAAATTTCCAATTCCTATATAGAATGATTCCGCGTCTTCTTCCCCATCGAATATAAAATCAACCCGTCCAAAGAAAGGCGACTCCAGCATCCGCTCCAGCCGGCTTTTTAATTTCAGCTTTTCTTCATTTGCATTTGTCTGCTGGAGCAGAGCCTGGCGGTTGTCGTACTCTTCATAGCCGTACTGATCCATCTCCGCATAGTTTTCCCAGTAATACTCATGCATGTTCTCGATCTCTTTCCTGCCCTCGTCGAGATCATTTTTAACTTCATTCAGCCTTTTCTGTATTTTTATCGTCACATCTTTCAGAAAACATGCCCCGTCGGAATATCTGTTATCTGTTGTCATGCTGTCTTCTCCAGTCTGTCTCACAAGTTTTCTATAAGCCCTGCCTGATAAGCAGAGCGATAGCAATAGTATACCACGTATTTTTTGAAAAAAGATCACAAATTAATCATATTTTATATTTATACTGTGTGATACAGTGCATATAAAATCTGACTGCTGCAATTATATTTATCAGAAATGAGGGAAAGTGTTCCATGAAAAAAGAAAACAGAAAAATGGCTCAGGAACGTCGCGCAAGAGAGCGCCGTAAAAAAGAACTTCAGCGTAAAATCAGCAAAATCATCGTTATTGCTGTACCTGCGATAGCTGCCGCCGCACTCGTCATCGCTATCATTATAACCTCTGGTTCATAGGGCAGTTAAGGCTCTGTGGACGGAGTTGAAATCCGGCAAGAAAGAATAAACTGGAAAAGAAGCCGCGTATTGGGAGCAGCCATCAACATCATTTACGAATAAATCCGCGAAGAGCTTCTTTCTCCTCACGGCTCACACAACGGGATTCTCTGATCTTCTGAATCGCTTTATTTTGTATAAAATCCGCCATACGGTTATTTTCAAGGAAATCTTTCGTCTTCTCCGGAAACTTTACATAACATACCTGCAGAGCCCACGCAGCTCCCATTTTTGCATAATATCCGTCATGGCGGATCCCTTCGCATATTGAAAGGATTTCATCAATATGATCCGCTTCTGTAAAGTGATTCAGCATAGATACGATCATAAAACGGGTCTCGAATTCTTTCTGGCTGTTCTCATATTTCTTCAGATAAGAAAACCAGTATTCCGGATCATCACCCATGAATTTATAGCTGTTGGCACAACTGTCACAGACTGACCAGTTCGTTATCCTGGGGATGAATTCACCCAAATATTTGCGGTATTCCTCCTGTTCCATCCTGGCATACCCGATAACAAGCCCCTGTATCATGATCTCCTCAAAGCTCGAATCCCCGCTGATCTCCTTTTGTGCCTCAGCAAGATATGCTCGAAAATCTCCTCTTGCTGTCTCTTTCGCCAGTTTCCGCAGCGCCGGGAGGCGAACTCCCAGGATGTGTTTTACTCCTGGGAGAAGTTTTTGATTGAACTCTCTGTAATCCTCTTCCGCCAGCCCGCTGAGCCTGTCTCTGATCTCTTCTGTCATCATCATTCTCACGCCTTGCTCCTGAGGTACTCATCGATGCCTTTCGCACCTGCTTTCCCCGCGCCCATGGCCAGGATCACGGTAGCGGCGCCTGTAACAGCATCTCCGCCTGCAAACACGCCTTCTTTTGATGTCTGCCCGTTCTCCTCATCTGCAACGATACATTTTCTGCGGTTCGTCTCAAGCCCCATTGTGGTAGATGAAATGAGCGGGTTTGGAGAAGTCCCAAGGGACATGATCACAGTATCCACCTCAATGTCATACTCAGAACCCGGGATTTCCACCGGGCGTCTCCTGCCCGATGCGTCCGGCTCGCCGAGCTCCATTTTGATAACTGTCATACTCGTAATGTTTCCGTTCTCGTCCACATTGATCTTCTTCGGATTGGTGAGAAGATCAAACACAACGCCTTCTTCTTTTGCGTGATGAACCTCTTCCACTCTTGCAGGAAGCTCTGCCTCGCTCCTCCTGTAAACAATATGTACATCTGCTCCGAGTCTGAGCGCTGTTCTTGCAGCATCCATAGCCACATTTCCGCCGCCTACTACCGCGACTTTCTTTCCGGCTGCGATCGGCGTGTCATAAGAATCGTCAAACGCTTTCATAAGGTTGCTTCTTGTCAGATACTCATTCGCTGAAAAGACCTCATTCGCATTCTCACCCGGAATTCCCATGAACATCGGAAGACCTGCTCCTGAGCCAATAAACACGGCCTCGTATCCTTCCTCTTCCATAAGCTGATCGATCGTCGTTGATTTCCCGATCACCACGTTCGTCTCAAATTTCACGCCGAGTTCCTTTACTTTTTCGATCTCTTTTGCTACGATTTTCTCTTTTGGAAGACGGAATTCCGGGATGCCATACACGAGCACGCCGCCCAGTTCATGCAGAGCCTCGAATACTGTCACGTCATATCCCATCTTCGCAAGATCCCCGGCACAGGTAAGGCCGGACGGGCCGGAACCGATAACAGCGACCTTATGTCCGTTCTTAGTCTCTGCACCTACGGGTTTTATATCATTCTCAAGTGCATAGTCTGCAACGAATCTCTCAAGTTTTCCTATCGATACAGGCTCTCCCTTAATGCCACGGATACATTTTCCCTCGCACTGGGACTCCTGAGGACAGACGCGTCCGCAGATTGCCGGAAGTGCGCTTGACTTTCCGATTACTTTATAAGCTTCCTCGATATTTCCCTCTTTTACTTCCTGAATAAATGCTGGGATATCGATTGCCACGGGACATCCCTGGATGCACTTTGCATTTTTACAGTTCAGACATCTCGTCGCCTCATCCATCGCTTCTTCCAGATTATAACCAAGGCACACCTCGTCAAAATTCGTCGCGCGCACCTTTGCATCCTGTTCTCTTACAGGCACTTTCTTTAACATATCCGCCATTATTTGTCACCTCCGCAATGTCCGCAGCCGCCGTGATGTGTGTCTCCCTCCTGGAGTTTCAGCATTGCACGGCCCTCTGCTGTCCTGTACATCTGGCTTCTCTTCATAGCCTGGTCAAAATCTACCAGATGTCCGTCGAATTCCGGTCCGTCCACACAGGCAAATTTGATCTCATCGCCTACCTGAAGACGGCACGCTCCGCACATGCCCGTACCGTCTACCATGATCGGGTTCATGCTGACAATTGTCGGTATCCCCAGTTTCTTAGTCAGAAGACAGACAAACTTCATCATAATCATCGGTCCGATCGCGATGCATACATCATACTTATTTCCGCCATTCACAAGTTCTTCGATCATGGATGTCACCATGCCTGCATGTCCGTATGTACCATCATCTGTACAGGGATAGTAATTCCCTGAGACAGCTTTCATCTCCTCTTCAAGGATCAGCATATCTTTTGTCTTGGCTCCTACGATGACGTCCGCATCAATACCACGCTCATGAAGCCATTTTACCTGCGGATACACCGGAGCTGAGCCGACACCGCCCGCCACAAAGAGCATCTTCCTGCCTTTCAGCGTTTCTGTATCTTCATTTACAAACTCGGACGGACATCCGAGCGGTCCTGTAAAATCACGGAAATAGTCTCCTTTTTTCAGGTTTCCCATCTTCGTGGTGGAAGCGCCTACTTCCTGGACAACTATAGTAATCGTCCCCGACTCTCTGTCATAGTCGCAGATCGTAAGCGGGATACGCTCGCCCTTTTCATCCATCTTTACAATCACAAACTGACCGGGCTGGCAGTGCTGCGCAACTCGGGGTGCATGCACATCCATCAGAAAGATCTTGTCAGCCAGTTTTTCTGCTTTCATTATCTGATACATGGTCTTCCTCCTTGAAAAATTCACTCTTCACTATAATACGCCATAAATCTTTCCATGGCAAGCAAATATGCGATTCTTCTGGTTAATACTACAGCACTTTTTTATTCATGCTGCCAGAATCCGGGCAGTGGTATATGAAGAACGGATCACCCGTTTCCGGATGACCCGCTCTGAAAAAATCTGATGTTCCGTCAGCCTCAGAAGTCGACCTCTGTGCCATAATATGTGCAATTGAGAAGTTTCTCCATAGCTGCCGGGTCAATGGATCGTGGATTGGAGCCTGTACATGCGTCTCCTACAGCCAGTTCAGCAATATGAGCGACTTTCTCCTTAAACTCTGCCTCGTTGACTCCAAAGTCTTTGATAGTCTTAGGTATGTTCAATTTTGCGTTGAATTCATTGATCTTCTCTCTCAGACTGTTGATAAGCGCTTTCTGGGATGTTCCTTCAAGCCCCATCCTGCGGGCGATCTCTGCGTAGCGGCTTGCTGCTTCCGGTTCTTTTGCATTATATGCGATCACATACGGAAGATAGATTGCATTTGCGCACCCGTGAGGGATATGTCCTGTAGAGAAAGCGGCTCCTGTCTTATGTGCCATGGAGTGTACGATACCAAGCAGGGCATTGGAGAACGCCATTCCCGCAAGGCACTGGGCATAGTGCATCTGCTCTCTTGCTTCCATATTGCAGTCATATGACGCAGGCAGATAATCCAGTACCATCTCGATTGCCTGGAGCGCAAGTGGATCTGTAAACGGTCCGTGCAGTGTGGATACATATGCCTCGATCGCATGTGTAAGTGCATCCATTCCAGTGTACGCTACCTGTTTTACTGGAAGTCCTGACACAAGATCCGGATCTACGATAGCAACATCCGGCGTGATATTAAAATCGGCCAGAGGATATTTGACTCCTGTCTGATAGTTGGTGATGACTGAAAAAGCTGTAACTTCAGTCGCTGTTCCTGATGTAGAAGGAATTGCGGCAAATTTTGCTTTTGTTCTGAGTTCCGGGAAGTTAAATGGCGTGCACAAGTCATCAAAAGATGTATCGGGATACTCATAAAATGCCCACATAGCCTTTGCAGCATCGATCGGGGAACCTCCGCCCATAGATACGATCCAGTCCGGCTCGAAAGCCCGCATCGCTTCTGCGCCTTTCATGACGGTTTCAACAGACGGATCCGGCTCGACACCCTCAAATACTTCCACTTCCATGCCTGCCTCTTTCAGATAGTTTACAGCCTTGTCCAGAAAGCCCTGGCGCTTCATTGAACCGCCGCCAACGACAAGCATAGCTTTTTTCCCTTTTAAGTTCTTAAGCTCTTCAAGACATCCTTTTCCATGATAAATGTCTCTTGGTAAACAAAATCTGCTCATGTCACATATCTCCTTTTCTATTATTTTGTTATTTTTTTAACACAGTCATTATATCCCGAAAATAACAAAAAAGCAACCCATGTATTGTGAAAAATACATAAAGATTTCAACAATACATGAGCCGCATTTTCTTATTTTCCCAAATATCTCCAAATCTCTCTGAGATGGCTTTAAACTCAAGCCAGAGGATCAATATGGTGTTGTTATATAGTTTCTCGTAGTTGCTTCTGTCGCTTTTCCGTTCTGGTCATTTACAAGGATCGCGTTGAATATCATCTGTGTATCGTCAGGCATATCGACCGGTCCGGTGTATTTATGGGTAGATGATGCTTTCGGGTCCGGGGTTGAGCCATCTGTGGTGTAATAGGCTGTATATCCGTCTGGCACAGTGATTGTGATCTGAGTCGGTTCCGTATACTGCCCGGTAGACGGTGTCACTGCAGGCGCGTCTTCTATCGGAAATTCAATCGTATAAGTACTGGACGAGATGACGCTGGGGATTCCGTTTTCATTTACGGCAATAGCCCGTATCTCTGTCTCGCCCTCTGTCTGCAGAAGAACAGGTTCTGTATATTTTGTCCCCGTCTGTTCTGAGGGGGCGCTCCCGTCAGTTGTATAGTAGATATCCCCACCCGTTTCTGAAGTGATCGTGACCTCCTGTACCTCGCTGTATGTCCCCGCCTCGGGTGTGAAAACCGGAGATGATGAGACATAGTCAGAGACTGCGCTTAGTACATTCTTATCCTCGCAGTCTTCCAGAAGGGCGGATACTTTGTCCGGCTGTTCTAGCTCCATATAGAAATCTATTGCCGCCTGGTAGAGTGCTTCGTTGGTCGGCTGAGTCTCGATCGCAGAAAGAAACACATCCTCCGCACTCTCAAGATCATTCTGTTCCACATAGATCTGTGCATGTCCGCTGTATGCTTCCGGCCTGGATTCATCTTTTCTTACTGCACGGTCAAAATATTCTGCCGCCGCTGTATAGTCGCCGCTCTGGATCGAACGGTAGCCTTTGTTTATCATTGAAGTATAAGAATTCTGATATACGAGATAGACTCCTGTCACGATCAGAGCAAGCAGCAGGAACAGTGTTATCAGAAGATTTCTCCTCTTTCTCTTCGCAGCTTCCAGACGCATCTGGCTGCGCTGGCGCCGCATATCTGATGTGTTCTCTCTCTGACGTCTCAGTTCATCCACAGGCTGCCGCCTCATACTGCCGGTGCTTCGGCGTGGTCCGCCTGATGCGCCTGCAGTCCCTGAACGCCGTTTTTGTCTGAGGCTGTCCATCTCTTCCCGGCTCAGTACACGGGTAGCATTGACATTCTTTGTCCGGTTATCTCTTCTGTATCTTCTTATGTCATTCGTCTGTATCGGGCGCGTTGCACCTTCTACAGAGCCTTTTACTTCTCTTGCAAGAACATCCTCCAAAGGATTATAATCCGGAACGATCTGCACTTCAGCGCCACATTCGGGGCATACAAGCTGATCGTCAGGGATCACTGCTCCGCAATGGGTACATCTCATGGTCTTTCCTCCTGAGTACGTATCGTTTCCACACAGTTATTCATGAGCATAGCGATCGTCATAGGACCGACTCCGCCGGGAACCGGAGTGATCGCCGATGTATGAGGCTCCACATCGGCAAAATCCACGTCTCCGCACAGATGTCCGTCTTCATCTCTGTGCATCCCCACATCGATGACAACCGCTCCGTCTTTGATGTATTCTGAGGTGATGAACCTCTTCTTTCCTATCGCAACGACAAGGATATCAGCCCGCTTCGTCACTTTCTTTAAATCCTTTGTCCTGGAATGTGCCACAGTCACGGTTGCATTTTCTCTCAACAGAAGAGCTGCCATAGGCTTTCCGACGATATTGCTTCTGCCGACTATCACGCACTCTCTGCCTTCAATCTCCACTCCGGAACGCTTGAGGAGCTGGATGATCCCCGCCGGTGTACAGGACAGAAATCCTTTTTCACCGATCCAGAGACGTCCCACGCTGACAGGATGAAAACCGTCCACGTCTTTGTCCGGTGAGATCGTTCGTATGATCTTGTCCTCATCAATGTGGTCCGGCAATGGAAGCTGTACGAGAACCCCGTTCACCTGGGCATCTTTATTCAGATTTTCGACCAGTCCGACCAGTTCCTGCTCTGTTGTCTCCTCGGGCAGTTCATAGGATTTTGACCTTATGCCGATATACTCACAGGCCTTCTTCTTATTCCGCACATAGACTGTAGAAGCCGGGTCTGCGCCGACCTGGACTACTGCAAGACATGCATTCCGGCCTTTTTCTTTGAGTCGCTCTACTTCTTCCCTTAATTCATCTTTGATCTGCTGTGAAATGCGTTTTCCATCGATTAACTGTGACATTGATTACTCCTTTATCTAAAACAGTCCTGTGATCTTTCCATCTTCCGAAACATCGATTCCATTGGCCGCCGGTACTTTCGGGAGACCGGGCATTGTCATGATCGCTCCTGTGAGAGCTACGACAAAGCCTGCTCCTGCACTCACATACACCTCGCGGATGTGGATATTGAATCCTTCCGGCCGTCCCAGTTTATTCGCATCATCCGAGAGGGAATATTGATTCTTCGCCATACATACCGGGAATGATCCAAACCCAAGCGATTCAATCTTATCGATCTGTTTTTGGGCAGCCGGTTCAAAAACGACTCCGTCTGCTCCATAAATCTCTGCGGCTACTTTTTCAATCTTCCCGCGGATGGACAGCCCGTCGTCATAGAGCGGATGGAAATCACTCGTCTTCTCCTCAAGAGTCTGCAGTACTTTTTCCGCCAGAGCGATTCCCCCTTCTCCGCCTTTCTCCCACACCTCGGAAAGCGCGAACTCGCAGTCTCTCTCCTCGCAGAATCTGCGGATGAATTCATTCTCCGCCTCTGTGTCTGTCACAAAGGAATTCAGGGTCACGATCACGGGCACGCCGTATTTCTGTATATTCTCAATATGTTTCTCGAGATTTACGATCCCCTTTTTCAGGGCATCGAGGTTTTCAACTGCCAGATCTTTCCTGGCAGCGCCGCCATTATACTTCAAAGCACGGACAGTTGCAACCAGTACAACTGCATCAGGCTTAAGCCCTGACATGCGGCACTTGATATCAAAGAATTTCTCGGCGCCCAGATCCGCCCCGAATCCGGCTTCTGTAATCGCTATATCGCTGAGTTTGAGAGCCATCTTCGTTGCTCTCACACTGTTGCATCCGTGAGCGATGTTTGCAAACGGGCCGCCGTGTACAAGCGCTGGCGTATGCTCCAGAGTCTGAATGATGTTTGGCTTGACCGCATCTTTTAAAAGCGCGGTCATAGCGCCTGTTGCTTTCAGATCGTCTGCCGTAACAGGATTCCCGTCGAAATCATATGCCGCGATTATCCTGCCAAGGCGTTTTTTCAGATCTGTCAGGTCATCCGCCAGACAGAGGACAGCCATGATCTCAGATGCGACTGTGATCACGAAATGATCCTCTCTGACCATACCGTCCATCTTATTACCGAGCCCTACGACAATATTACGCAGCACCCTGTCATTCATATCAACGCATCGTTTCCACACAACCTGCCTCGGATCGATCCTGAGTTCATTGCCCTGCTGTATATGATTATCCAGCATGGCTGCGAGCAGATTGTTGGCTGAAGTGATCGCGTGGAAATCTCCTGTAAAATGAAGATTCAGATCTTCCATAGGCACAACCTGGGCGTATCCGCCGCCGGCGGCACCGCCTTTGATTCCAAAGCAGGGGCCGAGAGAAGGTTCCCTGAGAGCGATCAGAGCTTTTTTCCCGAGCTTTGCCATTGCTTCTCCAAGACCGACTGTTGTGGTCGTCTTGCCCTCGCCGGCGGGAGTGGGGTTGATCGCTGTCACAAGGACAAGTTTCCCGTCTTTGTTCTCTTTGATCTTCTCCCACAGATCATCCGAGAGTTTCGCTTTATACCTGCCGTAATATTCAAGATCATCTTCTTCGATACCTATACTTGCCGCCACATCTTTTATGTGAATCAGTTCGGCTTCCTGTGCGATCTCAATGTCTGTTTTCATCTCTCTCCTCCTCTGTCTCCTGTCTGCGTTCTTACTGTCCGCTGTCCAGGTACTCTTTAAACTCTTCTTTTGTCATAAGTACTTTTCTCGGTTTCGTCCCCTCTTCAGGACCTACCACCCCTGCCTCTGCGAGCTGGTCCATAATGCGGGCGGCACGGTTGAACCCGATCTTGAACATCCTCTGCAGCATCCCAATGGACGCTTTCTCCTTGTCGATAATCAGATTTCCCGCTTCAACGAAATAAGTATCTCTGTCATCCCCCGTTTCCGGAGCTGACGCCGCTGTCATAGCTGGTGCGCTGGTCGTCATCTGTTCCTCAAGTTCATCGCTGTATGTAGTGTTTCCATTATTCCGGATTAGAAAATCAACAACATCCTGGACTTCTTTATCTGAGACAAACGATCCCTGGACACGGACTGGTTTCGGATACCCTGACGGATAAAAAAGCATGTCGCCCTTTCCAAGCAGTTTCTCCGCTCCATTCATATCAATAATCGTTCTTGAATCCACACCTGACGACACGGAAAACGCGATACGCGAAGGCATATTTGCCTTGATAAGCCCTGTGATGACGTTGACAGACGGACGCTGCGTCGCAAGCACAAGATGCAGTCCCGCGGCTCTCGCAAGTTGTGCCAGGCGGCAGATCGCGCCCTCTACTTCCCCGGGAGCTACCATCATGAGATCGGCAAGCTCGTCGATGATGATGACAATCTGAGGCATCTTTTTCTTTATCTCATCGCCGGTCTCTCCCTTTTCTACTTTTGCATTAAATCCTTTCAGATCGCGTACATTGTATTCTGCAAACAGTTTATATCTCTTTTCCATCTCTGCGACAGCCCAGTTGAGAGCTCCCGCCGCCTTCTTCGGATCAGTCACTACCGGGATCATGAGATGAGGAATCCCGTTGTATACACTGAGTTCCACGACTTTCGGATCAACGAGAATCAATTTCACCTCGTCAGGATCTGCTTTATAAATAATACTCATAATCAGCGTATTGATGCACACGGATTTACCGGAACCCGTCGCTCCCGCCACAAGCAGGTGAGGCATCTTCGCGATATCGGCTACTACGGCTTTTCCCGCAATATCTTTTCCCACGGCGAATGTGATAGGGGATTCATTTGTCTTGAATTCAGACGATTCAAGAAGATCGCGGAGCATCACGGCCGTATTCTCTTTATTCGGAACCTCGATGCCGACCGCCGCTTTTCCCGGTATCGGAGCCTCTATCCTGAGATCCGCCACTGCCAGGTTCAGTTTGATGTCGTCTGCAAGTCCTACGATACGGCTCACTTTCACTCCCTGCTCCGGCTGAAGTTCATACCGGGTGACAGAGGGGCCGCAGCTTGCATTTGTCACATGTACTCCGACTCCAAAATTCTGGAGCGTCTGCTCAAGTTTCAGTGCTGTTGCCCTCAGGTGGGCGTCCGAATCGCCACCGCTCTTTTTCCCACGCTTAAGCAGACTCATAGGCGGCGTGTGATATACCGTCTCTTGTTTCTCCTGCTCTCTTTCCACAGCGGCAGCTACACTTGCTGTCTCCGCAGAAACTTCCGCTGCTTCCTGCGCTTTGCTGAGCTTCTTTGGCGCCTGTGCAGCGTCTTCCGGCATGCCGTCCGTCACAGACTCCTGGTCCCGGGTTCCGTCTGGATCTGTTTCCGGCGCTGTGCCCGCCTGGGAACCGAACAGATCGCCAGGGGGCTCTTCCGCCCGGTTGATGATAAAACCAGGCTCTGGAATCTCAGACTCCGGAACCATATTCATAGTCTGTCCAAAAGCCTCGTTCTTATCTTCTTCCGGTCTTAGTTCACAAATATCCGGTGATTTTCTCCTGCCTTTCTTCTTTCCACCCGTCTCCGGTCCGACTGTCGTAGCAAAAGACACTCCTGATACTTTATGATCTTTACGCTGAGGCTTCCTGACGCTGTCCCCTTCCATGCTGACAGCCGCAGCCTTCTGCCTCTTCTCTTCCTTCTTCTTTGCACGGATTACAGCAGTCTCCTGGCGGTGTTTCTTTGCATCCTCATATGCCTCCCGGCTCTTATTTCCGAGCGGTGAAAGCAGGGACTTTTCTGTAATGAGAATCAAACAGATAATCGCAAGGATCACCAGGACGACATAGGTGCCGATCACACCGATCAACGGGCATAGAAGACTAATCAGGCATCCCCCTGTCAGTCCGCCGGCATTTTTATGTGTGCTCGCCTCATGGTAATAAGAGATGAGCGACGCTCCCGGCGTATAAGAATTAAAAATCAGTTCCAGGATTGCAGCAAGCAGGATAAAAAGCACTATCGTTGCAGCAATCTTAATATATGCGTGCGCATTTCCTCTGTTTGATATAAGGAACGCAGCAAGCCCGAACACCACAAACGGCAGTACATATCCCATGAATCCAAATAATCCGAATGATACGGACGACACCGCCTCCCCTGCGATCCCTCCGATTCCAAAATTGCTCAGCACAAGCAGGATACATACGGCCAGAGCTGCAAGTATAATAATCTCGCCCCTGAGTTCAGTGTTCTGCTTCTGCTGTCCTTTTTTCTGTCTGTTCTTTGAGTTCTTACGGCTTTTAGTCGATCTGGAAGCCATACTATTCCCCCTTGAAAATTAAACATACCATAGTCTAGTATATCATCATTTGAAAATCATGTCATTATTTTTTTCTCTCATCGATCAGTTCATGAAGCTTGGCAAAAGCCTGGCTGATCCCTCCCACCTCATCTATGATCC
Organism: Candidatus Mediterraneibacter pullistercoris; assembly: GCA_019116885.1. Classification (GTDB taxonomy): domain Bacteria; phylum Bacillota; class Clostridia; order Lachnospirales; family Lachnospiraceae; genus Mediterraneibacter; species Mediterraneibacter pullistercoris. Next base: position 70,282 of record DXAU01000038.1, on the reverse strand, counting down.
CTTCTTTTACCGCTTCCTCACCCTCGAGCAGCGTGCCTACATCCTTTACAAGCTGGGTGGAATCCAGCATCAGTTCCAGAAGCCTCTCCTGCGTGATCCTCGAATGTGATGCGATAAACCGTGTGATGCGGTCCTGCGTCTTCTCCATATTGCGGTAACTCTGTATCACTCCGATAAACATTCCTGTAGAACGCACCGGGTGCACGATCATTGTCCCGGTCGGAACGATAAAAGAATAATCAGCAGAAACTGCCAGCGGCCCGCCGATAGAATGACTGCCGCCAAGGACCAGAGACACTGTGGGTTTGCTCAAAGATGCGATCATCTCGGCGATCGCAAGTCCGGCCTCGACATCCCCGCCCAGCGTGTTCAGCAGGATGAGCACTCCTTCTGTATTCTCGTCCTCCTCTGCCTGTGCCAGTCTTGGAAGGAGATGTTCATATTTGGTGGCTTTTGTATTGCCTGAAACCGCATCATGTCCCTCGATTTCTCCTATGATCGTGAGAAGCTGTATGCCGTCTCTGCTGTGTCCATCCCCCAGTTCAAGCGTCCCTGTCTCCCGGATCTCTTCATTTTCTTCATTCCTGTCTTTCTGTGATCTGTTCAGTTCCTCAGCCATTTTACATTGGACCTCCTCATTACTGTTCTGTCATTTGCAGCAGTACTGTACTGCCATTCTTAGAATAGTATTGAGGATGGATGAGGTTTTTATACTGAAAAAATGGTACGGATGCAGATTGTATACATCCATACCATTTGATTTTTACTTCAAAGCCTGTGCAAGATCGGCTATGATATCTTCTACATTTTCGATTCCAACGCTGAATCGGATCAGATCCGGCTGAACTCCTGCTTCCAGAAGCTCCTGCTCGTTCATCTGGCGGTGTGTGTGGCTTGCCGGATGGAGAACACAGCTTCTCGCATCTGCCACATGTGTCACGATTGCGATCAGCTTCAGCTTATCCATCATCTCAACAGCAGCGTCTCTTCCACCTTTGAGCCCAAATGTCAGGACTCCGCATGTTCCGTTGGGCATGTATTTCTGTGCCAGATCGTAATATTGATCTCCGGCAAGCGACGGATAGCTCACCCATGCCACTTTCTCATGTCCTTTCAGATACTCGGCTACTTTGAGCGCATTCTCACAGTGGCGTGCCATCCTCAGATGGAGCGTCTCAAGGCCGATGTTCAGAAGGAATGAATTCTGCGGCGCCTGTATGGAGCCAAGATCACGCATGAGCTGCGCCGTTGCCTTTGTAATGTATGCGCCTTTTCCAAACTTCTTCGTGTATATGATTCCGTGATATGTCTCATCCGGAGTCGTAAGTCCGGGGAATTTCTCTGCGTGAGCCTCCCAGTCAAAGTTTCCGCTGTCCACAATCACTCCGCCCACACACGATGCATGTCCGTCCATATATTTCGTGGTGGAATGTGTCACAATATCCGCACCCCACTCAAAAGGACGGCAGTTGATCGGTGTTGCAAATGTATTGTCAACAATAAACGGCACGCCATGGCTGTGGGCTGCTTTTGCGAATTTCTCAAAATCAAGCACCACAAGCGCAGGGTTTGCGATGGATTCTCCAAACACAGCTTTCGTATTATCCCGGAACGCTGCATTTAACTCCTCTTCTGTGCAGTCCGGATCCACAAAGGTAGCCTCTACGCCCATCTTCCGGATCGTGTGGGCATACAGATTATATGTACCGCCGTAAAGCGCTGATGCACATACGATGTGATCTCCGGCCTGGGCAATGTTCATAACTGCATAGAAATTCGCCGCCTGGCCTGAAGATGTGAGCATAGCTGCAGCTCCTCCCTCAAGATCGCAGATTTTGGCAGCCACAGCATCATTTGTAGGATTCTGGAGACGGGTATAGAAATACCCGGATTCCTCGAGGTCAAAAAGCCTTCCCATCTGCTCACTGCTCGTATACCTGAATGTCGTACTCTGATAGATCGGGAGTATCCTCGCCTCTCCATTGCCCGGCTCATAGCCCGACTGTATGCATTTTGTTTCAATCCTGTAATCACTCATCTCTCCATCCTCCTGTATTGTATCCTGAATCTCATGAATAAAAGTATTCTTTTTCCAGCCGTCTCACCATCGTGATATAGAGATCACGACATTCTTCCCTGCGGTCTTCTTCGATCAGCCTGATGCAGGGATTTAAATATTTCTCCCAGATGCCGCGGTAAATTTCGTCTGCATCCTCTTCCCGGCCGATGCGTTTTACGATAGTCGGAGCTATATCATAATATTCTTCGACGATCTGCTGTCCGCCCTCGCTGTGCATCAGATAACCGTCGCGGTATTCCCTGAGCGCCGTCAGTTCATAACAGTCGTCCGACTTATTCATGCTTCTGCAGACAGCGGTCGTGATATAGCAGGAGAAAAATCCCTTCTTAAATCCGCCTTTTATCCCGTCATAAGTAGAATATCCGATCTTATACTCCGGCATCTTCTCATTCCAGATATCCACTGTGCGTTTGGAAAGCTCTCTGGCCTGCAGTGACGGGATTTCACCCATCAGAGGGACATAAAAGGCAACCATGGCCATCTTCATATCCATCGCCCTGAGATCTCTTTTCCGCTTTGATGTGATCTTGTGCAGTTCATCCGACACATACTCCGGGATGCAGGCCGCGATCCGCTCCATGTCTTCCGCCGACCGGTCACAGGCATGGGCAGTCTCGGATAACAGCTCCGAGCAGCGCGTCTGGAATTCATCCACATAACTCTCATAGGATGACTTGTGGAACTCACATTCGACCGTGGAATCAAAGAGAGCTTTCAGCCCCTCTACAATCTTATCCATGTCCATACACATCGTCCTCTATTCACTCCAGTTATGGTATACATCCTGAACATCGTCGTCTTCCTCCAGAAGGTCGAGAGTCTTCTGGATATTTTTGATATCTTCTCCGCTTGTCAGCTCTACGTAAGTCTGCGGAATCATCGTGACTTCCGCCTGTGCCATCACGATCCCTTCTTCCTCAAGTTTCAGGCGCACGTCGCTGAAAGTTCCCGGCTCCGTAAGGATCTCATAACTCTCCTCATCTTCCACAAAGTCCTCGGCGCCTGCATCGAGCGCAAGCATCATCAGTTCGTCCGGATCCATGGAGCAGTCCTCTTTTGCGACGAAGATCTGACCTTTTTCGTCAAACATGAACGAAACACATCCTGGTGTTCCTACATTTCCGTTTCCTTTTGTAAATGCATTTCTCACATTTGACGCTGTACGGTTTTTATTGTCTGTCAGTGTCTTTACAATGATGGCGGTTCCGTTCGGACCGTATCCTTCATATGTAATGTGCTCGTAATTGTCAGCCGACCCTTCTCCCGCAGCTTTCTTGATATTTCTTTCGATCGTATCGTTCGGCATGTTGTTCGACTTTGCCTTGGCGATCACGTCCCTGAGCCTGCTGTTGTTCGCAGGATCTGCACCGCCGCCCTCTTTTACTGCGACAGCAAGCTCACGGCCTATCTTTGTGAATATCTTTCCTTTTGCCGCGTCGTTCTTTTCTTTCTTATGTTTGATATTGGCAAATTTTGAATGTCCTGACATGTGTGGATTCTCCTCTTTTCCTTCTTGTGTATATTATATATCAATCTCTCTGTGCATATTATGCTTTACAATTTTATCATTCTTTTGCTGTTCTGTAAAGAAGTCTGTGGCAGCGCCATCCTATCCTATGTAGTCAGCTCCAGACTGATCTTTATCGCCTGATCGACTCTCTGCATCATCCTGCCGTCAATATGGCATATATACTCTTTGAGTCTCTGCTTGTCGATCGTCCGTATCTGTTCAAGCAATATCACTGAATTCTTCACGATCTTATAGTCTTTCGTGCTTATCTCAATATGTGTCGGCATCTTCGCCTTGTTCATCTTTGATGTGATCGCCGCACAGATGACAGTGGGACTGTGTTTGTTCCCCACATTGTTCTGTATCACGAGTACAGGACGGATGCCGCCCTGCTCAGAGCCCACAACGGGGCTCAAGTCGGCATAGAATATATCTCCTCGTCTGATCATTGATCTTCTCACACTCCGATTCACTTACTTGATGCATTTCAGGCATACTTGAGTATTCCCATGTTCATCGGAAGTATTCATGCGATCTGTTATTCTGTTTTTCTGCTCCTTCTGTAAACGCGCGGTATCCTTTTCCCAAGACAGCAGACGAACTCATAATGGAATCTGCCGCTTAAGTCTGAGAGTTCCTCCACGGTGATCCTCTCGTCCCCGTCTCTGCCGATCAGGGTGACAAGATCCATGAATTCTGCGCCCGGTATATCTGTCACATCAGCCATGAACTGATCCATGCAGACTCTTCCAAGTATCTTTGCACGTTTCCCCCGAATCAGGACATAGCCTTTGTTGGAGAGCGACCTCGGATATCCGTCGCCGTACCCGACAGGGATCGTCGCCACCCGCATCTTCCGATCCGCAACAAAAGTTCCCCCATAGCTGATGGCAGTGCCGGGCTCTATATCTTTTACATATGACACATGACTGGTCAGCGTAAGGGCAGGCTTGAGGCTGACTGCCTCTTTATCCACCTCATCCGACGGATACATGCCGTAAGTCGAGATTCCTGCTCTGGCAAGATCATGTTTCATCTCCGGAAAGTCTATGATGCCGGCGCTGTTATCGCAGTCATAATATTGGATCACGATTCCGCGTTCTTCTGTCATCCCTTTCATTTTCAGAAACAACTCGTGCTGCATCATGGTGTAGGTCTTATCTGCTTCGTCCGCTCTTGCAAAATGGGTGAACATCCCCTCGATCCTGATATTCGGAAGCCGGCTGATGCGCTCTATGGTATCCGCACTCTCTTCACTCACGGGAAAGCCCAGCCGGCCCATTCCAGTGTCAATCTTGATATGCAGATGCGCAGTCTTACCCTGCTTTTCTGCCTCTGCGGATATTGCCTGCGCCATCTCTTCCATATAGACAGTGGGCCTGATGTCATGGCTGACCATCTCTGCATATTGGTCGGGAAATACACATCCAAGGACCATGACAGGCTTCTCGATCCCGTGTCTCTTCAGTTCGATCCCTTCCTCCAGACAGGCGACCGCATATCCCCACACATATGGGAACTCCTCGAGCATCTCCGCGACCGGAACCGCGCCATGTCCGTAGCCGTCCGTCTTGACGACCACGATCAGACGGGCGTCTTCTCCGATTCTCTTTCTCATCTGTTCCATATTATAAGCAATGGCGTCCAGGTCGACCGTTGCACATACCCGGTTATGCTGTTCCATTTTCTATATCTCCTCTGTTCTAGTGATACATCTTTCTATGCCGCTTATGATGTCACGGGCAAGAACGCTGTAGTCCCCCTTGCAGCCGCGGGCCTCGTCGCCGCCGCACGCATGGATGAACACTCCCAGAGCCGCACCGTCATACGCTTCCATGCCCTGAGCCAGAAGACCGGTGATGACGCCTGCAAGGACGTCTCCCGCCCCCGCTTTCGCCATTGCAGGATTCCCGGCAAGATTAAGGAATGTATGACGCCCGGTGCTCTTTACCAGTGTCCGGCTGTCTTTTAACACCCAGACCGCCGGATACCGTCCGGCAGCTTCTGTTATGATCTCCACGCGCCTCCCGGCAATCTCACTCACCGGATATCCTGTAAGCCGCGACATTTCTTTCATATGCGGCGTAAGAACCGAGGGCGCCTTTCTGTTTTCGAAAAGCTCCATGCGGCTGCTCAGGATGTTTAATCCATCTGCATCAATGATACAGGGCACTTCTGCATATTTCAGCGTACACGTCAGTATCTGTTCGGAGACCGTTCCGGTGCCAAGGCCGCATCCAATGCAGACGATATCCGCCCATTCAAGGAGAGACAGAAGTTCCGCCTCATCATATTTCTGATAGCAGGTAACTACAGCTTCAGGCAGTAACTGCTGAAGCACTGTCCGGTTGTCCTCGGACGTATAGATCCGTACCAGCCCCGCCCCTGCTGCATACGCCGCTCTTGCCGAAAGACAGGCGGCGCCGGCCATACCTCTGCTCCCTGTTATCATGAGTACTTTCCCATAGCTCCCCTTGTGGGAATCTGCTCTTCTCTCAGGCATCAGACGGGGAATGTCCTCACGATCGTATGTGATGCATACATTTTCGTCCGCCCCGAACAGCGCAGTATCGATACCGATCGGAACTGCCGCCGTCTGACCGGAGCACATCTTCCCCGGATACAATTCACAGCCCAGCTTCACGCACGCCATCGATACTGTCACGTCCGCCCGGAACGCTGTTCCCAGTATCTTCCCGGTGCGCGCACAGACTCCGGACGGAATATCCACCGCTGCCTTATGGCATGTCTGGCTGTTCATCCAGCGGATGATATCACAGTATTTTCCCGTAATATCACGGCTTAACCCCACTCCGAATATGGCGTCTATTATAACAGTATATTCTCCTGCCGGAAGATCAGTGAACACTTTGATGCCCATATTCTCCACGATCTTCTTCTGGATGCGGCACTCCCCGCTCATTGAGGACTCATTTCCTGCAAAGAGCACTTCGGCAGACTCTCCCTCTTCCGTCAGAAGCCTTGCGACAGCGAAGCCGTCGCCGCCGTTGTTGCCGCTTCCACAGACAACGAGGGCTTTTGAAAGATCCATGCCGTACTCCTGCAATGTCTCCACAGTTTTGAGTGCGGCCCGCTCCATCAGAACGAGTGACGGTATGCCTGTTTCTTCTATTGTATGTCTGTCCGCTGCTTTCATCTGAGTTCCATCCGGCAGATATCGCATTTCATTTTCACCTGTCTTTCTTATTTTTCTCCTGTTTACAGCACACCCCGCAGCAAGCTGCGGGGTTTCTGTCAGTCCTTATTTTCGCCGTCCCTCTTTCTGCTGGCTGATGTTATAGGAAAGCTGCATCAGGCTGTCCGAGAGATGGACGCTCTCAACAATCACATCTTTTGGGAGTGTCAGGTCAGTGTGGGCAAAATTCCAGATCGCTCTGATCCCGTTATCCACAAGTATATCTGCCACTTCTACCGCTTTTGATTTTGGGATTGTCAATGCTGCGATCTCGATATCATTGTGTGCCAGGAAATCCACAAGTTCATCCATCATCCTCACCTGGATTCCCCGGATAGATACACCTTCCAGCCGCGGATTCACATCAAACAGACTTTTTAAGATAAAGCCGCTCCGCTCAAAAGATGCATAGTTTGCAAGTGCCTGACCAAGATTGCCGGCTCCGATAATGATAAAGTTATGTTTCTTATCAAGTCCTAATATCTTGCCAATCTCAGTATATAGATATTTAACATTGTAGCCGTACCCCTGCTGTCCGAATCCGCCGAAGTTATTAAGATCCTGGCGTATCTGAGACGCTGTCACCTGCATCTTCTTACTCAGATCATTTGAGGATATTCTCTCCACCCCCGCTTCAAGAAGATCTCCGAGATACCGATAATATCTGGGGAGACGCGATATCACTGCGCGGGATATTTTCCTGTGTTCCAAAGTCTTACCACCTTCCAATGCATGGCAGTCTGCCTGTACATCCTCCTGCTGATACAAGCCGTATTGCCATGATTTATTATCTTCACACTTCGTTTATTATATAAAATAGTCAATATTCTGTCAATTTCTACTTTTAATACATTCCTTGTATTTTCGCTCATTTTCGTTATAATGAATATCTGAGAGAGGAGAAATATCATGATACTTGCTTGTCACAATATCGATAAATCGTTCGGCGAACGCGCGATCGTGCGTCAAGGGTCTTTTCATATAGAAGAACGGGAGAAAGCTGCTCTGGTCGGAATAAACGGCGCCGGTAAATCTACCATATTAAAAATGATAATTGGCGAAGAGCCTATGGATAACGGAGATGTTATCCTCGCAAAAGGAAAGACGATCGGATATCTGGCACAGCATCAGGATCTGATCCCCGGCGGGACAATCTATGATGAGCTCAGGAGCGCCAGGGCTGATATCTTTGACCTGGAACGCCAGATACGTTCCATCGAAGCTGAGATGAAATCGCTTGACAATGATGAACTGAAAAGCCGTCTGGAAACTTACAACCGCCTCCAGTCTGAATACGAAGCCCGCAACGGATATGCCTGCGAGAGCGAGATCGTCGGTGTCTTAAAAGGGCTGGGCTTTTCTGAAAACGACTTCGGCAAAAAGACGGACACTCTTTCCGGCGGACAGAAGACCCGTGTGTCCCTTGGAAAGCTGCTGCTGGCCGATCCTGACATCCTGCTGCTTGATGAGCCAACCAACCATCTGGATCTAAATTCTATCGCATGGCTGGAGACTTACCTCATGAATTATCCAGGCGCTGTATTCATTGTGTCTCACGACCGGTATTTTCTTAACCGTGTCGTCACGAAAGTCGTAGAGATCGAGAATGCCCAGATCCGTATGTATATGGGGAATTATAAAGCATACTCTTTGAAAAAGCAGCAGCTCCGCGATGCACGTCTCAAGGAATACTTGAACCAGCAGAGGGAGATCAGACATCAGCAGGCAGTGATCGACAAACTGAAGTCCTTTAACAGGGAAAAGTCCATCCGGCGTGCAGAAAGCCGGGAGAAAATGCTCGAAAAGCTGAAACCAATAGAAAAACCTGCAGATACAGATACGGAGATGCATTTTAGACTGGAGCCGTCTATCACCAGCGGAAACGACGTGCTCACGGTAGAGCATCTCTCCAAACAGTTCGATGACCAGGTACTCTTCCGCGATGTGAATTTTGAGATCAAACGCGGAGAACACGTAGCTGTCATCGGCCAGAACGGAACCGGAAAAACAACGCTCCTCAAGATCCTGAATCAGGTACTGAGCGCGGACAGCGGCTCTTTCACACTTGGAGCCAAAGTCCGGATCGGTTATTATGATCAGGAACATCATGTGCTCCATGATGACAAGACGATCTTCGAGGAGATATCAGACGCCTATCCGACCCTGGGAAACACGCAGATACGCAGCACACTCGCTGCTTTCCAGTTTACAGGGGACGAAGTCTTTCAGGAGATACGCTCCCTGAGCGGTGGGGAAAAGGGCCGCGTTTCTCTGGCCAAACTCATGCTCTCGGAAGCAAACTTTCTCATACTCGATGAGCCTACCAACCACCTGGACATCGCCTCAAAGGAAATACTGGAAGAAGCCCTCAACAATTACAGCGGCACTATTCTCTATGTGTCCCACGACCGGTATTTTATCAACAGTACCGCCTCCCGGATACTTGAACTGGTCAATCAGACCTTTGTAAATTATATCGGGAACTATGACTATTACCTGGAGAAGAAAGACGAGCTTACACGGGCATATGCCCCCTCTTGCAATACTGATGAAAACACTCCTGGCACCAGAGCTCAGTCCGGGCTTAAGCTGAGCTGGCAGGAGCAGAAAGAGCAGCAGGCAAAAGAGCGCAAACGCAGGAATGACCTGAAAAAGACCGAAGAGGAAATCAGCCGGCTGGAAGACCGCAACGCGCAGATCGATCATGAGATGACTCTTGAGGACGTTTATTCTGATCCTGCCAGATGCCAGGAACTTGCAGAAGAACACGCAGAAAATGAAAAACATCTGGAAAGACTCTATGAACTGTGGGAAACTCTGGCTGAATGAATTTCCGGTCATCTGTATCTCTTCCTTCACATCGGATACCCAAGGACTGAGACTGCCCGGAGAAACCTCCGGGCAGTCTCAGTTCCAATAAAAGAAGCCATGCAGCGGCAGCACAAAGCAAACCGGCATGGCGTTCTCTGTTCTCTGATATCGGGGCTATCTCTTGCTTCCCATGCAGAACACAGCAACTACTCCCGGTCCTGTATGGCTTCCGATTACCGTCCCGATATTGTTTATCAGGATATTGTCAATCCCCATCTTCTCACGGACAAGTCTTGCCGTGTACTCTGCGTCATCTATACAGTCTCCGTGAGTGATCATAATGATATCATTGTCCCATCCTTTTGCCTGCTCAACCGCCATATCAACAATCTTGTTGAGAGATTTCTTGCGTCCCCGCTCTTTTCCGATCACCTGGAGTTTTCCCTCATTGTCCATATGTATGATCGGCTTTATCTGTACAAGTGTGCCGATCATGGCTGTCGTCTTGGAGACACGGCCGCCTCTGTGGAGGTGGTTCAGGTCGTCTACCGTCACATTATGACAGATATGGAGTTTGTTCTCCTCGACCCATTGCGCCACTTCGTCTACAGTCTTTCCCGCCGCTTTCTGCTGAAGAGCTTTGTGAAGGAGAAGCCCTTCGCCAAGGCACGCGCAGAGCGTATCAATTACAATGACCTTTGCCTCCGGATATTTCTCTTCAAGCATCTCTCCTGCAATCCTCATACTGTTGAGGGTTCCGCTCAGAGCTGATGAGAAGCCGAGATGCAGGACATCCAGGCCCTGTTTTAAGAATGGTTCAAGCATGTCAGCCGCTTCTTCAGGATTCACCTGGGATGTGGTAGACATCTTTCCCTCTCTTAATTTTGCGAAAAACTCCTTTGCCGAAAGGCCCTCCATATCTGTATAAGTCTCGCCGTCGATCGTATATTTTAACGGAATTACGGGGACGTTTCTCTCTTCAAGCCACTCTTTGGGTAAATCAACCGTACTGTTCACCGTGATCACAAAATCTCTCATTGCAGTTTCCTCCTAAAATGTTACTGTTCTTTTTCTATCATACCACCTTTTCACAAGTATAGCAAAATATTTTAACACTTTATCGGAATTGTAAAGTAACGCCGCTGATGTTTCCACTCTCCATCTGACTCTGGTCCACGCTAATTCAATTTTATATTCATATAGTTTCTCCCTGACAGAGTTTTGTTAAACACAAGAAAACAAAACACAAGGATGCAGCCCGCGATAAAACCATATAAGTTGAACAGGGCCGTGAGGACGAGAAGGAGCAGCCGCATAAATTTCAACGCGTACCCCAGCTCAAAATTAGGCTGCGTATAATTCGCAACTGCGACAAAAGCCATATAGAGCATGACTTCTGAATTAAACCAGCCGGACTGTACAGAAAATTCTCCCATGACAATACCGGCTATTACACTAAGAGGAGTGCTGAGCATAGTCGGTGTGTTCATCGCAGCAAGCCTTAGCCCGTCAATCGAGATTTCCAGAAGAAGGAACTGGAAGATTAAAGGTATATTCACCGTATCCCTCACTGCGACAAATTCAAACACCTCAGGCAGCCATTCCAGATTCTGCATAAAGAGGAGATAAAGCGGGGTAAAAAAAACCGTAGCTGCCGTGATAATCGTCCTTGTAACTTTAAGATAGACTGCGGTAACCGTGGGAAAATAATAGTCGTTTGCCTCTTCGATCATATCAAGGATTGAAGTCGGAAGGATCATAGCAGAAGGCGAATTATCAACCAGTATGATTACCTTTCCTTCGAGCAGGCATGCAGCCGCTGTGTCAGGGCGTTCCGTGTATTTAAACTTTGGAAACGGATTGAACCATTTCCTTTTAAAGAGAGCCTCTGCCAGACTTTGCTGGTTCATCCTCAGATCATCAAGTTGAAGACTTTCTATCCGGTTTTTCAGGTTTTTCAATAGTTCCTTATCTACACGGTCATTCATATAGCAGATAGCGATGTCTGTACGCGAAGCCTGTCCCGCCTCCGTCATCTCCATGACAAGATGCGGATCACGGATTCTTCTTCGCATCAGAGCGGTATTAAAGACAATCGTCTCCACAAATCCGTCTCTCGATCCTCTCAATGATTTGTCCTTATCCGGCTCATCAACACTGCGCGCCGGGTAAGTGCGGCAGTCGAGAATTACACACTCTTTATATCCGTCGATAAAAAGACATGCAGGACCGGAGAGAACGTTCCGTATGACCTGATCAAAGTCTTCTGCGATGTCAACCTCTACATAGGGCACAAGTTTCTGGATAAATCCTTCAGCATCTTCCGGCATATCTTTTTCAGACACAGAAAGGAAAGAGTCCATAATCTTTAACATAACTTCATCTTTGATAAATCCGTCAATGTAATAGAACACAGACGTTTTCCCACCGATCATGATATCCCGCCGGATAATGTCAAAACTTTCTGTCACCGGAAGTATCTCATTCATATATCTGATATTTTCCTCAAATGAAGCGCTCAATTTTTTGCTGTTCTTTTCTACCATAGATACATTCCCCTTTCTGTCTGCCGCACACATGCACCGCAGGATTATCTATGGTTAGATTGCCCTGATATCCCTGAAATATACCGGAAATCTCACTTGTCCTCCTCTCTTTCTTCAAGATATCCCGCCTTTTTCATTTTCTCAATCACCTGTGCCTGACGTTCTTTTGCCAGTCTGGGACTGGCGACAGGATTGTAATTTGTCGGAGCATTCGGTATCCCGGCCAGCAGGGTACACTCGTCAAAGTTCATCTCTGACGGTTCTTTTCCAAAGTATCCCCGGGATGCATCCGCAACACAGTTGTATCCGTTTCCATAAAAAACAGAGTTGACATAGAGCTCAAATATCTTATCTTTGTCAAGGACAGACTCGATCTTAAACGCCATAAACATCTCCGAGATTTTGCGCACAATCTTCTTCTCCTGTGTAAAATACTGGTTCTTTGCAAGCTGCTGGGTAATCGTGCTTCCGCCCTCAACATAAGCCCCGGCTCTGATATCGTTGAGCAGCGCCCTCCCCATGGCTATTGGATCTACTCCCGGATGCGAGTAGAAACGCTTGTCCTCAACCGCCAGAACGGCGTCAATATATGTCTGAGGCAGATCATCAATCGTCGTATAATTGTCGATCGATTCGATCTGCGCCACCATCTCTTCCACGCTTTTTTCGCTCAGTGCTTCTCTGTACTCCATGTATCCTTTCGCAAGGAGCGCCCCTGTCAGGATGACGATGCCCAGAAAAAGAAAAGAACACAGACGTTTTATCCATTTCATACTGTATGAGAACTCCTTTCATACTTGAAGTATACCGGACTTATCTGTGTTCTTCCATTATATTTTCTTACGATATTCTTAAAATAATGACATTTTTGTAATCTGCACTATTTTGTAGTGCTTCCGAAACCACCGTTTCTCACTTCCGTGGCATCATCGTCAAGCGTAATCCCATACTCAACAAATATCCCCTGCATGAACCCCTCACCTGCTCTGATGTTCACTGTCTTTTCTTCATTGCTGTCATTTGTTATTTTTGAAAAGATGTGGCCCTCGTTATCCGAGTAATAATAGTCGCTGTCGATAATCCCCACTGTGTTATTGAGCTGCAGTCTGTATTTAAAGCCCAGCCCGCTGCGCGGATAACACTTGAGAACCCACTCAGGCTCCATCCACACACGGATTCCAGTAGGAATCCTGATCGTCTCTCCCGGTCTGAGGGTTATGTCTGAAGGGGCAAAGAAATCATATCCGGCGCTCCCTGCCGTCGCGCGTCTTGGCAGGCGGACGGCGTCATAAAGCGCTTTTATCTTATCCCTGTCTGAAATGCCTAAGGTATCACCCCAGCCTTCCGCAAACTGGTCAAAACTCACTTTTTCAAATCTTGCAATTCTTTTCATCTGCCGTTCTCCTTTTCATTGATCGTGATAATGCTGTTCCCGGATCAGGGATTCTAAGAGCCAAATATGCCGGACTTATCAAGCGCTGTCAGGATCTCTTCTATCATCTTCCTGTCTGCCACAAGCGCCATCCGCACATACCCTTCCCCGCCTACTCCAAACGCACTGCCCGGTGTCACAATCACTCCGGTCTTCTCCATGAGCTCCAGGCAGAAATCAACCGAAGTGCCATAACCTGCGGGTATCCTGGCCCATACGAACATTGTCCCGAGACTATCCGGCACATTCCAGCCAATCTTCCTCAGTCCGCCGCACAGGGCACGATTACGCTCTGCATACTCCTGACGCTGCTCTTCGATATAGTCATCCGGACCTGTGAGGGCAGCAATCGCAGCATACTGCACCGGATAGAAAATTCCGTAATCGATCTGGGATCTCAGCAGACGAAATTTGCTAATAATCTCTTTATTCCCCACCACAAATGAAATCCTGGCGCCGGTCAGATTGTAAGATTTAGAAAGGGAATAGAACTCTACTCCCACATCTTTCGCCCCCTCGTAAGAAAGGAACGATCTTCCCGGCTCATCTGTAAATGTGATATCCGAATATGCATTGTCATGAAGGATCACGACGTCATTTTCCCTGGCAAAAGCGATCAGTTTCTCATAGAATCCGTACGGAGCGCACACGCCGACCGGGTTAAGAGGATAGGAAACAATCATATATTTCGTCTTCTTTAAGATCTCTTTGGGGATGCTCTCCAGATCTGGCAGATATCCGTTCCTTTCCTCAACAGCATAATACCGAACGTCGGCTTTTGCCATGATGCCGCTCATCTCAAACATGGGATACCCCGGATCCGGGACAAGAATCACATCCCCCGGATCGCAGAAGATCATCCCGATATGCGCCATGGCTTCCTGTGAACCATAGACTGACATCACTTCATCTGTGCTGATTTCCACACCAAAACGCTTTTTATACCGATACTGTACCGCTTCCAGAAGTTCCGGCAGATCTGCGAGGGAATACTTATAGTTCTCGGGTTTTTTGCACGCCTCCTGCATGGCTTTCATTACATGAGGCGCCGGTTTGAAGTCCGGAGTTCCCACAGAAAGATTATAGACTTTGCGTCCCTCTCTCAAAAGCTCCTCTTTCTTCTCATTGAGCACACCGAAAATCCCCTGCTTAAAGTCATTGATCATGCCCGAAAAATGACTGCTGTCCACTTATAATTCCTCCTTGTCCTCATTCCTTGCTTTATGCATGGCCCCACGGACATCTGTCTTCTCCATTGCCCTCTGCTCTGTGCAGCCACAGGAAAGATTATAACACATATCGGACAAAAACGGCAAAATAAGACGTGATTTTTCAGTTTTCTTTCAGTTTTTCTTCAGCGAAACAGATTCCCATCATAACAACTACGATACCTGCAAAAAGCAGCATGTTCATCCACCTCCCTTTACTTTTTCTGCTTTTCTTTATAATATAAATATAAAAGCATTTATCTTTGTTTTATATATTTTTATCGCCATATTATATAACTATCAAGACAAATATTCCAAAAATATATTATTATAGAGAAAACCCATAAAAGGAGAATCATCATGGAGATCAGAGGTATCACAGTAAGAAATGATCAGTTAGAAGAGATTGCAGGCATCACGCCGGAATACCCGTTCGTCATGCATCACGCCGATATGCGCGTCACCCATATTCCATGGCACTGGCATGAGGAGGTTGAATTCAGCTATGTCGAACAGGGTTCAATGAAAGTATCGACTGTAAATCAAATCTATGAATTCATGCCGGGAGAGGGATTCTTTATCAACTCCAACATACTGGCAGCTATGGAAGCAAGCGGCAGCTCCCCCCATGTCATCAATGTCTCTTATCTGTTCCACCCGGTCTTTCTGGGCGGACACTTTAAGAGTATCTTTGAGACAAAATATGTCACGCCCGTTCTCCGGGACAGACGTTTTGACCTGGTCGAACTCCGGGGAAAAACCCCGGTACAGAAAAAGATGCTCTCTCTGATGAAAAGAGCATCTCATCTTCAGGACCACAAGGACAGTGAATTTCTCATGAGGAATCTTTTTTCAGAAATATGGCTGCTCCTCCTCGAAGAGATCCGTACGCTTGAGAAAGAACAGCCGCCAATTAAGCCTGTCAGACAGGACCGCATCCAGACAATGCTCGCCTTTATACAGTCCAGCTACACGGAGCATCTGACTCTCGAGGATATCGCTGCTTCTGCGGCTATAAGCCCGAGAGAATGTACCAGATGTTTCAAAAACACAATACACAAGACGCCCTTTCAGTATCTGATGGAATACCGTATCGATGCTGCCGAGCACCTGCTTAAAACAACCGGAGAGTCTGTTGTGGATATCGCCCTGAAATGCGGATTTTCAAACAGTGCATACTTCGGCAGAATCTTCCGGGAAATGAAAGGAATCACTCCCGGAGCTTTCCGCAGGAAGCACTCGTCCTAAAACGGCGTCCCGTACAGATCGTACGGAGTCATCTGATATACGTAATAATTCAGCCAGTTCGTATACAGGTTGTTGGCATGGGACCTCCATGTCAGCAGAGGTTTATTCTCGGGGTCGTCTTCCGGATAGTAATGTTCCGGAATCCGGGGGTTCAACCCTTTCCCGACATCTCTCTTATATTCTGCATCGAGAGTGATACGGTCATACTCCGGGTGCCCCATCACAAAAATCTGGCGTCCGTCCTGTGCCATACACAGAAATACCCCTGCCCGGAGGGAATCAGCCAGTATCGTGATCCTCTCATCTGCTTCCAGATCTTCCTGGGGGACTTCGGTATATCTGGAATGAGGTGCCATAAATACGTCGTCGAATCCTCTCACAAGAGGAATCTTCCTGTTTCTCACCCGGTGTCTGTATACGCCGGATAATTTCTCCGGCAGCTCTCTCTTATTGATCCCATAGTGAAAGTAAATGCCGGCCTGGGCGCCCCAGCACAAATGCAGTGTAGAAGTCACGTTCGTCTTTGACCACTCCATGATCTCCTTCAGTTCTTCCCAATAGTCCACCTCTTCAAAAGGCATCCTCTCCACAGGTGCGCCGGTGATAATAAATCCGTCAAACTTCTTGCCCCGGATGCTTTCAAAAGGTTCGTAAAATTTGTAGATATGGCTCGTGGACGTATTCTTTGACACATGGCTGGTCATACGGACGAAAGTTACATCTACCTGCAGAGGCGTATTAGAAAGAGATCTGAGAATCTGCAGCTCCGTATCTTCTTTCAGGGGCATCAGGTTGAGAAGCCCGATGCTGATAGGACGGATGTCCTGATGTGCCGCCCTGTATTCATCCATTACAAATATATTCTCCTGTTCCAGTATCTCTTTTACCGGAAGATCATTCTGTACCCGAATCGGCATTGCCCTTCTCCTCTTTTCTTTTATATTTTCCCATATGTATGCGAAGACTGTCTTTGTGTCAACAGAACAGGATCATTATAACCCGTCCTGCTGACATGCGTCAATGATAATGCGTCACGCCCTGAAAACGTTAATAAACCTCTGTATCAACAGACACAGAGGTTTACAGGGATTTTTGCCATATGCACATATATGCGGCTTCACTTTGGATCAGCCGCAATGACACTGGAATGTGGCGCACTCAGTGCCATCCGGCGCAGTCGCACTTCCACCTTCCACACTGATCTTTCCTGCATGACATTTGCATGCTTCATTATACATACAGTTTGTTGCCTTACAGTCAATTGCGGATCTGTCTGAAGCCTCACGCATTGTACCTGCGGCGTTGGTGTAACCGCCGTCTTTTCTCTCCTGGAAACTGTCACAGCAGGTTTCCTGGGGATTCTTAGCGTTCTCTCCGCCTACCTGGATCTTATCAAGGTCGCAGAGGAACTGCTGATTGTGTACGCATGTCTGTACTGTACATTTTAATTCCGGCATAATGATACCTCCTCTTTCTACAGATTCATCATCATTATGCCCGCTTATGCCTAAAATATACTCTATATGTCCGCTGTTCCCATTCTGTTCTTATCCTTTTGCGCCTCTCAGCCACATAACGGCTACTGCAAAAAATTCACGTGCGAGATAATTCATCTGAAAAACAGGGTTAGACGAAGCAGGGATCTTGTACAGATAACGATATCCCTCCTGCGCCGCCGTCACTGACGCCCGGTATATATGAAATCCGTTTGTCACAATCCCGACCCTGTCATTGTGAGCGTCCAGAATCCGGCGGCAGAATCTCAGATTCTCCCGCGTCGAAGTCGACGCATCCTCTCTGAATATTCTCCCGGCAGCAATGCCTTTCTCTTCCAGATATCCGGCCATGGCGTCTGCCTCGGATATATCTTCGCCCGGTCCCTGTCCGCCTGATACAATCACTCTTGTCCGGGGATATCTCCTGAGATATGCCACTGCTGTGTCAAGCCGCCGTCTCAGGGAATCGGTTATCTTTGTCCCCTTCACCTGAGCTCCAAGCACGATGATCCAGTCAACCGCACAGTCACACCGCCCGAACATGGCCCTAATGATTCTCAACTCTACAGACAGGATCGAGATCCATGCTGCAAGACAGACAGCACTCAGGATTGTATACATGTATGCGTGAAGCGGCGCACACCCTAAAATAAGATGCACGCCGCCCGTCATCAGCCAAAAGACTGCAAAAGTCGATCTCAGTTTTCGTGAATACCACACAAGTATGAGGTAATATATCACACACAAAATACCGGTGATCAGAAAATAATACTTCATCTATGCATTTCTTCCACAGCACTTTTTATACTTCTTTCCGCTTCCGCACGGACACGGATCATTTCTTCCGATCTTTTTAGGCTTGCGGATCGTGCCGGAAGCCTTCTGCTCTTTGTAAAGACGTTTTCTTGTCTCCTCGTCAAAGATCGGCTCCCACTGGGGCAGCTCATAGAGCCAGTCTGCTTTTGCATCAACCATATTCTTATAAAGCTTTTCCTTATCGAATCCAAGGCTTACTTCCGTATCCTCGGTCATTGTTTCGATGGGATTGGGAACTTTGAGACTGTCATTGATGCCGTCAAGGAATCCCACCATCGTCATGACATCCTGACCGTATTTTTCCGCCAGCTCTTTCACTGTGCCCTTTACTTCTGTGTCGGGATCTTCCAGGAGTTTCTCATAGATGCTTTTCTCGATCATGAAATAATTACTCCAGAATCTTTCGAGCTGATCTTTGGACTGTGTCTGATCGTACGCTATGCCGCGCCACTGGTCAAGTAAACTTTTTTCACTCATCGTATATTACTCCTTTATCTGTATCTGAGAATCTGTCGCAGACTATTATATACCAATTTCTGTTTGCCGTAAACCGTTATTTTGGTTATACTGTATTTAACACCGGTACACACCGGTTTCGGAAAATAACAGTCAGGAGAGATCTGAATATGAAGAGATTAAAACGTATCCTCGCAATGGCCGGCGCTGTTCTTCTCGTCTGCATGTACGCAGCCACACTGGTCTTTGCCCTTATCGATTCCCCCGCTGCCGCCGGACTTTTGAGGGCTGCCGTTGCAGCCACGATACTTGTTCCGGTTCTTCTGTATGCCTATATACTGGTCGCACGTCTCCTGAAAGGCAGAGGCTGCGATGAAAATGATCTGAAAGACCGCACACACGGCGGAGATTCAGACATATAAAAGTTCCGCCAGCTTCAGGGCTGTTACTGTCTCCTTGGCGCTTTCTGCCGGAAGTATATGTTCCGGCTGCACTACCGCTTGTCTTCTTTTCAGGTATTCTTCCATCGATATCATATTTCTTGCTGTTTCGCTGCTGTCCTGACTCATAAAGATACCTCCTTTTTTAATCTCAGCCTTATATTATATGTTTGGAACAGCAGGAATATGTCTCCTATTATCAGCACAACAGCCGCGGCAAAAGCGGTGTCGCATCATGCTGACTCCACCTTTCCTGCGGCTGTCTTCCTCTGATTATTTATACATTTTTCTATCGGATCTGAAGCTCCATGCTTCTCACACTTTACCGGTTACGGTAAATGATATCATCTCTCCCCGGACCATTGCTGATCATCGTGATCGGATACCCGATCTCCTTTTCAATGAACTCAATATAGTTCCGGCAGTTCTCCGGCAGTTCTTCATATTTTCTGATCCCCCGGATATCCGCTTTCCATCCCGGCAGCTTTTTGATCACAGGTTTGGCCTTCTCAAGAAGATGTGTAACAGGAAAATCTGTCGTTATTTCTCCATTGATTTCATAGCCCACACATACCGGAATCTCATCGAGATAGCCAAGCACGTCAAGTACTGTGAAGGCCACGTCCGTTGTTCCCTGCATCCTGCAGCCATATTTGGAAGCCACACAGTCAAACCAGCCCACACGTCTCGGGCGGCCTGTCGTGGCGCCGTACTCGCCTCCGTCTCCGCCTCTCTTTCTGAGTTCGTCGGCTTCATCGCCGAATATCTCGCTGACAAAAGCGCCTGCTCCCACTGCACTCGAGTACGCTTTGCACACCGTGATGATCTGTTTGATCTCATAGGGCGGGATACCTGCACCGATAGCTCCGTATGCTGCCAGTGTCGATGAGGATGTGACCATCGGATAAATCCCGTGGTCAGGATCTTTCAGAGAGCCAAGCTGTCCTTCAAGCAGGATATTTTTCCCCTCTTTGATCGCATTACTGAGATAAAGAGATACATTACATACATATGGCTCTACCATCTCTTTGTAACTCTTAAGTTCTTTATATAATTCATCAGGATCGATCAATGGTTTATGGTAGAGGTGTTCGAGCAGGACATTCTTCTGTTCTGCCACGCGAACGACTTTTTCTCTGAGCAGATCATCGTCAAAGAGCTCGCTCACCTGAAAACCGATCTTAGAATACTTATCCGAGTAGAACGGCGCAATGCCTGATTTCGTCGAACCGAAAGACTTACCGCCAAGGCGCTCCTCCTCGTAGGCGTCGAAGTTTTTGTGATAGGACATCACCATCTGTGCTCTCTCCGAGACAAGTATCTTCGGCATAGGAACCCCTCTGTCAACAATGGACCTGATCTCCTCGAACAGTCTCGGCACATCAAGTGCGACTCCGTTTCCTATGATGCTTGTCGTGTGATCGTAAAAAACGCCGGACGGCAGTGTATGCAGCGCAAATTTGCCATAATCATTCACGATCGTGTGGCCTGCGTTCGCCCCACCCTGAAAACGTACGATGATATCAGACTCTTTGCCGAGCATATCGGTGATTTTGCCCTTTCCCTCATCGCCCCAGTTTGCACCTACTACTGCTTTAACCATTTTAATTCCTCCTGCGTATTGTGCTTGTATGACAGCGGCGTCAACATCCGCCGTTTGAATTATACTATAGTTTTTCCATTCTGTAAAATGTTATTTCTCTTTTTTATACCAGCCTTACCTTTTGCTATTGTCTTTTCTATAAAAAAGTATTACAATAAATAGCATATCCGGGATGTTCTCTTTTCATTTTCGGAGCACATCTTCTGACAGAAAGGAGACCTTACATTGAAAAAAGTAATTAAATGGCTCAGTATCTTTGCTGTAGTCGGAACAGCGATCGGACTTGCTGTTGCATATTTCTGCAAAGACAGTTCGGATGATCTCTCGGAAGACGAGGCAGATCTTACAGAGGATGAAGATTTTGATCTGGACGCTGATCTCCAGCCTGCCCAGAGAGAATACGTTTCTCTCAAAAAGGAGGCTGAAGAGGGCTCTGCTGAAGCATCAGAGGACGGATCTGAAAAGACAAAGGAAAACTGAAATCTTGATCATCGTACATGATCGCCTGAAAGATTGATAGAAAAGCTACAAAAGCCGGAACACTTCCGGCTTTTCCTTTTATCAGAACCACGCCTCGCCCAGGAGACTGACAGCTTCTTTGATTTTCTCCTCTCTCATATTGGCATATCCAAGCAGGATCACTGTTTCATCTGCCGTCCTGGGGCCATCTACATAATATCCGGACAAACCATAGACTTTCACGCCTTTCTCTGAGGCAAGACTTATGAGTTCTTCCTCGCTGCGTCCATCTCTAAAATGAAGGAGCAGATGTACTCCGGCGTTTTCCCCTGAGATGTCAAATCCACATCCCAGCTTTTTCAGTTCTGCAAGAAGCGTATCATGTCTGCTGCGGTACAGCGCTCTCATCTTGTTCAGATGCCGCTCATAATATCCTTCTTCTATAAATTTCTGAAGTATCATCTGGTCTATTCTGGACACAGTAGAACTGATAAACCCGCACCTCTCCCTGTATCTTTCATGCACAGCTTCCGGCAGCACCAGATAGCTCATTCGGATTGCCGGAGCGATTGATTTCGAGAACGTCCCGATATAGATCACTTTCCCATTCCTGTCATATCCCTGTAAAGCAGGAATTGGCTTGCCTTTGTAGCGGAACTCACTGTCATAATCATCCTCTATGATGTAGCGTCCCTCTTCCTTTTCTGCCCATTGAAGCAGCTCCATGCGCCGCCTGATCGGCATGACTGTTCCAAGCGGATACTGGTGCGAAGGCATCACAAATGCGATATCCGCTCCGGAGCGTTCCAGCTCATCTGCCTTCATCCCCTTTGCATCCATATCGACCGTACACACTTCACAGGAAAGGTTTGCGAACAGACGGTACGCCTGCCTGTAGGTCGGGTTTTCCAAAGCCACTTTGTGGCCTGTGCCAAGAATCGCGCACAGGAGCATCATCAGATAATCATTCCCGGCGCCGACGATGATCTGCTCCGGAAGACATTCGACCCCGCGCGCCTGATGGAGATAGCTGCTGATTACATTTCTAAGCCCTGCCTCACCCTGTGGACATCCAAGACGGAAAAGTTCAGCCTGGTCTTCTACAAGGCTCTCACGGGATAGTTTTCTCCATGCATTATATGGAAAGCTGTTCAGGTCTACGCCATTGGGCGTGAAATCATAAGAGTATTTTTTCGTTTCTTTACTTACAGCCGGTTTTCTCGATGAAGTCTGCCGTTCAATCCGGTACAATCCATCGATCTGAGCAGCGAAATAACCTCTGTATGGCTGGGCTTCAATATAGCCTTCTGAAAGGAGCTGTTCGTAAGCAAGCTCCACCGTGCTCCTGCTCACATCGAGATGGCGGCTCAGCGCACGGGTAGAAGGCAGTCTCTCCCCGCTTGAGATCCTGCCTCTTCTGATTTCTTCTTTTATATATGCGTAGATCTGTTCATACAGAGGGATCTTTGCCCCGGGCTTCAGGTTTATAGTCAGTTCATACATATGGCTCTCTTATTTTTTCGGCAGTTTGAACGAGCTTTTGAGCGATACGATCCTGTTGAACACAAGGTGTTCCTTACTTGAATCATGAGCATCAATACAGAAATAACCATTGCGCACAAACTGGAAGCTGTCATAGGCCCCATATCCCTCAAAACTCGGCTCCACTAATGCCTCTTTAATAACTGTGAGGGAGTTTGGATTCAGATTAAGGGAACCATCCTCTTTGTTGTAAACACCCTTTTCTTCATCGATCAGATTCTCATACAGACGCACTTCCGCTTTCTGCGCATGGGAAGCCGGAACCCAGTGGATCGTTCCTTTGACTTTTCTGCCTGTAAATCCGCTGCCTGCTTTTGTCTTAGGATCATATGTGCAGTGGACAGCCGTCACATTTCCGTCTTCGTCCTTTTCAAAACCGACGCATTTCACAAAATAAGCGTGCATCAGACGCACTTCATTTCCCGGGAAAAGGCGGAAATACTTCTTCGGCGGTTCTTCCATAAAGTCCTCCCGCTCGATATAAAGTTCGCGCCCAAACGGTACTTTTCTGCTGCCCAGTTCCTCATTCTCCAGATTATTCGCAACATCCAGATATTCGGTCTGATCCTCAGGATAATTATCAATCACAAGTTTGATCGGATCAAGAACAGCCATCATCCGCGGCTTCTTCATCTTGAGATCTTCTCTGATACAGTATTCGAGCATCGCATAGTCCACCGAACTCTGAGCTTTTGATACGCCGCACAGATCGATGAACATCCGGATGGACTCCGGCGTGAATCCTCTTCTGCGGAGCGCTGCGATGGATACAAGGCGCGGATCATCCCAGCCGTCTACAATCCCGTCTTCCACAAGTTTCTTGATGTATCTCTTTCCAGTCACTACGTTGGTCAGATACAGTTTGGCAAACTCAATCTGTCTCGGCGGATTCTCAAACTCACACTCGTGCACTACCCAGTCATAGAGCGGCCTGTGATCCTCAAACTCCAATGTGCAGACAGAGTGAGTGATTCCTTCAATCGCGTCTTCTATCGGATGGGCAAAGTCGTACATCGGATAGATGCACCACTTATCACCTGTATTGTGGTGCGTCATATGGGCCACGCGATAGATAACCGGATCTCTCATATTGATATTTGGGGATGCCATATCAATCTTCGCACGGAGCACTTTCTCTCCGTCGGCATACTTCCCGTCACGCATCTCCTCAAACAGCTTCAGGTTCTCTTCGACAGAACGGCTGCGGTAAGGGCTCTCCTTTCCCGGCTCCGTCAGAGTCCCGCGGTATTCTCTCATCTCTTCCGCCGTCAGATCACAGACAAATGCCTTCCCCTTTTTAATAAGTTTCACCGCGCACTCATACATCTGGTCAAAATAGTCGGAGGCAAAATAAAGATGTTCTCCCCAGTCTGCTCCGAGCCACCTGATATCCTCTTTGATGGAATCAACAAACTCCATTTTCTCTTTCGTCGGGTTCGTATCATCAAAACGCATGTGGAACGTCCCGCCGTATTTCTGTGCAAGCCCGTAATTTAAGAGAATGGACTTGGCATGTCCTATATGAAGATATCCGTTCGGCTCAGGCGGGAACCTCGTACACACGTGGTCATAAACACCTTCCGATAGATCTTTGTCTATCTCCTGCTCGATAAAATTCTTAGAAACAGCTTCGTTTTCCATTGTCTCCTCCTCTAATAACACAAACATTCATGGATGTTATCTTACCATAAAATGCCGGGAATCACAAGTGCAGAAGCTCCCTAAGGTCCGCCGGCAGCCCTGTCCTGAATCCGTCATACCACAGCCTCAAACCTGCCCCTTTCAAAATATTTTCCCACATCCGAAAGAAGGCCTGCAAAATACAGGCTCAGCACAGGATCGATGTCCGGATGCTGCTTTCTGATGTCATAGTCCTGCACGCCGATAAACATTGTGTGAGACGCTTTCCAGTCTCTCTCAAGTACCGGCAGGAAATCCTCGATATCATCACAGCCTATGCAGAAAAATATCTCGATATTATTCTTCATCGTGTCAAAATACCGGTAAAAATCCGGTAGTTCCCCCTGTTCCATGTTTCTGATAAACTCCATAAGTCTGTCCAGTCCGTCTCTTAACTCTCTTAATTCCTCTCTTCCCATTTTCATGCTTTTCCTCCGGTCTGATCCGGCAACACCACTGTATATTGCTCCAAGTATAACACAGCGCTCTGATAAAAAGAGCGAATGACAGAGATCATTGCAATTTTCTCTTGACAATACAATATTCGCTGGTGTATATTAATCCTTGCGTATAACCGCATGCACAATAGGCTACTGTGGCGCAGTCGGTAGCGCGCATCCTTGGTAAGGATGAGGTCGGCGGTTCAAGTCCGCTCAGTAGCTTTAAAAATGCAGAGAAGGCTTCCCGAAAGATAATTCTCCGGGAAGCCTTCTCTGTGTTTTTTATAGTTTTTCGGAATCGAGCAGAATCGTGAACGGCCCGTCATTTACAAGGCTTACTTCCATCTCTGCTCCAAAACTTCCGGTCTGTACTTCCGGTACAGACTTTCTGCTTTCCTGTATCACATACTCATAGAGACATTTTGCCTTATCAGGAGATCCTGCCTCTGTAAAGCTGGGCCTGTTTCCCTTTTTGCAGCTGGCATACAGCGTAAACTGCGATACAAGAAGCAGACTGCCGCCCACATCTGCCAGAGAGAGATTGGTCTTGCCGTTCTCGTCCTCAAAGATTCTAAGTCCGATCATCTTCTTTATCATTTTATCCGCCGTCTGCTCTGTGTCAGTATCTGACACTCCGATCAGAACAAGATAACCTTTTCCTATCTGTCCGATCACTTTTTCTTCTGTCCGCACAGAAGCTGACTTTACCCTCTGTATCACAAATCTCATATCTTCTCACCTCATCAGTCCTGATGTATTCTTTTTCTGTTCTTCTTCCCTTCGCCAATGCCAAAATGCATCATGACAAGAATGACTGCCGCCACAGGCACACTCCCCAGTATAATCAGTCCAAGCAATATTTCCGGCAGGAATCTGCTTTCAAGGCTGATTACTACCGTTCCAAAGAAATTAAACAGTGCATGCATCGCCATCGGCACGAGAAGGCTCTCATACCGCCACGCAAGATATCCCAGCAGAAATCCGAAGAAAGCGGTATATATCCCCTGAATAAGATTCATGTGGAAGACTCCAAAGAGGACGGCCTGGATAAGATTCGCCACTACGAAACATGCCCCGGCCTTTCTGAGGTACTGGAAAATCAGTCCCCTGAAGATCGTCTCTTCAACCAGAGACGGAAGTATCAGAGTCGCTATGACCCACACAGGCGAGTACTCTGACAAACCGGAAGTCTCCACCATCTCCGTATAGTTCTCCATTGCCGATGGCATGAGCATTGCAACCATTGCCATCAACAGGGAAATGGCATGCTGGACGGCAAATGTCAGAGGCACCAGCCAGAGAAAACAGGAGGGAGTCAGCCTTTTTGTCTGCGCAGCCGCAAACCTGCCGGTTCCTACAGGTTCCACAAACGCAAAGTAATACCACAGCAGAAATACTATGCCTGGTATCATATATATCAGGCAGGAATACAGATTCATATTATCCATCAGATATTCATAGACCATATCCGGTCCATCCGGACCGCCTGCCATGACTCCAAACAGAGCCGCCCCGAAAGAAAGCAGGAATCCGCTTCCGCTTATGAGGAGCATCGTAATAATAAAGACAAGTGCGGCCAGCACGTAATTTACACCTTTTTTCATCATCTTTCTCCTTAACTGTTCTGTGTTGTTTTACGTCTCTGTAAAGTCTATCCGTTCCGGCGGAGCATCTTTTCCGCCTTCCCCCTTATCCTCTGTATCGCATTGTCAATGGATTTCGGGCTTTTGCCAAGCAGCTCAGCTATCTTTCTGTAATCTGTCCCCATAAGATGCAGATAGAGCACATGGTTCTCCAGGGAGCTCAGGCTGTCTTTTAGCTGCTCTACGAATGCCTCGGTATATTTTTTCCCAAAATACAAGGCCTCAGGATCTGTTTCCTGCTCCGGTTCAATCGTATCAATGAGCGGCATCTTCCTGCCGTCGTGCCGCACTTCACTCTCTTCATACAGCGAAATATAGGAGTTCAGCGGCAGATGTTTCTTCCGTTTTGACGCCTCAATCGCACTGTACATCTGGCGGGATACGCACAGTTCGGCAAAGCTCGAAAAGGACGCCCCCTGCTCTTTGTCATAGTCACGTACTGCTTTGATGAGTCCGATCATCCCCTCCTGTATGAGATCTTCGTTCTCACCGCCGAGCAGGAACATCGCCCGGGCCTTTTTCCGCACCATTGGTTTATATTTGTCCATGATGTAGTCCATGATCTCTCTGTTGCCGCTCTGCATCTCTTCGATGAGCTGCTCGTCCGCCATCCTGTCATATTTACTCATATTTTATCCACCTGCCTTTGGCAGAATATCTGTCCTATTTTCCGAGTCTCTGTCTTACGATCTCATAGGCGAGAATCCCTCCGGCAACCGATGCATTTAAGGATGTGATTTCCCCTTTCATCGGGATTCCTGCAGTAAAATCGCATTTTTCTTTTACCAGCCTGCTCACACCCTCTCCCTCACTGCCGATCACCAGGCCGATCGGTCCTGTCAGATCAAGGTCATACATCATCTCTCCGTCCATATCCGCACACACGAACCACATTCCCCTTTTTTTGAGCTCTTCTATCGTCTTGACAAGATTGGTCACTTTTGCCACGGGCGTATAGTTCAAAGCCCCCGCCGATGTCTTTGCCACCGTTGCTGTAAGACCGGAAGCCCGCCTCTTCGGAATGATTACCCCGTGCGCGCCGGCTATGTTGGCTGTACGGATGACGGCGCCCAGGTTATGCGGATCTTCAATTCCGTCAAGCAGAATGAGAAATGGATCTTCTCCTCTTTCTTCTGCAAGCCGGAACATATCCTCGATATCGGAATAGTCATATGCGGCCGCATATGCTATCACACCCTGGTGCTTTCCTGTCTGCGTCAGCTGGTTCAGCCGTTCCCGGCTTACAAAATTCAGGATCGTATCGCACTTTTTTGCTTCCCGGACAATGGTGCGGACCGGTCCGTCCTGGCATCCGTCCAGCACAAAAAGTTTATCGATCGGCCTGCCGGACCGAAGCGCCTCAAGAACTGCATTGCGGCCCTCGATCAGCAGCGTGTGCCCATTATTTTCTTCTGTGTCAGCCCCGTTTAATCTCTGCATCATTTAATCCTCTTTCTCTTTTCCGGTTTCCATAATCTCAAGCCCTATCGTGACTAGTTCGGCCAGCCTTTCGTACTCTTTGTTCAGATAGAGATAGCCGATCAGAGCCTCAAAGCCTGTAGCACGCCGGTAATCCGTAACAGACTGGTTCTTTGCCGGACTCACGCTGCGGACATTCCGCCCGCGGCGGTACACCGCATGTTCTTTCTCTGTGAGATGTTCCTGTATTGCCCGCATCATATAAGACTGTGATGATGCCTGGACATAATGGCTCGTCTCTTCATGCAGTTTGTGGACCTGCCTGTTTCCCCTGCCGGCTGCCCTGAGCCGGATTATGAGATCGAACACACAATCTCCGATATATGCCTGCACAAGCGGAGACATTTTCTCTGGTTCCGGCGGCATCATGCCCGGAATATTCTCAATGCAGCGCTCAAATCCGTATTTTATGCTTTCTTCCATTTTACACCTTCCCGCGTGTCTTCCAGGATAATTCCCTTTGCCAGCAGCTCGTCTCTGATCTGATCTGCCAGAGCGAAATTTTTCTCTTTTCTGGCTGCCTGGCGCTTCTCGATCATCGCCTCGATCTCATCATCGAGCATCTCTTCTTTTCGGTCGATTATGATCCCAAGCACATCTGTCAGACACAGGAGCTGCTTATACAGTTCGTCAAGATATTCCCGTGTCCTGCTGCCATCCGCCGTTGTATTCACATATTTCACAAGTTCAAATACGGCCGCTATGGCATCCGCTGTGTTGAAATCGTCGTCCATGGCTTTCTCAAAGCTCTGGATATATTTATGCGCGCCGCAGAGCATCTCCTGTTCCTCTGCAGTCATGCCGCCGTCTCCGGCATTTTTAGAGAGGAACCGCAGGTTCTCCGCCGCTGTCAGAATCCGTTCCAGACCATTCTTTGCAGCTTCCATAAGATCAGCGCTGAAATTGAGCGGGCTTCTGTAATGGGCGCTCAGCATGAAGAAACGAAGCACCTGCAGGTCATATTTCTCACTGATCTCCCTCACAGTAAAGAAATTTCCCAGCGACTTGGACATCTTGCGGTTATCGATATTGAGAAAGCCGTTATGCATCCAGTATCTTGCAAATTCCTTGCCGTTTGCAGCCTCACTCTGGGCAATCTCGTTTTCATGGTGGGGGAAGATCAGGTCCTCGCCTCCTGCATGTATATCGATCTGTTCTCCAAGGTATTTCTTTGACATCTCTGAACACTCGATATGCCAGCCCGGACGGCCCTCGCTCCACGGAGACTCCCATGCCGGCTCTCCCTCTTTCTTCGGTTTCCAGAGTACAAAATCCAGCGGATCTTCCTTCTCATCCTCTCCTGTTACAAGAAGCGATCTGCCGCCGGACTGCAGGTCGTCCAGGTTTTTGTGTGAAAGTTTGCCATAATCTTTAAATTTCCTTGTACGATAGTATACTGTTCCGTTTTTCTCGTAGGCGTATCCCTTGTCGATCAGAGTCCGGATCATATCGACCATGCCGCAGATTTCTTCTGTGGCCAGAGGATTTTTCGTGGCAGGCATGACGTTCATAGCCTCCATGTCCTTTTTGCACTCTGCGATATAGCGCTTGGATATCTCGTCTGATGTTACGCCTTCTTCGATCGCTTTCTTGATGATCTTATCATCCACATCTGTGAAATTTGACACAAAATTCACATCATATCCTTTGTATTCAAAGTATCTCCTCACTGTGTCAAACACGATCATCGGACGGGCGTTTCCAATGTGGATAAAATTGTATACAGTAGGTCCGCACACATACATCTTCACCTTTCCCTCTTCAAGCGGGACGAACTCTTCCTTTCTCTTTGACAGTGTGTTATAAATCTTCATCATCTTCTCCTTTCCTTTCTATGCATCTGAGCTCTTTTATAAGATTTCTGAGCTTATTGTGTAATCTGATATTTTCTTCCTGGAGCTTTCTGATATCATTGAGAACCGGATCCGGAAGGTGGATCTGGTCCATATCAAGGCGCGGCACTTTCTTGTTGTCCATACGGACGATTCGCCCCGGCACTCCCACGACTGTACAGTTGGGCGGAACTTCCTCAAGCACAACAGAACCTGCTCCGATCTTGGAGTTCTCACCGATCGTAAAAGAGCCGAGTATCTTTGCCCCTGCACTCACCATCACATTATCTTCCAGTGTCGGATGTCTTTTGCCCTGTTCCTTTCCCGTACCGCCCAGCGTCACTCCCTGATACAGTGTGACATTGTTGCCTATAATCGTCGTTTCTCCGATAATGACGCCGCTCCCGTGGTCGATGAACAGGCCCTTTCCGATCCTTGCTCCCGGATGAATCTCTATCCCTGTCTTGCGCGCACCTCTCTGGGAAATCCATCTTGCCCAGAAATAGTGTCCTCTCAGATACAGTTTATGCGCCAGCCGGTATCTCAATATCGCGCGGAAACTGGGATATAGAAGCACTTCCATATTTGATTTTATTGCAGGGTCCCTCTCCCGGATCACCTGTACCTCTTCTCTGATATAAGATATTATGCCCATTCTTCTCTCCTTACTAGAACACCGGGAGTGTATCGCGAAGTGCTGTGTAAAGCAAAATGACTCCGCCTCAAACAAGAGACGAAGTCATATCCGCGGTTCCACTCTATTAAAAGGATCATTCCTTTCACTCAGGATGCATGTAACGTATGCAGCACGTATCCCGCTACTCCTATTTCACAGGATCAGCTCCCGGATGCACTTCACACATTCTCCGCGCAAGGATGCTCTCAGCCGGCGGCATCCTCTCTCTGTGAGTTTCTGAACATGCTACTCTATCCGTTCTCAGCCTTTCTTTTTCTGACATATACCCTATATTATGAAAATTTTTCTTTTTTGTCAACCTGGAGCTTCATAAATACCGTTGTTTTCTTTCATAAATACCGTTGTTTTCTCATGCAGCTTCATACGCTCTCATACAATTTCATTAAGAAATACTCTCGTCAGTTTCGTGATCTTCGCAAGTTCCTCTTCCAGGCGCTCTGTCATCATTACATTTTCGCGGTCTTTGATATCCCGCGGCGTCAGGCGTCCGAACAATATCTCCGTAAGTTCGGCAACAGGAAGGACACCCTCTGAGTCCTCGGTTTCCTGCACATGCAGCCGGGTCTCGCCTTTCCTGCTGGTTATCCGCCACACCCTGCTGTTCTGCCTTATCAGAGGATCAATCACCGCAAAGGAACAATCAACTTCCTCCTCTTCGGAAACCGTCATCATCTTGAGCAATTCCGGAAGACATACGATCCTTGCCATTATGAGAGGTTTCTTCTCATGTGATATGCATGGAATGACATCCGGACAGGCATAGATCTTTATTTCTTCTGCACTGCCGCTTTCTCTCTGTTCTCCCGGCAGTCTGCCGTCTGTGCGGACTGAAGCCGCCAGCTCTCCGACCGAGCGCAGGAACTCCTCTTCATATCCCGGCAGAAAGAGCGGTTCACGTATCTCAAGCGTCTCTTCTGCTGCATAGGCATAGACACCGCACAGCCTGCCGTCCTCTTTCATAAGACGCACTCCGCCCCGCTCACTCTGCTGTTCCATAATCATCGTCTGATAATATTCATGATCCCGGACGGTACGGACCTGCCACGCACGGCCATAATGCTCGTTGAAAAAGTCAGCGATCTCTCCAGCCTGCCACAGAGAAGCATCTGCACACACACATTTTCCTTCTGCCGCTTCCGGACGTCCTGTCACTCCGATATCCTGAGCATAAATAAACCGGAAATCATACGGTGTATAAATAGCTTCTGCAGCAGGCATGAGGAACGTAAAAGGCACTTTCTGTCCATACATATCATTCAAGGATGTGCTGAGCAGAGCTCCCATATAGCCTCGGCTGCGGTACGGCTTCCGCGTAGACACTGCGATAATATATGCGGACGGGGCTTCCTCTCCCTCGATCATCACTCTGTAAGGATTTAAGTGGAGCATAGAACAGATGCCGCCGTCTTCTTCCACAACATATATATCATTTTCTCTTGTCTTTATATAGTAATAATAGTTAAGGAATTCCTCTGTATCTTCCTGAAATATCTCCTCCCAGAGCGCTCTCGTCTTTTGATGCTCCTCTTTATCCAGCTTCCGCAGTATCATCTCTCATCCTCCTGCCGGTGCGGACAGCAGCCTCCGCACCCGGAACCCCCAGTCACATCAACACTCTTGTAATTCGTATATTTCTCAATGGCACAGACGGCCTGAGCGGATATCCCGTCTCCTTTTCCTGTGAATCCAAGCCCTTCCTCGGTAGTTGCTTTCACATTGACCTGATCTGTCTCAATCTTAAGAAAAGAGGCAATATTCTCCCTCATTTCATCGATGTAAGGGCGCATCTTCGGCTGCTGCGCGATGATCGTAGCATCAATGTTTTCAATGATATAACCGTTTTCCTCTAAAATCTCTCCCACCTGCTCGAGAAGGCGCAGACTCGAGCTCCCCTCATACCGGGGATCAGTGTCCGGAAAATGTTTTCCGATATCTCCGAGAGCTGCCGCTCCGAGCAGAGCATCCATTATAGCGTGAAGGAGCACGTCTGCATCAGAATGTCCGAGCAGGCCTTTTTCATAGTCTATCTCCACTCCGCCCATAATGAGCTTTCTCCCCGGCACAAGCCGGTGGACGTCATATCCTATACCTATACGCATATCTATTTCTCCTCATGATCATTCTCTATTTCTTTTTCCTCAGCCTCTTTCTCCTCTTTTCTTACCTGAAGCACTTTCCTGAGAGTGAGGACAGCGTATACTGCTCCAACAATGATGAAAATTACAGCCATAGCAGACATAAGCGCCATATTTTCCGGCTTTTCATTCATCATCTGTATAAGCAGGCTGAGACCCAGATATACCAGATATCCTCCAATCACGATACGCAGTGCATACATTCCTTTTCCGTTCATATTCTTATCCTCCGCAGATATTCTTGCATTATTCTAACATAAGTTGACAGATAATTCCACCACTCCGGAACAAACACAGAATCATAGAAATATCCTGTAAAATAAAGAAGGAATCCGCTCCTGCGAATCCCTCACTGATAGCGGAAACTGGATTTGAACCAGCGACACCACGGGTATGAACCGTGTGCTCTAGCCAACTGAGCTATTCCGCCATATTTAATATTATGGGACCTATAGGGCTCGAACCTATGACCCTCTGCTTGTAAGGCAGATGCTCTCCCAGCTGAGCTAAGATCCCATATTTTAGCGGGTTTCGGAGCCTTTCCGTAACCCGCTTTTCTATTATACTATCATCGCCCGTCAAATGTCAACACTTTTTTAAAAAAACTGTCTGATCTTTATCGGAAATATTTTACCCCGGACTCAAACACTCTCATATTCTGCTCTCCGTAAATGTTCACTGCCACAGACTCGCCCCGCCGCTCCGAGTGTGCCATCTTGCCGAGTACACGGCCATCCGGGCTGGTGATTCCCTCAATTGCGCAGTATGAACCGTTGACATTCCACTCTTCATCCATACTGATTTTTCCGTCAGGATCACAGTACTGTGTCGCCACCTGGCCGTTGTCAAACAGACGCTGTATCCACTCCCGGCCTGCAACAAAGCGCCCTTCTCCATGTGATGCCGGATTGGTATATACCCCGCCCAGTTCTGCGCCCGAAAGCCACGGAGATTTGTTTGACATGACTTTTGTGCAGACCATCTTTGAGATATGCCGCCCGATCGTATTGTAGGTCAGCGTGGGGGAATCCTCAGTCTGGCCAACGATTTTTCCATATGGAACAAGACCCAGCTTGATCAGAGCCTGGAACCCGTTACAGATTCCAAGTGCAAGTCCGTCACGCTCATTTAAGAGTTTTTCCACAGCTTCTTTTATTTTTTCGTTCTGGAATGCTGTGGCAAAGAATTTGGCTGATCCGTCCGGCTCATCTCCGGCGCTGAATCCACCCGGGAACATAATCATCTGAGCCTGGGCAATCGTCTTTTCAAATTCTTCCACGGAAGCTCTGATATCCTGGGCGTCCAGATTTCGGAAGACTCTTGTCACGACTTTCGCTCCGGCACGCTCAAATGCCCGCGCACTGTCATACTCACAGTTCGTCCCCGGAAATACAGGGATGAACACTGTGGGCTGTCCGATCTTGTGCCCGCATATATGAACGCTGTCCGCATCATACAGTTTGTC
Organism: Candidatus Mediterraneibacter pullistercoris; assembly: GCA_019116885.1. GTDB lineage: Bacteria > Bacillota > Clostridia > Lachnospirales > Lachnospiraceae > Mediterraneibacter > Mediterraneibacter pullistercoris. Next base: position 36,068 of record DXAU01000038.1, on the reverse strand, counting down.
CTCCACAGGCTCTTCTGAGCTTTCCCCGGATTTTGTCACAAACACTCTCTCGAGAGTTTTCGTCCACGCATCAGCCGCTTCGTCTATATCAATCTTTATATTTCCATACTCAAAGGCCGCCCTGTCAGTCACCTCTCCGAGCACTGTATATGTGATCTGGAGATTGCCGGTCTGTCCGTCTTCCACCTCGGCAATGATATCGCCGAACGCAGGCGCGAAAAGATCTCTGGAATCCATGTTATGTTCCAGCTTTACTCCCATACGGTTTCCAAACGCCATCCTGCTCACAGCCGCGATCACCCCGTGGCGGTCAAGCGCATATGCCGATACCACTCTTCCGGCTCTGATATCTTCCGTGAGCTTTCCGTACTGATCCATGACCTGTCCATATACCGGAAGGTCATACTCGTCTCTGTCTATCCTCAGCCACACGAGTCTGTTTCCGGCCTTTTTAAGCTCCGGGGTTATAATATCACTCTCCACAGACATATCCACTGCAAATGAGACAAGCGTTGGCGGAACATCTATATCCTGGAACGTGCCTGACATACTGTCCTTTCCGCCGATTGAAGGCAGTCCAAATCCTATCTGAGCGGCATAGGCGCCCAGCAGGGCTGCAAACGGCTGGCTCCAGCGCTTCGGATCCTCTGTCATGCGGCGGAAATATTCCTGGAATGTAAAACGTATCTTCCGATAGTCGCCGCCCGCGGCAACAATCTTCGCGATCGATTCGACTACTGCATACACCGCCCCATGATACGGGCTCCAGCTTGACAGATACGGATCAAAGCCATAACTCATCATAGAGACACTGTCTGTATCTCCTGTCTGCACCGGAACTTTCGCCACCATAGCCTGTGTCTCTGTCATTTGATATTTCCCGCCATGCGGCATAAACACAGAGCCTGCACCGATGGAACCGTCAAACATCTCCACGAGCCCTTTCTGTGAGCAGACATTGAGATCGCTCAGTGTATCAAGCCATGCCGCCCGAACGTCTGAAACCTCTTTTCTGATGAAAAGGCTGTCCTCACGTCTGGGCATCTCAACCTCGACGCTGGTCTCCTGATGCGCCCCGTTCGTATCGAGAAAAGCACGGGAGATATTCACGATCTCTTTTCCCCGCCAGATGAGCACGAGTCTTGGTTCCTCTGTCACCACAGCGACTTTCGTCGCCTCGAGATTCTCTTCTTTTGCATAAGCCATGAACTTCTCTGCATCTTTCGGATCCACAACTACCGCCATACGTTCCTGCGATTCAGAGATTGCGATCTCCGTTCCGTCAAGTCCTGCATACTTTTTCGGAACTTTGTCAAGTTCTACCCGAAGTCCGTCTGCAAGTTCACCGATCGCAACAGATACTCCCCCGGCGCCAAAGTCATTGCATTTCTTGATCAGCCGACTCACTTCTTCGCGGCGGAAGAGTCTCTGGATCTTTCTCTCTGTAGGCGGATTGCCTTTCTGCACTTCGGCTCCGCACGTCTCGATGGACTCTTCGGTATGGACTTTTGAAGAGCCTGTCGCTCCGCCGCATCCATCGCGCCCTGTCCTTCCGCCAAGCAGGATAATAATATCTCCCGGATCTGAATTTTCCCGGATGACTGCGCGTCTCGGCGCTGCTCCAAGCACAGCTCCGATCTCCATGCGCTTCGCCACATAATCCGGATGGTATATCTCCTTGACCAGTCCTGTTGCAAGCCCGATCTGATTGCCGTAAGAACTGTAGCCGCTGGCCGCTTCACGGACCAGCTTTTTCTGCGGCAGTTTTCCTTTCATCGTATCTTTTACAGATACGGTCGGATCTGCCGCCCCTGTCACACGCATAGCCTGATATACGTAGGTCCTGCCGGAAAGAGGATCGCGGATGGCTCCGCCAAGACATGTTGCGGCCCCGCCGAAAGGCTCAATCTCCGTCGGATGGTTGTGCGTCTCATTCTTGAAATTGATCAGCCACTCTTCTTCCACGCCGTCCACTTTTACCGGGACGACGATGCTGCACGCATTGATCTCGTCCGACTCCTCCTGGTCCGGAAGTTTTCCTTCTCTTTTCAGTCTCCTCATTGCCATGAGCGCAAGATCCATCAGGCAGACGAACTTGTCCTCCCGCCCCGCAAAGATCTCGCTGTGATCTTTCAGGTATTCCCTGTATGTCTCTTCGATCGGCTTCCGGTAATCTCCCTCATCAAATCTGATTTCCTTAAGTTCCGTAGAAAAGGTCGTATGGCGGCAGTGGTCAGACCAGTAAGTGTCAAGTACACGTATCTCTGTCACAGTAGGGTCTCTGTGTTCCTCATCTGCATAGTATGCCTGGATATGGAGAAAATCTTTAAATGTCATGGCAAGCCCCAGAGAATCATAGAGATCCCCGAGCTCCTTCTGAGACATATCTTTAAAACCGTCAAATACTGCGATATCTGCCGGCTCCTCAAACGTCGTGACAAGAGTATCCGGTTTATCCTCTGACGCTTCCCGCGAATCGACCGGATTGATACAGTAGTTCATAACAGTTTCAAACTCTTCATCCGAGATATCACCCTCAATGACATAAGTAGTTGCCGTACGGATCACCGGCGTCTCATCTTCCCTGATGAATCGGACACACTGTTCTGCAGAATCCGCCCTCTGGTCAAACTGCCCCGGAAGATATTCTACAGAAAAACATCGGTCTGCTGCGCCGCATGGATATGTCTCATGATACAGGATATCGACGGGCGGCTCTGCAAACACTCCGCTGCACGCTTTTTCAAATGTGTCATCAGAGATGTTTTCCACATCATAGCGGATCAGGACACGCACACCCGTAACATTCATAATGCCGAGATAGCGTCTGATCTCATGGCGCAGTTCTTTGGCCGCAACGGCATAGTCTGGTCTCTTCTCTACAAATACGCGCTTTACACTGCTCATATCAAATCTCCTTTTCTTGGTAATTCGTGTTTTCTGCACTGTTTCTGCTGCCTGTCCATATCGTATCACACTTCACTTCATTAGTATAATTAATATAGTTAAAGTTAGTTATAAGTCATGCTAATCCTTTCCTTTTCTCCACGATCTTTGGAATAAAACTGAGGATCAGGAGCACAATAAGACACACTACAAATATCGTTCCAATCCGCACAACCATATCATAAAAAAGACCTTCCGGCAGCATACGGATCATATAGTCTTCTGCCGGATCAAATATCCACAGGTCATTGTCAAAGAAAATATGATGAAACTGCACAAAGACCGCGTTAAAATCCACCACACATGCAATCCCGAGGACAAGCACGGCCGCTCCGGTCACCAGCAGCGAGATCTGATATCCCCGCGGTATGATCCGCCTGATGTCCGCTTTTGTTCCTATGAGAAACACAAGGCACAGAACCGCCAGTATACACGCCCCAAGACGTATGTTCAGCCCTCCGATAAAGAGTGTTCTCACCTCAGCCATGTGAAACCGGTCCTGTTCATTGAAGAAGTCCTGCTCTTTCCCCTCAACAGTCGTCATTACCGAGAGCGTATCCCCCTCACCGCGGAGATAATCCATCATCTTGTGCGTCACATACATCACATCCTCCATTGTCATATCAAGATCGGAGAGAACGTCATATTTCTCGTACTCCCGCTGATATACATCAAAGTCAGCATACATAGCAATCTCAAAACTGGTGATGAGGAGCGCGGCAATGATCGAAAATCCAAGGATCACACCGGCTGCCCATTGTAATTTTTTCATCTTGTTTCAATCCTTTCAGCAGTATTATTGTATTTTCCTTCTATTTAGCTTATAATAGAAACAATATTTATTAGGAGGTCTTATAATGGTCGATATCAATTATGAACTTTACAAAGTATTCTATCATGTAGCTTCAACCCTGAATTTTTCCGAGGCCTCCAAGCAGCTGTTCATCTCCCAGTCCGCCGTGAGCCAGTCCATAAAAACACTGGAGAGGAAACTGGATCAGACCCTTTTTATCAGAAGTACAAAAAAAGTGCAGCTCACGCCCGAGGGAGAAATACTCATGAGGCACATTGAGCCTGCCATGAATCTGATACAGAAAGGCGAAGCCCAGCTTCTGGATGCCGCCTCCACCGGCGGACAGATACGCATAGGCGCAAGCGATACCATATGCCGCTACTTTCTTATCCCGTATCTGGAGCGTTTTCACAAGACATTCCCCGGCGCTCATATCAAAGTGGTCAATCAGACTTCCATGAAATGCGCCGAACTGCTCAGGAACGGGCTTGTCGACATCATCGTGGTAAACTATCCCAACAACCATCTCGGGACCACATCTTCTGTCCTGAGAATCCGGAAATTCAGAGATGTCTTTATTGCCGGAGCCCCGTTCCGGGAATTAGAAAACAGGACTTTAACCTTTGCAGAGCTGCTGCGCTATCCCATCCTCATGCTGGATAAAAACAGCACAACTAACGAATTTCTCCATCACGTATTCCAGCAGCATCAGCTCGACCTCGTACCTGAGATTGAGCTTACGAGCAACGATCTCCTGATCGACCTGGCGCGCATCGGCCTTGGAATTGCCTTTGTGCCGGATTACTGCCTCTCCGATACCGGGGATGATCTCTTTCTCCTGAACACAGAAGAAGAAATGCCCGCAAGAGAGCTTGCAATCGCTTACAATGAACACCTTCCCCTCTCGAAAGCTTCCATGGAATTTCTGAGTTATTTCCAGAATGAATCCATGTAATTCCGGATGGTAGACAGGTCGCAGATATGGAGGTTTTCCCACTCTCTTGGAAATGCGTCCCGATACTGACGCTGAAAAAACCGGTCATCGAGCAGCAGGATCACTCCCCGGTCCGTCTCTGTGCGGATCACCCGTCCGGCCGACTGCAGGACTTTGTTCATTCCGGGATAGAGGTATGCGTAATCAAAGCCTCTCATGCCTTTCTCATCAAAATATCGTCTGATGATCTCGCGGTCATTACAGATCTGAGGCAGTCCGGTTCCAACTATGACCGCTCCGATCAGCCTGTCTTCCGTCAGGTCGATGCCCTCGGAAAAAACTCCGCCCATGACGCAGAATCCCACAAGACTTTTCTCATGCTCTCTCTCAAACTCTTTCAGGAAATCTTCCCGTTCCTTTTCTCCCATATGCTGCGACTGACAGATTACAGTCACGCCGGCATCAAGACTCCCAAACTGGCCGTACACCTCTTCCATAAAACGGTAGGATGGAAAAAACGCCATATAATTCCCTTTCCTGCACCGGACAGTCTCAGCAATGTATACGGCAAATCGGCGATACATCTCTTCCCCTCTCGCCGTATACCTGGTGCTCACATCCCGCCCCTGGAGAAGAAGTCTGTTCTCACCGGGAAAAGGCGATCTGACATAGATCGCATAATCATCCTTCTCCACTGAGAGAAGGCTTTTGTAATAGTGGATCGGCAGAAGCGTCGCTGAAAAAAATATCGTTCCTCTCCCGAAAGCAAGATAATTCTGAAGATTCTCCGCCGGATTCACACAGCACAGCTTTACTTTAAACCTTCCGTCTTCTTCTAATTCACTGTAGATCACGTAGTTCTCATCAAGAATGTCATGGATGCTGACAAAATTTCTCACCTGAAAATACAAATCCAGCACGCTCTCCCGCACATCTTCTCCGACAGGTTCTTCAAGAAAATCCTCCATGGCAGTCAAAAGACTCATTAATTTCAGGGCAATATGCGACACACTGTTCAGGATCTGGCAGTCCTCACACTCCCTCTTCAGCGCCAGGAACATCCTGTTCACTCCATCAAGCTGTCTCGTGAGTCTTCTGTCGGCAGATCTCACTTTACGTTTCAATTCGAGAAAATCTTCTTTGTACAGAACCGCGCTGTACATCTCTCTTCCACGCTCCACCAGATTATGAGCCTCATCGATAAGAAAGATATAATTCCCTCCCGAGCCGTCAGAGAAAAACCGCTTCAGATGAGCGTTCGGATCGAACACATAATTATAATCACAGATTACAGCATCAGCCCACGTTGAAATATCAAGGGAGAGTTCAAAAGGGCAGACACAGAACTTCTCTGCCTGTCTTTCAATCGCCGTCCGGTCGATCTGACCGTTCCCATCACCCCTTGTCAGTATATCAAATACAGCATCGTTCACTCTGTCAAAATGCCCTTTCGCATACGGACAGGCATCAGGATTGCAGACTGTGTCCTCGCAGGGGCAGATTTTCTCTTTTGCCGTGAGGGTAATAACTTTCATCCTGAGCCCCTGTTCTTTCAGGGTGGAAAAAGCCTGCTCCGCCACAGTCCTTGTGATCGTCTTGGCCGTCAGGTAAAAAATCTTGCCGCCCAGCCCCTCCCCGATCGCTTTTACAGCGGGAAATACTGTGGACATTGTCTTCCCCACTCCGGTGGGCGCCTGTATGAACAGTTTCTTACCCCGCAGTATCGTGCGGTACACAGACACAGCCACATCTTTTTGACCTGGCCGGTAATCAAACGGAAATTCCACGCTTCTGATCGATCTGCCGCGCTCTTTCTCCCATTCGATCTGAAATCCCGCCCATTTCTCATACTGCCGGATCAGATTGTCAAACCATTCCCTGAGTTCTTCTGCCGTGTAGGTACTGACAAACTGCCTGATCTCCTCTGATTCCAGATGACAGTATGTCATCTGGACGTTGATCTGCTCCAGGCCGTTCTGTTCTGCATAAATCCAGGCATAGCACTTTGCCTGTGCCAGATGAACTCTGACCGGCTCTCTTATATGATCCAGATCCCGCAGGACTCCTTTAATCTCATCAACTGTCACTTCTGTACGGGAACCATCCGCACGGCAGATGATGCCGTCCGCACGTCCCTCTACCTGGAGGGAAAAGCCTTCGCACGGAATCAGAGTCTTAAGCGCTACCTCCGCGTGATAATCCGGCCCCATTCGTCTCTGTATCTTCCGGTGCAGACGTCCGCCCATGAGCATCGCTTCCCGGTCCGGACCGCCCGATGTCCTGTTGTCGATATCACCGCCCCGAAGTATGAACTCGACCAGACTGCGGACGGATACGCGTACGGTCTTTGTCTCTCCATTGTCCAACTTTATACTGCCGCCTTTTCCATAAGTATGATCTCACCAGCCGCAATCAACGCGCTGATGTAATTATCATAATCTCATTTTGCGATTTATACAACTGTTTTTCTCCCACAGAAGCGTGCCTTTCTTTCTAATCCGCTTTTGCGCCGGATGCTCCGTCAGAAAATTCCGTCATCTCAGGACGAAAACGGAATGGCAGATGGTTTCTCTGGCAGTCCGGGTTCTCCCTCTCTTTTATAGAAATCGAGGTAAAGAAAACCTGCCACAGCTTTGCATAATTTTTCTCCTGATCTGATACACGGTCTGCTTTCCCGCCATCCGGCATCTCTCCCCATACGAGCATCCACTTTTCATTTTTTCTGTGTATGAGGAATACCTTATGGACTTTATCATATATCATCCAGTCTTCCAGAGGGAACCTGTCGGAAAAATGATCCCCGATGCAGGTCAGTATCTGCGCCTTCGGGCTGATCTCAGAAAACAGTATTCCGTTCTCCAGCTCCCGGAACCGGACGAACTCTTCATACATATGCGCCTCATTTGCCACACTGCGGCTCATGGCAAACACTTTCGCCACATCCGGATTCCCCAGATGTTCCATGATCTTCCGGCTGTCCGGTATGTTTCTCGCCTCCTGTATCGTCCGGAACACTTCTGTGCCCTTTTCGCAGTCATCTGAAAGGAGCGCATGGTAGATATCCCAGTATGCGTTGTATCCAAGAAAACGTTTTATCATGCGCTCCAGGCGGCGCGCTTTCTGGTCAGTCTCCACGACAGTCCTGTACTGGCAGAAGAGCTGCTGCTGTATCTTTCCCCTGAGTTCAATCCCCGCATCACCGTCCCGATTCTCCAGCCATGCGTCATGCAGCGCTGAATAAAGCCCTGTAATCGTATCTGTACATATATAAATCTGTCTCATTGCAAGTTCACCTCACCGAAATTCACATCGTCAAAAAGAGACATCTGTCTGAATGTCATTCCATCCACCCCCTCTGGGAGCCTCTCTTTCGTATTCAAAAGATTCCGCGTGATAGAATCCTCATCAATGCGCACCGGATACATCATCCTGCCGCTGCAGGTGATAAAATAAAGCGCCCGTCTGAGTACGACCCCCATCTTCCTGAGATCCTCAAACCGGAGCTGTCCCATCCGTCTCGCTTTTACGATCCGCCCGGCAGACTTGTAACCAATCCCCGGAACCCGCAGCAGCATCCGGTAATCAGCCCTGTTTATCTCCACCGGGAACTGCTCCAGATGCTTGAGCGCCCAGCAGCATTTCGGGTCCAGCAGAATGTTAAAATTAGGATTCTCTTCATCCAGCAGTTCCTCAGCCTCAAAATGATAGAAGCGCAGAAGCCAGTCTGCCTGGTACAGGCGGTGTTCCCTCAGAAGCGGCGGCTTCATGTCCGGAAGTTCTGGAAGCGCACTGTCATGGTTTACAGGAACAAAAGCCGAGTAATAGACGCGCTTCAGATCGAACTTCTTGTACAGGGACTCTGCCACATTAAGTATCTGATAATCTGTCTCCGGCGTCGCCCCTATGATCATCTGCGTACTCTGCCCTGCCGGCACAAAACGCGGCGCGTTCCTGTACAGTGCAATCTCCTGCCTGTTCTCCTCCGAGATATTCTGCACGACGCGCATGGGAGTGAGGATGTTCTTCCGCGATTTGTGCGGCGCCAGAAGCCGCAGGCTTTCGGCTGTTGGAAGTTCCACATTCACACTCATCCTGTCGGCCAGATATCCGGTCAGCCGGACCAGCCGCTGATCTGCTCCCGGTATCGCTTTTACATGGATATACCCCTGGAATCTGCACACATGCCGGAGCCTGTACAGCGTGGCATAGATCAGCTCCATCGTATAGTCCGGACTTTTCAGGATGCCCGAACTCAAAAAAAGCCCTTCGATATAATTGCGTCTGTAAAACTCCATCGTCAGAGTACAGACTTCCTCCGGTGTGAAAGATGCCCTCTCCACATCATTCGATGCACGGTTGACACAGTATTTACAGTCATAGATACACTCGTTCGTAAACAGTATTTTAAGCAGGGAAATACAGCGGCCATCCGCAGAGAAGCTGTGGCAGATCCCTGCCTTTCTGCAGTTTCCCATGCCTGTCCCGTCACCGTTCCTGTCGACTCCGCTTGAAGTGCAGGAGACGTCGTACTTCGCCGCATCAGATAAGATATCCAGTTTTTTCTCAAGCGTCATGCTCTCACATATGCTGTCCTGCATCCCTCTTCCCCTTTCCGAACACTTGTTCTTTACAAGATAATAGCACATATGTTCGGGTATTGCAATAGAAAGACGGACAAAAAAAGACACCCGGGAGACTTTTAAATTTCTTAAAGTCTCCGTGAGTGTCTGTTTCATCTTCACTTATTCACATTCTCTGATCCTCTTCCTCAGAGGAAGCACCATAGACGGGGATACAGAAAGTTCATCCAGTCCCATCCTGAGAAACTCTTCTGTGAGCTCAAGATCCGCCCCCAATTCGCCGCATATGCCGATCCAGGCGCCTTCTGCATGTGCGTTCTCAGCTGCCATCTTTATCATAGCCAGCACAGCCGGGTGATGTGGATCATAGAACTCGTCCAGCTTGGAATTCTGACGGTCGATCGCCAGCGTATACTGTGTCAGATCGTTCGTTCCTACACTGAAGAAATCGACTTCTTTTGCAAGTTCACGGCTGACCATAACAGAAGCCGGTGTCTCTATCATAATGCCAAGCTCTACATCCTCTCTGTACGGTATGCCCTCACTCTTCAGCTCTTCTTTCACCTCAGCAATGATTTCTTTTATCCTGCGCACTTCCCCTACAGAGATAATCATGGGAAACATGATAGAAATATTTCCGTATACGGCTGCGCGGTACAGAGCACGGAGCTGAGTTTTAAAAATCTCGGGTCTTGTAAGGCAGATACGGATCGCACGGTAACCGAGCGCCGGATTCTCCTCCTTATCCAGTCCGAAATAATCCACCTGTTTGTCTGCTCCGATATCAAGCGTGCGAATGATGACTTTCTTTCCCGCCATGCTCTCCGCCACCTGCTTATAAACTGAAAACTGCTGTTCTTCTGTCGGAAAATCCGTATTCTCCAGATATAAGAATTCACTTCTGAAAAGTCCGATCCCGCCGGCGTCATTCTTAAGGACGGCTCCCAGATCTGAAACGTCTCCAATATTAGCATAAATATTGATCTTTTGTCCGCTCTTCGTAACGTTCTCTTTGCCTTTGAGCTGCTCCAGAAGCGCTTTCTGTTCGAGATCTTTCGCCCGTTTCTCTTTCATCTCCGCCATCGTCTCTTCGTCAGGATCGATATACAGAGTGCCTGTGAAGCCGTCGATGACAGCCTCTTTGCCGCTGTACTCCTTGCGGAGTTCCTCTCCCAGCCCAATGACTGCAGGTATGTTCATAGTCCGCGCCAGAATTGCCGTATGCGAATTCGAGGAGCCATACATCGTGGCAAACCCGAGGACTTTGCTCTTATCAAGCTGTACGGTCTCGCTTGGCGCGAGATCATCCGCCGCTATGATACACGGCTCTGTCATATCCTTAAGACCGGAGTCCACTCCACAGAGGATATCAAGGACACGTTCCGAAACATCTTTTACATCAGCCGCGCGCCCCTGCATATAAGCGTCGTCCATAGCCGCGAACATCCTGGCAAAGTTGTCCGCTGTTGTGGCAACAGCAAACTCTGCATTTACTTCCTGCGTGCGGATGATGTTCTCGATTGACTCAAGATAGTCGAGATCCTCAAGCATCATCTGATGGATTTCAAAAATCATGGCATTGGCTTCGCCGACATCCTCCAGCGCCTTGTCATAGAGACCTTTCAACTGGGCCACTGCCGTATCCTTTGCTTCCAGAAATCTCTTCCACTCTGCGTCAGCATCATCAATGCGTGTCCTCTTGACTACTTTTTCTTTTCTCTGATAAAACAGCAGCTTTCCGATGGACACGCCGCCAAATACACTTTTACCGCTGATCGTAATCATGATTTACAAATTCTCCTTGAAGAATGTCTCTAATTCTGCGATCGCTGTATCTTCATCAGCGCCCTCAGCAGTTATCGTAACTTCCTCTCCTGTTTTTACTCCAAGTCCCATAACTCCGAAAATTCTCTTTGCGTCAGCGTTCTTGTCTCCTTTTGTAATCGTTATCGCCGACGCATAGCCCGATGCCTGTTTAACCAGGATCCCTGCCGGTCTTGCGTGGATTCCCTCCGGATCTGTAACCACATATCTGAATTTTTTCATTGTAACATGTCCTCCTTTGACTTTTAATTCTTGTTCTAGTATATAACACATTAGATGAATTTTCAATTGTTGATTGCTGAAGACTTCGCACCTCTCTCATCTACAGTTTATCATCTGCCTGACATAGATGAAATATGCGCCTCCTCTTCTTTTGTATATTTTTACGAATCAACAAGATATACATTGACTTTCATTGTTAAACATGCTACACTGAGGCGGTATCAGTTCAACAGGTGGACTGACGAAGCAATTTATTTATTTTTATGGAGGGCAACACAATGACAGGTACAGTGAAATGGTTTAACAACCAGAAGGGCTACGGATTCATTTCTGACTCTGAGGGCAACGATATCTTCGTTCATTACTCAGGACTTGTAATGGATGGATTCAAGACCCTGGAAGAAGGCCAGGCTGTCGAGTTTGAAGTGACAGAGGGCGCAAAAGGACCGCAGGCAACCAATGTAGTAAAACTTTAATCAGATTTTTAATGTACCTTTTAATATATAAACCGGCTAGATTTATATTAAAAAGCATTACAGAGAAATAAGATTAAAAAACCGGCCCGTCAGACAGATCATCTGTCTGACGGGTCTTTTATTGCTACAGTTTTATATTGGAGACATACGCTTCCGGCGCTTCCCATACGTCGAAGCCGCTGCCCCGCAGGATATCGACGACTCTCGCCGGATCATCACATTTGAGCACTGCGGATGCATCGGTCCCGTTAGAAAATGCATACATATATTCAATATTCACATCGCCTTCAACGATCTGATGCATGGCACGGCTCAAGGAGCCTGTCTCATGAGGGACTCTCAGAGCTATAACGTCTGTCAGCATTGCTGTGATGCCATTATCTTTCAGCACTGCCTTTCCCTTGTTCGGATCTGAGACAATCATCCTGAGCATTCCATATTCTGTCGTATCAGCAAGGCTGAGCGCTACGATATTGACGTCATTCCCCGCCAGAACAGAAAGCACCTCGTCAAGCCTTCCCTCGCGGTTCTCAAGAAATACGGATAACTGTTGGATCGTGATTCCCATAACTTCTACCTCCCTTTTACAGCTTTCTGTTGTCGATGACGCGGACTGCTTTGCCCTCGCTTCGCTTAATGGTTTTCGGCTCCACGAGTTTCACCCGCACTGAAACGCCAAGGGCCTGCTTCAGCACGGCGGCAATCCTGCTGCGCAGTGCATCCAGCTTTCTGATCTCATCGGAGAATACTCTCTCATCCACTTCGACCATAACAGTAAGAACATCCATATTGTCCTCCCTGTCCACGATCATCATGTAATGCGGCGCTACCACTCCGCCCATGGAGAGCAGTGCTGTCTCTACCTGAGTCGGGAATACATTGACTCCGCGGATCACTTTCATATCATCCGTTCTTCCAGTGAACTTGGAGATCCTTGGGAGCGTTCTTCCACATTCACAGGGGCTGTGGTCGATGCTCGTAAGATCTTTCGTCCGGTAACGGATCAGAGGCATTGCCTCTTTCGCAAGGGTAGTAAATACAAGTTCTCCCGTCTCCCCGTCCGCACACTTCTCATGGGTTGCCGGATTAAGCACTTCCGGATAGAAATAATCTGCATGAACATGAAGCCCTGCTTTGTGAATACAGTCCTGTGCCACGCCGGGACCTGTAATCTCACAGAGACCATAGATATCAAAACAGTTGATGTGGAGAATACTTTCGATCTTACTGCGCATCTCTTCCGTCCACGGTTCTGCTCCATGGATTCCCGCCTTAATCTTCATATGATCCACAAGTCCTGCTTCCTGGATAGATTCCGCGAGATACAGAGCGTAGGACGGAGTACATGCAAATGCTGTCGCTCCGAGGTCTTCCATACACATCATCTGCCGCTTCGTGTTCCCTGCAGACATCGGGATCGCAGTCGCTCCAAGAGCCCTTGCCCCATAATCAAGGCCGATGCCGCCTGTAAAAAGACCATATCCATAGCACACATGGATGATGTCTTCCTCTGTCAGCCCTGCCATCACAAGACCTCGCGCCACACATTCTCCCCACACTTCCACATCTTTCTGCGAGTACGGCGCAATGGTAAGTTTTCCGGTTGTCCCGGAAGTTCCCTGGACACGCACGACATCTTTCATCGGAATCGCAAGAAGTCCGAACGGATAGTTGTTCTTCAGATCTTCTTTTGTCGTAAATGGAAGCTTTCCAATATCCTCGATAGATTTGATATCTCCCGGTTCCACTCCTCTTTGCTGCATTTTCTTCCGATAGAAATCAACATTTTCATACACTCTTTTGACAACTTCTGTCAGACGTTTACTCTGCAGGGCGGCCATTTCATCCCTGCTCATACATTCGGTCTTCGGATCACGGATGCGTTCCACCCAGTTTTCCAGCGCTACACCTGCCATTTTCTTTTTCTCCTTCTGTCTTATAATTCTTCTTCCTCTATCAGCTTAACATCGGCTGCTCTGAGGACTTCTTCCACTTTCTCATAGTTATCTGTGCTAAATACCATGACCGGGGATTTCCCTTCGCGGATCACAAAAGAATAAATATAATTGATGTTGATCTTCCCGTCTGCAAGAATCGCGAGCATCTGGTTGAGATTTCCTTTTTCGTCTTTTAGTTCCGCTCCGATCACGTCGCTTACTCTTGTGACGAACCCTTTCTCTGTCAGCTTTTCTTTCGCGCGCACTGGATCATCAACAATAAGGCGCATGATCCCGAACTCCGGTGTATCGAATGTTGAGATCGCCCTGATATTCACATGAGCCTCTGTCAACACAGAAGTTACGTTCATCATGCTGCCCGGCTGATTTTCCACGAATACTGATATCTGCCTGATCATTGCTGCCACCGCCTTTCCTGTATGATTTCTGTCCTATGCTGTCATTTATCTGCTGTGTTACTTCAGTCCGTATCCAACGTCGAAGGCTTTTTTGTTGATCTCGACCGTCTTCGGAGGCACAGTTCTTTCGATCACTTCGTACCACTGTTCTTTCGTGAAATCCATATGCTGCGCCGCAACGCCGAGCACGATCAGGTTGAATACTTTCGGGTTCCCAAGCTTTCTTGACTCTTCCGTAGCATCCACCCTGTACACTTTATATTCCTTCTCCAGCTCTTCGATGATATTCTCCGGGTATTTTGCATTTCCGATCACAACAGGCATCGGATCGATGCGCCAGTCATTGACGATCAGAGCGCCGTCTTTCTTAAGGAAATGCGCATATCTTAACGCCTCGAGTCTCTCAAATGCAATGATGACGTCCGCCTGCCCTTCTTCCACAATGGGTTCCGCCACCTTGTCTCCATAGCGCACAAATGTGACGACGCTTCCGCCTCTCTGCGCCATCCCGTGGACTTCGGAGAGCTTCACGTCATATCCGCCGGCAATGGTCAATCCGCCTAAAATACGGCTGGTGAGAAGCGTGCCCTGTCCGCCTACACCGACGATCATAATATTTTTAACTGCCATGATCTACTCCCCCTCCTTTACAAGCTCTATCGCGTCAAATTTGCACAGATCTTTACAGAGTCCGCAGCCGGTGCACATCGTATCATCTATATATATCGTTCCGTCCGCATTTTTGGTCATGGCCGGACATCCCGGCTTCATGCACATGCCGCATTTCCTGCATTTGTCCTCGTGGGCAATGTAGAGAGGTTTCTTTCTCTTATCAAGGAGCACACACGGCGTCTTCGTGATAATAACCGAAACTTCGTCTCTGGCTGCTTCTTCTTTGATTGTCTTCTCAAGGAGCGGGAGGTCAAATGCATTGATCTCATATACGTTCCTGATGCCCATGGCTTTACAGATGCCCGGGATGCTGACCGCGTAAGCCGGATCACCCTGCAGCGTCTTTCCGGTTGCCGCGTGGTCCTGATGCCCTGTCATTCCCGTAGTCGAATTGTCAAGAATGATGACTGTGCCGGTGGCTTTGTTGTAGACCATGTTCATCAGGGAGTTTACTCCTGTGTGCATGAACGTGGAATCTCCGATCACCGCAACCCAGTTCTTTATGTAATCCCTGCCTTTTGCTTTCTCCATTCCGTGAAGCATGGAAATACTCGAGCCCATACACATCGTGGTATCGATCACACTTAAAGGCGCGACTGCTCCCAGCGTGTAGCATCCGATATCACCAGCCGCGTGCATCTTCAGCTTGTTGAGTACGTAGAACACGCTCCTGTGCGGACATCCCGGACAGAGAATCGGCGGTCTTCCCGGAGCTGCTGCCGGTTCTTTGATATCAAGCTCCTGCTTCAGGATCGCTTTTCTGAGCATGTTCGCGCTGTATTCTCCCTGTACAGTAAAGATTTCCTTCCCGGTTGCTTCAATGCCCCAGGATTTTACCTGCTCTTCGATCACAGGATCAAGTTCTTCCACAATATACAGTGTTTCTACCTTGGACGCAAAGTCTTCGATGAGCTTCCTTGGAAGCGGATTTACGATTCCAAGTTTCAGAACAGATGCATCTGGCATTGCTTCTTTTACGTATTGATACGGGATGCCGCTTGTAATGACTCCGATCTTCGTGCCGTTCATCTCCACACGGTTGACCGGGAGTGTGTTTGCCGCCTCTGCCAGTTCCAGATTGCGCTTTTCTATTTCAACGTGGCGGATCTTCGCGTTGCCAGGCATCATGACATTTTTCTGGATATTCTTCTCGTAAGGCTTATCTTCCGGCTCTTCACGATCCTGCAGTTCGACAATTCCCTGGGAATGTGCAAGTCTTGTTGTCGTCCGGAAGATAAACGGGCGGTCGAACTGCTCGCTCAGTTCAAATGCCAGCTTAAAGTAATCTTTTGCTTCCGCGCTGTCCGACGGTTCGATCACCGGGATCTGGGCCGCTCTTGCGACCATTCTCGTATCCTGCTCGTTCTGGGAACTGTAGAGTCCCGGATCATCTGCAACTACGAGAACCAGGCCGCCGTTCACTCCCATGTAGGATACGGAATACAGCGGATCAGCCGCAACATTTAAGCCTACGTGCTTCATACATGCCATGGCGCGCACGCCGGAAACACTCGCACCGACAGCCACCTCAGCCGCCACTTTCTCATTTGGCGCCCACTCCTCATATACATGATCTTTGTACTGTACAAGATATTCGCTGATCTCCGTACTCGGCGTTCCCGGATAAGCGGAAGAGACTTTCACTCCTGCCTCGTAGGCGCCGCGGGCAATCGCCTCATTGCCCAGCATAATCACTTTTTCACCCATATCATAAACCATCCTTTCGTAAGTCTGTCACTCTTCTTGCTTTGCCCTCGAACCTCTGAAGGGAGTTCGGCGCAACAAGCCGGATCTGTGCTGCAAGTCCGAGCTGCGACTTGAGCGCTTTTTTAATCCCGTTCTCAAGTTCGCTCAGTTTTGCATAACTGTCGAGCAGCCTGTCGTCGATCAGCTCCACTGTAATCGTCATCACGTCCAGTCTGTTCTTGCGCTCCACCATAATTTCATAATGGGGTCCTATCTCGTCAATCTTAAAGAGCACTTCCTCGATCTGCGTCGGGAATACATTGACGCCGCGGATCACGAGCATATCGTCCGCGCGTCCGGAGAGGTTTTCCATCCTGCACGTTGTACGGCCGCACTCGCACGGCTCATACATAAGTCTTGTCAGGTCTCCCGTCCGGTATCTCACCAGCGGAAGCGCCTCTTTGCCAAGACATGTTATGACAAGTTCTCCGAGTTCTCCCGGGGGGAGCACTTCCTCTGTCTCAGGATCGATGATCTCCGGGATAAACCAGTCTTCGTTGACATGCATGCCGCATAGCTTAGTACACTCTCCTGCTACGCCCGGCCCGCACAGTTCGCTCATACCGTAATTCTGCGTACAGACAAACTGATCTCCCCATACTTTACGCATCTCGCCGCGCATGGGCTCTGTCATGCCTTCACCGCCGAAAAGACCGATGTGAAGCTTCAGATCTTTTGACGGATCGATGCCCCTCTTCCGGACCTCCTCGCCAAGATGAAGTGCATAGGACGGAGTCGCTACAAGAAGTGTTACGTTCATGTCCTGCAGGAACATAATCTGTTTATTCGTATTGCCGGAGGACATCGGGATCACGGAAGCTCCAATCTTCTCCAGTCCTCCGTGGAGCCCCAGCGCTCCTGTAAAAGTGCCGTAGCCAAATGATATCTGCGCCACATCATCCGCCGTGGCGCCGCCCATGCAGGCCAGCCTTGCCACATTGTTGAGCCACATATCCAGGTCATTCCTCGTATATCCGACCACCGTCGGCTTCCCGGTCGTACCGGAACTCGCATGGTAACGCACGATGTCCTTTTGATCCACTGCAAAAAGTCCATCCGGATAATGATCCTTAAAGTCCGACTTATATGTAAATGGCAGCCGATTCAGATCATCCAGCGTCTGTACATCTTCCGGTTTCACACCAGCCGCATCCATCTTGTCCCGGTACGCTTTTACCCGGTCGTATATATAGCGCACGGTATCCTTAAGTCTGGCCAGCTGGATGGCTTCAATCTCTTCTCTGGGGAGGGTTTCCTCCTTGTCCCATATCATTGTGTATGTCCTCCTTCGGTTAAACATTCGCCTTGGTTCAGTATACCACAATACTTTGATGAATTAAAGCGGAAAATTCGGGTTTGTCTGACTGGTTACCAATAAATAATAATATCCGGAAACGGATGGAGATGAGACACCGAAATACTTCTCTGAGTTGACCGGCATGCGCTTCAGGCTCCGCTCCATAATCTGAGAAAAACTAAAGCGTCCGGAAACTGATGAAAGACAAAGCCGCAAAATGGATAACTCGCCTTTGGCTCAGACAATCCATTTTGCGGCTTAACATCAGTTCCCAGACACTCAATTTTTTCTAACAGATTATTCCAAAGTCGCCTTCCTCACACACCAGTCAACTCTTTTTAAGTCTTCCTGCGTCTCATCTTTATCCATTTTCTGATTTATCCATACCGGCAGTCATTCCGACAAGCCCGTAAGGTGCAAAAACTGGCAGGAAAGGGATCGTAGTTGAAAAAGCGCCGGTCTTGTTCCTCCCGATAGAAATTTGATTTTCGGAATGGAAAAAGCAGCTGGGAGGTATGTATTGTGTACGCACCGTTGGAGCGGCGTCGGTACTTAGAGCGCGTTTTTTGCGCTCTTATGTACCGCTGCGCCGCGACCGAGTGAAAACGTGTGCGCTAACAATACATACCTCCCGGCGGACACTTTTCCAGTCTGACAAATCCGAATTTAACACAGCGGATATTTCTCTGTCAGTTCTGCCGCCATCTTTCTTCCTTCTTCTACATTCTCCTCACTCTCGATGACCATCGCAATAATCCCGGCAATCTTATCCATATCCTCTTCTTTCATGCCGCGTGTCGTCACTGCAGGAGTCCCCAGTCTCACGCCGCTTGTCACGAATGGAGAACGCGGATCATTGGGGATTGTATTTTTGTTGCAGGTGATATGCGCATCGTCCAGGCGCTTCTCCAGCTCTTTGCCGCTGACATTCTTCTCTGTCAGGTCAACGAGCATCAGATGATTGTCCGTATCGCCTGATACGATACTGATGCCGCGCTTTTTCAGTCCCTCGCAGAGCGCCTTTGCGTTCTTTATCACCTGATTCTGATACTCCTTGAACTCAGGCTCGAGAGCTTCTTTGAAGCAGACAGCTTTCGCGGCGATCACATGCATGAGCGGACCACCTTGGATACCGGGGAATATCGCCTTGTTGAAATTGAACTTCTCGTTCATCTCATTGCTGGAAAGGATCATGCCCCCGCGCGGTCCTCTTAACGTCTTATGCGTTGTCGTCGTCGTCACATGTGCGTAAGGGATCGGGCTCGGGTGAAGTCCTGCTGCCACAAGTCCGGCAATATGCGCCATATCTACCATAAGGTAAGCTCCGACTTCATCTGCTATCTCACGAAAACGCTTGAAATCGATCGTCCGGGCATATGCGCTTGCTCCGGCAACAATGAGTTTCGGCCTGCACTCTTTTGCAATGGCAAGGACATTGTCATAGTCGATCACTCCTTCATCGTTTACGCCATAGGGAACTACATTGTAATATTTCCCTGACATATTGACCGGTGATCCGTGGGTCAGATGACCGCCATGATCCAGATTCATGCCCATATAAGTGTCGCCCGGCTCCATCATGGCGAAGAATACCGCCATATTAGCCTGTGCACCCGAGTGGGGCTGGACATTGGCATATTCACAGCCAAACAGCTCTTTCGCCCGTTCCCTGGCCAGGTCCTCTACAACGTCCACACACTGGCATCCACCGTAATATCTCTTTCCCGGATACCCCTCCGCATATTTGTTCGTGAGGGGGCTTCCCATCGCTGCCATCACTGCCCTGCTTACCCAGTTCTCTGATGCGATCAGCTCAATATGGGAATTCTGTCTCTCCATCTCTGCTTTGATCGCATCCGCGATCTGTGGATCTGTTGCCATGATTTCATCGAAATCGTACATTCCCTTGTCCTCCATACTTGAAATTATTTGCATAGTCATGCTTTATGGGACATTATAGCACACTGAAAATGGATGCGGCAACTAGTTCAGAGCATCTTGTCAAACAGCGAAAGCTGATTACTCTGCGGCAGATCTCCGAACAGCCCCAGTTCCTGCATCAGATCGATTACCGTCTTGCTGACTTTCGTCCTCTGGCGGAAGTCATCAAGAGACAGATATGGCCCGTCTTTTCCTGCCTCTTCCACCGCCTCGGCCGCCTTATCGCCCATTCCCTCAATACTTGCGAAGGATGGCATGAGCTTTCCGTCCACGATCTGGAACATCTTCGCCTTGGCCCGGTAGAGATCGATGGGCACAAACTCGAATCCTCGTGCATACATCTCCTGCACGATCTTCATATCTTTCATGACGTCCTGTTCTTTCTTGCTCAGGGAATCACTGCGCTTCTTATAATCCTGCATGTAGTAGTTCAGCTTGTCCTTACCCTGGCACATGATCTCATAGGAGAACGCATCTGCACGGATACTGAAATATGCCGCATAGTAGGCCAGCGGATAATTAATCTTACAGTAGGCAATCCGGTACGCCATCATGACATATGCGGCAGCGTGGGCTTTCGGGAACATGTAGCTGATCTTCTTGCATGACCAGATATACCAGTCCGGCACGCCCTGAGCTGTCATGGCTTCCTCCCATTCCAGCTTCAGGCCTTTTCCCTTCCGCACGCTCTCCATAATCGTAAATGCCAGAGCGCTCTCCACACCTTTGTTTATCAGGTAGGTCATGATATCGTCACGGGTACAGATCGCTGTGGAAATGGTAGCCTTTCCCGACTTTACCAGCTCCTGTGCATTGCCAAGCCACACGTTTGTCCCGTGTGACAGTCCGGAGATGCGGATCAGGTCAGACAATGTCTGCGGTTTCGTATCCTCCACCATCTGAATGACAAAGTCCGTTCCGAACTCAGGAATCCCGAGACATCCGAGCCTGCACCCGTCAATATCCTCCGGTTTGATGCCGAGCACGTCTGTACCGTGGAACAGCTCGATCACCTGCTTATCATCCAGAGGGATCTCCGTTGCGATAAACGGATGCTCTTCATTATACTCATTGTCCATGGCATCTGATGTGATATAGTCCTCAAGGGTACGGATCATGGTCGGATCATCATGTCCGAGAATATCCAGCTTGAGCAGATTGTGGTCGATCGAGTGATAATCAAAATGCGTCGTTATGATCCCACACTCCATATCGTTTGCCGGGTGCTGTACCGGCGTAAATTCATTGATATCATGCCCATGGGGGAGCACGACGATTCCGCCCGGATGCTGCCCGGTGCTCCTCCGGATGCCGGTGCATCCTTCTGTGATCCTCTCGATCTCACAGCGGCGCTTTCTCTGTTCCCTCTCTTCATAGTAGTTCTTTACAAAGCCATAGGCAGTCTTATCCGCAAGTGTGCCGATAGTCCCCGCCTTGAACGTATGTCCTTCCCCGAAAAGTACCTCGGTATATTTATGAGCTTTTGCCTGATAATCGCCGGAAAAGTTCAAGTCGATATCAGGCTCCTTGTCTCCCTTGAATCCAAGGAAAGTCTCAAAGGGAATGTCAAATCCGGCTTTTATGAGCGGCTTGCCGCATACGGGGCATGCCTTGTCCGGCATGTCAAATCCACAGCCGCCGGCATATGCCCTCACTTCGTCTGATTCAAAGTCGCTGTAATGGCAGTTCCCGCAGTAATAATGCGGACTCAGCGGATTTACTTCCGTAATCCCCGCCATCGTCGCGGCAAAGGACGATCCGACAGAACCACGGGAGCCGACCAGATATCCGTCTTCATTTGACTTCCACACAAGCCTCTGCGCAATGATGTACATGACGGCATATCCGTTGGAGATAATAGAGTTCAGTTCCTTTTCCAGACGCTCGGACACCTGGACCGGAAGATCCCCGCCGTACATTTCGTGCGCTTTCCGGTAACAGATATCTCTAAGCTCCTGGTCAGAATTCTCGATAACAGGCGGGCACTTGTTCGGATTCACCGGAGAGATCTTCTCGATCATCCCCGCAATCTTCACCGGATTGTCCACAACGATCTCGCGCGCCTTCGCCGCGCCAAGGTAGGAAAATTCATCCAGCATTTCTTCTGTCGTACGCAGGAAGAGCGGAGCCTGGTTATCTGCATCGTCAAAACCTTTTCCCGCCATGATGATACGCCTGTACACCTCGTCATCAGGATCGAGAAAATGAACATCACACGTTGCCACTACTGGTTTCCCGAACTTCTCCCCCAATTCCACGATCTCCCGGTTGATGTTCTTCAGATCCTCCTCTGAGTTTACATCGGGTATCCTCTCGCTCTCGATCATGAAACGGTTGTTTCCCAGCGGCTGGATTTCATAGTAATCGTAGAAATCAGCCAGACGTGCGATCTGCTGAGCGGAACGCTTCTCCAGCACAGCCTGGTACAGCTCGCCCGCCTCGCAGGCGCTGCCGATCAGAAGCCCTTCGCGGTATTCATTCAGAAGACTTTTCGGTATTCTCGGCCGTCTCGCATAATATGTAAGATGAGACTCTGTAATGAGCTGGTACAGGTTATATCTTCCAATGTCATTTTTGGCAAGGATAATGATATGATGCGTGGGCATTTTGCGGATCGCGTTGACATTGCGGTCTCCATACCGGTTGACTTCCTTAAGCGTTGTGACATTGTCTTTCTTCAGCATCCCGACGAATTTTACAAATATCTCTGCCGTTGCCCCGGCGTCGTCTACTGCCCTGTGATGATTCTCAAGAGAGATGTTCAGGGCTTTGGCCACGATATTGAGCTTATATTTGGACAGAGTTGGCAGAAGCACTCTGGCCAGCGCCACTGTGTCCAGATAGACAAAATGATCGTTCAGACCAAGCTCTCTGCAGTTCTGCTCGATGAACCCCATGTCAAAGCCAGCATTATGTGCGACAAGGACGCCTTCTCCGGCAAATTCGAGGAACTGGGGAAGGACTACGTCGATGGAAGGAGCGTCTATAACCATCTCGTCGGTAATTCCTGTCAGATTCGTGATCTCAAACGGGATCGGACGCTTTGGATTTACAAAGGCGCTGAACCTGTCCACAATCTTTCCGCCTGTTACTTTTACAGCTCCGATCTCGATGATCCGGTCGCGGATCGCACTGAAGCCCGTCGTCTCAATGTCAAAGACAATATATGTATCGTCAAGCGACTCATCCCCCGCATTTACTGCGATCTCCGTCAGATCATCCACCACGTATCCTTCTACACCGTAGATCACTTTGAACGGATCGTCTTTGTCCAGCGTCTCAATATAATGGTTTGCGACGGGAAACGCCTGCGCCACGCCGTGATCTGTGATGGCAATCGCCGGATGCCCCCAGTCGTGCGCCCGTTTTACAATGTCTTTTACTTCGGAGACACCGTCCATATCGCTCATCTTTGTATGGCAGTGGAGCTCCACACGCTTAACGGGACTTAAATCTTCCCTTGCGACAGTAAAATCTCCGATCTTCTTGATTCCTGTAACGGAACCGATCGTGAGCTCTCCGTCAAATTTATCAATCGTAGTAACTCCTTTGATCTTTACGAACGCGCCCTTTTTGAGCTCTCCCAGTATCTCCGGGAGCTGGTCATTTCTCGTAAACATCTTCACTGAGATCGTATCAGTAAAATCCGTCACTGCAAATATGACAATTGTTTTTTCATTGCGTATCTCGCGCGTATCAAAGCTGATGATCTTCCCGTGAATGGTTATCTCGCCCATCTCAGTGACAACCTGGTCCAGAGGAATAGGTTCGCTGTCAAAGTTTTTCCCGTAGATGAGGTTCGGATCATCTCCGATCTTAACCGGACGGTAGTAATCTTTTTTTCTGAAATCTTTTCCGCCTTTTCTGACCTGGGCGTCTCTCCCTGACGTTCCTTTTCCAGCAGGCTTTTCTGCTTTCTTTCCCGGTTTTTCTTCCCGTTTCTCTCCGGAGGCTGTCCCTGTACCGGACGCATCCGTATTGGAACGCTCACCGGACTGCCTCGCCCGGCGCTCAAAGATCGCGTTAATCTCCTGCTGGACTCTCTGTTCATCGTATTCACGCGTTCCTGCTTCGTCCGGCTCACGGTAAGACACCCGGATGTCAGCCTTTATGTGGAACCGCTCAGCAAAAATATGTTTCAGGAGGTTCAGTATTTCTTCCTTTCTTCCCTCAGATACGATCGTATCGAGAAGTTCCAGGCACATGACTCCGCCCTCTTCATAATGGACGTCTGCCTGTGCGAACATATTGGAGGCGAGCATGCTCTTTTCTTTTAATTCATAGATAATGCTCTCCCTGTACTCGTTCATCAGCGCTTCAGGCGTGTACTGTCCGGAGAGAACATACTCCTCCTCGATGTTCACCTCCACAGGTACATTCCCGAAGAGCTGATCTTTAATCCTGCGCTCCATCAGGCGGATCTGCCTCTTCTGGATCAGATGACGGCTGAGGATATGCACATGAAGAAAATCACGCCGCGTATTCGTCGTGATCTTCTTTACCTCAACGTCAGTGAAGAGGATCTGGATATCCTCTTCTACTTTCAGCGTGGGAAATACATAGAAAAATACTTTCTTATCCTTCGTCTGTTCCAAACCTGAACACTCCTGTCTATTCTTTCCAGTTCAGAAGCTCCTCTCTGAGAGTATCGAGCAGCTTGTCTTCCTTTACCTTTTTGATAATCTCGCCCTTTTTGATGAGAAGTCCTTCTCCGATTCCGCCTGCTATGCCGATGTCCGCCTCTCTCGCTTCGCCGGGACCGTTCACTACGCATCCCATGACAGCGACCTTCAGGTCGAGCGGTATATCAGCGACCATTTTCTCCACCTCATTCGCCAGTCCGATCAGATCGATCTTCGTCCTGCCGCAGGTGGGACAGGACACCACTTCTATACCGCCTTTCTTAAGCCCCAGCGTTTTCAGAATCAGTTTCGCTGTGCGGATCTCCTCTGACGGATCTCCTGTCAACGATACGCGGATCGTATCCCCGATTCCCTCATACAGAATAATGCCGAGCCCTGCCGATGATTTGACATTTCCCGAATACACAGTCCCCGACTCAGTGATGCCTACATGGAGCGGATACGGACATTCCCGGGCGATCAGTTCATGTGCTTTCACGCACATCATCACATCAGAAGATTTGATGCTCACAACGAGATTATCATACTCCATCTTCTCGATCATGCGCACTTTGTCAAGAGCGCTCTCAACGATCCCTTCTGCCGTGACCCCGCCGTACTTCTCTATCAGGTGTTTCTCCAGAGAGCCGCTGTTCACGCCCACACGGATCGGCACACCGTATTCTTTCGCCTTATCCACGACCTCTTTTACTTTCTCCTTAGAACCGATGTTCCCTGGATTAATCCTGATCTTGTCCGCACCGTTCTCTATCGCCGAGACTGCGAGCCGGTGGTCAAAATGGATATCTGCCACGAGCGGGATGTGTATACGCTTTTTGATCTCTTTTACGGCCTCTGCCGCCTCGAACGTTGGAACCGCGCACCGGATGATATCGCACCCCGCAGCTTCGAGCTTTAAGATCTGAGCCACAGTGGACTCTACATCTTCGGTCTTTGTATTTGTCATGGACTGAATCGCGACAGGGTTTCCTCCGCCGATCTTAACACTGCCAATACTGATCTCTTTCGTCTGATCTCTGAACATGTTCTACCTGTACCTTTCCTGCTCTTTTAAAGAACAAAGAGCGTATTATGAATCACCGGAAGTGCCAAAAGGCATATTCCGGGATTGTAAGCGGCCGCCAAGGTCTCGGACAGGCCCGGACTTTGGCTCGTCGCCCACGCAAAAAATAAGAGTTCCGCGGACGGAACTCTCCTGTTTCTCTTACTTTCGCACAAACACCATCTGATTCCCATACTCACGTTCCGTCAGTGTCAGCGTATCCTGCTCCACATTATAATTATATGTTCCGGACAGAATACCCCCGGAAGATTCCGTCTGCACAGTCAGAACTTTCGTTCTCGTGTCCACACTGAAGTGAGCGGTAAATTCTTCATCTCCGCTTCCATCCGAAGGGCTCACAGTGAGTTCGCCCTTGTCCCGGATCACCAGAGTCTGTCCTGTATCCTCACTGATCCAAGTCCCCTCAAGAGGGTTGTCGGTAAAAAGCTTTACAATAAAGAAAACTGCTATAATGACGATAAGAACGGAAGAGACAGTAAGGACTGTTCTCCAGAGAGTGCTGCGTTTTTCTTCGTTATTCTTTAAGATCATAAGATATATCCCTTCTTTTCCTGTCTTTCATTATACGGAATCCATCTTTCAATGTCAACGCCGCATACTGTTCTGCCGTCCATTTTTCCATTACTGCCTGCTGTCTGTGACAAGCTTTTTCAGAGCGTCTGTAAGAGCGTGCATCTCATCCTCTGTCCCCACCGTAATTCGAAGATACTGGCCGATTCTTTCCTCATTCCAGTGTCTTACATATATATCCTCTGCCCTGAGCTGATCGAAAAGTTTTCCGGCGTCATGCTCCGGATGCCTGACAAAGAGAAAGTTGGCTCTGGAATCCGTCATGACGAATCCAAGTTCTTTTAGCTCTGCCGCCGCCCATTCTCTCGTCTCTTTTATCTTACGGATATTTTCTTCAAAATATTCCTTGTCTCTCACCGCAGCGGCTCCACAGGCGAGAGCGGCCCTGCTCATTGTGTAGGAATTAAAGGAATACTTCACATCATTTAAGCAGCGGATCAGTCCGGGATTCGAGACCGCATATCCGATGCGCATCCCCGCCAGGCTCCTGGATTTTGAAAAAGTCTGTGTCACGATAAGATTATCATACCTGCCAATCAGTTCTGTGGCCGAGCGCCCTGCAAAGTCCACATAAGCCTCGTCTACAATAACGATGGAGTCCCGGTTGCGGGAAAGGATATACTCAACAAAGTCCAGTTCCTCATAGATCGCAGTCGGCGCGTTTGGATTCGGAAAGATGATTCCTCCGTTCTCCCGGCAGTAGTCTTCCTTTACAATGCGAAATTCCCCGTCCAGTTTCGGGCACACATACGGAATCCGGTAAAGCTGTGCCCATACTTTGTAGAAAGAATAGGTGATATCCGGAAAAAGCACCGGCCGGCCTGAATTAAAAAAAGTCAGGAAACAAAGGGCAAGCACGTCGTCAGAACCCACTCCCGCAAATATCTGGTCTTCCCCTACATTATGATACCCGGAGAGAGCCTTTACAAGTTCACCCGAAGCCGGATCAGGATACAGGCGGAAATCGTCTGTATCAATCGTATCCAGGACTTTTCTGACCTCCGGGGACGGAGGATAGGGGTTCTCATTTGTATTCAGCTTTACCGCCTTTTCCCGGGGCTGTTCACCCGGCACATACGGTTCCACTTTTCGGATATTTTTCAGAAGTTCTTGTCGGATCATTTTTTTCTACTCCTTTTATAACTGTCCCAAAATGCAGACGGCGGACCTTTCACCATGTCCGCCTGCATGAGGCCTCGCAGTTTACCGCGCAGCCTTTAACTTATATTCCGATGCCAGCTCTGCAAACTTTGGCAGAGATCTGACGATCGTCTCATGTGCAACGCAGTATGCGATGCGTACATAGCCGGGGCATCCGAAAGAACTTCCCGGCACGATGAGGATATTGTATTTCTTAGCCGCCGCACAGAATTCTTTTTCATCTGCAGCCGGCGATTTTACAAACAGATAAAAGGCTCCTTCCGGTCTGATACATTCAAATCCAAGTTCTGTAAGTCCGCCATAGAGCTTCTCTCTGTTACGGTCATAGAAAGAAATGTCTGTCTTCTCATTCAGACATGCTTTGACAATCTTCTGCTGCAGTGTGGGCGCATTAACGAAACCGAGGATACGTGTAGCCACATTTGCGGCTGCAGCCAGATCCGCGCTGTCCGCTGCTTCATCCGGAATCACAAGATAGCCGATGCGTTCACCCGGAAGTGAAAGTGATTTGCTGTAGGAATACCCTACGATTGTATTTGCATAGTATTTTGTCAGATACGGCACCTCGATCCCGTCATAGGCGAGTTCACGGTAAGGCTCGTCAGAGATCAGATAGATATCTGTCCCGTACTCTTTCTGCTTTTTCTCCATGATCTCCGCCATTTTGCGGATGGTCTCCTCAGAATATACCACTCCCGTCGGATTATTCGGAGTATTTACGATGACCGCTCTCGTCCTTGGAGTGATCTTCTCCTCAAACTCATTAAGCTTTGGCTGAAAAGTCTCAGTGTCAGGTGATGTCTCCACAAGGGCTCCGTCGTAGTTGTCCACATAACTTCTGTACTCACCGAAATAGGGAGCAAATACGATCACTTCGTCGCCCGGATTGATGAGCGCTTTTAAAATGACATTCAAACCGCCTGCCGCGCCCACTGTCATGATGATGTTCTTCGCCGCAAAAGCTGTACCGAACCTCTCGTTAAGAGATTCCGCAACAGCCTGGCGCACGTCCTCGTATCCGGCATTGCTGTTCGTGTATCCATGGAGGACGACCGGATCTTCATTGTCGAGCAGTTCTTTGACCGCTTTTTTTACAGCTTCCGGCGCCGGGACATTCGGGTTGCCCAGACTGAAATCAAATACATTTTCAGCTCCGTACAGATTCGCCAGTCTGCTGCCCTCCTCAAACATGGCGCGGATCGCAGAACTGTTTGCTACCATTTTTTCCATCTTCTTTGATATCATCGCTGTCACTCCATTTCTTTTACGATTCCTTTATCTTCAAGAAACACCGGCCGGTAAGAGAGCTTTGCTTTTCTTAGTCCCTCTGCTCCGGTGTCCTCCTCTCTGTTCACATATTTGTAGTCCATACATTCATGCTGTACGAACTGCTGGTTTATCATCGGGTACGCTCCCTCTACATCAGAAAATGCTTTCTCTATATGCACCACAAACGTGTCATCACACAGAGGTTCGCCGACTGTAAAAGCAACGATCCTGTCCCCTGTCTTCAGGACTCCGCCCTTTAATCCAAGTTCTTTGTAAAGCCGCAGAGAATTGAGCGTCACACACATCTCCGCATTTTTCTCCGGATCTTCCTCGCATCCATTCTGGTTCCGCCATTTGAGCGCCATCTGGAAACAGTCCTCTACATTGCCGTCGGAGAGGGGCTCGTAGGACCAGTCCGGATACAGATTCTTAAACTTATTGATATGGTTGCGCTTTCCGTGAAGTTTCTTGCCTGCAAGTGTAGAGAGCTTCTCCGTCTCGTATATATAGTCCGCAAGATCTCTGTTATATTCGATCGCAAACCTGCCGGGATACCATCCCTCGAGCTGCTCGAACATCTCCGGCGTCACGTTGTAGAGCACGACCGGACATTCTTTCTCCCGGCAGTATTCCATAATAAACTCAAGCGCTTTTCTGATATTCTCCGGTTCTCCGGCCGGATATGCGAACGCCAGTCCGTTATCGTCACTCTTAAAAACGAGCGCGCCCTCGATTACAGCGTATTTTACTTTATAATGTCTCGACCAGAGATAGACATTTACGAATGTCCGTTCACAGCTCCTGCTGGGCGACTTCTCAAAATAAGATGTGATAATGTCCCTGTCCTCCAGCTCCGGCCTCTTAAATTCTGGTTCCGTCATATATATCACTCCTCCATCTTTGCCAGTTTTGCCGTCTGATCTGCTGCAATAAGGCTGTCAATGATCTCATCCAGATCTCCATTGAGTATGGAATCCAGCTTGTGCAGCGTCAGTTTGATTCTGTGGTCCGTTACCCGGCCCTGTGGAAAGTTGTATGTCCTGATCTTCTCTGAACGGTCTCCTGTCCCGATCTGGCTTCTCCTTGCCTCGGCCTCAGAAGCCTGCTTTTTCTCCATTTCAAGGTCGTACAGCTTAGAACGGAGCAGCCGGAACGCTTTCTCCTTGTTCTGAAGCTGAGATTTCTCTGTCTGGCTGTAGATCACGATTCCCGTTGGGTGGTGCGTCAGGCGCACTGCTGAGTCGGTCGTATTGACGCACTGTCCGCCGTTTCCTGACGCGCGCATGACGTCGATACGGATATCCTTCTCATCGATCACCACATCCACCTCCTCAGCCTCAGGCATGATAGCAACTGTGATGGTCGAGGTATGAATCCTGCCGCCGCTCTCCGTCTCCGGCACCCTCTGAACACGGTGGACACCGCTTTCATATTTCAGCCTCGAGTAGGCACCCTGTCCGGTAATCATAAACACACACTCTTTGAAGCCGCCGATGCCGTTTTCATTCAGTGAAATCATCTCTGTACGCCATCCGCGCCCGTCCGCATAATGCACATACATACGGTAAACTTCCGCCGCAAAGAGCGCCGCCTCGTCTCCTCCCGCGCCCGCGCGGATCTCCACGATAACATTCTTATCATCGTTCGGATCTTTGGGGAGAAGAAGGATCTTGAGTTCCTGTTCCAGCTCCTCAATCCGCTTCCTTGACTCACTTAACTCCTCTTTTGCCAGTTCGCGCATCTCTTCGTCTGATTCCTCTTCGAGCATGGCGAGACTGTCGTCCACATTCTGTTTGCAAGTCTTGTACTCCTGATATGCCTCTACGATCGGAGCAAGATCGCTCTGCTCTTTCATAAGCCTGCGGAACCGTTCCGGATCATCTGCCACGCCCGGCTCCTGCAGTTCGCCCATCACTTCCTCGTACCGGATGAGCAGGTCGTCTAATCTGTCAAACATCTTTCTTACGTCCTTTTCTCTTAATCTTTGATATCATCATATTTTATATTTTCTATTCTTCTATTTAATATATCTTCCGTATACGACACGGTCAAGTCCCGCCAGATCCTTTTTCACTTTAATGTCTGAAAAGCCTTTCTCCCGCATCATGCCCGCAGTCTCATCTGCCTGGCTGCATCCGGTCTCAAACATGAGATATCCTCCATCTTTGAGATGTTCTGTACTCTCCTCAATGATCCTCCGGTAGAAGTACAGCCCGTCTTCTTTTCCATCCAGCGCCATCCGCGGATCATAAAGCCTTACTTCCTCCTGGAGCGTATCAATATCCCCGCTCCTTATGTAAGGCGGATTCGACAGGATCATAGAATATTTCCCCGGTATGTTCTCAAACAGATCGCTCTGTATAAACTCTGCCCGGATGCCAAGCCGCCTGCCATTCTCCTCTGCCACGTAAAGCGCACGTTCGGACAGGTCGCTGCCTGTTCCTCTCACCAGTCCTTTCACTCCGCTCCCTGCATGATGGAGAACACTCAATATGATGCATCCCGATCCTGTGCACAGATCAAGGATCTCTGTCAGGTTTCCCGTATCCGGAAGTCTGCCGCTCCTGAGACATTTCAGCGCTTCCTCCACAAGGATCTCCGTATCCTGTCTCGGGATAAGCACATTCTCATTCACCCTGAATTCCAGCCCCATGAACTCCTGCACACCTGTAATATGCTGAAGCGGCACGCGTCCTGAGCGCCGTTCCACACATCTGGCATAAGCGCTTCTCTGTGCTTCCGTCATCTCCCGGTCCGGATCTGCATAATATGATGCACGGCTTATTCCTGTTATGTGTTCCAGGAGATACCATGCGTCCAGTTCCGGATCCGGCACCCCTGATAAACGCAGCCTCTCCTTTGCCTGCTCATATTCGCTTTTCAGACTCATAGGTTCTCCTTCTGCCATGTCCGCCAGTCGAACACTTCCTCGACCGCCTTTATGGCAACCTCGATCATACTGTCATCCGGCTCTTTTGTCGTCATGTTCTGAACCCACATTCCGGGTCTGCTGAACAGATTAACGATTACATTGTCGCTGTTTCCAGCCAGCCGGATGATCTCATAAGAAACACCGGCAATGAATGGAAACAGTACGATGCGGATCATCACACGGGCCGCCTGGGATTCTGCTGTGATAAAAAAGCAGAATATAATACTCACGATCATGACGAAGAATAGAAAACTCGTTCCGCAGCGCTTATGCTGCTTGGAACTTTTCCTCACATTTTCTACACTGAGTTCCAGTCCGTGTTCAATACAGTTGATGCATTTGTGCTCCGCACCGTGATACATGAACGTCCGCCTGATATCCTTTGTTCTTGAGATCAGAAAGATATAGATCAGAAAGATCACCACACGGATCACACCTTCAAATACTGTCATCGCCATCCTTGACGATGTATATTTCTCCACAAAACCGCTCAGGAAATAAGGCAGTACCATAAAAAGAGCTACAGCGATCACGACTGCAAAAATTACGGTGAGATTCATAAACAGCTTTTCCTGTCTCTCCTGCTTTGCCGCCTCTTCTTCTGTGAGCACTTCTCCTTCTTCCTCTTCAATAAAGCCCGCGGAGTACATGAGCGTCTTCATCCCAAGCACAAGAGAATCAACAAAACTGAATATCCCTCTGATAAATGGTATCTTAAGCGGCGTCTTCCACGGAATTACACTGTGGTAGTCCTGTACGTCGACGGCGATCTCTCCGTCCGGTTTGCGGACCGCGACTGAATATCTTCCGCCGTTTCGCATCATAATGCCTTCCAGAACCGCCTGTCCTCCTATGTTCGATGACTTCATATTTCCTCCTGATAAACTGCAGCAGCAAAAAAACAAAGAGGCTGAGATGCTTCCACCTCAGCCTGCTGTGTCTGTTTCTTATTTAATACCGTATTTTCGATTGAACTTATCAACACGGCCGCGTGCCTGAGCTGCTTTCTGCTGTCCTGTATAGAACGGATGGCACTTGGAGCAGATCTCAACGTGGATGTTCTCCTTTGTAGAACCTGTAACAAATGTATTCCCACAGTTGCAGGTCACTGTAGCCTGATGATAATCTGGATGGATTCCTTCGCGCATGCTTTTCACCTCTCTATTGTAAAATACTTATTATACTCTCTAAACAGCTTTTTAATTGTATCATAAGATATTTTCTTTTGCAACTGTTTTTTAGATAAACTTCTGACGAATTACCTGATGCACAAGTTCGTTGTTTGATTTTGTGCGGGAGAACATATTCAGAAGGTTGTCCGCCGCCTCCTCTGCTTTCATTCCGTTTAAGCCTCTGCGCATGATATAGACCGCCTCCTGCTCTTCTTTTGTGAGAAGCAGGTCCTCACGTCTTGTGCCGGACTTTGCAATATCGATTGCCGGGAATACTCTCTTCTCCTGCAGTTTCCGGTCAAGAATAAGTTCCATGTTTCCGGTTCCTTTGAACTCCTCATACACAACGTCGTCCATCTTGCTCCCTGTATCTACCAGAGCAGTAGCAAGTATTGTCAGGCTGCCGCCTTCTCTCATATTTCGCGCAGCTCCGAAAAATCTCTTCGGGCTGTAGAGTGCAGCCGGGTCAAGACCGCCGGAAAGCGTTCTCCCTGAAGGAGGAACAATCAGGTTGTATGCCCGGGAAAGTCTTGTAATACTATCCAAAAGTATCATGACATCTTTACCGTGCTCCACCAGACGTTTTGCTCTCGCGATAACCATTTCAGACACTCTTTTATGATGTTCCGGGAGTTCGTCAAATGTAGAATGGATCACTTCTACGTTCGGTCCGGAGATTGCCTCTTTGATATCTGTTACCTCCTCCGGGCGCTCATCGATCAGAAGGATAAGAAGGTGCATATGTGGCTCCGCCTTCTGTACAGAAAGTGCAACTTCTTTCAGCAGTGTCGTCTTACCCGCTTTCGGCGGAGAAACGATCATACCTCTCTGTCCTTTGCCGATCGGCGACATCAGATCCATAATTCTCATCGCAGTACTGCTTCCTGCCATCTCAAGCCGGATTCTCTTATTCGGAAAGATCGGGGTAAGATCCTCAAAATTCTTACGTTTCATTGCTTCGGACGGACGAACGCCGTTAATCGTAGAAACATAGAGGAGCGCACTGAACTTCTCCCCCTGTGTCTTGATCCTGGTATTTCCCGTCAGTATATCACCCGTCTTAAGTCCGAATCTGCGGATTTGTGCCGGAGATACATATACATCATTTTCTCCCGGCAGATAATTGTCGCTCCTGATAAACCCGAATCCATCCTGCATAACTTCCAGAATACCGTTTGCAGTATTGCCGCTGTCGAGCTGTTCGATATCTGTTTCCGCCTTCTTCTCTTTCAGTTCTTCTTTCACTTCTTCCTTTGCTTCGGTTGCAGCCTCCTGCTGCTCTTCTTTTTCATCCAGCGCAAGCATAGCATCAATGAGGTCGCTTTTCTTCAGCGTGGATACACCTTTCATTTTTCTTGCTTTTGCAAGTTCCTTCAAGGTTGCAAGAGGTAATGATTCATACTTTTCTCTCGTCATAAAAACTATCCTTTCTAAAAAACTAATATAAATCACTCTATATTCATAAAAACTCTTCGGGAATTATCGTCTGAATTGACATAAAAATCGATAAGCCTTATTAAATCTCTAACCATTATACATTTGAAGTGCGCCCTTGTCAAGACGGACCCAAAGTGCTATCATATATTTCACCAGTTCAGCCATACATACGGCCGGAAACGAAAAACATGCTTGCATGTTTTTGCGACCGGCCGTATGTATGAGCTTAGCGCCAGTTTATGAGCAAAGAAGCGGCGCAGCCGCAATAAGCACGCTAGTGCGGCTTTGCGATTGGCGCGCGCTGAACGGACGCATATGCGGGCTTAGCACCAGTTTATCAACAAAACAGCGGCGCAGCCGCAATAAGCACGTCAGTGCGGCTTTGCGATTGGCGCGCGCTGAATGGAAAAGAAAGTTAAAATCAGGTTATGTAATTTATGTCAGATAATTTAAACTTACACTCCCCGTCCGTGCGCTGGGGAGAAAAGCGGTATCACTCTCTCGACTTTCATCTGCGCAGCCGGTTCGGGGAGAAAGTATACCGGATCGCATTAAACGGCGGCATGACCTGCCCCAACCGGGACGGGCACATCGGGACAGGCGGATGTATCTTCTGCAGTGCAGACGGCTCCGGAGATTTTGCCGGCAGGCCTTTCCTCACAATCTCGCAGCAGCTTGCCGAGGGAAAGATGCATCTTCTCACAAAGCGGCCGGTTCATTCTTACATCGCATATTTTCAGGCTTTTACGAATACTTATGCCCCCGTCAGCTATCTGGAATCTATCTTCACGGAGGCGATAGAAGATCCCGATGTCAAAATCCTCTCCGTTGCAACCAGGCCCGACTGTCTGGGCGATGATGTGATCGATCTGCTCAAGCGGCTGAATCAGATCAAACCCGTATGGGTAGAACTTGGTCTGCAGACGATCCATCCTGAAACAGTCCGGTTCATCCGAAGAGGCTATGAAACAGCAATATTCGACCAGGCAGTACAGAGACTCCGCGGCGCAGGGATCGAAGTGATCGTCCATGTCATCCTTTATCTGCCGGGAGAAACAGAAGAAATGATGCTTAAAACGATCGAATATCTTAACCGCTGCGACATCCAGGGGATCAAGCTTCAGCTGCTTCATATTCTGGAAGGGACCGATCTGGCAGACATTTACAGAGAGGAGCATTTCTATGTGCCGGATATGGAAACATATATCCGGATGCTCGGACAATGTATCTCTCATCTCCGTCCCGACATCGTGATACATCGACTAACCGGCGACGGCCCGAAGAATCTGCTGATCGCGCCCCTGTGGACTGGTGCAAAGCGCAGTGTACTGAACCGTTTACATCAATATTTAAAGGAAAATGACATATGGCAGGGAAAGGAGTACCATGGCTGAGACATTTACACTATACAAACTGATCATATTATATATGCTGGATAAAGTAGACTTTCCGCTGACAACATCCCAGATATCGGAATTCGTCCTGGACAAAGGCTACACCTCTTATTTCAGGCTCCAGGAAGCTTTATCCGACCTCACAGACTCTGACCTCATACGGCCTGAAACGACACACAACCGTACACTGTATCACCTGACAGAAAACGGCGCCGAGACAATCCTCTATTTCAGTAATAAAATATCCCGCGCCATACGGGAAGATATCGATGATTTTCTGAAAGAAAAGCAATATGACCTGAAAGAAGAGGCATCTGTAAAAGCCGACTACTACCGGAATACAGGCGGTGAATATGAAGTCAGCTGTCAGATTCAGGAAAACGGCTCCAGCCTGATCGATCTGAAACTCACGGTTCCGACCGAAACAGAGGCTGAAGCCATTGTCAATCACTGGAACGCGAAGAGTCAGGAAATCTATACTTTACTCCTCACGAATCTTCTTTAGATACTCTCCCATCTGTTTTTCGTATCCGAGCACGCCGGGTTCATAGAACCTGGCGTCTTTTATTTCATCCGGCAGATACTGCTGCTTTACATAATGATTCGGATAATCATGTCATATTTGTATCCGATCCCATGC
>DXAU01000037.1 GCA_019116885.1 Candidatus Mediterraneibacter pullistercoris | reverse complement strand
GGCTTTTTGAATGTGCATGCACTCCCCCTGTATGCCTACCGTCTTGCGTTTCAGAAAGCAAAAGAAATCTGTGAGACCAGGGGCATCACGATAAAAAACGCTACGAGAGGCGGCATGCTTGAGACGTTTGAGAGGATATCCTTCGATGAACTTATAGGTGCATGGTAATCGTTTGACAGTTGAAGGAGGAGAAAATCAGATGAAGTGTTTGATATGCGGAAGTACTGAAATTGATGTGATCTATGATGACTTTATCCGAGATGGAGCGCCGTGTACACTGACGAAAGAAAAGTATAAGATGTTTCAGTGCAAAGGGTGTGATACTATCTGGCATAGGACAGACAGGAAGAGAAACCGGGAGTATTATCAAAGCAGAGAATACAGAAATAAGATGGAGAACAGTACGGATGTTTCCTCTTATCACCGGCTTCATGATAAAGAAGTTTTGGAAAAGCTGGAGTTTACAGGTACTGAACTGTTCCGTAATGCAAAAGTCGCTGACATCGGGTGTGGTGGGGGAAGTTTCCTTGATTTCATTTCAGGAGCCGCAGATGAAATTATAGCTGTTGAGCCCTATGCCGTATACAGGGAACATCTGACTGCAAAAGGCTACCACACTTATGCATATGCGGAAAATGCGCTGAACGATTATATGAGAGCATTAGACGTGGTAACATCTTTTGATGTGATCGAACATGCGGATGATCCGGTGGTGTTTATGGAAGAGGTGTACCGACTGCTTAAGCCCGGTGGAAAAGCGATTATAGGAACGCCCTCTGACTCTCCGGTCATAAGGGCGCTGATGGGAAGAGAGTACGAACAAAAGCTCCTGTTCAGCGTTCAGCATCCCTGGATATTAAGTGAAAAGGGGTTTTCTCTGTGCTGCGAAAAGGCCGGATT
Source organism: Candidatus Mediterraneibacter pullistercoris (assembly GCA_019116885.1). GTDB lineage: Bacteria > Bacillota > Clostridia > Lachnospirales > Lachnospiraceae > Mediterraneibacter > Mediterraneibacter pullistercoris. The sequence continues at coordinate 8,136 of DXAU01000037.1, read as the reverse complement.
CCGCAACATTTGCATAGCACAAAAACAGCGGTATGGCCTGTCAAATTTACTGTTATGGCTTAAGGAAAGGCAGCCGCGAGGACGATATTGCCGACTTGATTTTATTTCCCAGACACTGGAGCAAACATATCGGCGGGAGATTGAGGAAAAGGGCCAGGCGGATTATCTGGTAGCTTATCTGGAAAAAGATAAACAGGAAATCTGAGAGGGAGGTAGTAAAAGAGAAAGGAGCCAGGAATGGAGTATTCAAAAATATGTGCTGTAATCCCGGCCAGGAGTGGGTCTAAGACAGTAAAGGATAAGAATATAAGATTACTTAATGACAAGCCGATGATCGCTTATTCGATATTAGATGCAAGATCATCAAAATATATTGATAAGGTCATTGTGAGTACTGACAGTCCGGAATATGCAAATATCGCAAAAGACTGGGGAGCGGAAACTCCTTTTCTCAGGCCAGATAACATTTCGGAAGATAACAGTTTAGATATAGAAGTTTTCCGTCATCTTTTAAGGTGGGTGGAAGAAAATAATTATGCCTATCCTGAATTACTTGTTCATCTTCGACCGACTCATCCTATCCGAAATGTAGAAGATATTGACAGGATGATATCGATCATGTTAGAACATTCTGAAATAGATGCAATTAGAAGCGTTGTTCCGGCACAGGAAGTTCCTTATAAAATGTGGCTTTTTAACGAGGATAAACTGATGCGTCCATTGGTGACCTGCGATATACCAGAGGCTTATAATGCACCACGGCAGATACTGCCCCGGGTTTATATGCAGAATGCTTGTATTGATGTCATAAGAACTTCAACAATTCTAAATAAAAACTCTATGACTGGAGAAAAAATTGCCGGATACAAGATGGCGTATAGTTTTGATATAGATACGGAAGAGGACTTCCTTCTTGCTGAACATTATATTACTATACGAGAAAAGATGAAAAAAGGAAACAAGTTGAAAATTGTATGTGACATTGATGGGATCATAGCACATAAAACAGTTGGAAATAAATATGATGAGGCAACTCCGATTACTGCTAATATTTCTATCTTACAAAAACTTTATCAGCAAGGGCACAGAATTATTCTTCATACGGCCAGGGGTTATGCATCAGGAATCAACTGGGAAGAAACTACTAAAGTTCAAATGAAAAAGTGGGGAGTTCCATATGACAATATAGTCTTCGGAAAGCCAGATGCTGATTTTTATATAGACGACAAATTTAGTACATTGCAGTTTTTATCAAATATTATTTAAAGGAGACGACTATCTTTGAATAAGATTTTTAATGATTTAATTATTTTTGAACTGGCTAATAACCATCAGGGCAGTGTGGAACATGGTAAATCAATAATAAAGGCGCTTGGTAATATTATTCGAAAGTATGATCTGAACGCTGCTGTAAAGTTTCAGTATCGTGATCTTGATACTATGATACATCCGGATTTTATCGGACGTGCAGATGTAAAACATATTCCTCGATTCCTGTCGACCAGGCTTACTCCGGATCAGTTCTATGAAATGGCAGAATGTGTAAAAAACAATGGTATGCATACTATGTGTACTCCCTTTGATGAGAAATCCGTTGATCTTATTATGGATCATGGTATCGAGGTTATTAAAGTTGCAAGCTGCAGTGCTGTTGATTGGCCTTTATTGGAAAAGATAGCCAGTACAAAAAAGCCAGTCATTCTCTCTACAGGCGGGAAGAACTTTGCCCAAATAGATAACATTTATAATTTTATGTCACATCGCAATGTTGACTTTGCGATGCTTCACTGTGTAGGGCTTTATCCTGTTGGTGATCAATTTGTTCAATTGAATTGTATTGACAAAATGATGAATCGATATCCGGATATTGCTATTGGATACTCGGGGCATGAAAATCCAAATGATTTCACTATTGCTCAGATGGCGATTGCAAAGGGAGCGAAGATACTTGAACGTCACGTGGGTATGGCTACGGACACAATAGAACTTAACGCCTATTCTACAGATGTGAAAGATATTCATAAATGGATTGAAGAAATCATAAGAGCAAGAACTATTTGCGGAAATCCTAATAATAAATACATATCTCTTGAAGAAATCCAATCAATGAATGAACTTGCACGTGGATGTTATGCAGCTGTTCCGATTAAGCAAGGGGATATTATCGAAAGAAATAAAGTGTTCTTTGCAATGCCGTGCGCTGACGGACAGACGACGAGCGGGCAATATCAGGATACAATGGTTGCTTCACGTGACTACGAAGTAAACGAGGCTATCTGCGAAGAGAGAAAAATATCGCTTACTGGCAATTTCAGAAGTGTCATCCATGATGTAAAAGGTATGCTTTATGAAGCTAAGATAGTTATTCCTAAGGAGTTTGACCTTGAAATATCTCATCATTACGGCATGGAACACTTTAGACATTATGGTTGTACAATGGTGAGTATTATTAACAGGGAATATTGTAAAAAGATTCTCATCGTTTTGCCGGGACAGATCAATCCAACTCATACTCATAAAATCAAGGAAGAAACATTCCAAGTTCTCAGCGGATCTTTGAATCTTACTGTTTTGGATCGGACATATCATCTGAAACCGGGGGAGATATTTACAGTTGAAAGGAATAAGCCGCATTCCTTTACATCAACTGAGGGATGTGTGTTTGAAGAGGTGTCTTCAACTCATGTACGGAATGACTCATATTATGACGACCCCAGAATTCAGGAGATGGATCCGATGGAGCGGAAAACCATTTTGAAGGATTGGTAAAAAACTGACGGTGTCCATTAACAGCAATGAATGCAGAATAATATGAAATGAGCGGATGAGAAGAAAGTCCGGGCTGAATTAAAGCCCACCTGCTGTGAGAGTGGAGACAGAATGTTATACAAAAAATCACCTTTCCGTTACAATAGAGGTGTACAGACCACTGCCGTAAGAAAGGAAAGGTGATTTTATTGGAGAAGAAAGCCAATAATTTAGCACATACAAAGCAGATCTGCGAGAGGGATATTCGCAGCCTTGACCTGCTCATACTGGACGAATGAGATATTAAAATCGTTTCCGGTATACTTTCTCCACCACTCCGATCACCGCATACAGCGCCATCGCCATGATGCACAGGAGCACGATCGACATGAGCAGCCAGTTCATCTTGAATACCTGGCTCGAGTAGATAATGAGATACCCCAGCCCGTTTCTTGCCGCCAGAAATTCCCCAATCACAACGCCCACCAGGCACAGTCCGATATTGACTTTCATATTGCTGATGATCGCAGGAACAGAGCTGGGCAGCACGACTTTAAACAGCGCGTGTCTGCGGTTCCCGTGAAGCGTATAGATGAGTTTGATCTTCTCTTTATCTACGGTTGTAAAACTGGTGTACAGATTCATGATGCTTCCGAATACGGCGACAGACATGCCTGCTACAATGATTGTTGTCGGAGTGGCTCCCAGCCATACGATCAGAAGCGGGGCAAGCGCAGATTTCGGAAGGCTGTTCAGCACGACCAGATAGGGCTCGAGTATTTCAGAGAGTCCCCGGCTGCACCAGAGCAGGACTGCAATCAGGATGCCGGAGACAGTCACCAGCAGGAAACTTACGATGGTCTCATACAGTGTAACTCCGATGTGCAGGAAGATCGAGCGGTCCAGCACCATCTCCCAGAAACACAGTGCGATCCGGGTCGGACTGCTGAAGATAAAGGAATCAATAATGCCCCGGTCGGCGCATATTTCCCATAAAAGCAGAAACAAAATAAGAATCAGGATACGTGCAAAACGCACAGCGATCCGGTGGCGGCGCAGTCTTCGCAGAAAGAGTTCCTGGCCGTCAGAGCGTTTCATCGGCGATTGGTTCATCACTATTCAGCTCCTTCCATATCTCATTAAAATAAGTCTTGAATTCAGGTGCATTTCTCCGAACCAGGGGCGTGTCATGAGCAAGATCAAATGTGATCGGAACAATACGGGCGACAGTTGCCGGACGTTTTGTAAGGACGATCACCCGGTCGGCGAGGCTGACTGCTTCTGAAAGGTCGTGAGTGACGAGCAGGGCAGTTTTTCCTGACTTGCGGATGATCTGACCGATGTCGTCGCTCACGGTCAGGCGTGTCTGGTAATCCAGAGCGGAGAACGGCTCGTCGAGCAGCAGAAGTTCCGGTTCCATGAGGAGCGTTCGGATGAGCGCTGCACGCTGGCGCATACCGCCGGACAACTCGGAAGGTTTTGAACGGGAGAATTGTTTCAATCCATATTGTTCAAGCATCTCTTCTGCCCGCTTCTTTATTTCAGGGGTGATCTGCCGGCTGATCTCAGCGCCGAGCAGGACATTGCGGTATACTGTGCGCCACTCAAAGAGATGATCGTGCTGCAGCATATAGCCGATCTTTGAGGAGTTCTCGGTAAGCGGCTCGCCGTTCATCAGAAGCTCGCCTCTCTCTGCTTTCATAAGACCGTCGATGAGTGAGAGCAGAGTGGATTTGCCACAGCCCGACGGTCCGACAACGGCCGCAAACTCTCCCTTTGTGAGTGAAAATGAAATGCCGGACAGGGCTTTTGTCTCCCCGTCCAATGTATGATAGGAATAGTCAATATCTTTCAATTCCAGTATTGGAGTCATAGCGTCACTTCCATCCATATCGTATATCTATAGTTAGTGTATGAAAAAACCTGTTCGATGTGCGCGAAAAAGCATCCACAGGACAGACAGAAACGGAAAGTCTGTAATACTGCAGAAAAATGTGGTATAATACCAGCCATCAGACGATGCAGGAGAATATTGTATGAATGTACAGAAAGTAAATTACCAGAAAGAACTTGATAAACTGATGAAACAGTTCGAGTCGGAAGGACAAGTTCCCTCTCTCTTGCTGCATAGCTGCTGTGCGCCGTGCAGCAGTTATGTGCTGGAATATCTGTCGGAGTATTTCAAGATAACTGTATTTTACTACAATCCGAATATTTATCCCGAAAGCGAGTATACGAAGCGTATCATGGAACAGCAGAAACTGATCCGTGACATGAAGTTCCGGTATCCGGTTTCATTTCTTGCGGGGAAATATGATAAGGACAAGTTTTACGAGATGGCAGCAGGGATGGAGCACTTAAAGGAGGGCGGCGCCCGCTGTATGAAATGTTTTGAACTGCGTCTTTCCGAGACTGCAAGACAGGCATCGGCAGGCGGTTTTGACTATTTTACTACGACTCTCAGCATCAGTCCTGTAAAAAATGCGCAGAAGCTCAATGAAATAGGCATCCGCGTCGGCGAGGAATATGGTGTGAAATATCTTGCCTCTGATTTTAAAAAGAAAAATGGATACAAACGTTCCATTGAACTGTCAAAAGAATACGGATTGTACAGGCAGGATTACTGTGGATGCGAATTCTCGATAAGGCAGGAGCACAGATAGTTTCCGGGGCGGGAACCACGATGTGTTTCCTGTTTCTGACAGTGATATTATAAAAGAAAATATAGTTTTTAAGTAGACATATCATACTTTACTATGGTAAACTAAGTCGAAAATACAGGACGGGCGGAATATGCCGGACTGTAAGAAAAGAGGAAAAAGAAATGGCACAGTTATGGGGCGGCCGTTTTACAAAGGAAACGGACAAACTGGTATATGATTTTAACGCATCGATCTCTTTCGACAAGAGATTTTATGAGCAGGATATCCGCGGCAGCATCGCTCACGTTACGATGCTCGCGAAGCAGGGGATCCTCACAGAGGAAGAGAAAGAGCAGATCATAAAGGGGCTTGAGAGCATCCGGACAGATGTGGAGAGCGGTGTTCTTCAGATCACGGAAGAATATGAGGACATTCACAGTTTTGTGGAGGCGAATCTGATCGACCGGATCGGTGACGCGGGAAAGAAGCTTCACACCGGACGCAGCAGGAATGATCAGGTGGCGCTCGACATGAAGCTCTACACGAGAGATGAGATCCTCGAACTTGACGGCCTTTTAAAAGAGATGCTGGAAGTGCTCTTAAAGCTGATGAAAGAGAATCTGGAAGTCTATATGCCGGGATTTACACATCTGCAGAAAGCGCAGCCGATCACTCTGGCACACCATATGGGAGCATATTTCGAGATGTTTAAGAGAGACCGTTCCCGCATGAAAGATATTTATAAGAGAATGAATCTCTGCCCGCTTGGGTCTGGTGCCCTGGCAGGGACGACGTATCCTCTGGACAGAGAATACACGGCAGAGCTTCTGGATTTTGACGGTCCGACGCTCAACAGTATGGATTCCGTATCTGACAGGGATTATCTGATCGAGCTTCTCTCGGCAATGTCCACGGTGATGATGCATCTGAGCAGATTTTCCGAGGAGATCATCATCTGGAACTCCAACGAGTACAAGTTTGTGGAGATCGATGATGCCTACAGCACAGGCAGCAGCATCATGCCGCAGAAGAAGAACCCGGATATCGCCGAACTGGTGCGGGGTAAGACCGGAAGAGTGTACGGGGCGCTCACTGCGCTGCTTACTGCAATGAAGGGAATCCCGCTTGCATACAATAAGGATATGCAGGAGGATAAGGAATTTGTATTTGACGCCATCGACACGACGAAAGGGTGTCTCGCTCTGTTTACAGGTATGTTAAGGACGATGAAGTTCAACTCCGGAAGGATGGAGGAGAGTGCCAAGCACGGCTTTACTAATGCCACGGACGCGGCAGATTATCTCGTGAACCACGGGGTGCCTTTCCGCGATGCCCACGGGATCGTAGGGCAGCTTGTCCTCTATTGCATAGACAAAGGGATCGCTCTGGACGATATGAGTCTGGAGGAGTTTCAAGCGATCTCCCCGGTATTTGAGGAAGATATCTATGACGCCATCAGCATGAAGACGTGCGTTGATATGAGAAATACCATCGGGGCGCCGGGTAAGGCCGCGATGGAGAAAGTGATCCGGGCGGAAGAAGAATATCTTGCCGCCGAGTAGATCAGGCGTGATACAGGACTGACGAATGAAGAGAATACAGATCAAGAGAGAAAGGATGTAGAGAAAATGGATCAGAAATTAAAAGTCGGAATCTTGGGAGCAACAGGTATGGTCGGACAGAGATTTATCGCTCTGCTTGAGAACCATCCGTGGTTTGAGGTGGTAACAGTTGCGGCGAGCCCGCGTTCCGCCGGAAAGACATATGAAGAGGCAGTAGGTGACCGTTGGAAAATGACAACTCCGATGCCGGAAGCAGTGAAAAGGCTTGTCGTGCTCAACGTAAATGACGTGGAGCATGTGGCGTCCACAGTTGATTTTGTATTCAGCGCGGTGGATATGAGCAAAGATGAGATCCGCGCGATCGAGGAGGCTTATGCAAAGACGGAGACTCCTGTTGTGTCAAACAACAGCGCACACCGCTGGACACCGGATGTGCCGATGGTAGTGCCGGAGATCAATTCTGAACACTTTGACGTGATCCCGGATCAGAAGAAACGTCTCGGTACAACACGCGGATTTATCGCTGTAAAACCGAACTGCTCCATCCAGAGCTATGCTCCGTGCCTTGCGGCATGGAAAGAATTCGGGCCAAAGGAACTTGTCGTCACGACATACCAGGCAATCTCCGGTGCCGGAAAGACATTTAAAGACTGGCCGGAAATGGTCGGGAACATCATCCCGTTCATCGGCGGAGAGGAAGAGAAGAGCGAACAGGAGCCGCTTCGAGTTCTTGGAAAAGTGGAGAACGGCCAGATCGTAAAAGCAGAACTTCCGAAGATCACATGTCAGTGCGTGCGTGTCCCGGTATTGAATGGACATACAGCTGCCGTGTTCATCAACTTTGATAAAAAACCGACAAAAGAGCAGCTCATCGAGAAACTTGTAAACTTCAAAGGATTCCCGCAGGAAGCAGAGCTTCCGAGCGCTCCGAAGCAGTTCATCCAGTACCTGGAAGATGACAACCGTCCGCAGGTAACCATGGATGTAGATTACGAGAACGGCATGGGAGTGTCTATCGGACGTCTGAGAGAGGATACGATGTACGACTACAAGTTCATCGGTCTTTCCCACAATACAGTCAGAGGTGCGGCAGGCGGTGCAGTCCTGTGTGCAGAGGCACTGACAGCAAAAGGATATATTGCGAAAAAATAATCCGGAACAGACGGATTTTAAAGAACCGCTGT
>DXAU01000036.1 GCA_019116885.1 Candidatus Mediterraneibacter pullistercoris | reverse complement strand
CCTTTGTTAATATTTTGGGTTTGGCGATTCAAATATAACACAAAAGAGGCTATCCTCGCTTTTTAAATATTCAGTTGTAACACATGTATTGTAATCCTACAGGATCCGACACATCCCCAGTTTGTTTTTGTAGACTATCAGACAGAAAAAATATATAATTATATATGAAAGTGAGAGGGCGGAAGTTGATGGGATACAGATATTTCTGGTATAATCCTGCAAAATGTTATTGTGGGAACGCAATTGGAATTTTTTAGATTGACTGTTCTTTTATAGCAATCCAATAAATTATTTCACATATCCGCACGCACGAAACCATCCAATACAGTCCGATATGTGAACGGTAGAAAACGCTTTCTTGATAGCTTTGGGTAATAGAGTTGCGGCATGTACTTTTTGCTTTCTCATATTAGTTTTGGTTTTTGACCACATATTTTTAATCGGATTATAGTCCGGGCCATATGGCAGTAGAGATGGAATACGACGGAAACGGGAACCTGATCCGTGAGACGAACCCTATGGGGAAGAGCAGAAGTTATACCTACACAGCTCTGGGAGATATAGAGAGTGTGACTGACGAAGCCGGAAGAAAGACAAGGTATGCATACACACCCTGTACCGCCACAACGCCTTAAACCAACTGGTAGCGGAGATCCGGGAAGGCAAAGATCCGGTAAATAAGAGTTTTGCCTATGATAAGCGTGGAAACCTTACCCGTATCACGGAGAACGGGCAGATGACACAGCAGTACGTGTACGGGGCGCTGAACCGTCTGGAGGAAGCAGTAAACCAGGCAGGAAAGGCAGCAAAGTACCAGTACAACGGACTGGGACACCGGGTAGGGAAGCTGGAGGGAAGCCTTCCGGCAGCAAGGACGGAACAGATGGAAGAACATCTGAACCCCCAGAGCCGGATCAAAGCGGAGACTGAGATCGGGAACTGGAGCCGGATCAGCTATACCATAGACCTGACAAGGGAGTACCATAACCTGCTGGAGAGGTCAGAAGGGGACAGCATCCAGACTTATTACTGGGATGGGAATGTCGCATCCTACGAGGAAAATGGACAGAGGAGTTACTATCTGCAGGACGAGCTGGGAAGCCCCTTAAGGATCGAGGACGCGGCAGGCCTGACAAGAGAGAGCTATGGATACGGGGCGTTTGGAGAAGACCTGTATGGGAACCAGGGAGAAATACAGCCCTTTGGGTATACTGGGTACCAGAAAGATGGAGTGGCAGGGACTTACTATGCCCAGGCAAGGGAGTATCAGGCGTTATCGGGGAGTTTTACAGGTCAGGATAAAATAATGGGTTTTGTGGAAAGTCCTTTCACATTAAATCGATATGGTTATTGTTTTAATAATCCAATGAATTTAGTGGATTTAAACGGTGCATGGCCACAATGGATAGAAGATATAGGAAATGGTATCAAAAATGTAGGAGAGTGGATAGAGGGTGGAGTCAGTGATGTCACAAGATGGCTTAATGATAACATTTGGTCCAAGTATATTTATGGAAAAGAGACAATATTATATGAGCGTGATATAAATGGAAACGAATATCAGGTTATATCACATGAGGGTGGGAATATAATTGTTTCAAAATGGGGAAGAGAAAATGAATTTAAAGGCTGGGAAATTAATGCGAAAGTTACTCTTCCTGGAAATATTACAGTGGGAAGTGTCCTGTCAGGAGAAAGCTGGAATCCGTTAACTTGGAAATTCAGTCAGGGTACAGACATCGAATACAAAAGTTTCACATATCAGTTTGGATGGTTTTTTGACAAAAAAGGAATAGGGATTAATTCCACAGTGGGAGGCAACAGTGGAAATATGCCCTTACCTCTGCCAGACGGGACTGAAATTAAAGATTATGCAAATATAGCATGGAGCTATTCTACAGATATACACATTGCAAATTGGAAACAGGTTTTAGAAACAATAAGTTTAATTGCGGCGATTGGAGTTTTAGTGGTATTAGTGGCAGATGATTTCACAGGAGTGGGTGTAGCTGATAATGGAGCGATTGGACCAGTTGCAGCATATATTATGAAAGTCGCACCGAGCGTATATCAATCCTTTGTCAACTTATTTTCTAAATTAGCGGCATGTGGGGGATAGGGATAATGAAAACAGTGATGAAAGTAATTGTAGGAATACTGGCAGTACTTGGTGCAATCTTCCTATTGTTGATTGGAGTCGCTCTGCTGTCAGAGTTTGGTTTTTTTGAGGAAAGTTCAGACGAACCACAGGTCAGAATCGAGTATAAACCGCAATATATCGGAGAACAGATTGATGAGGAGGCCATACCGGATTCGGAATATTATGCATCGCCGGAGCAGGCGATGAAAAACAGCAGTTTTCAAGTTGAGCCGGAAGAAGAGTATCAGAAAAATATGGATGAAGTAATTGTAACATTTGAAAATGAGAATTATGCTTCTGTATATTTCAAATCCATAAAGGATAAAAATGTAGAATGTATGACTTTTGCCAAATTTAAAAAGAAAGTAATTGATGGGGAAGAAAAGTATACATATATAACAAGTTTCCCTTCAGAGAAAAAGAGGGGAGGGCTGATAAGAAAGCTGGAACCTGGAATCAGAGGGCAGTTGTCGTTAAGCGACTTTGAGCAGAGTATTAATATTGATCCGGAGAATACCAGATTTGTCTGGGGTGTCTGCAATTCAGAAGAAATTTATAAATTAAAAGTAGAAGGACAGGAGCCGTCAGGAATAATACCATATGAATCTTTTGATGAGCAATGGTATTTCTGGTACTATGAAAATCTGGAAAGTGATATTGCCGGAACACAGTTGAAATTTACGTTAGATTGATGAAGAACTTCCTGGCACTATGGAAAAGGCAGAATGTATTTGAAAATGAGTATCCCATGAAATACAAAAGTACTGACAACTTGTAATCAAAAGAAAAAATATACCTATATCGGGGGGACATTATGACAGAAGTACGCAAAGCAGAAAGAAAATCATTTTATCGGCAGCAGAATATCTGGTTTGGGACGCCGGAGGAGCAGTTTACTTTTGATTTTGTGTGGACGATTCCATTGCAGATGCATCTTGAGGGAACCAGATTACATCTGAAAGCGTTGTCGGATGACATACGCATTTATCTGAATACGCGAGAGATGTATTTGGAGGAACTGGATATTGAAGAAGGAGATGTTCTTGACATCCCGGGAATTTCAATCATTTTCTTTAAAGATAACCTTGAGGTTACTGCCGGAGAGGATGCATATCGTACGACACTTCTTCCAGTGAGAGAGGAGGAAATGTATTTTGAGGGATTTCCATACTATAAACGTTCTCCCCGGACAGCTTACCGCCTGCAGGAGGAAAAAGTAGAGATACAGGCTCCACCGCACAAAAAGGAGATGTCCAAGGGGAGTCTGGCTCAGTTGATTATACCGCCTTTATGCATGATGGCTCTTACAGTAGCAATGGGACTCTTTATGGGCAGAGGCGCCTATGTTTACATGTCCGCCGGAATGACGGCTGTCACTCTTATTTTTTCTGTGCAGAAATATGTTACGGACAGACGGGACATGCGTCAGGAAAATAAAGAGCGTGAGGAGATGTATGAAAAATATCTGTTGAATAAACGCAGGGAGCTTAGGAAATTACGCGGGGAAGAGCGTGAGGCGATGGATTATCAGAACCCCGCACTTCCTGCGATTCAGGATATGGTGCTTGCCTATAGCAGCAGAATCTATGAGCGCGCGGTTACGGATGATGATTTTCTTAAGGTGAATGTAGGGTATCACCGGGGCGAGTCGAAAGTACAGGTTACATTTCAGAATAAAGAGCTGGAACTGACAAAGGATGAGCTGGTAGCCAAAGCAAAGAGGATACCTCAGGAATATGAGAAAATCGACAACATTCCGGTGGAAATTGATCTGAAAAGAGCGCATCTCGGACTGGTCGGGAGCAAGAGAAATATTCATGAGCAGTTGAAGTACATGCTCGCTCAGCTCACGTTTTTTCATAGTTATCATGACCTTCAGATTGTGTTTATACATAGCGGGGCATATGAGGAAGATTTTAAATATATGCGTTGGTATCCTCATTTCAGGCTGAGCTTCATCAATGTAATAGGTGAGATCTGCTCTGAACAGGTCAGGGATCAGATACTGGGAAGCATCCAACAGCTTCTTAAGGACAGGAAACTGAAGCTGGAGGAAGAGAACAAATCATCGGTATTCCTTCCGCATCTTCTGTTTATTATAGATGAGCCCAAGCTGATTATGAATCATGCGATTATGGAATATCTTCAGGAGAGAAGCACGGAGCTTGGTTTCAGTATCATTTATACAACAGATCAGACATCCAATCTGCCGGAAAATATTCGTACCATCTGCGTGCTGGATAATTCGGTGACAGGGCATCTTCTGCTTGAAGAGGGAGAGAGAAAGAATCTGGATTTCCAGATCCAGCATACGGATGATATTCGTCTGGAAGATATGGCAAGAAATCTGTCTGCCCTGATACATGAGCAGGGAATTACGTCTAAAGTGCCGGATAAGCTTACATTTTTTGAGATGTGCCATGTCAATACTCCCGACGAACTACATTCAGAGAAGAGATGGCAGGAACACAGTGCGTATAAGAGCCTGGCTGTTCCGATCGGAGCAAGAGCAGCGGAAGACTTTGTGGATCTCGATCTGCATGAAAAAGCCCATGGTCCACATGGCCTTGTCGCAGGAACGACAGGTTCTGGTAAGTCTGAGACGATACAGACATATATTTTGTCGCTGGCCGTTAATTTTCATCCTCATGAGGTAGGCTTTCTTCTTATTGATTATAAAGGGGGCGGCATGGCAAATCTGTTTGCCAAACTCCCACATCTCCTCGGAACGATCACAAATCTGGACAAGCAGGAGAGCATGAGAGCCATGGCGTCCATCAAGAGTGAGCTTAACAGAAGGCAGAAAATATTCGGAGAGCATGGTGTAAATCATATTAATGATTATAATAAGCTGTTCCGCATGGGAAAGGCGGATGAGCCGCTCCCGCATCTGCTTCTTATCAGTGATGAGTTCGCAGAGCTTAAAAAGGAGCAGCCGGAATTTATGGCTGAGCTGGATTCTGCGTCAAGAATCGGCCGAAGCCTGGGTGTGCATCTGATTCTGGCCACACAGAAACCTTCAGGTGTGGTGGACCCGCAGATATGGAGCAATTCAAAGTTCCGGATCTGTCTGAAAGTACAAAATGCGGCGGACAGCAAGGAAATGCTGCATACGGCAGATGCGGCCAATATTACGCAGAGCGGGCGGGGTATTCTTCAGGTGGGAAACAATGAGATTTACGAAATGTTTCAGTCTGCATGGAGCGGGGCGCCCTTTGGAACAGAGGAGGAACAGAAGGAAGAGGACGACAGAGTATATCTGCTGAATGCTCTCGGCCAGGGGGAAGCTTTGAATAAAGATTTAAGCGGCTCAAAAGAAGCGAAACAGCTCAGAAAAACCCAGCTGGAGGCAGTCGTCGATTATCTGGAGAAGCTCTATGAGTCGAAGGACGCAGTTCAGGTAAAGAAAACCTGGCTCCCTTCACTTCCATATCAGATGCAGTCTCCGTATACCTGTACGGTCAAAGACAGCGCAGGATTTCTTGCTCTGAACCTGCAGCTTGGTATTGGTGTGATGGATATACCGGAGGAGCAGGAACAAAAAGAGTATGTGCTGGATTTGGAGAAGAACGGGCATATGCTGTATCTGGCATCGTCAGGATACGGTAAATCGGTACTGCTTACCCAGTGCATTGTCGGGCTGTCCATGAAAAACAGCGTCAGCAGACTTAACTTCTATATCCTTGACCTTGGAAACAGCGGTCTGATCCCTTTGCGTCAACTCCCTCATGTGGCTGATTACATGGGATTTGATGACGGGGAGAAGATCGGTAAATTCCGCAATATGATCCTGGATGAGATCACGGAGAGAAAACGTCTCCTTGCCCGGGCGATGGTTCAGAACTTTACTGTCTACAATGAGACACAAAAAGAGCCGCTCAAAGCAATTGTGTTTGTTATTGACCAGTACGATGTGATAAAGGAACTGGGGGAAGCCATGGAGAGCTTTGTTCAGAAAGTTTCCAGAGACGGAGCGGGACTTGGTATTTACCTCCTTGTGACTACGACCAGAGATAATACGATGCGCAGCGCCACGAGAAATAATTTCAAGATTAAGATCGCAGGGTATAATTATGATGAAAATGAAATCAATGCATTTCTTGGACGCAGCCAGAATAAACTGCCCGGGGAGCATAAGGGAAGAGCCCTTGTAAAAACAGATGCCATACATATGCTTCAGCTCTATGTGCCCGTTGTTTCAGAAAGTGAGAAAGAGTACAATGCCAGATTAAAAGAACTTCTTCTCGAGATTAAGGAGATGTCCACAGAAGAGAAGGCGAAAGAGATTCCGGTTATGCCGGAAGAGCTGCTCTTCTCCATGCTTCCGTCTTATCCGGGATATTCTGCCTCAAAGCATATGCTTCCGATAGGAATTGATACAGACAGCCTGCAGGTATATGCTCTTGATATGTCCGGTGTTCCGGCGTTTGTTATCGGCAGCGCCAGAACGGGCAGGACAAATATGGTGAGAAATCTTATTACCATGGCGGGGACAGAGAAAATCTATCTCTTTGATAACAGAAGCCATAATCTGGGAATATACCAGACAAAGGAAAATATCATTTATGCGGAAGGGACAGAGTCAGCAAAGAAAAGCCTTGAGCGGATCCGGACAGAAATCACACTGCGAAAAGAAGCGTATGAAGAGGAAAGGCTGGACAATGTGGCTCTTACTCTGGCAGAATATTGCAAAACTCTCGAACCGGTATATGTGGCTGTAGACGGACTCCAGGAACTATATGAAAGTCTGGGGGAAGACAATGAATGGATGGATCTTCTGGCAGATGCTGTAGATCATGGTTTCCAAGTGCTTGTGACATCGGAAATGAAAGTGAAGAAAATGACAAAGAGCAGGTTCTTCGATATGCTTCTTTCGAGCAGAGAGGCATTGATTCTGGGGAATATCAAAGACCAGATTTTGTTCAGCTACACGGGAATCCGCGAAGAAAACCGAAAGACAGAGTTCGGATATTACCACAATTCAGGAGAAAACCGCAAAGTAAAACTGATTCACAGCCGGGAGCAGGAAGAATGAAAACGACCGGAGGACAAATTTTCATTGACACCCCTCTGTTTTGGGTGTTACCATAATTACAACTAAATAATGTAACAGTTCAGCCTCGTCATCTGCAAAGCTGTACTGATGGCTGAACTGTTACGGAAATACTGCGTACTTATATAGGTTCATAATCGGGTGAACGTCTCTACCAGCCGCCGAAAACGGCTGACTATAAGTATGCCGGACAGATGGGCGCACCATCCGGTATATGAGAGAGGAGACTGACTGATGAATGGATCTATTTTTATATTAAAGGGAAATATTGTTTACAGTAAAAACCAGACAGAGCTTGCTATATGCGAACACGGGTATCTTGTCTGCAAAGACGGCAAAGTGGATGGGATTTACCAGACGCTCCCGTTCAGGCTGGGCGGCAATCCGATCCGGGATTACGGAGACCGTCTGATTATTCCGGGACTTGTGGATCTGCATATCCATGCACCCCAGTATTCCTACCGGGGGCTTGGGATGGATATGGAGCTCCTGGAGTGGCTTGAAGTAAATACATTTCCGGAAGAAGCAAAGTTTGAAGAACTCGACTATGCTGAAAAGTCCTACCGGATATTTACAGAGAATCTTAAGAACAGCGCTACGACGCGAGCCTGCATCTTTGCCACGGTGCACCGTCCGGCAACGCTTCTCCTGATGGATATGCTGGAGAAGAGCGGACTTGACACCTATGTGGGAAAAGTAAATATGGACCGCAACTGTCCGGATTATATCTGCGAGGAGACGCAGGAGTCGGCGGACGCGACACTGGAGTGGATTAAGGATGTGAATCATCGGAAATATAAGAATACAAAGCCCGTTCTTACACCCCGCTTTACCCCGAGCTGCACGGATGAGCTGATGGAAGAGCTGAAGAAGCTGCAGATGCGCTATGAACTTCCGCTGCAGTCGCATCTATCGGAAAATCCGGGAGAAATTGCATGGGTGAAAGAACTCTGCCCCTGGTCGGAGTTCTATGGGGACGCCTATGACAGATTCGGGCTGTTTGGCGCGGATTGTCCGACAGTCATGGCGCACTGTGTATACAGCGGCGAGGAGGAAATCGCCCGTATGAAAGAGAACGGTGTGTTTATCGCCCACTGTCCGGAGTCCAATATGAATGTGTCATCGGGAATTGCGCCGGTCAGGAAATTCCTCGCAGAAGGTCTGCATATGGGGATCGGAAGTGATGTGGCCGGCGGCTCCACGGAGAATCTGTTCCGGGCCATGGCCCACGCCGTGCAGTCGTCAAAGCTGAGATGGAGGCTCGAAGACGACAGCCTGGAGGCGTTGTCAGCTGAAGAGGTATTCTATATGGCGACAAAAGGCGGCGGAGAGTTCTTTGGCAAAGTGGGGAGTTTTGAGCCGGGGTATGAGTTCGATGCGGTAGTACTGGATGACAGCCGTTTAAAGCATCCTCAGCCTCTTGATATCAGGAGCAGGCTGGAGCGTATGATCTATCTGGCGGATGATCGGGAAATACACGCAAAATATGTGAAAGGGCAGGAGATTGTTCTTGATAATTACCGGAAGCAGTGATGCCGGACTGTAACAGAGAGCGGAGGTGACGACATGGCAGAGAAAGATACTGTCAGGAAAGACCGTGTGATCGGCAAGAGTGTAAAGCGTGTAGACGCGTTTGAAAAAGTAACCGGGCGTGCAAAGTATACAGACGATTTGTGCGACAGAAACGCATATGTAGCGAAGGTGCTTTATTCTACGATCGCACACGGATATGTGAAGTCTGTTGATACGTCCCAGGCGGAGAAGATCCCGGGGGTAGTCAAAATTGTCACATGTTTCGATGTGCCGGAGTATTATTTCCCGACAGCCGGGCATCCCTGGTCCACGGAGCCTGCTCATCAGGATGTGGCTGACCGGCTGCTTTTAGAGCGTCATGTGAGATATTACGGCGATGATGTTGCGGCTGTGGTAGCAGAAAATGAAGTAGCTGCGGCTCAGGCCGTGCGTGCGCTGCGAGTAGAGTATGAAGAACTGCCCTTTGTCCTTGATGTACATAAGGCTATGGAAGATGGCGCGCCACAGATCCATGAGAAATATCCCAATAATATTCTGAAACATACTTCGATCCGGAATGGCGATTATGAGAACGCGATAAAAGAGCCGGGGCTTACAAAAGTAGAAGGATGGTATCAGACTCCCACTGTCCAGCACTGTCATATCGAGAACCCTGTCTGTTATGCCTATATGGAACAGGGGAGGATTGTGGTTGTAACATCAACTCAGATCCCTCATATCTGCCGGCGCGTCGTCGGCCAGGCGCTGGGAATCCCGTGGGGGCAGGTGCGTATCATCAAACCGTATATCGGCGGCGGCTTCGGAAATAAGCAGGATGTTCTCTACGAGCCGCTCTGTGCATATCTGAGTACTGTGGTAGGCGGCCGGCCTGTGAAGATAGATACTTCAAGAGAAGAGACGTTTGCATCCACCAGAGTGCGCCACGCGATTCATTTTCACCTTATCTCGTATGTGAGACCGGACGGCACGTATGCCGCGCGGAAGTTTGAGAGTTTTTCAGATCAGGGCGGATATGCATCCCACGGACACAGTATCGCTGCGAAAGGGATGGGATGCTTTCCACAGCTCTATCCGTGCCCGAATATCGAAGCTGATACATATACTGTATTTACGAATAAAGCTGCAGCAGGCGCCATGAGAGGGTACGGCATCCCCCAGGCTATGTTTGCCATGGAAAGCCACACGGATGATGTGGCGAGGGCTCTGGGCATACCGCCTTATGAGTTCCGCATGAAGAATGTGATGCCCAAAGGATTTAAAGACGGTTTCTCGAAGAATGTGAACTATTACGATACATTCCGGGAGTGTATGGAAAAAGGGAGAAAAGAGTTCGATTACGATGGACGGCTTGAGAAATATGCCCGTCAGACAGGCGATATCCGGAGGGGCGTGGGAATGTCCGTATTCTGGTATAATACCGGTGTGTGGCCGATCTCCCTTGAGACGTCCGCCTGCCGCATGGTGCTTAATCAGGACGAGAGCATCCAGGTACAGGTGGGCGAGACTGAGATCGGACAGGGAGCGGATACAACATTCGCCCAGATGGCGGCTGAGACGGTTGGGATTCCGTTTGAAATGGTGCACGTCATCTCCACTCAGGATACGGATCTGACGCCGTTCGGAACCGGCGCATATGCATCCAGACAGACCTATATGGCGGGATTTTCCATCCGCCAGACAGGGGAACTGTTAAAGGCCAGGATTATAGAGACTGCACACGAGCTGACACGCCAGATAAAAGAAAATCTTGATGTTATCGATGGGAATATCGTCCGGACAACGGACGGAGAGGTTCTTATGTCTCTGGGCGAACTGGCAACTGAGAAACTGTACAGTCTGACGAACAACGGACATCTGACAGCAGAGAGCAGCTGTCAGATTAAAAATAACGCGTACTCATTCGGATGTACATTTGTCGAGGTAGAAGTTGATATACCGGGATGCAGGGCTCAGGTAACAGACATCCTGAATGTCCATGACTGCGGCCGTCTGATCAATCCGGCGCTTGCCGAAGCACAGGTTCACGGTGGTATGAGCATGGCGATCGGGTATGCGCTTTCAGAGAAGCTGCTTTATGATGAGAAGACCGGAAAGCCGCTTAACAATAATCTTCTGGATTATAAACTCTCGACCTTTATGGATCACCCGGATCTCAACGCGGCATTTATCGAGAACTACGAACCGACAAGCGCATATGGAACGAAAGCTCTGGGAGAACCGCCGACATGTTCCCCGGCTCCGGCAATCCGTAACGCTATTCTTCAAGCTGTAGACGTGGCGCTGCAGGAGATACCGATAAGACCGCATCTGCTGTTTGAGGAATTTCGGAAAGCAGGATTGATCTGATATAAATCCGGAAAAGAGGTGTAAGATTATGTATGATATGAAAGCGCTGTACGAGGCGGAAAGCATAGCGGATGCAGTCAGGCTGCTTCAGGAACATCCGCAGGCACAGGTCATTGCGGGCGGCAGCGACGTGCTCGTCCAGATGAGAGAAGGGAAACGTGCGGGTGCAGAGCTGGTAAGTATATATGGGCTGGATGAACTGCGCGGCGTGACAATGGAAGAGGATGGAACTATCCGGATTGGCTCTCTGACGAGTTTTTCGCATATCACGAAAAACCCGTTCATTCAGAAATACATCGGCGTCCTTGGGGAAGCGGTGGACTTAGTGGGTGGTCCGCAGATCCGAAATATCGGAACGATCGGCGGAAACACATGCAACGGCGTGACCTCCGCAGATTCGGCATCCACTCTGTTTGCGTGGGACGCCTTGGTCGAGCTGACCGGACCGGGCGGGGTGCGGGAGATTCCGATCAGAGATTTTTACATAAAAGCCGGGAAGGTGGATATCAGACCCGGTGAGATCCAGACTGCGATCCTGATTCCCAAAGAGTCATACGAGGGGTATGCCGGATATTACATCAAATACGCCATGAGAAATGCGATGGATATCGCTACACTGGGATGTTCAATAAATGTAAAACTCTCAGAGGACAGAAAGAGATTCACTGACCTCCGAATTGCCTATGGAGTAGCAGGGCCGGTTCCTATGCGCGCTGTCCGCGCAGAAGCAGAGGGAAGAGGTCTTGAAGTTACGGAAGAGAACATTGAAAAGATCAGTGATACCGTACTGGAGGATGTAAATCCCCGTGACAGCTGGCGCGCAAGCAAGGCATTCCGGGAGCATATCTCGAAAGTCCTTTGCAGGAGAGCTTTAAAAGAGGCAGCCAGAAGAGCTGACAGCATGATGCAGGCACCTGACAATAGCGGAGAAACGTCTGCCGAAACGATGGAGATGCCGGAAAGAACGGCAAATGAAAAGCCGGAAGCGGTGTCCGGCCAAAAAAAGCATGTAATTATGGCAGAACCGGGCGGCGGGAAGCAATACAAACTTGTACGATGCCGCATCAACGGCGTGGAGCGGGAGACGATGGTCGATGTAAGAGCTTCACTCACCGATATGCTTCGCAATGATTATTCCCTGACCAGTGTCAAGAAAGGCTGTGAGGTGGGAGAGTGCGGCGCCTGCAATGTGATCATCGACGGAGAGTGCTTTAATTCCTGCATCTATCTTGCGGTGTGGGCGGACGGGAAAGAGATCCGCACTCTGGAAGGTCTGATGGGGCCGGACGGCGGCCTTTCAGATATTCAGCAGGCTTTTATCGATGAGGCGGCGGTACAGTGCGGATTCTGTACACCTGGTGTGATCATGAGCGCGGTTGAGATTCTCGAGAGCGGCAAAGAGTACACGAGAGATGAGCTTAGGAAGCTGCTCTCCGGACATCTGTGCAGATGTACAGGGTATGAGAATATCCTGAATGCCGTGGAGAAGACGATGAAGAAGAGACTGGGGAATTAATTGACTTTTGGAATGTACCTGCCATAACCTATTCAACAGGACATCCGGAAGGTGATAAAAACAAAGGAGGACATCCGATCAGTACATGGCATAACTGTCGGATGTCCTTCTTTTATATTACATATTTTAGGAGTTTGATGATTTACTCTACAGGTGGATCCTTGTACCGGTTTTGCCGAGGATTCCGTCTTTCGCCTTTTCAAGCAGTGTGATGAGAGCCTGTCTGCCCGGCTTTGATTCTGCGAATTCAACAGCCGCCTGTACTTTCGGAAGCATAGAGCCCGGTGCAAAATGTCCCTCATCTATGTACTGTTTTGCCTCGGCTACGGTAATGTCGCCGAGCCATTTTTCGTCCGGTTTCCCGTAATTGACAGCTGCTTTCTCGACAGCAGTCAGGATGATGAGGAAATCAGCATCCAGTTCTTTTGCCATCAGGCAGCTTGCAAAGTCTTTGTCAATGACTGCGCTGGCGCCTTTTAAGTGGTTGCCCTGGCGTGTGACAGGGATACCGCCGCCTCCGCAGGCAATGACAACGTCGCCGGAGTCCACCATATTGCGGATCGTTCCGATCTCGATGATCTCCTGCGGTTTCGGGGATGCTACTACACGGCGGTAACCGCGTCCTGCATCTTCCTTCATGATATAATCATATTTTTCTGCCATTATATCAGCCTGCTCTTTTGACATGAAACGGCCGATCGGTTTGGACGGATGCTCAAATGCCGGATCATCCGGATCAACGCGCACCTGCGTGATCATAGTCGCTACCGGAATATCTGTGATCCCTCTGTTTAAGAGCTCTTCGCGGAGCGCATTCTGAAGATCGTACCCGATATATGCCTGACTCATGGCAACGCAGACAGAGAGCGGTGTGTTCGGCTGCTGCGGATCTTCGTGGGTAAGTGCGATCATGGCGTTATTTACCATGCCCACCTGGGGTCCGTTGCCGTGTGCAACGACGACCTCGCAGCCTTCCTGGATCAGATCCACGATAGCGCGGGACGTGATCTTAACGGCTTTCATCTGTTCCGGCAGAGTATTGCCGAGGGCGTTTCCGCCCAGGGCAATGACGATACGTTTTT
>DXAU01000035.1 GCA_019116885.1 Candidatus Mediterraneibacter pullistercoris | reverse complement strand
CAGTTTTCCTGTCGTCATATGTAATGCGGAATACAAGTTTATACGCTTTGCCTGTCACATCGTTTCTCACGGTCAGTTGCCCGTCATCTGCTCCCCATATGGCTGCCGTCTGCTGTCCTGCCTGGATCGCGCCCAACTCTTGTTCATAATTCAATTTATCTATCTCAAAAGGCCACGAAGCCGCGTCCTCTATAACCGGAGCGATCCGCACATTCTGGGCGTCTACGTTTCCGCTGTTCTGCACATTAATCTGCAGACTGGCTTTCTCTCCTGCTTTAAACACAGGCGTATCCTGTCCGTCTCCCACGCTGAGCCGGATACGTGTCAGTTCCGTATCTGCCTGTGCCCCCTCCGACATTTCTGCAGCGTCTCCCCCTTTCTGCATACCAGACTGAACATCTTCATTCTCCTTGGCGTTCACTTCCGCCGGGCAGGACGCTGCCAGCACAAATACCGCGCATACTGCTGCGATCCATGTTTTCTTTAAACCCCTTCCTCTATGCCTTTTCATTTTCTTTGCTCCTCCTGTTCTCCTGTATATGTACGATCTTTCCGTCTATGATCTGAAACACCCTGTCAGCGTACGCAGCCTCGTTGGGATCATGAGTGACCATCACCAGCGTCCGTTTCTGTTCCCTGACGATTCTCTGCATCAGCCTCATAACTTCCTCTGAAGTGTGGGAATCCAGATTTCCGGTAGGCTCGTCGGCAAAAACAATCTTCGGATCAGACACGAGAGCCCTTGCTACTCCTACCCTCTGCTGCTGTCCGCCCGAAAGCTGATTGGGCAGATGTTTCTTCTGCTTTGCAAGACTCACCATGTCCAGCATCCGGTCGGCTCTTTTCAGCCTCTCCTTTCTCGCTGTTCCCCGAAACGTAAGTGGAAGAGCTACATTTTCCAGCGCGTTCATCGTCCCCATCAGATGAAACGACTGAAAGATAAAGCCTACATTCTCCCGCCGGAATCTCACCAGCTGGTCCTCGTTCATCTTCTCAATGTGGCTTCCCCTGATGATGACCTCTCCCCTGGTCGGCCGCTCCAGCCCGGCAAGCATATTAAGCAGAGTAGACTTTCCCGAACCAGAGGTTCCTACGACGGCGCAGAACTCCCCTTCCCGAATCTCAAGGCTTACACCGTCCAACGCCCGCACCACGGAATCACCGACCCGGTATAATTTGTATAAATCTTTCACACTGATGATTGTTTTCACAGCGCCCCTCCTTTTCAGTATATGGTAGCTGCATTGTAACAAATCTTTACTAATATTTAGTCATGGAAATTTTGAAGATTTTCTTAATCCCGATTCAGGCATGGATACGATAAGGAAAAGATCATATCTGCATGGTTTTCCAAGTATATGACAGGAGACAGGATATGACGTACCATTTTAGCATTAAAGAAAGCCGGGAATGCTCATCATCTGACATTCCCGGCTTCTTCTAAGCAGATGACGGGAATGAGCACACAGAATTTCAAACAACATGCAACGATTTTACGTAAGTTATAAGAACCCTTACATACGTGCAACGTCACCACTCAATTCAATTTTTGCCCCTTTTTTGCCCCTCAAGATGATACAATATTCCACCCCGGAGCCGTAGCCCCGGGGTATTGTTATGCCCTACTCAATCCATGCTTGGAACTTGTCAATAAAGTTTCTCTTGTCTCCGGCATATCCGTCGTATCCCGCACCTTTTTTGTTGTCGATCTGCTTTGCATAAAACGCATTATTACCCGATACAGATACGCAATAATGCACCTCTTTGTATAAGTATCCGTCTGGTGTATAGTAATACAGCTCCACCGCAAGAATCGGGCTTCCATCTCCGAGCACTCCATTTACAAGGTCGTTGATGTTGTACGAGCTTGTGAACGTTAGATATGGCAGCCATCCATTTTTCTGCGTGTATACGCGACCTCTAATGCTTCCCTTACTTACGCAGATTCCAAGGTAGGTGATCGGAGTGTTGTCTCCTTTACCCGCCCAGTCTGCACGGTTTTCCACCGGCGGCCACCATCTTTCTGCAAACGCCTGATATATACAGTCTACATGTCCAAGCTCCTTTTTACCGTCAATGCTCGGCACAGTCGGGATTTTCTCCGGCGTTCCTCCGCCTGTTACCGTTCCGCCTCCAACTGCTGCCAGAATCGCATTTGCAAGTCCTACGCAGATTGCATCAAACTTTGATGCAAATATGCTGTTATCATTCTGATTTGTGATAAATCCAATTTCAAACAGCGCCGCTTCCATTCGCGTGGAGTTTAGCACAGTCAAGTCAGTTCTTATCTTGGTTCCCCTGTTCCTAAATCCGAGTGCAGCCATTTCTGCATTTGCCTTATCTGCACACGCTTTTGCTTTCCCTGTGTCGCTGTAGACGCATGTTTCGTATCCGTTAGAGTCTGCTTGAATGAATGAATTTCTGTGGAAGCTGGCGAAAAAGTCCGCATTTACACTGTTTGCTTCTGCTGCTTTTTGATAGGGGCTTTCATAGATATCATTTGTACGCGTGTAGTAAATGCTGTGCCCTTTTGCTGCCAGCAGTCCCCCTACTTTTAAAGCTACACTTAAAACGTCCGCTTTCTCTTGTCTTCCGTATCCACATGCACCCGGGTCTTTCCCTCCATGCCCTGCGTCGATACATATCTTTGCCATAATTCTTCTCCTTTCTGTTGCGATGCCGCAACAAAAGAGGACGCTGTTACACGTTCTCCAGTCTACTCTGTATATTCTGGTACCTTTACTTCCGGCAAGCCTTTCAGACTCACTAAAACGGACACAATCCCCGCGGTGGCACACACGCCTAAGATGTTTGGCCAGTCCAGGCTTACGATGTTAATTGCATCCGCACCGATCAGAGAGACCGCCGTCTCCGCTGCCGTTTTCACTGCCCGGATTCCGGCGGCCTTTCCCCACTGAATCCAGTATTCTTTTTTCTTCATAATAAATATCCGCCTCCTAATTCTTAATAGGTAACTCTTTTACCTCTTCCAGAAGATGCGTCACCATACCGTTTCCACCGAGAGAATGGTAGACCTCGTACATCTCCATGAAATTCTCAATCCCGTGTTTCGTGCTATACCCGCGCTCCATCCACTCCCTGTGATACTCTATAAGCTGTACTCTTAGCAGAAGCATGGTTCCCTTGCTGT
>DXAU01000034.1 GCA_019116885.1 Candidatus Mediterraneibacter pullistercoris | reverse complement strand
CACTTCCCCCACCGGAATTTTTATTTGAAGTATTTCCGCTATTCGAGACAGATTTATTACTGTTTGAACTTGATGCATTGCCCGTAGGTGTTTCACCAGATGATGTCTTTTTCACTTCCCCACCCGAGGTAGTGACCTGAACACCGTTATCTGCTTCTTTTTGAGCAGTAGTTTTATCTATTACTTCTACATCAACCTCTACTTTTTCTGTTATCTGCTTTAACTTTTCTGTTGCTGTAACTTTATATGTCAGTGTGTATTTTCCGGTTTTAGTCAGATCAACCTTTGAGGAATCAACGGTCACACTCTCTACATAGTCCCTATTCCATGTAATATCTTTTAGGAAATCAATGTTCTCAGCGTTTTGCTCTACTGTCCATTTATGGATTCCCTCTACATAAGAAAGCAGTTCGTTACCAACTTCAAAGTCTACTGTGACTGTAGTTTCATTGCCGTTAATATCAATTGCCGTGATGTCTACTGAAAAATCACCCTCTTCTGAAAAACTCAGGCTTTTCGCAGGAACACCGTTTTCCCCCTGTTCCCCGGTGAGATCACTTACTGTTAAAATATCGCTTTTTCCCGTGTCCGCTACTACAAGCGTTACATCTTCTATTTGCTCACCTGAGATTGACTGGATGATATCATCCTGTAAAGAAATCTCCTGATTAACTGCCACAAAAAAAGTATCCTTATACAACGTGATTTCCGGCGGTTCCGTTTTTTGTTCTTCTTCAATATCCTTTGCCGATTCGTCAGTTTGTTTGCCTGCGCCTAATGCCAGCCCGGCAATACATGCAACTACAATACCCACTACAATCAAACCTATAATAATTTTTTTCTTAGCCCCTGCTTTTTTCACTTCCGGTTCCTCAGAAAAATCAATTTCTAAAGAACTATTCTCGGATGTATCGTTAATAGTCTCTTTTGATTCTGCATTCTTCTGGTAATCTTTTTCATCCATTGTAACATCCCCCTTAATGACATAAATCTATATCGATAAATTTAGTATACCTCGGAGTGAATTAAAGCACAATTTTTACACTGCATTAAATGTCACCTCTTTAGTATTTAAGATAAATCCTATTTTAAACTACTTTATCCTACTTTTCAACACTTTATCTTTCTAAATGGTATATTACATAAAAAGGATGTGTAATATGAAACCATTAAAAACAAAAGTCAGCATCACCTTAGATGATAATGTTGTTCAGCAAATTAAAGAATGGGCTGAGGCTGATGATCGAAGCTTTAGCCAATACATTAATCTTATTCTAAAAACTTGGATTTCAGAGCATTCAAAAGAAAAGTAATCTAAAATCTCTTGTTCTTATGGGGGAAAGATATAAATAGCTTTTATGTTAGATTTTTTATCTTTCCTGTCAGCCGGATCTCCGTCCGCCGGACGGGGCGGATGCCGCAAGGCAGTAGCCCGGGCGGCGGCTCGGAATCCGGGTTTCCAGGGGTAAAGTATTACCCCTGGAAACGAACAAGAAAAATCCCTTGTATTTACAGCCTTACAGCCTGTTCGCACCTCTGCACAAAGTGAACAGTTTACATATTCTACAGAAATATCTTCATGTTTCCTAAAGCATCTTTATCACAAAACATTCAGATATCTGAATCATTTTCCCTTAATTAACAAGTATTTTTCTTAACTTGATAGTATGTCCACATTATCAGAAATATAAAAAAGTAACTTAATTCCCATCCATATCAAAATTATATTTTCCCAAAACAAAAATCAGAAAACAAAAAGGGCACGCTTTTATTTGATAAAAGTCATTTTCAAAATCCACTCTGTAATACAGCTTTTAAGCGATTTATCCGGTCATTACGAACAAATGGACACCCCGGCTCTAAAAGTCCTCACAAGGCAGATCAGAGAGGTCTAAAGGAAAGATAACCACATTTTCCCCTCCTGTACTAAACAGCATTAAGCTATAGAGAGGTAACGTATTATTTAGAACAACAAAAAATAAAATTAGATCACCGAAACTCTAAATCAGATCAATAAAAAACAGAATCAGATTACCGAAACTCCGAATTAGATTAATAAAAGACAGAATTAGATCAACAAACACATGTTGTTTGCTCCACCTGATTAAAAATTTCTAAAACCACTATCTCATTTTAGAAATAGCAGTTCCACTGTCAATAAAAAACATACTCCCCTCCGAAAGGAGGACGTAATCCTGTTCAACACTCCGTCTATCTCTGACTTACACTTTATACATCATAGATAAAATGTCTAATCCAAAAGTCTATTTCCCCTCGACATTTTATAAGACTATCTTATCTATGCCCGATTATCCCCGTTTTCAGTGGAAATCAACAAAAAGTGTAACAGGAAGAAAATGTCGAAAAATTCATGTAATTTAAATTCGACATTTCAAGTCGGAAGTATATCAGGATTACATACTGGATGAAACATCGAAATTATACTTTCTCGAACGTAAGTGCGGAAGAACTCTTGTCATACTGCATAAAGAGCGGTATAGTAAACGTGGATGATGTGCAGAATCAAATGAAAAAGAAATTCAAAGAAACGATACTTAAACATCACCGCCACAAAATCTGGCAGGGAAAGGATGGCAGGTATCGGACTCATATTGATGACAGCACAGTAAAATCAGGGCGGAGGTTGATAGTTAAGACAAGGGAAGAAAATTTATTAGCGTATCTCGCAGAGTTCTACGGTATCACAGAAAACAGTGATTCTAAAAATACCGTTACGCTCGAACGCCTGTATCCCGACTGGAAAAGCTACAAAGAAATTCATACCACAGCTAAAAACTATATACGGCGTATTCACAATGACTGGGAAAAATATTATGCTGATTCAGAAATTGTTAAGAAGCCTCTGACTTCGCTGACAAAACTGCAACTTGACGAATGGGCGCATAAGCTGATTCAGGATAACAGCATGACAAAAAAGCAGTATTATAATGCAACGATCATCATGAGACAGACATTAGATTATGCTGTTGCCCTTGGGGTCATCACAGAGAATCCATTTTCAGCCGTTCATATAGACGGTAAGCGGATGTTCCGACGAGTAAAGAAAAAGGCAGATGCTACACAGGTATATCTTAAAAATGAGGTAGAGCCTATTTATAAAATGGCGTGGGAGGACTTCCACAGCCCGAATAAGCTGAAAAACAAGCTCACCCCATTAGCAATATTGTTTCAGTTCCAAACAGGCGTCAGAATCGGCGAATTGTGCGTTGTAAGGTATTCTGATATTGAAGATGACCAGCATCTCCACATACAGCGGATGTACCGCTATGAAACACATGAGGTTGTTGAGCACACAAAAAACTTTGAAGATAGAAAAGTTCTTCTTACATCTTCCGCCCGGCAGATCATAGAGACTGCAAGAGCCTACCAGAAAGAACATGGTTACAGCACAGACGGATATATTTTTTCTGAAGATAATACTCCGCTTGCTCCTTGGTCGGTAGCTTATCTCTATAACAAGTATTGCGATCATCTCGGTATCATGCGGAAAAGTTCACACAAGACTCGCAAGACTTACATATCCGCTCTGATCGACGGAAAAGTAAACATTAATACAATACGGGAAATGGTCGGACACGCAGACGAACGTACTACTTTCAACAACTACTGTTTTGACCGCAGTACAGAAGATGAAAAGGTCAGTTTAATCGAAAAGGCTCTGGTTTCCTAAAGTGTAACCAGACTGTAACCAAAAAATCAACACATTTTATACATCTGCTTTTGCAGGAATAAAAATTTCAGGTTCCCGAATCCCTTGAAAATATAGGCTTTAAGGCAAAAAAATTCTCCGCAGATCATTCTGCGGAGACTCTTAAAGCAATGACTCCGAGGGGAATCGAACCCCTGATTCCAGCGTGAGAGGCTAGCGTCTTGACCGCTTGACCACGGAGCCTTATAATATTCGCCGCCAGATCTCTCTTGCAGCGAATATTACTATATCATATACATTCATAAGATGCAAGTACTTTTTTTATTTTTCTCGGATTTCTGCATTTCTCTCAACCGAAAGCCCGGCGGCGATCTCCTGTTTCACCATAATGCTGAGCGCCCGGCGCTCATTTCTCACGATCACTTTTTCATGGCTGCCCCCATACTCTCCGTCTATCGTCCACGGGATCTCCACCATGGATCTGAACTTCACACAGCCTGATTTAAAGGAATACATGCGCTCTGGATTGATCTGTCTTAGCATGATTGCTCCAAGCAGATCGTTTAGCTCCATAGGGTTCTTCGGTGTCTTGATGAGCGTCACCTCAAACTCTCCGTCATCGAACACAACATCTGTTCCGATGATACCCTTAAACCCTCCCACAGAACGTGAGTTTGTCACCATCCCATAGATAAATTCATCCTCGATCTCTTCACCGTCATGCTCGACCCGTACCTTATATGAAGGAATATTCAGAATCCTTTTGGCGCCCTCGAGCACATATGCAAGATGCCCCAGGATATTCTTCATGCTCTGCTTTGTCTCGTAAGAAACATCCGTAAACAATCCAAACGCAGCAACATAGACAAAATAGTCCTCATTGAACCTCCCCACATCACACGCAAAAGGAACGCCGTTTACCGCTGTGTCCGCAGCCTCGATTATATCTTTGGGGATGCCGAAACTGCTGGCAAAATCATTTGTCGTTCCCGCCGGAATATATCCCAGAGGCGCATCGTATGAACACATCCTCATGCCTGTCATCACTTCATCAAGAGTACCGTCCCCGCCGCTGCAGACAATAAGGTCATACTCTTCTTTGCAGGAGCTCATCTTCTCAATCCCATCGCGCTTTTTCTGCGTAGGATACACTGTCACTTCATATCCGCCTTTTGTGAAGATATCAAGGACATCTGAGAGCTTCGGCTTTAGGGTGCCCGTCCCTGCATTAGGATTATAGATAAATAACAACTTCTTCACTGTCATCCTCCTCTATCCGCATAGCCGCCCGCATGTGCCGGACTGTTTAATACAAAAGGCTGCACACATTGCACAGCCTTCTTTTAAAATGTCTTCTTTCTATGATTGAAATTCACCAGTAAACCGGCAGGACATCTGCCACCTTATGTTATTTCACAGTTTTTGCAAAAAACGTCCTGATCCCATCTGCGGCTTTTTTCTCATCTTCACCATCAGTCACGACAGTAATCTTCTCACCGTCTTCAAGGCTCAGGCTCATCATGCCCATAATACTCTTCGCATTGATATTCTTCTCGCCGATCTGAATATAGACTTTGCTCACATACTGACTCGCTTGCTGCACGAGCAGTGCGATCGGTCTGCCGTCAAATCCTTCTTCTGTTTTAACTACAACAGGTGTTTTAATCATAATAATCCTCCTTGTTCCTGCCTTACCTTGTCTGCCATCTCGCTGAGTTTGCGCAGTCTGTGGTTGATCCCGGACTTACCTACGGGGGGATCGAGAGCTTCGCCCAGTTCTTTCAGAGTTGCATCAGGATTTTCAAGACGGACAGCTGCAGCCTCCACCAGATTGTCGGGCAAATTGTCGAATCCCACAGTGTCCCTTAAATATGTAATGTCCTCAACCTGTTTCACTGCTGCGGACACAGTCTTATTGATGTTGGCAGTCTCGCAGTTCACTTTCCTGTTCACAGAATTACGCATCTCTTTTAAGATCCTGACATTCTCAAGCTCCATCAAAGAAACATGAGCCTCCATCACATTAAGGATATCTACTATCTGGGAACCTTCCTTTAAATATACGACAAATGATCTTTTGCGATTCACAATTTTTGCATCCAGGGAAAAACTGCATATCACTTCCCGGATCTGTTCCGCTGATTGCAATGAAGAACAGACGATCTCAAAATGATATGATTTCCTGGGATCGCTCATTGATCCCGCCGCCTGATACGCTCCCCGGAGAAATGCACGCCTGCAGCATATCTGCTGGATGACGAGCGGACTAAAGGGATGGATGGCTCCTGCCTCCGCTTTGTTCCCGCTGATCAGCTTCGTCGCCTGCAGGATACGGAGTGCGTCGTCATGCCGCCTTACAACAACTGCATAGGAAACACTCTTCCGCAGAATGTTTCTCCTGATAGAGATATCAGTTCTAATATTAAATGTTTTTTCTATCAATGTAAAGACTTTTCTTGCAACAAGAAAATTTTCAGAATGTATTCTGATACTGTAATGCTCAAAACTGTTGACGGCTATCGTTCCGCACATTCCGATAAATGCGGCAAGTTCCGCTATTTGACAGTGTCTTGCCGGACTGATATTGCCCGCAAGTTCTTCCCTTACTTTTCCAGAAAAAGACATACTCTCACTCTTTCCTCTTTGTAATGGCATCCTTCCCGATATCGCGGTGCTCAATGCGCACCCCATAGTTCTCCTGTTTATCCAGTTTCTGGTAGAGTGCGTTTGCCAGCGTCACGGAGCGGTGTTTTCCCCCCGTACATCCTATGGCAATGACAAGCTGATTCTTACCCTCAAGAATATAATTCGGTATAAGAAAATCAACCATGTCCGTCAGTTTCTCAAGGAATATCTGAGACTTTTCATTTCCCATGACATAGTCCTGTACTTCCGCATCATTTCCTGTTTTTTCTTTCAGTGTATCGATATAATAAGGATTCGGTAGAAACCTCACGTCAAATACCAGATCTGAGTCCTGAGGAATCCCGTATTTGAATCCAAATGACATCACAGTAATATAAAGGCTGCAGAAACTTTCCCCCTTCACAAATATCTTCTCAAGTTCCAGTTTCAACTCTCTTGTGAGCATCCTGCTCGTATCCAGTATGTACGTCGCCCTCATCTTAAGGAACATGATCTTCTCACGTTCTCTAGCAATTCCGGTATCAACACGTCCCGATCCACTCAAAGGATGCTGCCTCCTCGTCTCCTTATACCGCTTGATGAGTACATCATCCTGGGCGTCAAGAAAAAGGATCTCATACTCTGTCTCTTTTCCGTCCAGCTCGTCGAGGACTTCACGCAGCCCGCTGAAATCCTGACCGCCCCTCACATCAATGCCGAGGGCGATCTTCTTTACTTTCTCCCCAGGTTCACTGAACATCTCCACAAACCGGGTAAGCAGGGGGATAGGAAGATTATCTACACAGAAATATCCCATATCCTCCAGCATCTTCAGTGCAGTTGTCTTCCCGGCTCCAGACATTCCTGTTACGATTACCAGTCGCATCAGCTAAAACTCTCCTATCTTCTTTACTTCCGGTTCAAGCCGGACTCCTGAATTTTCCTCCACACGGCGGACTACTTCCGCCATTAGTTCCACTACCTCCGCAGCCGAGGCACCGCCCAGATTAATGACAAATCCGCAGTGTTTCTCAGACACTTGGGCATTGCCGATGCGGAACCCCCTCAGTCCCGCATCCTCTATGAGCTTACCTGCAAAATATCCTTCCGGTCTTTTAAACGTACTCCCGGCGCTCCCATACTCAAGAGGCTGTTTTGATACCCGCTTTTCTTTGAGTTTTTCCATTTTTGCCCGGATTTCTTCCGTTTTTCCCTCTCTGAGATCCAGTACAGCTTCCAGAACAACGTAATCCATCTTTGCAATAATGCTGGTACGGTAGCCAAGTTTCATCTCTTCCACGGAGAGTTCAGCCACATCCCCCTCAGAAGTGAGAACCGATGCGCTCCTTAATATCTGTTTCATCTCCCCGCCGTATGCCCCGGCATTCATACGAATGGCTCCGCCGAGCGTCCCCGGGATTCCGGAAGCAAATTCCATCCCGGAAAGTCCTGCCTGGCATGCTGCTGACGCGGTTTTCGCCAAAAGCGCGCCCGCCTGTGCACGGATCCGGGTCCCTTCAATCCGGATATTATTCATATTCTTCTGCACCTGTATGATGACTCCCCGGTATCCTCTGTCTCCCACCAGGAGATTGCTCCCATTTCCAATGACATAATGCGGGACTTTGCGTGCCTCGCACAGCTCTGTGATCTGTCTGATCTCTTCTGTATTCTCAGGCATGACCAGATAATCTGCCGGACCTCCTATTCGGAATGTTGTATGGGCGGACATGGGTTCGTCACGCAGGACATTTTCATCTCTGGCGATGGAACAAAGTTCATTATACAGGTTCATAAATCTACTCCATTTCTACTATGCTTATTTGCCACATTATTATAATCCAACCAGATAGGGATGTAAAGCACAGCTTGCAAAACATACGGATACAGTGTATAATGTACCGGAATCACTGTAATCAGATAAAAGAAAAGTTCCCGTGCGGCAGCAGACGGCAGATCAACGTCAGCTCAGCGCACTGTAAATGATAAAGGAGTGAAAAAATACAGTGGACTCTGGTGACACCTTTCAATTGATCGTACTTGTCATTCTTCTTATACTCTCAGCATTCTTCTCATCAAACGAGACTGCGCTCACCACCGTGAGCAAGATCCGTCTCCGCTCTCTTGCAGATGACGGCAACAAGCGCGCAGCGCTGGTTCTGGATATCACAGAGAACCATACTGCCAAGATGCTGAGCGCTATCTTAATAGGAAACAATATCGTAAACATCTCTGCATCTTCTCTCGCAGCTACACTTGCATATACATTCGGCGGATATACAGTGAGCATTGCCACCGCAGCGCTCACAGTCGCTATTCTCATCTTCGGAGAGATCACGCCGAAAAACTATGCCGCTCTGAACGCTGAGAAGATATCCCTTCGCTATATCCGGATCATACAAATATTCATGACAATCATGACCCCGGTGATATTTATCATCAATCTTTTATCGCGCGGTATCATGTTCCTTTTCCGCGTGGATCCTTCCTCCGCAAAGAAAGTCATGACAGAAGAAGAGCTGCGGACAATCGTGGATGTAAGCCATGAAAGGGGCGTCATCGAAAGCGGAGAGAAAGAACTTATCAACAATGTGTTTGACTTAAGCGACGCTAATGCAAAAGACATCATGGTTCCCAGAGTGCATGTCACTTTTGCTGACGTAGAGGACACATACGACGAGCTCATCAACATTTTCCGAGAGGACAAATTCACACGTCTTCCGGTCTACGAAGATTCAAAAGACAATATCATCGGCATTATCAACATGAAAGATCTTCTTCTCTATGAGCGGAGCGAAGCTTTCAATATCAGGGACATCCTGCGTAAGCCGCATTTTACCTACGAATACAAAAGCATTTCTGAGCTTCTCGTAGAAATGAGACAATCCACGTTCAATATTGCTATCGTTCTGGACGAATATGGAGAGATGGCAGGACTCGTCACCCTTGAGGATATCCTTGAGGAAATTGTCGGAGAAATCCACGATGAGTATGATGAACAGGAAGAGGAACGGTTCATCAGGATCTCCGATCTGGAATATATCATCGAAGGATCTGTAAACCTCGATGATATCAATGACCGTCTGGATACTGAATTTGCTTCCGAGGATTACGATTCCCTTGGCGGTCTTATCATCGAACACCTGGACCGGCTGCCTGAACTAAACGACGAGGTCACGACTGAGGACGGCATACGTCTTGTCGTTGAGAGCCTGGACAAAAACCGTGTGGAACAGGTACATGTGTATCTCCCTGAAAAGAAAGAGGAAGATAGGATCAACTCTGGCACAGCCAGTCAAGATCCAGATGAACGCAGCACGGATGCAGACTCCGCAGGTACATCTTCAGCAGCAGATGCGGATATCGCTGCTGATATGTTCCGGCATCCATCCGAAGACGGCGGAGCATGTAAAACAGACATTTGATGGACAGGCATCTTTTTCACTTTCGTGCATACTCTAGTATAAACGAACCGGAAAAGGAACTATCATCATGCCTTATTCTATCATGCTGGACGCAGGGCACGGCGGACGCGATCCCGGAGCGGTATACAATGGAAGATCTGAGAAAGACGATGCTCTCGCGCTCACTCTGGCTGTCGGGGAAATCCTCCAGACACGTGGAATCGATGTCATGTATACCCGAACAACCGACGTCTATGAATCCCCTTACCAGAAAGCGATGGAGGCAAATGAAGCGAAAGTTGACTTCTTCATTTCGATACATCGCAATTCAAATCCAACCCCCAACACATCATCAGGCGTCGAATCTCTCGTCTATAATAAATCTGGCATCAAACTCGAGATGGCGGAAAACATAAACGAACAGCTTGAAACTATAGGCTTTGTCAATCTCGGCGTAAAGGAGCGTCCTGGTCTTGTGGTGCTCCGGCGTACAAAGATGCCCGCTGTCCTTGTTGAAGTTGGTTTTATCAACTCTGACACAGACAATATGCTCTTTGACAACAGCTTTGACGATATTGCTCTTGCCATCGCCGAAGGAATCCTTGACACACTCCAGATGAACAACGAAGTCCCTTCGCCGCCAGCTTCTTATACCGTACAGGCCGGCGCTTTCCGAAACAGCACATACGCTGACCGTCTCCAACTGGAACTGCTGGACCAGGACTTTCCGGCTGTCATAAGTCAGGACAACGGACTGTACAGAGTAACGGTAGGAACATATCCCACGCTCGATGAAGCTGCGGCCATGGAGCGCCGTCTCAAACAGGCGGGATACCAGACAGTGATTGTGAACTCCTGATCTTCATGGTTCCTGCATATCTCATAGTATGAGATCCGAAAAAGGGTATCCCTCAAGTCGTTTCATGACTTTTGGAATACCCTTTTTCTATAAGATCATAGAACGCAGGACTACTCCGCCAGCCCTTCTGACTCTATGACTTTCACAACACTGTCCACATATTTCCTGCATATCTCGTCAGACTGTGCTTCCACCATGACGCGGATCAGAGGCTCCGTACCACTTTCCCGCACGAGGATGCGCCCGTCGGATCCCAGCTCATCTGCTGCTTTTTGTACAGCTTCCGCAACTGCAGGATTCTCTCTGGCTGTTTTCTTATCTTTCACACGGACATTTTTCAGAAGCTGCGGATAGATCTTCACCTCAGAAGCAAGTTTTCCCAGTGTCTGTTTCTTCTCGAGGATTACTTCCATCAGCATCAGTGAGGTGAGGATGCCGTCTCCGGTCCTCGCATGTTTACTGAAAATGATATGGCCGGACTGCTCGCCGCCAAGGACGAACCCGTTCTTCATCATATTCTCATATACATATTTGTCGCCGACTGCTGTCTGTTCATAGTTCATGCCAATTTTATCACATGCCTTATAAAGACCAAGGTTTGACATGACTGTCGTGACAATCGTATTGCCCTCAAGACGTCCCTGCTCCATCAGATATTTTCCGCACACATAGAGGATGAGGTCTCCGTCCACAACATTTCCATTCTCATCCACTGCAATGCATCTGTCAGCATCTCCGTCGTAAGCAAATCCCACGTCCAGCTTTTTCTCTTTCACAAATTCCTGCAGGACTTCAATATGTGTAGAGCCACAGTTCGTATTGATATTCGTTCCATCCGGCTCGTTATTGATGACATATGTCTTAGCCCCGAGTGCATCGAACACGCTCTTTGCGATCGCGAAAGAACTTCCGTTAGAGCAGTCTAAGCCAACGCGCATATCTTTAAATGATCTTGTCGCAAGCGAGATCAGATGGCCGATATACCGGTTTCTTCCTGCAGAATAATCTACTGTCCGCCCGATATCTTCTTTCGTGGCCAGCGGAAGCTGCTCTGTCTCCCCGTCGATATAAGCCTCGATCTTCTGTTCGACCTCAGCTTCCATCTTATGCCCCATGCTGTTTATGATCTTGATTCCATTGTCATAAAACGGATTGTGGCTTGCGGAGATCATGATACCGCAGTCAAAATCCTCTGTCCTCACGACATAGGAAACACTGGGTGTAGTCGTGACATGAAGAAGATATGCATCCGCACCTGATGCAGTGAGTCCCGCCGCCAGTGCGTACTCAAACATATAACTGCTCCTCCTTGTATCCTTTCCGATCACGACTCTTGCTTTACGCTCCTGTCCCAAATACCAGCCCAGGTAACGCCCCACTTTGAAAGCATGTTCCACTGTCAGCGCGACATTGGCTTCACCGCGGAAACCATCTGTACCAAAATATTTTCCCATATCCTGTGTCCTCTTGCTCTTCATAAATATTTATGCCGGATCAGAAAATAATATTTCCTTTTTCCGCCACGCCACCATTATATTACTATTACAAAAGAGTTACAAGTATTTCTTGTTTGTTACAGCCATTCTGAATAACAGCTTTACGTCTGCCTTTTTTTCAGTTATACTTAACCTGACATCAATCATTCGTGGAGGAATCGGCCATGATAAAACTGATCGCAAGTGATCTGGACGGGACACTTTTACAGAACGGCGCGCAGGAGCTGACTCCCCGCGCTATAGAACTGATCCATGAACTCACGCAGAGAGGAGTCCGTTTTGTAGCTGCAAGCGGACGCCAGTATGACAACGAACGGCGTCTCTTCTCACCAATCAAAGATGAGATATCGTATATCGCTGAAAATGGTTCTCTTTGCATCCATCAGGGCCAGGTCATATCCCGGGGCGTCATACCGGATGATCTGGCTTACCGCATCATGGATGAGGTCAAAAAAGAACCTGGCTATGAAATCCTTGTTTCCCGCGAGGATTCCTGCTTCATTGAAGACAGCAGTCCGGAATTTGTAGATCATATCGTAAATGTAATGAAAAATACAACCCGGATTGTAGACGATGTGAGAACACTCAAGGGACCGTTCCTCAAGATAGCGACTGCGAATATGGTATCCCACGACGTAAGCAGTTATTTAAAACATCTTCAGAATACTTATTCCCCGGCTCTCAAAGTTGTTACATCTGGCAACATCTGGATTGACTTCATCGTACCTGGATACAATAAAGGGACAGCGCTCCAGAAGCTGATGGATCTCTTTCATATAAAGCCGGAAGAATGCATGGCCTTTGGCGACCAGTACAATGACATAGAGATGCTCGAGCTCGTCGGCCAGGGATATGCCATGTCAAACGCAGCTCCCGGC
This sequence comes from Candidatus Mediterraneibacter pullistercoris, assembly GCA_019116885.1. Lineage (GTDB taxonomy): Bacteria > Bacillota > Clostridia > Lachnospirales > Lachnospiraceae > Mediterraneibacter > Mediterraneibacter pullistercoris. Next base: position 10,668 of record DXAU01000034.1, on the reverse strand, counting down.
ATCGCAGGGCATGCCGCTTATGTGACGGACTCGGTAGAGGAAGTGCTGGAGGATGTCCTGACATGTATCGCCTGAAAAAGTTCCCCATCTGGACGCGCTTCACAGCGCGCTCAGACGCGGAACTTTTTCTTTGCTTCACCTACAAGTTCTTTCCCCTTAAAGATGATAAGCCCGGTCAGCAGCAGCAGACTCACCCCCGAACAGATAACCGAAGGATAAGGCACAGAAGCCGCTCTTGCGGCCAGCAGGACAAACGGCAGAAGCCCAAACACCCCTGCCTGCACAAGGTAGAAAAGATACTCCGAAAGTTCCAGCCTGCCTGCTGCCGATATAATAACCATGGACAGCAGATTGACGAGCGCAGCAAGGGGCACGACATAGTCCACGGACCAGCCTTTCCATCCGGTGAACACATCCCACAGAATGGAGCCCACAGTCACGATAATCAACTGCCACATTCCGTTTTTCAGCGGGTTCCTCCTCTTTCGGTATCCCACCATGATGAGCAGCCATGTACAGAATACCCCTGCTGTAACGTATCCTGCCCACCATCTTCCAAATGTGAGTATGTAATTGAGCATCCAGCATATGACCACCGCCGCCGTACACGTAAAGGTAAATATCTTAAGTCCCATAAGAGCGGTTCTGGATGGTTTCTCATGATAACCAGGGAAATCATTTTCTTCCGTGCCACATTCCAGCCCTTCAGCCTTGAGGACATTCACAAAATTCCGTCCGATATTCTGCCCCGCTATCTTGGATGTCAGGCCCAGAACCAGAGCGTCTCCATATGAGCACGAACACATCTGCATCTTGTCCGTACTTGCAAAAAACCCGAACCGTTCAATGTATTTTTCATACCCTGGCGGCATCATGATTCGTCCGATATTGGAATACACAGCCGTCACGCTCCGCCCGCCGAGCGTAGTCCCGGCCATCAGGAACAGGTTCTTGATCTCCAGAGGCACCGCACGCAGAAAGATATTCTTTTCCAGCCGGACGAGATCATTCATCCGTCCCGATATCTCTTCTTCCAGGGCGTCTTTTCCAAACGCTTTTTTCATCTGAGCGATCACATCTTCAAAGCTCATGCGCTCCTTAAGATCACATGCCGCCTCGATCCAGCTCCAGAAGTTCGTCATAGAACCAGATGGGAAGAAGTTTCTCAGATTCACAGGAATCATGAGGGATACCGGCCTCTTCAGTCTGCTCCTCGGCACTTCCTCATAGACAGCATACAGAAATGCCGCTGCCAGATATGCAGTCACGGATACTCCATGTTCTCTCGCCTTTCTGTGTACTTCCCCGGCCGAGAGACGCAGCTCGGTGATCTCCATCTCCGACTGTTCCAGCCGTTCCCCTTTGAGCTGAAATGCAGGCCGCGGCTTCACTGGACTGTGCGTTTCCTCTATCTGCCTGTCTCTGCTTTTCTTTCCTGTGTAATATTGTGAAAAGCTGTCCTCTTCATAATCACTGTCTGTCAGCGCTTCCCCGCCATCAATCGCAGAAAACGCTGCCTCTGGATATGAAACCGTCAGATAGTTTCTCACCAGCTCTTTCAAAAACTGCATGGCGCCTGTTCCGTCAGTCAGACCGTGGAACACTTCAAAATTGATCCTGTTCTTATAATATGAAACTTCAAAGAGCAGTTTCTTTTGATCCGGCACATAGATGCGGCTGCAGGGAGGACGGTCCTCTTCTTTTACAAGAGCAGGGATATCCCGCGGCTCCATATAGAACCAGAACAGGCCTTTCCTCAGCACAGACCGGAACAAAGGGTACTTCTCCATGGTCAGATCAAGCGCTTCCTGGAGCATGTCCGGTCTTATCTGCTCTTTCAGGACACAGTAAAACCGGAAAACTCTGGAATCCTTCTTTCCCGCAGCTGCCGGAAATGCCTGCGCTGCATTATCCAGTTTTCTCCAGCGAGATTTTTTCCTGCCTTTCACATTGCCTGCTCCTTTCCCACTTTCCCCAGCGCCCGCTCCACATTTAAGAAACGATTGATATGGCGGAAACTCTCCTGTACATACAGATGCTGTATGCCAAGAGCAAAATATCCGTGCAGAGCTCCCTCAATCCTCTCGATGCGCACTCTGCATCCGGCTTTCCTCAATCTGCGCCCATATTCCTCTCCCTCATCCCGGAGCGGATCGAACTCTGCTGTCAGTATCAGGGTATCCGGAAGCCCGGAATAATCCCTGGCGCACAGCGGAGAGAAATAAGGGTTCTCCCTGTCCATGGGCGTCCGTTCATAAAGCTTAAGGTAATCTTCCATCTTCACACTTGTAAGCAGATATCCCGATCCATTGACGCGTACAGACTCGTAAGGGGACTTCTCCGTGTAACAATTGGCAAGGGCCGGATATATCAGTATCTGGCGGCGCACGGAAAAATCTCCGGTATCCCGGGCACGCATACACACGGCAGCCGCAAGGTTGCCCCCTGCGCTGTCTCCTATGACCGTGATATTTTCCGGCGATATGCCCGGCAGGATGCTTCCGCTGAAAAGAGCTTCCGCCGCTGCGTAGCAGTCCTCGAATCCGGCCGGGAAACGATGCTCCGGAGCCAGTCTGTACTCTACTGATACCACGAGCTGTCCTGTGGACTGTGCCATACGTGAGCATACTCTGTCATAAGTCTCCACGCTCTCCGTTGTCCAGCCGCCCCCGTGAAAGAACAGAAGAACAGGGATATTTTCATTCACGGTTTCTATGTCCCGCTCATTGGAAAAGTAAAGGCGGATCGGCACCTTATACTCTTTATTATACACTTCTATATCCAGTTTTTTCAAAAATATCCTCATAGGATCCAATTTTTTCAGTTCCGCGATCCGCCGTGCAGAATCTACTTCGATATTGCCATAGGAAAGCGCCTGCAGGATCGCCTGCATAGTTTTATTCATTTGTATTCACCTCTGCCTGAATTCTACGATCGCATACGGCGTCACACTTTCGTCGCACAACTCCACCACGATACGTCCTTCTTCCTCTGACACTCTCGGGAAAACCATGTCGCCGAGCACTGCGGATTTTTTATAATCCACTCTCACCTGTTTTACCTGGAGGTCTCCGGGAGCCATCTCAAGCGCCATCTGCACATACTGGCTGTTATTGACGTGTTCATTTGTATCGATATGGTATTTCCGCACAGGGAAAGGTTCTTGTTCCCGGCTCTGCTCCGGAAGCACGATCTTTCTCCCCTCATAGAGCATGTCCAGCGGCTCGCATGTGCCATAGGGATTGATGTGTTCTGCGGTCGGACGCACCGGCCGGCCCTTTTCCAGATCCATGAACACCCATATGGAATTCGCACAGGCGATCTGTTGTCCGGACTCATCTTTCATGTAAAAGTTGCGGTCCCCGAACAGACCCTTGAACGCTGTCGCAAATGTTCCTGTCGTTATCTTCTCGCACAGCTTCGGATATCTGTCCACGATAATCTGCCAGTAGGAGAGCACCCATGCTTTTTTATCCTGTCTCAGCCTGCCTGTTCCAAGTCCGAGCGCCTCTGACTGAAAGATACTGCAGTCCTGAAAATAATTTATCAGCGCAGGAAGCGTCATCGTTCCCCTGTGGTCGATCTCGCTGTATCTCACCCGCCCGTCAAACTCATAGCTGTTCTTCAAACTGTTGTCTGCCATTTTCCTGTCACTCCTCATTCGTCCGTCTTCGCCACATATTCGTAATCAACGGTTATCACACACTCATATCTGGGATCTGCTTCTTTCAGCTTTTCGGCCAGACGCTTCGGAAGTTCTTCCCTTGTCCTGTCGTCATACTCTATCGGAACCACCATATCAAAAATGAGATTAATATGTTTTTCCCCATGCACCACCCGGAAATCATGAAGACTGCACGATGGATCCAGCTCTCTTAACAGATCTGCCGCCATCTCACGGATGCGGAGAACCCGCTCGTCTTTCATTTCCACCGGATCCATATGAATGACAAGAAATATACCCAGCGCTTTCGCTGCATCTCTTTCAATGCGGTCAATGATCTCATGTGATTTTTCAACATCCATATCGTTTGGCACTTCCGCATGGATGGACGCCATGCTCCTGCCGGGGCCGTAATTATGTACAATCAGATCATGAGTCCCCTGGATGCCGCTGTAGTTCTCCACAAAGTTCTTTATATCTTCATACACTTTGGGGTCAATCGCTTCTCCTATGAGCGGCTCAAGCGTATCCCGTGCGATGCCAACGCCCGCCCACATAACGGCCAGAGCGACTCCCACTCCGACAATTCCGTCGATATTCACGCCTGTCAGTCCAAACACTGCAACAGAAAGTATCGTTGCTCCTGTTGTGACAACGTCTCCCATGGAATCCGTAAATACAGCCTTCATCACCTTGGAATCTATCTTCTCTCCCAGTTTCCGGTTAAAGAGCCCAAGCCACAGCTTCACTCCCACAGACAGCAGAAGGATGACAATGGATACCGCCTGGAAATTCAATACTTCCGGCGTGCGGATTCTTCCGATGGAATCTTTGAGGAATGTAAATCCCACTTCCAGCACGAGAAACGCTACGACCAGAGCCGCTATGTACTCAATGCGCCCGTGCCCGAACGGGTGGTCCCGGTCCGCAGGCTTTTCCGCCATCTTCACTCCTACGAAGCTGATAACGGACGAACCCGCATCCGAAAGGTTATTGAACGCATCCGCAGTTACCGACACACTGTGCAGAACAATCCCTGTCACAAACTTCACTGCAAACAGAAAAACATTGCAGAAGATACCCACAATACTCGCCAGCACTCCATATGCGGTCCGTACGGATATCTTCTCCACGTTCTCATAATCTTTTATAAAATGTCTTATCAAAAATTCTGTCATTTTTCCATCCTTACCAGAAAAACCAGCCTATCTTAAAGTCTGTATCCGCCGTTATCCTGGAGTACTCCTCTTCTGTAAGTACAGTTTTCAGTCTCTTCCTGCTCTCATCAGGCATGACCGCATTGGCCGCATCCTTAAAACACAGCCCCGGATAAAGCACGCACCACCAGTTATGGCCCTGCGCTGCCCCAATCTCTATGCGGAGCGCCTCATAGTTTCCTGCCGGAAACGTCACATCCCCGTAACTCCTGTCCGGAAACCAGCAGGTCGTGACCGCTGCACTCACGGGATACTCTTCCCCGGCGTCAGCCACTGTTTTCCGGCTCACATCCTCTATCTCATCAATGTGGGAGCGCACCCACGCTTTCGTCTCGTCCACACTGGCCGTCTCCGGCATATCTTCTTCCATCATGGCCAGCACTGCGTCGCGCACCCTGATCTTTAACTCCTGGTCAGAAGTACTGTCACTGTTTGCAAGTACGTGGAAACGCAGGACTTCCTCCGCCAGATGCTCCTGGAGCTGTGACTGCTCCGCTGCTTCCACTCTCCGGTACATCCCCATCGTCAGCAGTGACGCCAGTATGAGCGACAATGCGAAGCAAATCCGTACCGCCCGCTTTTCTATTGATTTTCTCATATATGATCTCCCCCTGTATCTGAACTGATACAAAGAGTATGGACAGATCTCATAAGAATATTCAGTAAAACTCCGGCTTTTTCACTCTTCTCTGTGGCGCAGCGTATCCACAACAGTATCTACCTGGTTATTGATATGCTGCCCTGTGATCTGTGTCGCCTTATCCTTGTCATGTTCTTCAATCGCACGTATGATCGTGGCATGCTCTTCCAGAAGCTGCGGATAACACTCCTTTTTCTTAAGATACTCAATCCGGTAACGGTACATCTGTTCCCTGAGATTATTCAGAAGCTGGATAAGCCTCGCGTTCCCGGTGGCCGTGAAGATGACATCGTGAAACGCCTCGTCCGCCTCCGCAATCACAGTAATGTCATCGCTCCCAAGGATATCCCGGAAATGCTCTGCCGCTTCATGAAGTTCCTTAAGCATCTCCTTATCTATACGGTCACATGCAAGCTGTACCGCCAATTCTTCAAGAGCGCACCTCACCTCAAGCACATCCCGCAGGTTTTTTTCCGTTATTTCTGCTACTTCCGCGCCTTTCCTCGGTATCATGAGTACAAGCCCCTCCAGTTCAAGCTTGCGGATGGCCTCCCTGATCGGAGTCCGGCTCACGCCAAGTTTGTTCGCAAGCTGGATTTCCATCAGGCGTTCGCCTGGTTTTAGTTCCCCGCGCAGTATAGCGCGGCGCAGTGTATTGAACACAACGTCGCGCAAGGGGAGATATTCATTCATCGTAACTTCAAAATCAACCGCCATGCTGATTCCTCCTCACACTGTGCATATTCGTCACATAGACCTGTCTGGTCAATGCCTTTTCTCTGATGCGTTTCTGTGCCTCGCGCGCCGAAGAACGGCTCGCAAACAGGCCGAACACCGTCGGTCCGCTTCCGCTCATCATTGCTCCGAGCGCTCCCGCTTCAATCATCTCCTGCTTAATCCTGGCAATCACAGGATGCATCGGGATTGTAACATCCTCAAGCACGTTTCCCATGGCACCCGCTATTTTCCTGAGGTCATGCTGTTCAAGTCCTTTGATGATTGCATCGATATCCGGATGCGCGGTGATCTCTTTGGAGTCAAGCGCTTCATATACAGCTTTCGTCGATACACTGACAGGCGGCTTTGCAATCAGCACCGTACATTTGGGCATATCAGGCAGAGGTTTTAACTCCTCTCCTATCCCTTCGGCCAGCACGGTTCCTCTCATGATGCAGTATGGAACGTCAGCTCCAAGCTTCAGCCCTCTGTCCATCAGACTCTTCTGCGAGAGCCCAAGACGAAACATCCGGTTCATCCCGAACAGGACCGCCGCGGCATTGGAACTGCCGCCCGCGAGTCCTGCCGCCACCGGGATATGCTTATTCAATGTAATTTTCACACCATCACTGATTCTGAATTCATCCCTGAGCAGCTTCGCCGCCTTATACGCGATATTGTCTCCGCCCGTAGGCAGATAATCCAGGTTCGTCGCCACCTCTACTCCGGGTATGCTCATCTTTTCGATCTTCACCTCATCATACAGATAGATAGACTGCATGATCATCCGAACATCATGGTAGCCATTCTCTCTCCTGCCAAGTACGTCAAGCCCCAGATTGATCTTTGCCAGTGCTCTTAGTTCAACCTGATTCATCCTGTGTCCTCCGCTTAAAATCAATTCATGTTGTATCTTGTATACAGTGTGCTTATAGTATACTCACATTTTCCTTAAAAATCAACAGTTTATCTCCTTGTGATACTTTTTCATCATTTAAGCTGTTGACCTCCTTAATCCCCTCAACAGTCGTCATATATTTTTTTGCCAGACTCCACAAATCTTCTCCGTTCTGCACGATATGTCCTACGATTCCCGGGCGTTCTGCAAGCTGTTCTGCATCCAGAGGCTCCATCCGCACATCCGTGATCACTTCTGCCGAAATAAGCCTGCGCAGGAACACATCGAACGACAGGACCGCCTTTACTTCCACTGCTTCGCTCCCCGCCAGAGTCACGGCGAGCTGCTCCACATGATAAGAGAGGCTGCTGGTCACCTGTTCCGGCATATCCGGATATTCTATCAGATAGGAAAACGGGATCATCCCCTGCCAGCTCCCGTACGGTTCTGTATCATCACCTCTTAGATACAGGAATGACAGATGAAGGATTCCTTCCACCCGTATCCCGTCGGACGTATGCTGTTCGCTCTCAAGCTGTATTCCGCCCTGGCTGTGCAGTATCTGCAGGACATCCTCCTTAAGTTCCGGAAGAGAAAGCCGCTCGGACACTTTACATTTTGACTGGTTCTGCATCAGGAGTTCCTCGAGCACGGTCTCTTTCGTGTCAAATACGCACTGCTGTTCCAGAGAATACAGATCTTTTAGTACCTCTGTCTCCTCCTCTTCAAATATATTCATGCGCAGGGCGAGCGTCGCTTCTATCCCGAGAACTCTCATCTCCCCGTCTTCGTCCAGACGGACGTCCGTAAGCGTATCTTCAAGGGTGTGCTGGATATGATAGAACATGCTTTCTGTCACTCCGTCGCACAGGATGCGCCCCTCGAAGGGTACGCTCTGAGAGATCCAGTCCGCTTTTTCTTCGGCTGAAAGATACATACAGAAAACTTCCAGTTCTCCCCGCAGCAGCACTTCATCCTGCCCCATACGAATATCCAGCCTGCGGACGCTCAGATCCGTAAGGAGTACCTGTCCTATGCTCTCCTTAGTCCCCGGAATATTGAATTCCTCTTTGATCCGGTATGTATCCTTTCTTGAAACTGCAAGGCGGAGCAGATTCATCTTCTGTGTCTTGCGGTAGACCGGGATGTCGCTCTCCACATCCTCTGTCAGTTCCTCATCCCTGATCCATTCCCTTCCCACTTCCATCTCCGCCATAATGCGCAGACTCAGTTTCCTGGAATGGACGACAGACGCAGTGAACTCTGTTCTTACATTTCTCAGGAAAAATGTTTCGTTCCCGTCACTTTGCGCATATACCATCTCCTCGAAAGGCATGCTGCCCTCTATGGCCGCCGGGCGTGGATCTCCCGATGCACTCATGTAGAGGATCTTAAAATACACTTTTCCCGTTACCCTCACATAATTTTCTACCGGGCGTATATCTTCCGCCTTCAGTTCTGCCGTGCCGTGGATGATCCTCTGCACGTCTTCTTTCTGCTCGGGCACATTGTAATCTCCGTCCAGATAAAACTGGTCAAATATGCTCTTTCCCTCCTGTGTATAATGGATCGGTCTCCTTATCAGTTCCATCTCTCTCCTCCTCAATCAAACAAAACATCTTTTTCGATATATTCAAGCCGCACGACGACATAAGGGAATGTGGCGATCTCTTTTATCTCCTCTCCTTTCTCCGGTCCCAGAAGAGCTGTGCGGATATGAAGCGCATCCTCCGTCTCGTAGAGTTCGCTGACTTCCACACTGTATCCGGTTGTCGGCTGTTCTCCATATCCCTCCGCGATATACATCTGCCCCTGATCCGCATACGTCATCTGGAACGGAGTCTTTTTGTTCTCCTCTATCATGTCTTTGAGCTCCTGCGGCACATCCTCACGGTCTGTCACCGTAAATTCCACATCCCCTATTCTGCCGCCTCTGCTGTGTTTCGTCACACAGCCCGTCAGAAGAATCATCAGGATAACGGCAGTGACGCAGACGGCCAGCAGCACGGATGCACGGTATGTACTGACCGCCTTTCTTCCTCCGGATCTGTCCCATGACCGTTTCATTTCCCCGTCCTCACAGCATTTTTCCCTATAATCTTATGTCTCATAGGATACGAATATTCTTACAAGTATTTCCCTTGTATTTTGCGCATCCTGGCTGTATAATTATGCTTAACGCTGGCGTCCTGCCAGCAGATTACAGTTTTACCAGAAAGAAGAAATTGAGGACTGCGGTATGATTCGATTTATATGTATTGTGATCTTTGTGATCTTATTCCTTATCCTGACGATCCCGTTGCTGATCGCAGAGTGGATTCTGCACAGATTCCATCCCGGCGCAAGCGATCTCCGCTCTCTGCGGATCGTTCAGTGGGCTTTTAAAGTCATCCTGAAAATAACAGGAGTAAAAACGACCGTCATAGGTGAGGAAAATGTTCCTGACGAGCCCGTCCTGTTTGTAGGCAATCACAGAAGTTACTTTGATATTCTGCTCACTTACAGCCGGTGTAAACGGCTGACAGGCTACATCGCCAAAAAAGAAATGGGGCGTTATCTCACCCTCACATCATGGATGAAGAGACTTCACTGTCTCTTCCTGGACCGCAAAGATCCAAAAGAAGGGTTAAAGACGATCCTGCAGGCGATCGACGATATCAAAAACGGCATCTCCATCTGCGTGTTCCCCGAAGGCACAAGGAATGACGGAGAGGAACTGAGCATGCTTCCTTTCAGAGACGGCGCTTTTAAGATCGCTACGAAAACCGGCTGCGCCATCATTCCGGTTTCAATGAACAACACGGCTGAAATCTTTGAAAATCATCTTCCAAAGATAAAGAAAACTCATGTAGTGATCGAATACGGAAAACCTGTATATCCGGATACCCTTGATAAAGATACGAAAAAGCATATCGGAAGCTATGTTGAAGGTATCATCCGGGAGACGATCCATCGAAACGCTTCTCTTGTTTGAGGCATGCGGACCCGCCTTTTATGGTTTCAAAGGGCGGGCCATCATTTCAAGATCATCGTAGAGCATCTCCACCAGTATCCGAAGTTTGTCCCAGTATTCTTTATCTTCCGTCTCTTTCATGAACTTGCTGGTTCTTGTTATAATTTCTTTTATTCCTCTTACATAACTCGCCGGATTTTCTCCCGGATCCATATAACATTCTTCTTATCCGGAAACAGACGCAAATCTTCTGAACTCTGCCTGCCAGTCCGTTTTTCCCGACTTCAGATACTCCTCTTTATGCTTTCTGATCCTGCTCCAGTTTGTTATCCCTGAGATAGTAACCGCACCCATGGACGGCGGAATCTGAATCTCTTTGCATTTATATCCCAGGCATTTTACTGCCCGTTCAAAGTCTTGGCGCTCTGCGAGATAGATAACCTCCACTTTGTCTGCCGGAGTTTCCACTGTAAACGCGCGATCTTCCGCACTTCCTTTAAAATGATCTGGCAGTTCTGCAGACATATTGATCCATTATTTTTTCCTTCTGATCCATTTCTCTTCCTCCATACGAAAAAG
>DXAU01000033.1 GCA_019116885.1 Candidatus Mediterraneibacter pullistercoris | reverse complement strand
TTGGATGGGAATGGGGCCGTCTGGAACGGTCTCTGAGGGAATCCCAGGAACCGTCATAGCGGTTCTTCCAGCGGTAAATATACTGGCGGCTGGTTTTATATTTTCTGGCGGCATTGGAAACACCATAACGTTCAGCATATTTAATAAGTGATAGACGATATCTCATATCTTGTGTTATACTTGCCATGCGAGGAAACTCCTTTGTTAATATTTTGGGTTTGGCGATTCAAATATAACACAAAAGAGGCTATCCTCGCTTTTTAAATATTCAGTTGTAACACATGTATTGTAATCCTACAAAAAACAGTGCTATTTACAATGCTTATTAAAATGCAAAACTGAAATATCATAAAATGGACAGGAGGTGCGGAACAAGGCTTTTATTTTAAAAGTAAGAAGGAAACTGAAAATAAAACAATACGTTTTCCTTTACCACTTATTGAAAAGATAGAGCAGGCAATAGCAAATAAAGGCGTTTTACTGCTTCAAGGCTCAGACTTGCATTTTGTTAAAAATCCGACTGTGAGAAATGTAAAAGAAATGCAGGAAATCGGTATCAGGGCGTTGGCGTAATATCCCCAAAGGCAGGCAAGGGCGGCGGCGAAGCCGCAAGCCCTTAGCCCCGCCATGTTGGTCTGGTATTACCCAACATGGCACATAGTGATTTGACAATGGACATATATAATCACATATCGGGCGTGAAAGATGTAAATAGAAGTGTGCAAAGCCTTGATTTTACTGGCTTTGTTAAAAAATCCAAAAATAATTAGCACTCACCTATTGACAGTGCTAATAACATATGCTATATTGCAGATAGAACAAAGAAAGAGGGCAGATAAGGAAACGAAAAACAAAAAGATGAAGTGTTGATAGCAGCCGTGAGAGCGGCGCATAAAAATTTGGTTTAGTTGTTTTGTATGAAAGAAAGGAGAAATGACTTATGTTGATGCCTAGTATTTTTGGAGAGAATTTATTTGATGACGACTGGATGGATTTCCCGTTTGAGAGAGAGTTCTGGGGAAGAAAGAATCCACTGTATGGAAAGAATGCAAAGAATATGATGAAGACTGATATCCGGGAGCATGACGGCGGATATGAGCTGGATGTAGATCTTCCAGGATTTAAGAAAGATGAGATCAGTGTAGAACTTGAAAATGGTTACCTGACGATCTCTGCTGCGAAAGGCCTGGATAAAGACGAAAAGGATAAGAAAGGCAAGTATATCCGCAGAGAGCGCTATGCAGGAGCAATGCAGAGGAGTTTCTACGTGGGCGATGCACTGACACAGGAAGATATCAAGGCAAAATTCGAGGATGGCATCCTGAGACTGGACATTCCGAAGAAAGATGCCCGGCAGGTGGAGACAAAGAAACGCATTGCCATAGAGGGATGATCGTTAAAAAATAAAAGAATCCCGGCGCCGTAAAGACGCCGGGGTTCTTTTTGCGTGGGCGATAAGCCAAAGTCCGGGCTTGCCGGGGACTTGGCGACCAATTCCAATCCCAGAATGTGCCTTTTGGAATTTTCGGTGATTATGGTTGAAAAAAGAGAGCCGGGTGTCGTCATGAAGCATGTGCAGGCTGTTCCTTAAGCTGCTTCTTAAAGAGTGTTCTGAAGATGAGCCTTACAAGCGGCCCTACATAAAATACCTGAGCGCACAGCGCGAACGGGAAATTCTGTACAAGCTTTGACAGCCAGTGGCCGAGCAGCTCCGGACGCAGTCCCAGATGATAGATGGATACGTACAGCGTCATTATTGGCGCCATCATGGCTACAGTGAATCCGGCAGTCGCCAGGATGATGAAGACTGGCTTGTCCTCATCCGGAGTGAATACGCGGCGGACAAGTTTTTTGACGACAGGAGCCGCTATGTAGCGCTGCGCAATGAAAGCTCCGATCACTTCCACCCACATATGTTTCAGAGCATAGCCAAATGTGGCGAAAGTGACGCCGTTCTCCAGTCCTGCGTTGTAAAAAGTCATGACATACACAAAGATGAGCACCATGATGCAGGTGAATGTAAGATCCTGAAATTTTGTCTGCGGCATAATATCTCTCCTTCTGATAAGTGAAATAGAACAGCAGCAAAAAAACAACGGGCAGCATCAGACAACCGGACTTACGTTTCTGATACTGCTCGTTGTTTGTTCTGCAATATAAAAATATATGATATCTCAAAATTTGTGATAATCATATACAGGGGCGGGAAATTTCCCGGACTGGTAAGTAGTTTATCATATAGCAGCAAAAAAAGTCAAAAGATTTTTTAAATATTTTTGCCTGGCTGTGTCTTGCAATATTGTATGGTTTCTTTTATAATTATGAATATTTCCCGGCAGCGTCCTGTTCAGGACAGTCTCTGCGGGGCCTGGAGAATAGAGGGATTCTCCTTATCTGTGCAGTCGGTAAGCGGCCTGTTCGGCCCAAAATCCTTTTGATATGTTTTACGGGGATGTTCTGCGTTCAGACAATGCTTCTTGTATGTGGTTGCAGGAATGTCTGAAAGAACTTATAATAAGGAGGAATAATGCACAAAAGAAACTGTAAGAAAGGAAAAAAGAAAGATCAGCATACCCGGAAAATCAACAGGAAATATAAAGACTCGCTGTTCCGTAAAATATTTACAGACAAAAAAGATCTGCTGGAGCTGTATAATGCGCTGAATCATACGGAATATTCAGATGAAAGGGAACTGACAGTAACAACATTGGAAGATGTGGTTTATCTTTCTATGAAAAATGATGTATCGTTTTTGCTGGGCGGTACAATGAACCTGTATGAGCATCAGAGCACATGCAATCCGAATATGCCCGTGCGGGGACTGATGTATTTTTCAAGACTGTATCAGGATTATATTGATAAAGAGGAGATCAACATATTCAGTACAGTTCTCAAGCGTCTGCCGTTTCCGAATTTTATTGTATTTTATAATGGGACAAAAGAGACGCCAGACGAGGAGATTCTGAAACTTTCTGATGCTTTCGGACAGTCAGAAGCAGGACGGGAACCGAGTCTTGAGTGCAGAGCAGTGATGCTCAATATCAATTACGGACATAATCTTGAACTGATGAAGAAATGTCAGCGTCTGGAAGAATATTCTGTTTTTGTGTCGGAAGTGCGTAAGGCGATGGAGACAGGCAGGGATATGAGGGAGGCTGTGGACAGTGCTGTAGACACATGCATTGAAAATGGGATATTGCGGGATATACTGATCAGGGAAAGAGCGGAGGTCATCAATATGATACTGTCATGTACAAAAAGGCAATATGAGCGTCTTGCCAGAAAAGAAGTTGAACAGCTTGATAAGATGATCAGAGAGCAGGAAAGTAAGATGCGCCGTCAGAGAGGGAGGATCGAAGAGCAGGAAAGCGAGATGCGCCGTCAGAGAGGGAAGATCGAGGAGCAGGAGCGCCTGCTTCAGCTGACGCGCTGTCTGGTTCGGGAGAAACGATTTGAAGATCTTGAAAAGATCGAGAATGATGAAAAGCTTTGCAGAGATCTCATGCAGGAATATGATATATGATACTGTGAAGTGCAAAAAAGGAGACGGATGATGATAAAAGTGATAGCAAGCGATATGGACGGAACTCTTTTGGGGGACGATCACAGGCCGGCCCCTGAGACCCTCGAGGCAGTGAGGCGGGCATGCGGCGCCGGCATACGTTTTATGATCGCGACTGGGCGTAACTTCCCGGGAGCAATGGCGGAACTGGAAGGAACAGGGCTCGTGTGCGACTACATTGTGAGCAGCGGAGCAGAGGTCCGCGACCCGGAGCGCAGGATAGTTTCAACATGTCCGGTCAGCAGGAAACTGTGCAGAGAGATCTATGAAGAAGTGAGCAGCTACCCTGTTTCTGTGATACTCTGCACGGACGGCTGCGATTACAGGATAGGAACACCAGAAGAAGTAGAAGAGAGCCTGATGCTTGAGCTGCAGCTCTTTCACCTGAATTTGTCGCGGGAAGAGATAAGACGCACTCCTCTTTACCACCGGATGAAGAAGAACACGAAGTCCGTGCTGTCCCTGGACGAACTTGAGGAAGCCGGTGTGCCTGTCTATAAAATATTTCTCTTTTCTGACAACACGGATATGCTGGATGAGATGAAGCGGCGCCTGGACGGAAATACGGGCATTGCGGTTGCATCATCTTTTTCCACGAATCTTGAGATCACGGACATACAGGCACAGAAAGGTCCGGTGCTGAAGCAATATATCGAGTCGCTTGGGTACACGATGGATGAGGTGATGGTGCTGGGGGACAGTCTGAATGACCTGTCCATGATCTCAATGGATTTCGGGGCTACCGTTGCAATGGGAAATGCGGTTCCTGAGATAAAGAACGCGGCCGGATATATTACAAGATCCAACGAAGAGCTGGGCGTGGCTTATGCGATCGACGAACTTCTTAAGAAGCAGAAGATGAATGGAAACTAAAGCAGAAGGACACCTTGTGCTCAGATGAGATTTCACGTATAATATCCCCCATGGGGAATCCCGGATCTGCGGGTTTTCAGCAAAAAAAGATAAAGAGTTGGGTTACATTATGAGATTGAGAAGCAGGATAGCGATAAGATTTGCGAAAATAACGAGTGGACTCATCAGACTGATGAAGCGGGGAAGCGGCGTCACGCTCCCCGGATACGTCGCCCGAAGGATCGACCCGGGCATACTCAGGGAGATGGCCGGTCAGGTCAGGGAGAAGACGATCGTCACAATGGGAACAAATGGAAAGACGACGACGAATGCGATTCTGTGCAGAGCCCTTGAGACAGAGGGAAAGAAAGTTATTATCAACCGCACAGGAGCGAACATGCTTAATGGCATCATCTCAGCGTTTGTTCTGGCAACAGACAGGAGAGGGAGACTGGATGCGGACTACGCATGCATTGAAGTGGACGAGATATCGTCAGTAGGCGTTCTCCCTGAACTGCGCCCGGACTGCGCGCTCCTGACAAATATATCAAGAGATCAGCTTGACCGTTTCGGAGAGGTGGATATCACATATAATAAACTTCTGACCGCAGTCCGGAGCGTGCCGGATACAACGCTTATCATCAACTGTGACGACATCCTTTCCTATTCTCTTGCAGAGGAAAGCGGGAACCGCTTTTCTGCATACGGGATAAGCGAGCAGATATTTGATGACATCTCCAGATCTGAGATCCGGGAGAGCATCTTCTGCCGTAAATGCGGAAAGAAACTGGAATACGATTTCTTCCACTATGGACAGCTCGGAATCTACCACTGTCCGAACTGTGAATTTGCCAGACCGGAACCGGACTTTACGGCAAACAATATCGAGATGAAAGGAGAGGTGTACTCTTTTGAGCTCGACGGGATGCAGATAGACTCCACTGCCCGGACTCCTTATAACATCTATAATACTCTTTCCGCATATACTGCATTGAAAGCGCTGGGAGCAGGATATACGAAATTTAAAGAGATGATAGAGGCGTTCGACTACGGCAACAACAGGGAGAGCATCTTCATGATCGACGGGGCGAGGGTACAGCTCCACCTCGCGAAGAATCCGATCGGATTTCAGCAGAAGATATCGCTCGTCCTCAAAGATGAGGCGCCTAAAGATATCATCATCCAGATCAACGATACGGCGCAGGATGGGCGTGACATCTCATGGCTGTGGGATGTGGATTTCCAGTATCTTGCGGACAGCAGTGCGCGCAGGATCATTACTGCGGGGACAAGGCGGTATGATATGGGGCTCCGGCTTAAATACGAGGATGTTCCATGCGAGACTACCACGGATCTGAGGGCATCTGTCATAGACTGTGCCAGGACAGGAACAAAGAATCTATATGTGATCGTAAACTATTCCGGGCTGTACCGGACGAACCATATGCTCTCAGAGCTTGAGAAAGGAGTGACGGATCAATGATGAGACTGACGATCGGGCACTTATATCCGGATCTTCTGAACCTGTATGGAGACAGAGGGAACATCCAGTGTTTTTGCAAAAGGCTTGAGTGGAGAGGTATTGAGGCGGAAGTAGTGCCGTTTCTGTCCGGGGATGAGATTGATTTCAGCAGACTTGACATTGTTCTTCTGGGCGGCGGTTCAGACAGAGAACAGGAGCTGGTATGCGGTTTTCTGCAGAACATAAAAGAAGACTTTAAAGATTATGTGGAAAGCGGCGGCGTCGTTCTTGCCGTATGCGGCGGCTATCAGCTCCTTGGGAAATATTATAAGACGGATAAGAAGACCATCTATGGTCTTGACATTCTGGATATCACGACGGACTGGAAACCTGAGCGTCTGATCCGGGATATCGTTCTGGACAGTCCCCTGTTCGACCGCCCGGTTGTCGGGTTCGAGAACCATGGCGGACGCACGGACATCGGCAGTCATACTCCGTTCGGGAAAGTAACATATGGTTTTGGAAATACGGGCGACAGCGGGTATGAGGGTGTTGTCTACAAAAATGTCATCGCAACATATCTGCACGGACCGCTCCTACCGAAAAACCCTCATGTCTGCGACTATCTGCTGGAGCGGGCGCTCCAGAAAAAGTACGGTGAGGAGACGAGTCTTGAACCGCTTCCGGATGAGATGGAAAAGAAAGCCAACAGCTATATTACGGACAGATATAATGACAGAAAGTATATCTTGAAAGAGACGATCAAACGCCACACATAGGCAGATCTTGAAGAAGAGTTTTAGATTCAGGACAGGAGGTCATCAGAATGGATGTAAGGCAGAAAAGAAATGAAGCCCTTGGAAGACGCGTTGTCAAAGCGCTCGAGTCGAGGAATATGGAAGCGTACTATGTATCTACGAAAGAAGAAGCTGTGAAAAAAGCTCTGGAGCTGATTCCGGAAAGAAGTACCGTCAATATGGGCGGCTCTGCATCTGTGAGAGAAGTGGGGCTCATCGATGCAGTCTGTTCCGGTGATTATGAGTTTTATGACAGAGACAGGGCGTCCACTCCCGAAGAGAGACACGAGATCGCACTTAAGGCTTTTACATGCGACTGGTTTTTGGGAAGTGTAAACGCAATGAGTGAGGATGGTGTTTTTATCAACATAGACGGCAATGCAAACCGTGTGGCAGCCTATGCTTTTGGCCCGAGGAATGTCCTGCTGATTGTGGGAATGAATAAGGTGGTCAAGACCGAAGAAGATGCCATGCACAGAGCAAGGAATGAGGCGGCGCCTGTTAATACACAGAGATTCGGCATCCGTACTCCATGTGTGGAGAACGGAAGCTGTTCTGACTGCAAGAGTCCGGACTGCATCTGCTGCCAGATCATGGTCACGAGATTCAGCAGGATACCGAAGCGGTTTAAGATCATTCTCGTAGGTGAGGCGCTCGGGTTCTGACAGAGCGGACATGGACTTAAGCAGGATATGAAAGGAAGTTGCGATGGGCAGAAGTGAAGAGAAAAGTACAGTGAACGGTGCTAAGAAACGCAGGATACATACCCGGCACAGACGCAGCTCCCGGAGGACGGACACAGAAGAAAGCCCTCGGGAGATGCGTGGGAAGCAGCCTGCCAGAAAGCAGAGAGCGGCGTTTGACATCGTTTCGGGCGCGGTTCTTATCGTTTCAGTATGTGTTTTTGTATTTTCTCTCTATCAGCTTGTCATGCAGATCGTGCCCTACCATACTGGCGGACAGGAATACGGCGAACTGCAGGATCTGGCGCTCACCGCAGATCAGGATGGCAGCGGTTTCAGCGTGGATTTTGACAGGCTTCTTGAAATAAACCCAGACACAGTGGCGTGGATACGGTTTGATGAACCTTCTGTCATAAACTATCCGGTTGTAAAGAGCGCAGACAATGAAGAATACCTTACACAGACATTTTCGGAAAATGACAATAAACTTGGTGCGATTTTCATGGATATGAGGAATCAGAATGATTTCTCAGACAGAAATACTATAATCTACGGTCATCATCTTAAAATCAGTCCAGAGATGTTCTCACGGCTGCATCTGTATGAGGATGAAGAATTCTGCCGGGAGCATCCGGACTTTTATATCTATACGCCGGATGGCAGTGTGCGGACCTATACGGTGTTCTTTGCAGGAGTCGTCAGTGCGGAGGCAGACAATTACGACATTGAGTTTTCGTCCGGCGATGAGTTTGAGCAGTATATAGAGAAGTGCAGGGAGTCTTCCAACTACCAGGTGGATGTGGGTGTAAACGCACAGTCGCAGATCGTAAGTCTTTCCACATGTACGGGAGACCAGAAAGATGAACGATTCCTGCTGCAGGGAGTACTTACGGCGGTGGATTAAAGAAAGGAAATGAATATGGCAGACAGATTTGACGTGGGAGATATCATCCGGATGAAAAAACCTCATCCATGCGGAAGCTGTGAGTGGGAGATCCTGCGGGTGGGAGCTGATTTCCGTCTGAAGTGCATGGGATGCGGTCACCAGATCATGGTGTCGAGAAAACTTGTAGAAAAGAATACAAGACAGATCACAAAAAAGGAGATGCAGGATGAGAGTGCTGATCATTGACGGGCAGGGCGGCGGACTTGGACGTCAGCTTGTAGCCGCTGTAAAAGAATACGACCAGGATATCGAGGTGCTTGCCGTGGGAACAAACAGTACGGCTGCGAACGCGATGCTCAGAGCAGGAGCCGACCAGGCGGCGACAGGGGAAAATTCCGCAGTAGTGGCAGCGCGTAGAGCGGATGTTATCATGGGACCGGTCGGGATTGTGATAGCAGACGCCATGCTGGGAGAGATTACTCCGCGTATGGCCGCTGCAGTAGGGCAGAGCAGTGCAAAGAGAATCTTGATTCCTGTTAATCTCTGTGATAATATTGTCGTGGGCGTTACGGATGCGCCCATGGGAAAGAATGTACAAAATGCGATAGAAGCGCTTAAAAAGTGTCTTGCTCAAGAGTAAGAGGAGACGCGCTGCGCCGTTTTCTTGTGAAAGCCTGATGCCGGCAGGAAGCCGGGGAGCGGCAGAAGCCGCAGGGGTTTTGAGAGCGGCGGAAGGACAGAGTTTATGGGAAATTCCGGTTAGGATATATTTACAAGATATCAGGAAGATATCTGCTTTCAGTAGAGAGCGGGTATCTTCTTTTTTCGACAGTGGAAGTGTGGAGATGACAGATAAGGATGGTGGACAGAGATGACATTGAAAGATTTTTTTATCCAGACGCCGAAAGCGGCGGCTGCGTTTTCCGGGGGGACAGACTCTGCGTTTGTGCTCTGGGCGGCAAAGAAATACGGCTGTGATGTACGCGCCTACTATGTGAGGACGGCGTTTCAGCCTGCGTTTGAATATGAGGACGCGCGCCGTCTGGCAAAAGAGCTGGATGTTCCAATGACAGTAGTAGAGCTGGATATCCTTTCGGTTCCGGGGGCGGCAGAGAACGGGCCGCAGCGCTGTTATCACTGCAAGCATGCGATCTTTACCCACCTGTGGAAAGCGGCGTACGCAGACGGATACCCTGCTCTGCTGGATGGCACCAATGCATCAGATGACGCCGGGGACCGTCCCGGGATGAGGGCTCTTAAAGAGCTGGAAGTACGCTCTCCTCTCAGGGAATGTGGGATCACAAAATCAAAAGTACGGGAATTGTCCAGAGAGGCTGGACTGTTCACCTGGGACAAGCCGGCATACGCATGTCTGGCGACGCGCATCCCGGCGGGAACACCCCTCAGCGCACCGGATCTTGCCAGAGTGGAGCAGGCAGAAAGGATAATGGACGAGAAAGGATTCAGGGATTTCCGTATCCGGCTGAGTGGAGAGGGGGCACGGCTTCAGGTCACAGAGGCGCAGATTCCGCTTGTGCTGGAGAAGAGAAAAGAGATTCAGAAAGATCTGGCACCTTTCTTCCATACAGTCTCTCTCGATCTGGAAGCGAGGGCTGCGTCAGAGTGACAGCCTGGTCCGTGGACACCGCGGATGTGCGGGGCGGGATGTCTGGATGATAAAGAGAACAAGGGAAGGAGATTTCACAGTATGGATAATAAGCGCGATATTCTCAGATTACTGCAGAGCGTGGCGGACGGTACGACTTCACCTGAAGAAGCGCTTCTGGATCTGAAAGAGGAACCTTTTAAGGATTTGGGTTATGCAAAGATTGACTATCACCGGAGCATCCGTCAGGGGGCTTCCGAGGTAATCTACGGCGAGGGAAAGACGCCGGAACAGATCAGAGGCATTGTCACTTCCATGGGAGAAAGGGGCTGCCGGAATATACTGGTTACACGGATCGGACAGGAGGCGGCAGATATTCTGTGCGATGCGGTCCCGGCAGAATATTATCCGCTGCCGAGGCTTGCTGTTGCATTTCCAAGGGAGCAGGAACTCCGGGGCAGCATTGTAGTGGCAACCGGAGGGACCAGCGACATGCCGGTGGCGGAAGAGGCGGCGCTTACTGCCGAGACGATGGGAAATAAAGTTACCCGCCTCTACGACGTGGGGGTAGCAGGACTTCACCGGCTGCTTTCCAATCTGGATACGCTCATGAGCGCCAGGTGCGTGGTGGCGGCCGCAGGCATGGAAGGCGCGCTGGCCTCGGTGATCGGAGGACTGGTGGACTGCCCGGTGATCGCAGTTCCAACCAGCGTGGGATATGGAGCCAGCTTCGGCGGACTTTCAGCTCTGTTGTCCATGCTTAATTCGTGCGCATCCGGCTGTAGTGTCGTGAACATAGATAATGGCTTCGGCGCCGGATATCTGGCTGGAATGATCAATCAGATGGAGGGACTGCAGAACTGCGAGGAAAGGAGTGACAGGATATGAAGATGCTTTATATCGAATGTAACATGGGTGCGGCAGGGGATATGCTCATGTCCGCACTGTATGAATTGCTGGAAGAGGAACAGAAGAAGGAGTTCGTGGAGCGCATGAACAGCCTGGGACTGCCCGGAGTGAAAGTAATGCCGCGTAAAAGCGCCTCGTGCGGTATAGCAGGCACGCATATGGAAGTCACTGTGTACGGGAAAGAAGAATGTGAACCGGGAGCGTCACATGCCGGTCATTCCGGGCATACGCATGAAACAGTACATGCCGGGCACGGACATGGGCATACGCATCATCACGCGTCGCCCGGGCATATCGCAAAGCTGATCGGAGGTCTGGATCTGCCGGAAGAAGTAAGAGATAATGCCTGCCGGGTTTACGATGCAATCGCAGGAGCCGAAGCGAGCGCGCATGGATGTCCGGTGGAGCAGGTGCATTTTCATGAGGTGGGAGCGCTCGACGCGGTAGCTGACGTGGCCGGAGTGTGCTATGCCCTGTATCTGCTTAAACCGGAGCGCATTGCGGCTTCTCCTGTCCATGTGGGGAGCGGGACTGTGCGCTGTGCGCACGGAATCATGCCGGTACCGGCGCCTGCCACGGCAAATCTGCTGTCCGGTGTGCCTATGTATGGGGGCAGTATCAGAGGAGAATTGTGCACGCCGACAGGAGCGGCGCTGCTTGTGCATTTCGCAGACGATTTCGGAAATATGCCGGTGATGATGAAAACGAAAGCAGGAATCGGCATTGGGACAAAGGAATTTGAACAGGCAAACTGCGTCAGAATATTTCTGGGGGAGACGCCGGAAACCGAAACGCCGGGCGGCAAATCACCGGGAGAAGAGCCCGGAAAAGGAAGCATTGCAGAGCTGGTGTGCAGCATTGACGATATGACTCCGGAAGCTCTCGCATTTGCCGTGTCGAGACTGATGGAAATGGGGGCGCTGGATGCCTACACAACAGCGGGCACGATGAAGAAAGGCCGTCCGGGATGGGAGCTTACTGTGCTCTGCGAAACGGATCAGATTGATGAGACTGCCCGCAGTATCATGAGGGAGACGACGACAAACGGAGTGAGAGTCCGCATTTGCGAGAAGTATTTCCTCACTCCCGGAAGTGAAACAGTGCAGACTAAGTGGGGGCAGATGCGTATCAAGACAGCGGAAGGGTTTGGGATCAGCCATGCCAAACCGGAGTATGAAGACGCAGCGGCGTCTGCACGGAAAGCAGGAGTGCCTTACCAGTATACCTATGAGGAGGCGCTTTTCATGAGAAAGGATTCTGTGAGAAAATGAGAAAAGGATGGATTCGGGTTTTGTCTGCCTTTGCAATGACGGCATCCTTCCTTGCGGGATGCGGGGGAGATGCTTCTGAAGACCAGCCGGCAGTACGGCAGAGGACAGAGGATGCTTCTGTTGTAATCGCCATGGATCCGAACTCAGAGCCGGCGGCGGGATTTGATCCGGCCTATGGCTGGGGAGCAGGGGAGCATGTTCATGAGCCGCTGATTCAGAGTACGCTCACCGTGACAAATACGGATCTGACGATCGGATATGACCTTGCGACAGATTATACGGTCAGTGAGGACGGTCTGACATGGACGGTCACGATCCGGGACGATGTAAAGTTTACCGACGGAGAGGCGCTGACTGCGGAGGACGTGGCATTCACATATAATACAGTGAAAGACTCCAGTTCTGTAAATGATTTTACAATGCTGGATCATGCGGAAGCGCCTGACGATACGACGGTTGTCTTTTATATGACGCGCCCGTTCTCCATCTGGCCCTATACGATGGCGAATGTCGGGATCGTGCCGGAGCACGTCTATGACAGTGCCTCTTACGGTGCTGATCCGGTCGGATCAGGCAGATATATCCTGAAACAGTGGGACCGCGGGCAACAGGTGATCCTTGAGGCAAATCCGGATTATTATGGGGAGATTCCTCAGATGAAGCAGGTCACGATCCTGTTTATGGAGGAGGATGCAGCATTTCTGGCAGTTCAGGCAGGAGAGGTGGATCTTGCCTACACGTCCGCCACATACTCGGATCAGGAGATCGGGGGTTACAGCCTTGCCTCGTATGCAAGCGTGGACAACAGAGGATTTAACCTTCCGGCTGTGGAAGAGGGGGAAGACTCCGGGGGACGCACAGTGGGAAATGATTTCACGTCCGATGTGCTGGTGCGCCGTGCAGTCAATATCGGAATTGACCGTCAGGAGATGATAGACCATGTGTTAAACGGGCACGGAAGTCCTGCATACAGCGTCTGCGACCAGCTTCCGTGGTACAATGAGGCTTCGGAGGTGGAGTATGACCCTGAAGGAGCGGCAGCGCTGCTCGATGAGGCTGGATGGAAGATGGGAGATGACGGCATCCGTGAGAAAGACGGGCGGAAAGCAGAACTGAACCTGCTCTACGCAGCAGGAGATTCTGTCCGCCAGGCGCTTGCCGCAGACTTCGCAGATCAGCTCGGGGAGCTTGGCATCTCCTGCACGCTCGAGGGAGTTGACTGGGACACGGCATATGACCGTGCGCTGAGCGATCCTCTGATCTGGGGATGGGGAGCGCATACACCGATGGAACTGTACAACATCTATCACACGGCAGAAGGGTCGGACTCAGCAGAATATTCTCCATACTCCAACAGCACAGTGGACGCCTATATGGATCAGGCGCTCGCCTCCGGCGGCCTGGAAGAATCCTATAAACTGTGGCAGCAGGCGCAGTGGGATGGAACTACAGGCGTGACACAGGACGGAGACGTCCCGTGGGTATGGCTTGTCAATAT
Source organism: Candidatus Mediterraneibacter pullistercoris (assembly GCA_019116885.1). Classification (GTDB taxonomy): domain Bacteria; phylum Bacillota; class Clostridia; order Lachnospirales; family Lachnospiraceae; genus Mediterraneibacter; species Mediterraneibacter pullistercoris. The sequence goes on along the minus strand of DXAU01000033.1, from coordinate 19,309 downwards.
TGATCACCTATACTGGGTGAGAGACGGGCTGAATGTAGCGGAGCAGAAGATTCATCCGCATGGACATGGATGGTCCATTGTCAACAATGTGGATCAGTGGAACTGGAAAGGATGATTTATCTTGAAACATCGTCTTGGGTTTGCCGGGAAAAAATTAATTCGTATGGCCCTGCTTCTTTTCGGAGTCAGCATCGTCACTTTTCTTCTGATGTGCGCGTCGCCGCTTGATCCTCTTCAGACGAATGTAGGACAGGCGGCGCTGGGGACTATGAGCCCGGAACAGATCGAAAAGCTGGAGACATACTGGGGTGTAGATACGCCGCCCGTTGAAAGGTATCTGGGATGGCTCCTGGATGTGGCCAGGGGCGACTTCGGGACTTCTCTCCTTTACCGTCAGCCGGTGCTTACCGTCATCGGAGATCGTCTGGCGAGTTCTTTCTGGGTGATTTTGTCTGCATGGGTGATCTCGGGCGTGCTGGGCCTGACAATGGGAGTCATGGCCGGAGCATCCCGGGGGAAATGGCCGGACCGGCTGATCAGAGGATACTGCCTTCTGATCTCCAGTACGCCGGCGTTCTGGCTGGCGATCCTTCTGCTTTTGATCTTCGCTGTGTGGCTGGGCTGGCTGCCGGTGGGACTTTCAGTGCCGGCAGGGATGGACGCCGCGGCGGTCACTGCCGCAGACCGGCTCCGGCATGCCATACTTCCCGCCCTGACCTTAAGTATTACCGGCGTGGCGAATATCGCGCTCCATACAAGAGAGAAGATGATCGACGTGCTCGAGTCTGATTATGTGCTCTTTGCCCGGGCCCGGGGAGAATCTGAGGCTTCCGTCATCCTCCGCCATGGGCTGCGCAATGTGGCGCTCCCTGCGATCACCCTGCAGTTTGCATCTGTCAGTGAGATCATCGGCGGATCCGTGCTGGTGGAACAGGTGTTTTCCTATCCGGGGCTCGGACAGGCGGCGGTGACGGCGGGGCTGGGAAGTGATCTGCCGCTTCTTCTGGGGATCACAGTGGTCACGGCTGCAATCGTCTTTGCTGGGAATCTGATCGCAGATCTTCTTTACGGTGCGGTGGATCCGAAGATCCGAAAGGGGGCGGCGAGAGGATGAAAAGCATGACACGGATCAAAACGAATCAGCGGCTTTGGACAACTGTCTTTTTTCTTGCTGCGGTTGTGATACTCGCCGCTGTGACGGCTGCCGGAATCCTGACAGAAGGATACGCTGTGGAGACGGATTTTTCCCAGCGGAATCTAAGCCCCAGCCGCCAGCATCTCTTTGGTACAGACTGGATGGGAAGAGATATGCTTGCCCGTACATTATCTGGTCTCTCTCTGAGCATACGGATCGGTGTTCTGACTGCTGCGGTGAGCGCAGCAGTGGCGCTTCTCCTTGGAACAGCATCAGCCGTATTTGGAGGGAAAGCGGACGCCGCGATATCCTGGTGCATTGACCTTGTCATGGGGATACCGCATATCCTGCTTGTTATGCTGATCTCGCTGGCCTGTGGAAGAGGATTTGCCGGAGTTGTCGCGGGAGTGGCCCTGAGCCACTGGCCGTCTCTGGCAAGGGTGGTCCGGGGAGAGATTATACAGCTCCGGCAGGCTCCTTATATTCTTGTGGCGGAGAAAATGGGCGTGTCAAAACTGCAGAACATCAGGCGGCATATGCTGCCCCATCTTTTCCCACAGTTTCTCACAGGGCTGATCCTGTTGTTCCCTCACGCGATCCTCCATGAAGCCAGTGTGACATTTCTCGGGTTCGGGCTCTCGTCAGAGCAGCCCGCTATCGGAGTGATCCTCTCGGAGAGTATGCAGTATCTGACGACCGGAAAGTGGTGGCTTGCACTGTTTCCCGGACTGGCACTTGTTCTGGTGGTTACATTATTCGCCCTGCTCGGAGAGCGGGTAAGGCGTCTGCTCGATCCGTCAAGTGTACATGATTAAAATACAGAGGACATGCCGTGCGGCACTGAAACATACTATGCGAAGCTCACATATGGAATCCAGCCAGGTGCGGATTCTGATCATATAAGGAGATAAGATGAAACCTATATTACAGATAAAGCATTTATCCGTTTATTTTACGCAGTATGAACAGGACCGGCGTTTCTTTTCCTTTCAGAAAAGGCGGATCGCTGCGGTAAAGGATCTGTCTCTGGAGATACAGCCGGGGCAGATCACCGCTGTAGTGGGAGCAAGCGGATCCGGGAAAAGTCTGCTTGCCCACAGTATCCTGGGAATCCTGCCCTACAACAGCCATATGGAAGGGGAGATACGGTATGACGGGGAACCGCTAACGGAAAAGCGGGCAAAAAAATTAAGGGGAAATGAGATATTTCTGATCCCACAGGGTGTTACTTATCTTGACCCGCTTATGAAAGTAGGAGAACAGCTGAGAAAAGGGAAAAAGGATCCGAATACGAAACAGTGCTGCCGGATGGCACTTGAGAGATACGGGCTTGGAGCGGACGTCGAAGAGATGTATCCGTTTGAACTTTCAGGCGGAATGGCGCGCCGGGTGCTGATCGCTTCGGCAGTGACGGAGAGACCGAGGCTTATCATCGCGGATGAACCGACGCCGGGGCTGGACGCGCGGGCGGCAAAGCGGATTTTAAGTCATTTTCGGGAACTGGCGGACGAAGGGGCGGGAATGTTGTTCATCACCCACGATCTGGAACTGGCCCTCTCCGTTGCGGATGAAGTAGTGGTCTTCTATGCGGGAGAGACGATCGAGAAAGCAAAGGCAAAAGACTTTAGCGATGCGGCGAATCTTCGTCATCCGTATACCCGGGCACTGTGGCATGCCATGCCGGAGCACGGCTTCAGGGCGTCTGAGGGTACACAGCCTTATGCCGGAAACGTCAGGAAAGGATGTCCCTATGCCGGACAGTGTTCTGTATGCAGGGAACTATGCCGCACAAAAGAGCAGATCCCTCTGATACAGTACCGGAGCGGCGAGGTCCGGTGTCTGTATCCGGACGAGATGCGGTAACGGTCAATGCATACAGTGACTGGAAATAGAACGATAGAGTGAGAAAGAAAAGTGGAGCAGAGCTATGATACTGGAGGCATATGATCTTACCTTTTATTACCGAAACCGAAAGAACTATCCGATCATCGACCATTTTAGCCTGACCATATCGCCAGGGGAGCGTGTCGGGCTCAAAGGCCCCAGCGGAAGGGGAAAGACGACGCTTTGCAGGCTGCTGGCAGGATATGAGCGGCCGAAGCAGGGCGGAGTACTTCTGGACGGCAGGCCGGTCAGTGAATACCGCGGCGCCTGTCCGGTACAGATGGTGTGGCAGCATCCCGAGACGGTAGTGGATCCGCTGCTGAGGCTGAAAGAAACCATGGCGGAGGCAGGAGATATAGAAGAGCGGCTCATGGAGAAGCTTTATATAGAAAAAGAATGGCTGGACCGCTATCCGTCGGAATTGTCAGGAGGAGAACTACAGCGATTCTGCCTTGCCAGGGCGCTCAGACCTGAAACAGAGATCCTGCTGTGCGATGAGATCACTGCTATGCTGGATCTTGTGACACAGGCGCAGATCTGGGAGTTCCTGCTGGAAGAATCAGAAAGACGTGGGATGGGGATGCTTGTTGTAAGTCACAGTGAAAAGCTGCTTAAGAAGGTGTGTACCAGAATTCTCAGTTTGACGGATTAAGAATCTTTTGAAAAGAAATAATATCAGATGTTTATAGGAGGCGCTATGAAAAGTATATGGACAATGGGGGAGATGATCGTTGAGATCATGAGGCCCCGGGCAGACATGCCGCATGATGAGGCGGGAGAGTATATCGGGCCGTTCCCCAGCGGGGCGCCGGCTATTATGATATCAGCAGCAGCCAGACTGGGAGCGATGACCGGGATCATTGGCGGTGTGGGAAAGGACGCTTTTGGAGATCTGATACTCCGGCGCCTGAACAGCTATGGTGTAGACTGCGAGTGCGTGAAAAGATCAGACAATGGATCTACCGGCAACGCATTCGTGATGTACCATGGTGACGGGGCGCGTGAGTTTGTATTTCATATAGAGGGGACGCCGGCAGTCCAGGCTGAGATCCCGCCTGTGGAGAAACTGAGTAATGTTGGATTTTTTCATATAATGGGCTGCTCACTGACTGTCAGCCGGGAGTATTGCAAAAAGATAATAAGAACAGCCGAATTGGCGCGCACATGCGGCGGAAAAATCACCTTTGATCCTAATATAAGGACAGAATTACTGGGGGATGGGAATCTGCAGGAAATTATCAGGCCAATTATAAATAATTGTTCCATTCTTCTTCCCGGGGTGGACGAACTGCTTATGATATCAGGGAAAAGCAATGTTACGGAGGCCGTTGAAGAACTTTTTCAATCAGCGGCACTGGAGATCATTGCTTTGAAAAACGGCTCGAAAGGCTGCAGAATATATACCAGGGACGGCGTTCTGGAAGTTCCGGCGTTTCCTGTGGAGCAGAAAGACGCCACCGGAGCCGGCGACTGTTTTGACGGTGCTTTTCTTGCGGCTGTCCTGCAGGGAAAAGATCTGCGGCGGGCCGCTCTGGAAGCAAATGCAGCGGGAGCGCTTAATGCAGCAGCGTTTGGCCCTATGGAAGGGGACATCACACCGGATCATGTATCAGAGTTTATAAATGGGATCAATTAGTGTATGTCCTCACTTTTTAAATATTCAGTTGCAACACATATATTGTAATCCTACAGAAAATCAGGAAGAATTGTTATAAAACACTTGAAAAATCAGGGCGATGGGTGTATATTTTTGGGAAAAGATGATACAGGAAACGACAGACTGGGAGAAGGTAAATGGGTAAAGTAAAAAAAGTACTCTTTATCATTTTTTTTGTGCTTTTAGCTCTGATAATAGGAATTATAGGAGTATTCTTTTATCTGAGGGCCAAAGGAGAAAGGGCACTGAAAGAGAATCCTGTCACTGCATATTCGGACAGCAGTGAAGGAAGCGGTACGACAGAACCATATATTACATACAAGGGGAAAAAGTACGTATACAATGACGACATCATAAACATTCTGTGCCTGGGGATAGACAAAGATCTGCCCATTGAAGAGAAGCGTGCGTCGGGAAGCGAAGGCCTTGCAGACGCTGTCGTTCTTATCAGCATCAATCCGGAAGACGGCAGCATAGGCGTCCTGGGAATTCCCAGAGATACAGTCGTTCCGGTTAAAGTCCTGGATACAGATGGGAATTTTGTAAGAGACGAAAATGTTCAGATCACACTCCAGTATGCCTATGGACGGACTGCGGAGCAGAGCTGTGAGCTGATGAGCAGTGCGGTATCGAATCTTTTATACAGACTTCCGATTCACAGATACTGCTCGATTAACTTTCAGGCAGTGCCGGTTCTGAACGATGCTGTCGGCGGGGTGGAAGTGGAAGTTCTGGAAGATATAGACGGAAAGCACTGCAAGCTGGAAGCAGGAACGACAGTTCATCTGGACGGATATGAAGCACTGGACTACATTCAGGATAGGGACACAAGTGTTTCAAAAAGCAGCATGGGGCGAATGGAGCGGCAGAAACAGTATATGATGAATTATTTTGCCCGCGCGAAAGAAGTGATTGTCGGAGATCCCGGACTTCCTATCAGTGTATATAAAGAACTGGAAGGAAATATGTGCACCAATATTACAGTGGAAGATCTTGCGTATCTGGTGCCGGAGGTCATAGGCATTTCCCTGGATGGGAACAGTATTGCAGAGATTCCGGGGGAAGTGACGCAGCCGGATGAAAATGAAGAATTTCATGTAGATGAGGAAGCGCTCAAAGAACTGGTTATAGAGCGTTTCTACAAAGAAGCGGAGACAACAGAAACAGAGGGGGATGCAAACTGACATGGAACAGGAAACAAAGAGGAAAAGGAGAAGAAAAGCAGGCGGCAAAATGAGCAGACAGGCGAAAGCCATACTTGCCGTTATCATAGCTGTTATCGTGCTGGCCGGAGCCGGAACCGGGATCTGGTTTTATCTCGACAGCAAGAATGTGACGGCGGCAGAAACACCCCGGGAAGATGCCGATCCCGATGCGGCTCAGGAAGATTACGAGGCTATGCAGGCGCAAGTTGTGATGGACAATGATGATCCGATGCATAGACAAGTTGATTTTGAGGCGCTTCAGGAAGTTAATCCGGATGTGTATGCATGGATCTGGATTCCGGGAACAAACATTGATTATCCTGTGCTTCAGAGCGCGACGAAAGCAGACGATTATTATCTGAATACGACGATAGACGGGAAACAGGGATATCCCGGAGCAATCTATACAGAGAAATATAATTCCACATCATTTGCAGATCCGGTGACGATCATGTACGGACACAATATGAAAAACGGAACTATGTTTACAGCACTGCACAAATATGTGGACAAGGAGTTCTTTGACGAGCACCCATATATCTACATCTATCATCCGGATTACACATTGAAATATCAGATATTTGCAGCAGTGGCATTTGATGACCGCTACATATTGGGAGAATATAATTTCCAGGACCCGGATGATTTTCAGAAATATCTGGACGAGCTGCGCAGTTCTATCGACGGAAATGTAAACCAGGAGATACAGGTGGCCCAGGACACAACAATCCTTACTCTGTCCACCTGTATCAGCGAGTACCCGGATCAGCGGTGGCTGGTGAACGGGACGATCATAGATGCAGTTGCTGAGATGGAACAATGAGAAGATATTAAAGCCGTTTCATCTATGAGAGGGCTTTAATATATATCACGCAAAATGACAGAAAGGGAAGGAGAAAGAAATGAATAAAAGAATGAAAAAAGCAGCGGCAGTGCTTGCTTCGGCGGTACTGTGCCTTGGCATCAGTACAACAGTGCTGGCCGCAGAGAACCCAAGTGTGACTGACCCGACAATCCCAGGGGGTGCGGGAGAATCAACAAATCCTGATAATACACCTTCTATTCCAACTGTTTCTGTTGGATTAGGTCTGGACAAAGATGGAAATAAAGTGACTGTTTACTCACAGCCTATTTCCCAGGAGATTGAAGAAACTCTCAAAGACGAAAACGCGGTCAAGAATATTCTTAAAGATGCAGGATATCAGGTTGACAACAATCAGAAAGTTGTAGTTCTTGGAGCAAGTGACTTCAAGATGGTTGGCAATCAGCCGATCTCCGGCAGCGCGGATATGACATTCCCGATCGGTTCAAACTGGAGCTCAAACTGGAATGACGTGAAAGACATTAAAAACGGAGATACTGTATACGTGCTTCATCAGACAGCTGACGGCACATGGGAAGTGCTGGAAGGAAAAGCGGTAGTTACGAAAGATGCTGGCGGCTATACATCAGTCAGCGTTGATGTTACGATGACAGGCTTCTCTCCGGTAGCGTTTATCAAAGTTATGTCTAACGGAGAAGTTGTAGTTCTTGACAGGACTGAGACAATAGTAAGCCAGGTTGAGCCGACAGGATCTGCTTCTACAGTTACAACTGAGAAAACGACTTCTACAGTTACAACTAAGACTTCTCCTAAGACTGGAGAGTGGTAAAGATATTGCCGGACAGGTTTCCGGCTTGTCTGTTTATAATTAAGAAATTAATCTGACTGTTGGTTTGTGTGATGGCGGAGAACCCATTTGTCCTGTCCGGGACAGATGGGCTTTCTGTCTTTTTCTGTCATACCACCAGTATGTTTATAGTTTTTGCAGTAGTGAGGATGAACGGATGAAAGCTATGATGAGATACGAACAGGTGCTGCGTACAGTGCTCTGTATATTTATGGCAGTCTTCCCATTTGTCATGGGATTTCATGTGGAGGAACTGTCGGGGGCAGCAGAAACATATTTTGCCAAAAAGTCAGGATATATGACAGATATCTTCCAGCATCATAAGGAGATTGTTCTGATTTTCTTTGCAGTCTTTCTGCTGGTTCTGCTGATCCTGGGGGCTGTGCTCTCCGCAATCATGGTGGAAAAGCTGCCGGATAAATACAGGGTGGACAAGGCGTCTCTGTTTCTGATGGGCGGGTTTCTTCTTCTGCACATTATATCCTGCATTTTCAGCGCATATCCTGAGTATGCCTTTCTTGGCCTGTGCCTTGACTATGAGGGGATGGCTGCGATAGCGGGATATGCAGTGCTGTTTATCGGGGGTTACATTCTGCTCGGAAATGAAAACGGGATGCGCTCCGTTCTGATCAGTATAAGGATCTTATCTGTACTTTTGGCCGCTGGGGCATTTCTGGAGTGCGCGGCAGGTCCGCTTTTTAATATGGCGCCGGTAGCGAGGGCGCTGACGCCGGATGGATATGAGCATCTGCTGGAAAATATTTATCTTGACTATCACGGGAGTGTGTCCCTGACATTTGCCAATCCGGGATATTTCGGGGGCTTCTGCACACTGCTTTTTCCGATCCTTTATGGCATGGCGGCAAACGGCGGAAGCAGACGGGCACGTGTGTGCGACGGAGTGCTCGCGGGCTGTGTTTTCTTCTGCATCATTATGTCCGGTTCATCAGGCGCCCTGTATGCGGCGATCATTGCAGCCGCCGCAGAGACGGTATTTGCGGTCTGGAAGGGAAAAGGAAAGAAGTGCCTTTCCGCCATCCCTGTAACGGTGGTTTCTGCAGCTGCTGTCTTCGCTCTCATGAGCGGTACACAGATCATGGATGGTCCCGGTATGGCGGAACGGCTGGGCGGCTCCGTTGTAAACAGCCAGTATACCGGAAATGAAAGCGGCTTCCACGTAGACCAGATCCAGCTTCAGGACGGAGAGCTGACGATACAATCGGGAGAAAATATACTCCACGTACAAGCGGTCGGCGACGGAGAAGAAATGTCAGTCGGTGATATCAGGTTTACAGATGGAAACGGAGCAGAGATCGGACAGGAATTCACCGTGGACGGCACGCGGCTCAGCGGGGAATACAGCGGAGTCACGGCAGCGGTTCTGGGAAGGACGCTGAGCCTGGATCTTGGGTATCAGGACCCGGTAGAGTTTTACTGCTATGATGGCAGACTGCGGTATATCGATTTCAATGGGAGTCTGCTGGAGAGCATCCCTCAGCCTCAGGTCAAAGGTCTGGAATTTCTCTATCCGCTGTTTACAGGCAGGGGATATATCTGGGTGTCCAGTCTTCCGCTTCTGAAAGACTGTATATTCCTGGGGAAAGGCGTGGGAACGTTCCCGTTTTATTATCCTCAGTCAGAAGTTGCCGGTATGCTGAATGTCCATGGAAGCGCGGATTACTGTATTGAGATTGCGCATAGCTGGTATCTTCAGACTGCGGTAAACGGCGGCGTCATCGCGCTGCTGTGCATGGCGGCTCTGTTCATTGTACATCTGGCAAGAGGCGGCAGGATGTATTGGCGCCGTGTAGGGCAGGAAGGGGAAACGCCGGAGATATCCGCAGGACAGGCTGTGTTTTTCGGGCTTCTGGCGTATCAGATCGTCGGCATCGTCAACAACAGTTCCATCCCGACTGCGCCCGTCTTCTGGATTTTGTTTGGCTGCAGCATGGGATTTTTGAAAATGTGCAGACAGAAGTCCTCAAAAAATATGCATCAAAGTGATGCGGCAGCGAACAGATAGCGTACGAATTGTGACAAATACCTTGACTTACTTCCGTCCGCTGTGGTATACTACTACGGCGAATGGAAGAAGGTCTTTTTTTTATGCCTAAAAATCGATGGCTTCGCAACCATCAGTAACACGTAGTGAATTATGTTAAAAGCGAGGTGGAAGTTGTGCGCACAAGAATTACACTGGAGTGTACGGAATGTAAAAACCGTAACTACAACATGACGAAGGACAAGAAAGCTCATCCGGAACGCATGGAGACCAAGAAATATTGTAGATTCTGCAAATCACACACACTGCACAAAGAAACGAAGTAGTCGTCGGAAGGAAGTGGACAGATGAGTGAGAAAGCAAAAACTCAGAAAAAGAGCTGGTTCAAAGGGCTTCAGGCAGAGTTCAAGAAAGTCATTTGGCCGGATAAGAAAACACTTGCAAAACAGACTACAGCAGTTGTTGTGGTTTCCGTGATCCTTGGACTGCTCATTGCAGTCATCGACGCTCTTTTGAACTTTGGTATTGAATTTTTGGTGAGATAAACCGGCCGCATCAGAAAGGTGATTTTATGTCAGAGGCAAAATGGTATGTAGTTCATACTTATTCAGGGTATGAAAACAAAGTAAAAGCGAACATTGACAAGACAATCGAGAACCGCCATCTGGAGGATCAGATCCTCGAGGTCCGTGTTCCCATGGAGGAAGTGACGGAGCTTAAAAATGGCGTTCAGAAAGCTGTACAGCGCAAGATGTTCCCGGGCTATGTCATGATCCATATGATCATGAATGATGACACCTGGTACGTGGTCAGAAATACCAGAGGCGTGACCGGATTTGTAGGACCGGGATCGAAGCCAGTTCCGCTTGAAGAGAGTGAGATGGCCAATCTGGGCATCAGACGCGACAACATTGTCGTCAACTTTGGAGTGGGCGATACAGTCGTTGTCTTAAGCGGTGCATGGGAAGGGACTGTCGGCGTCGTACAGAGCATGAACGAGCAGAAGAAGAGCCTGTCGATCAATGTTGAGCTGTTTGGCCGCGAGACGCCGGTTGAACTTGGTTTTTCAGAAGTGAAGAAAATGGATTAAAGATGAGTGGGAGGGGCATGACCCCGTAGGTACCACAAGGAGGTAATTGAAATGGCAAAAAAAGTAGAAGGTTATATCAAATTACAGATTCCTGCCGGTAAGGCGACTCCGGCACCACCGGTTGGTCCTGCACTTGGACAGCACGGTGTGAACATCGTTGAATTTACAAAGCAGTTCAATGCGAGAACGGCTGACCAGGGAGACCTGATCATTCCGGTTGTCATCACTGTATACAATGACAGAAGCTTCAGCTTCATCACAAAGACGCCGCCGGCGGCAGTTCTGATCAAGAAAGCATGCAAGATCCAGTCTGGTTCAGGCGTGCCGAATAAGAATAAAGTTGCAACGATTACAAAAGCTCAGCTTCAGGAGATCGCGGAGCTGAAGATGCCGGACCTGAACGCAGCAACAGTAGAGGCTGCTATGAGCATGGTAGCAGGAACCTGCCGTTCCATGGGTGTCGTTGTTGAAGAGTAGAGCACTTGGAGAGGTCTTTTCGAGCCTAGTGCGAACTCTGTTACCGAGACTAAGCGAGGTCTTTTCGAGCGCTAAGTCGAGCGTAACTACCTTAGCACCTGGTGATGAACCTGATTTTAGAAGCTATGAAACAGGAGTGGGAGGGGCACGTTCCCGCCAATACCACAAGGAGGTTATTGTAAAATGAAACGAGGAAAGAAATATATTGAAGCTGCAAAACTGATCGAGAGAGGCAGCCTCTATGACAAAGAAGAAGCAGTAGCGCTTGTTAAGAAAGCAGCATCAGCAAAATTTGACGAGACGATCGAGGCTCATATCAGAACGGGATGTGACGGACGTCATGCAGATCAGCAGATCCGCGGCGCGGTTGTACTTCCGCACGGAACAGGAAAGAAAGTCCGCATCCTTGTGTTTGCGAAGGACGCAAAGGCAGAGGAGGCAAAAGCAGCAGGAGCTGATTTTGTCGGCGGAGAAGATCTGATCCCGAAGATTCAGAACGAAGGATGGCTTGATTTTGACATAGTTGTTGCAACACCGGATATGATGGGCGTTGTAGGACGTCTCGGACGTGTACTCGGACCGAAAGGGCTCATGCCGAACCCGAAAGCCGGAACAGTTACAATGGACGTGACAAAGGCGATTAATGAGATCAAAGCAGGTAAGATCGAGTACAGACTTGATAAAACAAATATTATCCATGTACCGATCGGTAAGGCTTCCTTTACCGAAGAGCAGTTAGCGGACAACTTCCAGACGCTTATCGATGCAGTCAACAAGGCGAGACCGGCAGCAGTTAAGGGACAGTACCTGAAGAGCATCACTCTTACATCTACAATGGGCCCTGGCGTAAAGGTCAATCCTCTGAAACTTGCATAATTTTAAATGAATATAAGAAAAGCTCAGGCTTGTGCCTGGGCTTTTTCTGTTATGGGAGGGTGTAACTTTACAGGCTCTGGGAGCGCGTGGTATAATGACTGCACTTCGTGCAGTCCCGCCCGACGGGATCGTGCGGCCCCGCCCTGCGGGGATATCCCGGAACCTGTGGCTTGAAAAGGAAATGCCGCAAGAGCGGCGCTCCCTTTTCTGCGCGCCCAGTATAATGACTGCACTTCGTGCAGTCCCGCCCGATGAGATCGTGCGGCCCCGCCCTGCGGGGATATCCCGGAACCTGTGGCTTGAAAGGGAAATGCCGCAAGAGCGGTGCTCCCTTTTCTGCGCGCCCAGTATAATGACTGCACTTCGTGCAGTCCCGCCCGATGGAATCGTGCGGCCCCGCCTTGAGGGGTATCCAAAGCGTGGAACTGGAAAGGGAGACAGCGGAATAAAACAGCAGGAGGATGAGATGAGTCTGATCAGCAGAATTCCTCATGAGTTCTATAAATTATTTACGAGCAAATATACCGAGTATTACATGGCGTTTCTTGTAGCGATCTACGATGCGATGGAGCAGTCCTACTCAGTGCTGGGGCTGACAGAGAAAGAGTGCCGGTCCGTGATGAACGAGAAGATTGCTTCAGCAGCGATCCTGTGGGACGGAGAGAACTATGACGAGGAGGGGGTATTTCTTACCCGGTCCAATATGGCCTCTGTCTGTCTGAAGCATTTTGAGGAGTGGGGATGGCTCAAGCAGGACTATGACGAAACGCTCAACAGTTATGTGGTGACATTTCCGGAGTACAGCCAGATGTATGTGGAGCTGTTTGCCCGTCTGTTTGATGAGAGCGACAGCCAGGAGCGGGAGAGCGTTCTTGCGATCTACAGCCACCTCTATACATACAGTGTGGATACAGAGAAGAATAACGAGATTCTCAAAAGCGCGCTGAATGTGTCAAAGAGGCTGGTGCGTATGCTGGTGAACATGCAGGACGGGATGAGAGAATATTTTGACGAGCTTTCCAGACAGAAAGATTTTAAAGGGATACAGGATGTGCTTGTCAAAGAGATCAATAACAGTGACAGCCGGAAATATGCGATTCTCACGACGACGGACAGTTTCTACCGCTATAAGGAAGCGGTGAAAGAACTGATCGTGAAGAACCTGGATGAAAACGAAGCGCGCAGGAGAAAGAAGGAGCAGGAGCTGGCTGCTCTTGAACCGGAAACTCCGGCCTTTGTCCGGTGCAGCCGGGCAATCGGACTCTGCGATGAGGCGGCGGACATCATGTTCAGGATCGAGCGGCAGTCGGATGTGATCGAGAGGAGATATAACAAACTGATTGAGCAGAAGACAGTGTTTGCAGGCCGCGCTGCTGCGCGTATCCGATATATCATGCAGGAGGGGGCGGACAGCGATGACCGGACGACGGCTTTTGTCAGCCTTCTGAACAGGAGCAGCAGGAAAGAGGAGATTCTGGAGTCTCTCTCAGAGAGGATCCGGATAAGTGCACGATATCAGCTCATGTGTCAGGAGCGGCTGTACAGCAGGAAAACTTCCGGTAAGGAGGAGTTTGTCCCCCGGGCTGTAGAGCATGAGGAGCAGGACGGGACAGGAGGCATGGATTCCTTTGTTCTGAAACCTCTTTACACTCGCAGAGAGATTGACCGGTTCCGCAGAAAGAACGAGAAAGACGGTGTGTTCCGTGTGACGGCGGATACTGTGCAGAGCGTGGAAGATCTGGAAAAGCTGTTCTTTGTATGGCAGGATGTGACAGAAACGGCGGAAGGCAGAGGCGAGATCTCCCTTGGCGAAGATCAGGAAAATGGCTCCGGTTTCCGCTATTCCGCACTGGAAATCCACGGCATGGACTGACCTGCGGCACGCGGTATGACGGAACTTCAGAGTACCAAAGATAAATCCAGCGAACAGGAAAGGGAAAAGCTATGTTTACATATCTGGAAGAACTGACAGTGACAGAAACGGAGCAGGTGAGGAAAACGATACAGGCGCTGTTCCGGCAGACGTGTATTCTTCAGGTGAAATACGACCCTGTCACACTTACGCCCAGGGATAACCCCCAGTATGAGATCTGTGCGAGACATCGCAGTTTCATCACGGATTATATTGAAGTATTGGGCTGCGAACTGATCCATGACGCCCAGGAGCATATCTTCCGGCTGGCAGGCGAACATATGCCGAGGGAGAAACTCAGTCTCACGAGCACGGTGCTCCTTCTCCTGATAAAGCTCATTTACAGAGAGAAGATTATGGGCGAGGGGCTTAATGCCCCGCTCACGACATTAAAAGAGATCCGGGAATATGGCAGAAATACGAACCTGCTCCCGGAGAAACTGACTCAGGCGCAGTGGCGTGAGGCTCTTTACCTGATGAAGACGCATCAGGTTATTGATGTACCAGGTTCGGTGAAAGATGTGGAGGACGATACTCCGATCTACATGTACAGCACGGTGAATCTTTACGTGACAGCAGGGGACATCAATGCGCTGATCGAGGAATACAGAGAAGAGGAGGGGGAGTATGAGACAGCCGAAGAAATTATTTACCCGGATACTGATCAATAACTGGGGCGGAATCAGCCACAAGATACTCACCCTGCATGAGCATGTGAATCTGTTCAGCGGCAAGAGCGGCTCGGGAAAATCCACGGTCATGGATGCGATCCAGGTTGTTCTTTACGGAAGCGTTTCATCCAACTTTCTGAACAAGGCGGCGGATGATTCCAAAAATAAAAGGAGTGTGTTCAGTTATCTCAGAGGGGAGCAGAAAGACGGCAGCGCGAACAGGGCAGGGATGGATTTCTGCTCTCAGATCGTGATGGAGATTGAGGATACCGGCATGCATATCACCACATGCATCGGCGCTGTTTTTGAAGTGGGGAGAAACGACACAGAGCTGAAACGCTACAGCTTTTTCAGCCATTCCGGGAAAATGCCGGAGGATGAGTATCTGCATGACGGCGTACCCTACACGATCGACAGGATCCGCAGGCTCACAAAAGAGCGCTCTGTCAGTGCGGATAACAGAGGACACGGTGATGTGAACCGCATCTACCCATCCAAAGAAGCCTATCTAAATACACTTTATGACGTGATATTCGGCTACGTGGAGCCGGGGCGGATGATCACTATGGAAAAGAGCGCCATCGCCCTGCAGATGACCAGCGGGACCGGACAATTTATCCGGGACTATATGTTTCCGAAAAGCCGGGAGAACACAGTGGCGGTGATCAGCGAGCAGCTTGGCGCCTACCGTGAAATACGGGAGCGCGTGGAGGATCTGGAAAAGCGCATCGTGATGCTGGATGCTGTCCATGCGGCAGATCTGGAACTCACCGGGGTAAGGGCCGACAAGGTGAAGGCAGCGACGATCCTGAAATACATTGAGATCGAGGGATGCCGGGCGAAACTCGCATCCCGGGGAGATGATCTTGAACGTGCCAGAGAGGCGTCTGCGCAGGCGGAGCAGGGGCAGAAAATCGTCCAGGAGGAACTTGCTTCTTTACGAGACCGTCTGATCGATGTCAAGGCGGAGCTGAAGAAAAGCGATTACGGAGTAAAGCAGCAGGAGCTTCTGGAGATGGAACGCACGATACAGCTCCTTGTAGATAATTCTGCGGACTGGCGCAGGATTATAAACGGACTGAAGCACTGGGAGGAAGATGAGGCGGCAACGGATTATGTGAGCAACCGGGCGCTGCAGCTCATCGATGACTTTGCCCGTGGAGAGGTGACGGAAGAGACTTGCGCTGAACTGCGCAGCCATTTGAAGTCTGCCATGGATAATATCTCGGACGAACTGGCGGAGACAGCCATGTCGATCCGGGAGATGACGAAAGAACTCCGGGAGAAAGAGGAAGCCCTGGAGGATATGAACAATGACAGAAAACCGTATCCGAGAGAACTTAAAGAGGCAAGACAGCAGCTTCAAAGCGCATTAAGCGACCGTTATGGCAGGACGATCCATGTGCATATTCTTGCAGATCTTTTCGACATTACGGACGAGAAATGGAAAAACGCAGTGGAGGGACGTCTTGGACGGTTGAAAAGGAGCATGATAACCGAACCGGCATATGCGCTGGATGCTGCAAAGATCTTCCGGAAGATGAAGCGCTTTGAGGAGGCGGATCTGATTAACAGCGCCGCGGTTAAGAGGGAGTCGCCCGCGGCAGAGAAGAATTCCCTGTATGAGGCAGTGCATACAGATACCGACTATGTGGATTGGTGCCTGAAACGGTATCTCGGCAGGACTCAGAAGTGCGAGACTGTGGAGGAACTGGACAGCGTACGCGACGGAGTGACGCCGGACTGTTATTCTTACAGCAATTATATGTTCCGACATCTGCGCAGCAGAGATTATACAAAAGGAGCATGCATCGGGACGAAGATATCAAAAGCCCGTCTGCGGGAGCTGTCAGATGAGATCGCAGGCCTTCAGGAACGGCTGATCGGCGAGCGCCAGATGGAAGCAGCCCTAAAAGAAGCCCGGAAGTATGAAGATTTGAGTCAGGAGCCCGGACAGCTTATGCGGCTCTCTTCTGCGTCGGACGAACTGGATGGATACTACAGAAAGCAGGAGCAGATCCAAAAAGAACTGCGTGAACTGGAGGACGGGACAAGGACTGCGGAGCTCAAAAGCGAACAGGAGAAGCTGGAAACAGATGTGTCAGAAAAAGAAAATGAGGCGCAGGATATCCAGAAAGAGCAGATCCGTCTCGGCGGAGTAATCCAGGCTGCGGAGCGTGACATCCAGGAGCTGCGGACGAAGCTGGACGAACTTACGGCCGGGTTCGTACAGGATGACAATCTGACAGAGGAAGTGAATACACAGCTTGCAAAGCGATCGGAGGGGGCTTACCGTCAGTCTGTAAAAGCGCAGTTTGAGCGTCTTTCTGAAAGAGAAGAGGAACTGATCGACGAGCGGACCATAGAGAGAAACCGCTTCAACAGAGAGTATCCGGCATACGGATTCACAGGCGTGGAACATGACAACGACGTCTACGATCAGGTGCTGGAGAGCTGCCGGAAAGACTTTGAACCGAAATATAAAGAGGAATTTCGCAGGCAGTATGAGCTGATCTATCATTCCCTGCGGGACAATGTGATCGCCACCATACACGGGGAGATCAAGGCGGCTTACCGGCACAGGAGAGACATTAACAGGATGCTCTCGAAGATCCGTTTTTCAGACAGTATCTATCAGATCGATATCCTGCCGGCTAAGAATGAGAATGGCCAGTTCTACGACATGCTGATGGCGCAGGAACTGGACAGCAAAGTGATCGATACCGGGGGGATAGACGGGCAGATGAGTCTGATGGAGGATGATTTCTTCCGGAAATACAGTCAGAAGATCCAGCTTCTCACAGAGAAGTTCATGCCCCTGAAAGAAGAGGACAGCCAGAACCGGGAGAAGCACCGCCGGGAGATGGAGAAGTTCGCCGACTACCGAAATTATCTCACGTTCAGCATGTATGAGCAGGTGATTGATGAAAACGGTGTCGAGAAGAAGAACTATGTAGACGATATGGCCGGCGTGGACTCCGGCGGCGAGGGACAGAACCCGAAATACGTGGCTCTGCTTGCCGGTTTTGCCATGCTGTACATGCAGCAGACGAACCGGGACTCGAAGATCCGTCTTGTACTCCTGGATGAGGCGTTCTCCAAGATGGACAAAGAGCGCAGCGAAGTGTGCCTGCGGTATGCGAGGGAGCTGGAATTGCAGCTTATCGTCTGCGTACCGGACGAGAGGCTCCAGTCGCTGATCCGTAATGTGGACAGCGTGTATGGATTCCGCAGATTTAAAAATCAGGTCAGCATGATGCACATAGACAAAGGGGATTATCTCAGGATGCTTGCAGGGGATGATCGGGACGTGCCGGATGAAACGGACAGAAAGGATGGAGAGGCTCATGGGGCTGACGGAGTATCTGATAAAAATTACTGACGGCCCTGCCTGCCGTGCAGGAACGCTCTCAGGGATGCGCCATCCTGCTGTGGACGGAAAGATGATACGGGAATCCGGAGGCCGCAAAGAGCTGATCGAAGAGGCTGCAAAACTGGAGAAGGCAGGTCTGATCCGGGCGGACTGGAAGGATATGGGTGCAGATATTGTCCGCATCCACTATCCGGTCAGCATACTTCCGAAGCTCTGCGCCCGTGCCGGTGTGGAAAACCCGAGGGAACGGCAGCTCCGGTGGATAGAAAATGCCGGGAAGTGGGCGCGTGCGGCGGAAGGGACATTTCTCATCCCGTATTATGAGGCGCTGATTGAGCGGCTGAAGTCCGGGCAGGAGGTAAAGAAGCCGGATATGGAGGACGAGAAGTTCTTTCTCTGCCTGAACCGGGCGGCGGCTATCCGGACGCCTGTGTGGAGACGGAAGTTCAGCAGCGATGTGCTGAATGATTCCAAGCTGTTTGAAAAGAAATATCAGGACAAGGTCGTCACTGTGCTTGCGCAGTACTCTCCTCTGTGCGAGACGGGGATGACTGCAGACGATATCCTCAGAGTGCACGGGATCAGGACTTATTCGCAGACGCTGGAGTGGAAAGGCCGGCTTGTCTACCGGATCGGCGGCGGTGCTGAGATTGACAGTTCGGTGAACATTTACGGGACTGTGATTAATGCACAGACTTTAGAGCACGCCGAGGCTGTATCCGTCTCCGGAATCCGGCGGATCATGCTCATAGAGAATAAAGCAAACTATGAATCCATGGAGTACCGGCCGGATACACTCTATGTGTTCTGTCATGGGTTTTTCTCCCCGAAGGAACTAAGATTCCTCGAATCACTGACTGCGCTTGCAGGAACAGAGACAGAATATCTGCACTGGGGCGACATGGATCTGGGTGGAATCAGGATCTTTCTCTACAATCAGAGAAAGCTGTTCCCGAAACTCACACCCTGCAGGATGGATGAGGCAGCGTACAGGGCTGCTGTCGCAGGCGGCGCGGGTGTTCCGCTGGAAAAGGAGAAAAGAGAAAAACTTCAGAAACTGGAGGCGGGGAGCCTTGAAGGGCTGAAGAACTGTATCCTGGAAAACGGAATGGAGATTGAGCAGGAGGCCCTGCTTTGCTGAGACGGATGAACTGACAGGAAAAAATCCTTGACATCAAACATAAACTGTGATATCTTATATGAGCAACTGCCGAAGACAGTAGGTGCTGTAAAGCGTAAGTTTGTGAACGCCTACCGAGGAGAGTCAGATTTATTACGAGAGTATGAATTTACGAACCTCTGTGTCTTTGGACGCGGAGGTTTCTTTTGGCAGTACACGCAAAATAAATAAGGAGGT
>DXAU01000032.1 GCA_019116885.1 Candidatus Mediterraneibacter pullistercoris | reverse complement strand
TTGACCATCCGGTTCATCTTGTCAGCTTCGTCCATGATAACGTCACAGTAGAACTCCCTGCTCTCAGAATCGTCATTGACTCCTTCCTTTAATCCCTCTGCATATCCCTGGATCAGGGCGATCGGAGTCTTGAGCTCGTGAGATACATTTCCGAGGAATTCATTGCGCATTTCCTCCACTTTCTCTTTCTGAGCGATATCTTTCTGAAGCTGGTTATTCGCTCTTTTGAGTTCGGAAATTGTCTTCTCAAGCTGTTCGGACATCCGGTTGAAATTGCTCCCGAGTATCCCTATCTCATCGCGTCCGCCGCCCTTGTACCTTGCATCAAAATTAAGGTTGGCCATCTCCTGCGAGAGTCTGGTAAGCTGCATAAGCGGCTGGGTGATCCGCCTGGAAAAGAGCCAGATCAGAACGCCTCCGACCAGGATGCCCACACACCCCAGATAGATGAGAAACTGATTTGCCAGAGATGCGCTTTCCCGGATACTCGCAAGCGGACTCTGCATGACAAACCATGATCCATCTGAAAAGTTTCCCCACATCTTCAGATATTCCACACTGCTACCGCTGCTCCCCTGTGCTGTCGCTCTGTATACAGTAAAATTATCGTTCCGTTTTAATACGTCTTCTTCATTTATATCCTGCCCAAGAGGCTCACTGATCATCTGCATGAACCGGGGATCTTTCTCACTCAGAGTGGAAAGGCTCGCATCGCCGCTGCTGTCCACAACGACCAGGTCGATATTTGCCCTCTCCGTCCGTATGATCAGCCCACGTGCAACTGACATGGTCAGACTGCTTTCCTCAAGCAGATCGTCGATTTCATTATATGTACGGATCAGATCCTTCGTCTTATGCGAAAGGTAGTATCTTCCCAGAAATCCATTATTTATGATGAGCACTGCGCCGAGGACAAAAACAAACAGAGCGATAAAGATCGCCGTGATTTGTCTTCTTATCGAATATTTCATGACTTAGTCCACCTCGAATTTATAACCCATTCCCCAGATCGTCCTGATATATTCCCCCTTGTCTCCAAGTTTGCTCCTGAGCTTTTTCACATGAGTATCGATAGTGCGGGCATCTCCAAAGTAATCGTAGTTCCACACATTATTCAGGATCTTTTCTCTGGAGAGGGCAATGCCCTGATTCTCCATAAAATATGAGAGAAGCTCAAACTCCTTGTAGCTTAACTCGACCGGCTCTCCGTCTATCTTAACGATATGTGCGGATTTGTCCATAACAATGCCGCCGGCCTCAATCACATCGCCGCCGGTGCTTCCAAGCGTCCTGCGCAGTATGGCGTTGACCCTTGCAACCAGGATCTTGGGACTGAACGGTTTGGATATGTACTCATCCACCCCCAGATCAAAGCCCTGGAGTTCATCCCGTTCTTCGGCCCGTGCTGTGAGCATGATGATCGGAACTTTGGAAGATTCCCGGATCTCCCTGCATGTCTGCCAGCCGTCCATCTTTGGCATCATGACATCCAGTATGACCAGGGCTATATCCTTGTCTGCATAGAAAGCGTCCATGGCCTCCATGCCGTCCCCGGCCTCCAGAACCGTGTATCCCTCGCGCACGAGGAAGTCTTTCACAAGTTTTCTCATCCTGCTCTCATCATCCACGACGAGTATCTTTATATTCATATTTTCCATAACTGCCTTCTCCTATCCGCAGGCTCCTCCGGCACTTTCTGTCCGGGCTGTCGGGCCGCTTTTTATCCGTCTCTTATAAATGTAAGTCTAGCAGAGAAATATGTCAATCCTGTGAACGTTATGTCCCGATAATTTCTCTTGCAATCCCAAATCTTTAGTGATAATATATTATCAGTTCGTGAGGGAGTAATTGGCGTGTCCGTGCGTGGTAAGTCAACATACTGATCCGGCGGCGGATCTGGCTTATCTTAAATAATGAGACTCATGTGCAGTTTCTGCTGTGCATGTTTTTATCTGACAGGTACAGCATGTACCTGCTTTTTTATTGTCTGCCGCCGCATAACGCCGCCCTTTCACGCATTTTACATCAGATCACGGCGCTTTCTTCCGGCGCCGGGCATAAAAGGAGAATAAAAATGGGATTATTAGAACTGTTTATACTGGCTGTCGGACTTTCAATGGACGCTTTCGCCGTCTCTGTCTGTAAGGGGCTTGCCATGCCAAAGATATCGTTCAGAAAAGCCTTTATCGTGGGCGCCTGGTTTGGCGGTTTCCAGGCGCTGATGCCTGCAATCGGATATCTGCTCGGATATCAGTTCCGGGACAGGATCACCGCTATAGACCATTGGATTGCATTTGTCCTGCTTGGCATCATCGGGGCAAACATGATAAAAGAGGCCTGTTCAAAGCAAGAGGAGAAAGAGAACGACTGTCTTGATATCAGAACGATGTTTCTGCTTGCGGTCGCAACGAGCATCGATGCCCTGGCCGTAGGCATCACATTTGCCTTCCTGGAAGTGCATATCATCGCAGCAGTCTCCTTTATCGGAGTCACTACTTTCATGATATCCGCTGCCGGTGTCAAGATCGGCAATGTATTCGGCACCAGATACAAATCTAAAGCAGAATTTGCCGGCGGCGCCATCCTCATCCTCCTGGGGTTCAGAATCCTTCTTGAACATCTAGACATCCTGTAGAGTCAGGACCACCGGCTTAGCCGGTGGCTTGCTCTGCCCCTATAAGGGGCTATTCCCTGCTTGCGCCCGGAAGGCGCACTGAGGTCTGCCAACTGCACCACATCCCCAGCCGCCCCCGTTGGGGGCTTTTTCAGTGCTGCCTTATTCCGGCTCAGCCCCAAAAGGGGCTTGCAGGTTTGCTTTGATTTCCTACTATCTCTCCAAGAGATTTACTTTTTGTGTTTCTTTACCGGCTCACCCGTAAACGGGTCAATGTACTCTACTAGTGTCATTTGATCGTATTCCAAATCTTCTTTCAGTTGTTTCTGTATATACTCTTTTATCGCAGCTGTATTTTTCCCAACTGTATCTACATAATACCCACGACACCAGAAATGCCGATTTCCATACTTGTACTTTAGATTTGCGTGCTTTTCAAATATCATAAGCGAACTCTTTCCTTTCAAATACCCTACTACTTCTGAAACTGAATACTTCGGTGGAATCCTGACCAGCATATGAATATGATCCGGGCAACATTCTGCTTCTATAATTTCGATTCCTTTTCTTCTGCATAATGTACCAAGTATTTGTCCAACATCCGCTTTTATTTGCTTATATATTACCTGTCTCCGGTATTTTGGTGCAAAAACAATATGATACTTGCATTCCCATTTTGTATGGGCTAAACTATTAATGTCCATTTTAGGACCTCCTGTGCTTTTATTTGTGGTTTGCAGACCCACATTTATTCTAGCACAGGAGTTCTTACTTAAATCTAAAGATCTGCCCTCCCCCTGCATAGCAGGGGGTTTATTTTTTCTGTTACACAA
>DXAU01000031.1 GCA_019116885.1 Candidatus Mediterraneibacter pullistercoris | reverse complement strand
GATACCTGATCGGATTTTCTGCAATCTGGTTAAATTTGTGTCAAAACAGGAGAAAGAATGTAAGTATGAGGCGCACAAAAAATATATTGATGTGCATTATATTGTAAAAGGAGCAGAAGGCATTGCAACAGCGGATGTCAATAGATTGCATGAGGATACTCCATTTGACGAAGCAAAAGACATTGGGTTTTACACAGGAAACGAAGAGGGAAGATATTATCTGAAAAAGGGGGATTTTATGGTTTGCTACCCCAGTGATGCACACAAAGTAGGAATGGCAATAGAAGAACCAGCGGAAATAGAGAAAATTGTTGTTAAAATTAAGGTGAACGGCAGTGTGCAAAACAATATAGAGAAACAGAAAGTTTTAGAGTTAATTAGAGGTAATCTGATTGTTTCATGCCAGGCATTACCCCATGAGCCTTTACATTCTTCTTATATAATGGGAAGAATGGCACAGGCAGCAAAAGAAGGCGGAGCTTCTGGAATTCGTGCCAATACAAAAGAAGATATTATGGAAATAAAGAGCCGGACCCATTTACCAGTAATAGGAATCATAAAAAGGGATTATGAAGGATGCGAAGTTTATATTACTCCGACAATGACCGAAATTGATGAACTTATGGAAGCGCGGCCAGAGATTATAGCTATTGATGCAACAAAATCCAAGCGACCCGATGGCAAAACATTAGATGAATTTTTCAGTGAAATAAAGAAAAAATATCCAGAGCAACTATTTATGGCGGATTGTTCAACAGTAGAAGAAGCAGTTCATGCAGATGCTATCGGTTTTGATTTTATTGGGACAACATTGGTAGGCTATACAAAACAAAGTAAAGAATTAAAAATTGAAAATAATGATTTTGAAATTATCAGAGAAATTTTAAGTAAGGTAAAACATCCGGTAATAGCAGAAGGAAATATTAATACACCTGGAAAAGTAAAAAGGGTTATTGAATTGGGGTGTTATAGCGTAGTAGTAGGAAGTATTATTACTCGTCCGCAACTCATAACAAAAGATTTCGTGGAAGTACTTAATGAATAACTTGTAAGCGCTTAGTTCTTAGACAACTATATGTATTCATTACTTTAGCGTTTATAATTGAAAGCAGATAAATCTTTACTCCAAAAAGTAATTGACATATCTGCTGCTAAAGCAGATAATAAATGATACGGAGATCTGTTTCCAGAATCTTCCCTAAAGACTACATAGTTTATGAATTTGAACGATATAGAGACGAAAAATATAAATAAGGCAGCAGAGGGAAAAAAGAATAGTATTAAATGTAAAAAATGCCATATCTCCGGTTTGGAGGGGGATATGGCACTCCTTTGAATATAGCGGTGTGAGGGGGGAATGCAATGTATTGCCGTAAGTGTGGTGAGGAAATAAAAGATTCAAGTAAATTCTGTCCGTACTGCGGTTGTGACACAAACGCCGAAAATAGCATTACTCATGAAAATGCCGGTGTTTTAGAACAGGGAAAAGCACCTGAAGATAAAGGTGCAGGAAAATGGATGATACCTGCAGCGGTTATAGCCGGCGTCATTGTTATAGGTGCAGCCGCAGTATTCGGGGTGAAAGCTTTCACTGAGCCGGGTGAAAAACCGACAGATGGCATTGCCGAAATTCAGGAGGAGCAGCCGGATGAAACTCCGGTTGAGAAAACATCAGGAGAGGCTGCTGTGAGACAATCGAGGGAGGTCAGTAGCTATCCTGCGGCAGTAGAATTAAACGGTGAAGTTGAAGATGAATTATCGAGGTTTCTTTGGGTTCTGGGCAATGTTGACTGTAAAATGTGCGGCGGAAGTGACGGCAAGGGTCTGAAGTCTAAGGACAGGACGTATATTACCTACGGTTTTTTGTTCATGTCGTTGTATGAGTCGATTCCTTTTGCTGATGGAGAAGTTGTAGAACCTCAGAATGTGGATGGTTATACATGGCTTGTATCAGAAAATATTGCGGAAACCTACCTGAAAAACTCCCTGAACAGCTCAGACTATCTGTATATGCCGGAGGAAGGCTTAGCGCCTGTGAGGCTGGAAAATGGTATTGTATATGTGGCAGGATTTGATCCGTCGAGCATATGGACAGTGGAAGAACCTGTCATAAACAGTGTGACTGCCTTATCAGAAAACGAGATTGAACTGGAAGGCACAATTGCTTATTCAAACATAGAAAGCGGCTCGTCAGCAAACAGTTTCGATATTGTAATGACTGCCAACCCGGACAGTATGTGGGGCGGATATACTTTGCAGTCGATTTATAAATGGGAAAGTCCTGGAAAATATATTTTACCGGAAGCTGCAGAGCGCAATTATACAGAGGAAGAGCTCAAGAGTATGGATGCCCATACTTTATATCTGGCAAGAAATGAAATCTATGCCCGCCATGGGTATATCTTTAACAATCAGGATTTAAAAGATTACTTTGGCGGCATGGCATGGTACACGCCGACAGTTACAGAAGTTCCGGACACAGAGTTCAACGAATATGAGAAGGCAAATCTTGCGCTGCTCCAGAGCAGGGAGGCTCAGTTGGCAGAAGAAGAGCAAGCGGACAGACTCTATGAAGAAGTTGAAAGCAATTTTGCATATACAGAGCAGGAAGTTGAGTATCTGGAGCAGATCAATCAGTTTAGAACAGATGCCAAGACGATACCTCTCGATATCTACTCTGTGTATACAGACGGTTCAGAAGTCTGTGTTGACATAGAACTGGAAGGGGAGTCAGAGACGCTGTTTGCTTACAAAATTGACGACACGTTTGTCTTTTCTACAAAAGCATTGGAGAACGGGCAAAAAGCGGAAGGGCTCAAATATGGCATGTCACATACCGGACGGAGAAATGTATTTGAAGCGGCGTATGTATTCAGGAGCGATGACGGAGAGCTGTCATACAAAACCATACACTAGAAAATAAGTAATAAGAAGAGGGACGGAAGTGAAACATGAAATGTATAAAGTGTGGACGGGATATACCGGATGACTCATTGTTCTGCCCGGAATGTGGTGCAAAACAAGAAGCGGCAGACATCCGGATACAGACGAAAGCCGGCATAAATACAGGCTGGCTTAAGATCGTACTGCCGGTAATCGCTGTTCTGTTCGTTGCGGGAGCTGGAATCATTCTGTACAATCAATCTGCAAAAAGTGAGAGAACCCCGGAGACTTCGGGGACCTCAGGCAATGCGGCAGAGATGTCGGAAGAAGATTTTATACAAAACAGTAAACAGATGTTTCTGGGCTGGAGTAATAAATTCGTAAATGAGACATCCTCATTAACTGTCAACGTGGAATGTTTATCTGTAACAGATGCTGAATTGGAAGATGTGCCTCTTGCGGCAGAAGCTTCCAATTATGCAGATATCTATTTTTCTGGCGGGAACGTTCATCTGCTTGGACAGGGGAATTCAAGCCAGCACATAGATCAAGCAGAGCTGTTTCTTAGGGGACAGACTTTGGAAGGGGGCGGAGATGGCGAAGTAAACCGAAGTGCATCAACAGAAGTATATGTAGCAGAAGACAATAACGGCAGTTTCTGGCAGCAGGAGAACAATTCCGGTTATGTTGAAAAAGAGGCAAATGAAAGCGGAATTATATCTTTAAGTCTTTATCTGGGCTTTATTGACAGTATAAGTGACAATTTGGACAGCGCGCAAATACAAAAAGCCGACAATGGAGATGCGATAGAGATAAAAGGGACAATTCCGGGCAAAGAAGTGTGTGAAGCCTACATGCAGATTTTATATATGACGGGAAATGAGCCGGAATATGAAATTGCAGAAGAAATTCCGTATACTCTTAAGTTTTCTGTGAAGGATATTACAGTAGAATCGCTGGAGTTTGACTTGAGCGAAGCTGCCGAATATATATGGTACGGGTCTGAAGACGACGGATTGATCTTCTATGAGGTCACAGGAGACTTTAAGATTAATTTTAAAGACATAAATAAGACGGAGAAATTTGAAATCCCCCGGTCATTGTTTGTACAGGAAGAGGAGGAACCCGCAAAAGCCGCAGAGTGGAAAAAAGCGTACATAGAGTATGTCACTTCTTTACAGGATGTGGATTCCCTGAATGGATATAGTATACAGGATATTAATAATGACGGCCGGCCGGAGCTGTTTATCGAGCGTCCTATGACATACGGAGAGGCGATGATCTACGTAGACGGTCATGGAAATGCCAGGCTAAATGAGAGGGGCGGTGTTGAAGGGTATTCTTCAGAAACAGGAATTGTCTGGATGGTGACAGGACATGGCCGTATTGAAGAAAGTTTTTGCCAGTATAATGAGCAGAACGGACAATTTGAGGCAGTACATTCTGGAAGTTATGAGGTTGCCGAAGAGACTGTGTATGAGTTTGACGGCAGGCAGTACAGCAGTTTTGAGGAATATCGTGAAGCGGTGAAGAAAGTTTTTGATACAGACAATTATATGCAAGTACAGTTCACGGAATTTTCCGATGGTAATAAGACAGAAGAACTGATTGATGCAATACAAAACTACTGATAAAATCCCGGATATAGAAAAGCGGCTTCCCCACCGATTAATATCAGTGGGAAGGCCGGCTTTCCAGCATCCGGTACTTTTGTGATTTTCAGGATTTCTTTCCGTCGATCAGCTCGTCATAGCTTACGTTCAGAACTTCGCACAGCGCTTTGATTTCAATATCTGTGACATAGCGTTTGTTTGTCTCGATCCTTGTGATGACATTCTTATCCATGTCATATCCCTTCAATTGAAGCTGATAGGCGAGAAGCCTTTGTGAGTACTTGTGCGCCTTTCTTAATTCGATCAGGTTTTTGCTGATCAGATTCTTTTCCCCGGTTGCTGATTTTGGTTTTGGCATTTTTGTCTCTCCTTTCTATGCGCCTAATGTCCCGTGCAGATTACACCACCCAGAAACCACAGAAATGATATATGTCTCAGTATTTGCACCATTCTGTTGATTTTATATAATTTAATATGTATAATCGGTTGTAAAAGTGATACACAGGGGAGCAGATATGTCAAAACGCAACAAAATGAAGAGATTATTGGTAACCCTTGTGAGTTTATGCCTGTTTTTTGCAGTCTGGCAGTTCATCAGTACAGGAAGGGCAGAGGAGCTGATGCAGAGCGATTCGGGGATACCGGATGCAGTCAGCAGCATGAGCGATGGAACCTTCTGCCGCCTGACGGTAGTCGCAAATGCCTCTTCCATAGAAGACCGGACAGAGTTTGCATATGAAGTGGCACAGAAATGCAGGGAGAATTCGTTTCGGACAATACGGTTCTCGACGGACAGGGGAGGTCTGCCGTCGGATCTCGAAATCACAGTATATCTGAGACGGAGCGATATCGGAAGCAAGGAGCCTGTGATGCGCATGCGCATGGAAAGAGTGCCGGGCGGATACAAATTGAGCGTAGACGGCGCTGATATAGGTGAAATATAAAGTGTCACACTTTTTTGGAATCTTCTTCATATTTCCGTCACAAATATCTTCTATCTTATAAACTGTAAAGAGAAAACAGACAGATCCGATGAGGATCAGAAGAAAGGGAAAGAGGCAGAAGATCATGAGTGAACAGATTTATGACGATAAAAATAGAAACGGTGAATATCATTTTACAGGAGAACAGCTTTATCAGACGCAGGCACAGGACCAGGCGGCCGGAGATGCCCGGAATAACGGGGCGCCTTACGGACAGACTTTCTATCATGAAGCACCGCATACCGGGCATCCGAAAGTAAAAAAACCGATGACAATGGGAAAGAAATGGGCGGTTGCAGTGTCCATGGCTCTTGTGTTCGGACTGGTTGCAGGCGGTACGATGTTCGGTGTCAATACACTTGGAAATTATCTGACAGGCGGCAGCAGCCGTGAATATACGCAGCTTGCCCAGACACAGACAACGAGCAGTTCAGGTTCAGGCAGTTCATCTGAGAGCGGCAGCGGAACTGTGGCGGAGGTCGCATCAAACGCGATGCCGTCTCTTGTGACGATCTCCACGATGACAGTGGAAGAGATGCAGAATTTCTTTGGAGGAACTCAGCAGTATGAAGTTCAGGGAGCCGGCACCGGCGTTATTGTCGGAGAAAATGATACGGAGCTGCTGATCGCTACGAACAGCCATGTGGTGGAAGGAGCAAGCAGCCTCTCTGTTGGATTTATCGATGAGCAGAGCGTAGAAGGACAGGTAAAAGGCACAGATGTTGAAAACGATCTTGCAGTCGTATCAGTTAAACTTTCTGATATTCCAGATGATACGATGAATCAGATAAAAATTGCCACGATCGGTGATTCTGATGAACTTCAGCTTGGCGATCAGGTAGTTGCTATTGGAAACGCACTCGGCTATGGACAGTCCGTTACAAGCGGTTATGTGAGTGCGCTTGACCGTGATCTGACTCTGGCGGATGAGAGCGGAAATACGATCAATTCTACCGGACTGATCCAGACAGATGCAGCCATCAATTCAGGAAACAGCGGCGGCGCTCTTCTGAATATGAAAGGGGAACTGATTGGCATTAACGAGGCGAAAAGTTCTACTACAATGACCGGAGCATCCGTAGATAACGTGGGATTTGCAATTCCGATTAACAAAGCGCAGGAAAGCCTTCAGGAGATGATGAATCTGGAGACAAGAGAAAAGGTGGACGAGAGCGAAGCGTCCTATATGGGGATTCAGGGTTCGGATGTCTCGGCAGAAGTGACACAGCTCTATGACATTCCTTCAGGAGTCGTCGTAGCTGAGGTTGTTGAAAATGGACCGGCGGACCAGGCAGGAATACAGAGAGGCGATATTATCACAGAACTGGACGGCCGTACTGTAAGCAGCATGACCCAGCTCCAGGATATCCTCCAGTATTATGCAGCCGGAGAGACAGTTGATGTCGTTGTACAGCGGTCCGGAAATGGCGGATATGAGGCCAGGACAGTGAGCATTACATTCGGTTCAGCATCGGAGGCACAGGGACGGTAAAGTCTCCGGGAGGTCTGCTTATACAGACCCGGCCGATCAAACAATACCCCCGGGTATCAGCGTTAAGACAAAGTTTCAGGCGCTGATACCCGGGATTTTGTTTGTATTGTGTCCGAAAATACTACTGGACGTAACCTGGCATCCGATGTAGAATTAAGACATACAGAAGGAAAGAGGAGTGTCAGATATGGAGAAATTCAGTGATAATATCAAAAAACTCATGCTTGCAGGTATCGGGGCTGTTGCAGTTACCGCGGAGAAGTCAAAGGACCTTCTGGACGAGATGGTCGAGAAAGGCGAGCTGACTGTAGAGCAGGGGAAAGTGCTCAACGAGGAGTTAAAGCATAATATCAGGGAAAAGGTAAAAGCGGCAGCAGACAGTAAGACTGCAGACAGCGGGGCGGATGACAGCGCTGTATCGGACAGTGATATCCTGGAATTTCTCAGGCGGATGACGCCCGAGCAGACAGCCGCACTCAAAGATATGCTGGATAAAAAAGAAGAGGCAGGAGAAAATAAAGACAAATGAGTGCGATAGAGTCGGCCGGATACAACTCCAGACTGCGGGAAATTACCGCCGTACTGAGGAAACATAATATCACAAGAGGAGTCAGTCCCGCGAAACTCCGCGCCATCCTGGAGGATCTGGGTCCCACGTTTATCAAACTTGGACAGATCATGTCCATGCACTCTGATGTTCTTCCGAAACGATATTGCGACGAGCTTATGAAACTCTGTTCGGATGTAACGCCTATGCCGTTTGGCGATGTGCTGTCTGTGATAGAGGAGTCCTATGGCCGTTCCTGGAGAAGAGTGTTCTCTTCAATAGAAGAAAAGCCGCAGGGCTCTGCTTCGATCGCACAGGTACACAGGGCGGTATTAAAGAGCGGAGAGGAAGTCGTCATAAAAGTTCAGAGAAAAGGCATCCATGAGAAGATGGCAAGAGACATCGCCCTTCTTCATAAGGCGGTAAAACTGCTGCCGCCTGTCAGCATCAAGGAGATGGCAGACCTTGATCTTGTACTTGATGAGATGTGGTCAGTGACAAGGGATGAGATGAATTTCCTTACAGAGGCATCCAATATGGAGGAGTTCGCACGCAGGAACAAGGACGTCAATTTTGTCGCAACTCCGATCCTCTACCAGCAGTTTACCACTGTGAATGTACTTGTGATGGAGTATATCGATGGTCTGAGAATCGATGATAAAGAAGCGTTGACCGAAGCCGGTTATGATCTGGAAGAGATTGGAAGTAAACTGGTCGATAACTATATCAAGCAGGTTATGGATGACGGATTCTTTCATGCGGATCCCCACTCGGGTAATGTGAAGATCAGAGAAGGGAAGATCATCTGGATCGATATGGGCATGATGGGACGCCTGACGGAACAAGAGAGGAAGATGATAGGAAAAGCGGTACAGGGAGTGGCGCTGAATGATGTAGGTCTGATCCAGCAGGCGGTGCTCGCTCTCGGAGAGTTCAGGGAGAGACCGGATCAGAGGAAATTATACGAGGATATCGAAGGTCTGCTCCTGAAATACGGAAGTACCGAGATGGGGCAAATTAATGTGACATCGGTTATCACAGACCTGATGGATGTGATGAAGAATAATAAGATCAAGATGCCCCATGGTCTGACAATGCTGGCCCGGGGGCTTACGCACATGGAAGGCGTACTTGCAGATATAGCGCCTGACATCAACATGACGGAAATTGCCGCTGCTCATATGGCAGGAGAATTTTTCCGCAAACTCGATCTGAAAAAGGAACTCAGGAGCAGCGGACGGAGTATCTTAAAATCTCTGCGCAGAGCGCTTGATATCCCTTCGATGCTGTCGGATATGATGAGCGGATATCTGAAAGGCCAGGCGAAAGTCAATCTTGACCTCCAGGTAACCGATGAGCTTGCTCAGCTTTTGCGGCGCCTTGTCCGGAATATTGTCATGGGACTGTGGGTGATGGCTCTTCTTATCAGCTCCAGCATAATCTGCACTACGGACATGACGCCAAAGATACTCGGGATTCCTGCGCTTGGCGCCTTTGGCTACATGCTGGCGTTTATCATTATGGTGTATGTCTTCATGAGACATCTCCTGTCGAAGAAATAAGGCCCGGAACTGCCTGTAACAGGCAGAGAGAATACGTGCTGTGTGCGGACAGGCAGTCATGCGTATATGCGGCAGTAAAGGAAATGATATAAGACTATGGACAAAAAGAACAGGAATACGCTCATAAAAAGCTTTGGATATGCATTTCAGGGAATACTGACAGGAATACGGAACGAACGGAACATGAAGATACATTGTGCCGCCATCATCTTAGTTACGATGGCAGGAACGCTGTTTCAGATTACGGCTGTACAGTGGTGTATCTGCCTCCTTCTGTTTGCCCTTGTGGCGGCGCTTGAACTTGTGAACACTGCCGTTGAGGCAGTTGTGGATCTGGTCACAGAGGAGAAGAAACCGCTGGCGAAGGTTGCAAAAGATACAGCGGCAGGAGCTGTCCTCATTGCGGCGGCGGCTTCGGTTATTATCGGCTGCATCATCTTTCTTCCATATGTGTTGGAACTGCTGGGGAAGATATGATACAATAGCAGAACAGATATCAAAACAACGTCATCATGACAGGGTTCATAAAAGGGAAAGGAACAATATAAAATGGCCAATACCAGTACAACAGTGACAAGACAGGAGACCCTGGCAGCTCTCAGGAATCCGGGAGAACTCTATGTGATTATGTCGGGCGTCACGAAGCTGCCTTTTGTCGTCTGTGACGAAGAGACATACGATGATGAGATCTTTCTGTATTACAGAAGTGAAGATGCCAGAGAAAAGGCAGAAGCGCTTATGAAAGACAAATATCTGACAGCAGTTGCAAAGCTCAATGATAAACAGCTTCTGCCGTTTTATACGGGATTGTACACAATGGGGGTAAACTGCCTTGCTGTAAACCACGGAACAGATACTCAGATCAGTATCCAGCTTTCCGATCTGGTAGTGAGGAAAACACCGGATCAGCTCCCTGAGGGGAAAACGCTGGTCGAAAATCCGGCCCTCCATCTGACTGCGATCTATTTCATGCAGGAGATGCGGCGCCAGGAGAGCCCCCAGCCTACAGAACAGTTGAGAGAACTTCAGGAGGAACTGATTGCTCACTACAGCAAAGGTACGTTTATCATTGCGATGCAGGAGGATAAACAGATTCCGGTGCTCAGGCAGAAGAACGGGGATATGTATCAGCCGGTATTTACGGATATGCTTGAACTCCAGAAGTTTACCGGCGGAAAGAAGATGATGACGGCGGTCCTTCCGGCAGCAAAGATACCTGACATCCTGATCGGTGATTCCAAAGGAGTTGTCATCAATCCTCTTGGAGTAAACGTACAGCTTCAGGTAGCAAAAAGGAAGAAACCTGCCGCTGACGCGTAGAGACTGCATGACTGTTGTGCAGTACTGATATGCAGAAAGACAAGGTGAGAAAATGTCAATACCAGTATACGTAAGAAAAGAATATTTCCGCGCTGTTACCATCTCGGACAAGAGTGCGCATATCCTGGAATTTCAATACCGTCCCCAGCAGGTGGACGTATTTGAAGACGGGTATCAGGTGTTCCACATGGAATATATCCTCGAGACGAAGACCAAAGCAGAAGTGATAGAGTTTTATCTTACAAGTTTTTCTCTGCGCGGCAAAGGCTATGGGAGCGTGTGCATCAATGAGATTGTGGATCAGTTCAGTAAAAAGGGCATCACGCTGATTACTGCGCCGACAGGTTATGACATGGCGCCCCTTGGGTATACCGGACCCGACCAGTATCACGAATTGATGGCAGGCTTTTACAGGAAAGTCGGATTTGATATCAGCGGTAACGGCGATATTGCCATGAAGATATTAGAGGCGGAATGATATTGTCAAATTGCACAGTTTTCGTAAGTGAAATTAGGCAATATTGCTGAGTTGACTATTGTACTTAAATCTGTTTATACTAAACGGGTAAAATGAATACTTCAGATAGTGTGTTACTGAACCTCAGGCATAAACTATCCTTTTATATCACAAAATAAAAGGATCGGTTTATGCCTTTTTTACGCCTAAGCTCTAAGCTGCGCACCTGAGCGGCACGGCTGTAGAGCAAAAACACACCAGAGTGTATTCAGAAATGAAAATCTAAGGAGGAAAGAGGAATGAAAGACAAGATTTTTGGAGTTTTGCAGAGGGTCGGCAGGAGTTTCATGCTTCCGATCGCGATTCTCCCCGTGGCGGGACTTCTGCTCGGGATAGGCAGCTCTTTCACCAATGCGACCATGATCGAGACTTACGGTCTTGAGGGCATCCTGGGTGAGGGAACTGTTCTGAATATACTGCTTACGATTATGAGCAGCGCGGGAAATGTTATTTTTGATAACCTTCCGCTGATCTTTGCGGTGGGTGTTGCCATTGGCATGGCAAAAAAGGAGAAAGAGGTTGCTGCACTTGCGGCGATGATCTCATTCTTTGTCATGCATATCTGTATCAATGCAATGCTGGAGATCCGGGGAGATATTCTGGCGGACGGTACGATCGCAGAGCATGTGCTGGACGGTACGGTCACGAGCGTGTGCGGTATCCAGTCGCTGCAGATGGGTGTGTTTGGCGGCATCATAGTAGGTCTTGGAGTGGCGGCGCTCCACAACAGATTCTATAAGATCCAGCTTCCGAACGCGCTGTCGTTTTTCGGCGGTTCCAGATTTGTGCCGATCATATCAACGATCACATACGTAGGAGTGGGAATCCTTATGTATTTTGTGTGGCCGTTCGTACAGGATGGGATCTATGCGCTGGGCGGACTTGTAACAGGCACAGGATACTTTGGAACGCTGATTTTCGGTATTATAAAACGTGCCCTGATCCCCTTCGGACTGCATCATGTATTCTATCTTCCGTTCTGGCAGACTGCGGTGGGCGGTACGATGGAAGTGGGCGGCCAGCTTGTGCAGGGCGGACAGAACATCTTTTTTGCACAGCTTGCGGATCCGAACACAGTTCACTTCAGCGCTGATGCGACGAGGTATTTCTCCGGTGAGTTTATCTTTATGATCTTCGGTCTTCCGGGAGCAGCGCTGGCCATGTACCGCTGTGCGAAACCAGAGAAAAAGAAACAGGCGGGCGGACTTCTGCTCTCGGCGGCGCTGGCCTCCATGATGACAGGCATCACAGAACCGATTGAATTTTCTTTCTTGTTTGTAGCGCCGATGCTGTTTGTCGTCCAGGTGATTCTGGCAGGTGCGGCATATATGATTGCTCATATCCTGAATATCGCGGTAGGACTTACGTTTTCGGGCGGTTTTCTCGACCTGTTCCTGTTCGGTATCCTTCAGGGCAATGAAAAAACGAGCTGGATTCTCATCATTCCGGTAGGGATTATTTATTTCCTCCTTTACTATTTTATCTTCAAGTTCCTGATTCTGAAGTTTAACCTGAAAACACCGGGACGCGAAGATGATGACGAGGAAACGAAACTGTTTACAAAAGCAGATTACCAGGCAAAGCAGGGGGCAGAGCAGGCAGGCGGAAACACTCCGGCAGACGGTGATGAGAAGAGTATGATGATCACGAGAGGGCTTGGCGGAAAGAAAAATATCTCTGACGTGGACTGCTGTGCGACGAGACTGCGGTGTACAGTCGTAAAACCGGAGCTTGTAAATGAGAGTATCTTAAAAACCACATCTCCGTCGGGAATTATCCGAAAGGGGAAGGGAATCCAGATTATTTACGGACCTTCTGTAGCTGTGATCAAGTCCAATCTGGAGGATTATCTCGAGACAGCGCCGAATGAGGAGTATATAACTGAAAATGCGCCTGAAAGTGAAGCTGCGGCTGGAAAACACCCGGCAGCGGCAGAAGCTGAAGGGCAGGCTGACGGAGCATCAGACAGGACATCCGGCGGCCAAAAGGTAAAAAAGATCATCTGTTCTCCGGTCAGCGGAGAGGCGGCAGAGATTACGGAGGCGTCTGACGAGGCATTTGCAGGCAGGATGATGGGCGACGGATATATTGTAAGACCTGTCGAAGGAATGGTATATGCGCCTGAGGATGCGACGGTATCCTTTGTATTTCCATCAAAACATGCCGTCGGACTGCTCGGCAGTGACGGCGTGGAATATCTGATCCATGTCGGCATTGATACGGTCAATTTAAATGGCGAGGGATTCGAGACGTTTGTAAAAGACGGGGACAGTGTGAAAAAGGGTGACAAGCTCATAGGGTTTGATATAGAATATATAAAAGAACACGCAAAGTCTGATGAGTGCGTCATCGTATTTACAAGTCTGAAAGAGGGAGAGGAGATCCGCCTTGAGAAAGCAGGGTCTGTCAATGCTCTTGACGAGACTGCAGCGCTCCTGTCTTTTGATTGAGGCGCTGCGGCTCTGCGGAGCAGGAAAGGTTATGAGAGGGTATGTATCGAATCATAAAAGTGCTGAACAATAATGGGATTCTGGTATATCACAATGAGACAGGAAAGGAACAGATCCTGATGGGGAACGGAATCGGTTTCGGGAAAAAACCGATGCAGCAGATCGAGAGCATGTCCGGAGCAAAAGTCTATTCTCTTGTCACGAGACGGAAACAGCAGTCAGCGCTGAAAGCAGTCAACGGGATACAGCCGGGATTCATTGAAGCGGCAGGGCGCATCATTGAAGAAGCAGAGAAAGTGTTCAGCAAAGTGAACCATGACATCCTGCTCCCAATGGCGGACCATATTGCCCTTGCGTCGAAAAGAGCCAAAGAAAACCGGCAGATCCCGAATCCGTTCACTCCGGACATCCGGGTTCTGTTCTCAAAAGAATACACAGTCGCAATGCGTGGACGCGATATCATCCGGGAGATGATGGGATATGAGATATCTGACGATGAGGTTGGATTTCTCACACTTCATATCCACGCAGGGCTGTCCGATGAGCAGGTGTCGGTGGCTCTGGATACGACAAGGGTCATAAACGAGAGCATCCGGATGATCGAGAAGGAGTTCGGGAAGAAGCTGTCAGAGGAGTCTCTGGCGTACACACGGCTTATGAGCCATCTCTATTATATGGCGGCGCGGACGAGAAATGATGAAGTTACAAATGTTGACTTTAACGACTTTATTTTCAGCAATTATCCTGAGACGGGACGTGTTGCGAAAAAAGTCTGCGCATATATGAGTGAGGGGCTGAAGAAACCGGTCAGAAAAGAGGAGATCGGGTTTTTGGCGATTCATATCCAGAGGGTGATCTCTCCGGAAACGTTGTAGAAATAAAAGAATCTTGTTATACTGATCGGTGTATGGCGGTTTATGTGCTGCTGTACACCGATCTGTCTGTTAAGGAGGGACTCATGTACAAGATACTTATCGTAGAAGACGATCTGGCTATGGCGCAGGCGATACAAAAAGAGATGAAGATGTGGGGGAACGAGGCAGAGTATGTGCAGGATTTCCAGAAAGTGCTCGCTGCGTTTACAGGGTATGATCCGCATCTGGTCCTGATGGATATCACACTGCCGTTTTTCAACGGCTACCATTGGTGCAGCGAGATACGGAAGATCTCTAATGTGCCGATCATATTTATCTCATCTGCAGCCGATAATATGAACATCATAATGGCGGTCAATATGGGCGGAGACGACTTTGTGGCAAAACCGTTTGATCTGAGCGTGCTCACGGCAAAAGTGCAGGCAGTGCTCAGGAGGACTTACGACCTGGCAGGTAAGATACCGGTGCTGGAACACAGAGGAGCGATACTGAATCTGTATGATACGACGCTTACCTACGAGGGAAATAAGATTGATCTGACAAAGAATGAATTTCGTATCCTGCAGACGCTCATGGAAAACAAAGGACGACTGGTCAGCAGGGATACGCTTATGACAAAGCTGTGGGAGACAGATGACTACATTGAAGAGAATACACTGACTGTCAATATCGCTCGTCTGAGAAAGAAACTTGAGAAAGCCGGGCTTACAGATTTTATCACGACAAAAGTAGGCGAAGGATATATCATTACGCAGGATTCAGAGAGGAGATGACCGCATGAAACAGTTTTTCAGATATCTCTATGACTGCAGATATATATGGCTGTGGGTGCTCATAAGCGCAATGGTATTTACAGTAGTGTTTACTCTGTACGGTATTCAGATAGAGGCGGTGTGGTATCCGCTCCTCTTATCTGTGATGTTCGGTCTGTTCTTTCTCGTGCTCGGTTTCCTGAGATTCAGGCGCAAACATTGTGAGCTGTCCTGTCTGAATCCAAAAGAAGCGTCCTGTGCAGAGTATCTTCCCCGTCCGGACAGTCTGACAGAACATGATTATCAGGAACTTGTACGCAGAGAAGAAGAGGCGAATAAGGCAAGGAAAGAAGAGTGGGACGGGGCACGCAGGGATATGGAGGACTATTATGCGGTATGGGTACACCAGATCAAAGCGCCGATTGCAGTCATGCGCGTCATGCTCCAGCAGGAGGACACACAGGAGAACCGGGAACTGTCGGCCGAACTCTTCCGCATTGAACAGTACGCTGAGATGGCGCTCTGCTATATAAGACTCGGGGACGGCTCATCGGATCTTGTTCTTAAGGAACAGCCTCTTGACGATATCATCCGGAAAGCAGTGCGCAAATATGCCGGACAGTTTATCCGGCGGAAGATCCGCCTTGCGTACAATGGAACAGGCATGCGTGTCCTGACGGATGAAAAGTGGCTCTCTTTTATCATTGAGCAGCTTCTCTCCAATGCGGTAAAGTACACGCAGGAAGGCGGAACAGTGACGATCTCCGTGGACGATAAAAAGAAGCTCTCTGTCACAGATACGGGAATCGGCATCTCTCCGGAAGACCTGCCGCGCATATTTGAGAAAGGCTATACAGGGTATAATGGACGTCTGGATAAAAAATCAACCGGGATAGGGCTGTATCTGTGCAGAGCCGCTGCGGACAAACTGGGGCACAGGATGGAGGCGCAGTCTGAGCCGGGGAAAGGCAGCAGGTTTACCGTTGATCTGGAGTCCTATCCGTTTCAGGCAGAGTAAGGAAGTACCCAGCTCCCCCGCGCCGCCTGTTCATTCGCAAAACCGTACCGCTGGTACTAACTGCCGCATACGCGGCCGTTTTGCTCATTGAGCGGCGCTCCGTGCGCAGAGGAAGTGCACAGCTCCCCCCGCGCCGCCTGTCCATTCGCAAAACCGTACCGCTGGTACTAACTGCCGCATACGCGGCCGTTTTGCTCATTGAGCGGCGCTCCCTGCATACAGACACAGACACGTCCCCTTGTGCAAGCACAAAGCCGTGTCTGTGTCTGTATGCGTGAGCTGGGGTGACAAAAGTGTCACATGGGCCGGCCGTAATGTCACAGGTTTCGATGTCGGCATTTCGGCCGGCTCTGCTATACTTAAGCCCAGAAAAGTTAAAGGAGGTCATTCTTATGACTGTTTTGGAAGTGAAGAATCTGAAGAAGATATACCGCACCCGGTTTGGCGGGAATCAGGTGCAGGCTCTCTCATGTGTGAATTTTTCTGTGGAAGAGGGGGAGTATGTGGCGATCATGGGTGAGAGCGGAAGCGGCAAGACAACGCTTCTCAACATGCTGGCAGCCCTTGACAGACCGACAGAGGGTGAAGTGTTTCTGGACAGGGAACCGCTCTCAGCCATAAAAGACAAAAATATTTCGGAATTCCGCCGAGACAATCTGGGCTTTGTTTTTCAGGAGTTCAATCTTCTGGATACATTCAATGTAAAAGATAATATCCTGCTGCCTCTCGTGCTCAGAGGAGAGACATACAAGACAATGACGCAGAAACTTCTGCCTATTGCAAAAGACCTTGGGATCGCGCAGCTTCTGGAAAAATATCCCTACGAGATTTCCGGCGGCCAGAAGCAGAGGGTGGCAGTGGCAAGAGCGCTGATAACAGATCCGCGCATCATCCTCGCCGACGAACCGACGGGAGCCCTTGATTCCCGCTCCACAGATGAACTTCTGGCTCTGTTCGCACGGATCAATCAGAAAGGACAGACAATCCTTATGGTGACACATTCTGTCAAGGCTGCGAGCAAAGCGGGAAGAGTGCTCTTTATACGGGATGGCGAGGTGTACCATCAGATCTACAGAGGAAATATGTCGGATGAACAGCTCTATCAGAAGATATCCGATACCCTCACAATACTTGCGACAGGTGGTGACAGAAGATGAAGGGCGGCTTCTATATCAGACTGGCGAAAGACGGGATCATAAAGAACAGAAAGCTGTATTTTCCGTACATTCTTACCTGTATCTGCATGATTATGATGTTCTATATTATTTACTATCTGGGAGTGAGCGCTGATTTTGCAAAGGTGCGGGGCGGAGAGGTGCTTCAGTCATTTCTGGGCTTTGGCGTATTCGTTATAGGGATCTTTTCACTGATCTTTCTCTATTACACGAATTCATTTCTGATCCGCAGACGGCAGAAAGAGTTCGGACTTTACAACATTCTTGGAATGGGGAAACGAAGCCTTGTCCGGATACTTATATGGGAGAATATACTGACGGCAGTATTCTCTATTGCCGCAGGGCTTGTTCTGGGCATCCTTTTTTCCAAGCTGGCAGAACTTGCCGCGATTCGCATCCTGGGCGGAGAGACAGGATTTGCCATCCGGGTGGAACCTCGGACCATCATCGCGACAGCGGTCTACTTTCTGGCAATCTTTTTCCTGATTATGCTGCGGATGATATTTCATATCTTCCGGCTGCGTCCGGTAGAGATGTTAAAGAGCGAAAATGTAGGAGAGAAACCGCCCAAAGCGAACTGGGTCCTGGCAATCATCGGCACAGCACTTCTGGCCGGAGCGTATTATCTGGCAGTGGCAGTCATAGATCCGATGTCAGCGATGGTCATGTTTTTCTTTGCAGTGATTATGGTCATCATTGCAACATATCTGCTCTTTATATCGGGATCAGTCGCATTGTGTAAACTGCTTCAGAAGAATAAAAAATATTACTATAAAACAAAACATTTTGTGTCGCTTTCTTCTATGATCTATCGAATGAAGCGCAATGGCGCGGGACTGGCTTCCATCTGTATCCTGTCAACGATGGTGCTTGTCACAGTGTCGTCTACAGTGTGCCTCTTCGCGCAGACAGAGGACGGTATCCAGAAAAGATACCCTCATGATATCACTATGTCGCTCACCTCGGATGATTACAGTGAGACACAGCCCTATAAGGGCGTGGTGAGAGAAGTACTCGCAGAATATGGAGAAGAGGCGGAAAATGTGGAGTCGTTCCATATCTACAGCGCGGCGGGATTCCAGTTGAAAGACCAGTTCCGGCTGAGTACGGGCGGCACTGCCAATGCGGGAACCGGGGACGTGGAGTCGATCAGGGGCATTTACATGATCTCTCTCGATGATTATAACCGGCTCTCCGGTGAACAAAGAGAGCTGCCGGATAATGGGCTTCTCCTGTATCCGTTTAAAACGGAATACGATCATGATACGCTGTCGATTGACGGCTGCGGCACATGGAATGTGGAACTGCTGGATACCCAGCCGTTTCCGGTAGGGTCGGCGCAGGCCAATGTCATGGGTTCGTTTTTTATAGTTGTAAAAGATATGTCCGTGATCCGGCAGATCGAGGAGTACCGCAATTCACTGGCGTCTGGAGATGACAGCCTGTCGGTCGCCTATATAGAAGAAAGTTACGGCTTTGACCTGTCCTGTAATGATGAGAAGCAGATTGAGATATATAACACGGTTCTTGAGCGGATCGGCGCTCTGGTCAGTGAGGAGGATAATGCAGAAAGCGGTACAGGATCTTCCGTAGATTATCCTCATTACTATATTGATTCCAAGGCCGGCGGAAGGGCAGACATTACTGCCATGAATGGCGGACTGTTCTTTCTGGGTGTGATGCTGGGCGCTGTGTTCCTCTTTGGGACAGTGCTGATTATGTACTATAAGCAGATCTCGGAAGGGTACGAGGACCAGGACCGTTTCAACATCCTGATGAAAGTGGGAATGAGCCGCAAAGAAGTAAAGCAGAGTATCAATTCACAGGTGCTGACCGTGTTCTTCCTGCCTCTTGTCACAGCAGGAATACACCTTGCTTTTGCGTTCCCGCTGATCTCCAAGATCCTGCTGCTGCTGTCGGCGACGGCGGAGAGCCTGCTCATTATCGTGACCGCATGCTGCTATCTTGTATTTGCTCTGTTCTACGTAATCGTATATGCCATTACATCAAAAGGATATTATACAATTGTAAGTGGAAGGGAGAAAAGATAGAAAATTAAGAAAAAAATCTGAAATTACTATCCAATTTGCGCAGAATGATGGTATAATTTAACTGTGAATAAAAACCGGGAGCCTGGCAGAGCCAGGAGAGTACCGGCCCGATAAATACAGCGCTCATGCAGCGCTCCACAGAGAGGAGTGACAGATATGATGCAGCATACTATCATTACCATCGGCAGAGAGTTCGGCAGCGGGGGACATGAGATCGGAAACAGACTTTCCGAGAGACTGGACATTCCGCTCTATGATCACAACCTGATCCGCATGGCTGCGCAGGAACTTCGTATCAGCAATGAAGAAGCAACAAAGGTGGATGAGACGATATTGGGAAGATTTCTGTCGGCTTACGCATCGAGCAGCCTTGAGTACCGTGTGTTCATGAACAGTGACGAATCAGGGAAAACACTGACGGACCGGGTGTTTGAACGGCAGTCGGCGATCATCCGCAAGCTGGCTGAGGAGGGCCCTGGCATCTTTGTGGGAAGATGTGCAGATTATATCCTTGGAGACTACACAAATTGTATCAATGTATTCATCCATGCCTACAAAGAGGACAGGATACGCAGGATCATGAAACTGTATAAACTGGATGAAAAGCAGGCGGCAGACAAGATCCGGAAGACTGACCGCGACAGAAAGAGCTACTATGAGGCC
The DNA here is from genome assembly GCA_019116885.1 of Candidatus Mediterraneibacter pullistercoris. GTDB lineage: Bacteria > Bacillota > Clostridia > Lachnospirales > Lachnospiraceae > Mediterraneibacter > Mediterraneibacter pullistercoris. The sequence goes on along the minus strand of DXAU01000031.1, from coordinate 14,570 downwards.
CGCACAAAAAGAGAGTGGGACGGCATCAGCGCCAACGGTATGATGTTCAATGCGAGCCTGCTCGGAATCGACGGAGTGGTGGATGCTCTCGAAGCGATTTACCGCAAATGGGAGTCAAGATAAAAGATCAGACGATAAAGAAGTAAAAAAGGAAAAGATACCGGGCACATTCGGGACAGAGAAAAACCGAGTGTGCTCGATTTTTTTGTTGTAAGACGCACGGCCATATGGTATAATCAGATGATGTCGAATGTGAGCACTTCTTAAAGGGAGTGCGGAAAATGAACAGTAGTTTGGGAATGGAAGGGAATGGATATGAGCTTTATATCGTATTTGATCAACGGATTGAGTCTGGGAAGTGTCTATGCGATCATTGCTCTTGGCTACACCATGGTGTACGGGATAGCCAAGATGCTTAATTTCGCTCACGGTGACGTCATCATGATCGGCGCATACATGGCGCTCATCGCTATGTCGCAGGCAGGGCTGTCACCTGTCATCGCGGTGCTTATCGCGATTGGTGTATGTACGCTGCTTGGCGTCGTGATAGAACGCATCGCCTACAAGCCGCTCAGAAATGCGTCCTCATCTCTGGCGGTCCTTATCACCGCGATAGGCGTCAGCTATCTGCTGCAGAACAGCGCGCTTCTGATTTTCGGCGCAAACGCACAGACGTTTCCGTCAGTCATTAAGTGGAGTGGGATTACATTTGCAGGAGGGCAGCTCAGCATCTCCGGTGTGACGGTGGTGACGATTGCCGCATGCCTTGTTATCATGGCGGTGCTTGTCGTATTTGTGCAGAAATCCAAACCGGGGCAGGCTATGCGGGCGGTATCTGAGGATAAAGGAGCGGCCCAGCTTATGGGTATTAATGTGAACGGAACCATAGCGCTGACGTTTGCCATTGGTTCCGCACTGGCGGCTGTTGCGGGGGTACTGTACTGCTCAGCCTATCCGAGTCTGACTCCGTACACTGGAGCCATGCCGGGCATCAAAGCGTTTGTCGCAGCCGTATTTGGCGGTATCGGGTCTATCCAGGGGGCGTTTATTGGCGGACTTCTCCTTGGGATCATCGAGATCTTCGGCAGAGCATACATCACTTCGCAGATGGCAGATGCGCTTGTCTTCGCCGTCCTTATTATCGTACTGTTAGTGAAACCTACTGGTCTTTTAGGCAAGAAGATTCAGGAGAAAGTGTAGGTGGCGGTATGTTGAAGAAAATGAACAAAAACACAAAAAGCAATCTCATAACATATGGTATTGTCATTGCGGCATTTGTAATCATGCAGATCCTGATCAGTACGGGAAGTGTTTCCAGTCTGCTCGAAGGACTCATGGTGCCGCTGTGCGTCTATGTGATCCTCGCGGTATCCTTAAACCTTGTGGTCGGCATCCTTGGGGAGCTGAGCCTGGGGCACGCGGGATTCATGTGCGTGGGAGCGTTTTCCAGTGCGTTTTTCTCAAAATGCATGAGGGACGTCATTGAGAACGGTGCGCTCCGTTTCTTCCTCGCCATGCTTATCGGAATCCTGGCGGCAGCAGTGTTCGGTATCCTTATCGGAATCCCGGTGCTGCGTCTTAAAGGCGACTATCTTGCAATCGTAACACTGGCGTTTGGCGAGATTATCAAGAACCTGGTCAACGTCCTGTTTATCGGCAGGGATTCCAAAGGGTTCCATTTCTCTACAAAGGACGTCATGGGGCTGAACATGGAGCCGGACGGCACGGTCATTGTGAACGGACCTCAGGGGATAACGGGAACTCCCCAGGACTCCACGTTCCTGATCGGTTTTATCATGATACTTATAACGCTTTTCATTGTTACCAACCTGATAAATTCAAGGGACGGAAGAGCTATTATGTCCATACGCGACAACCGTATCGCTGCGGAGTCTGTGGGTATCAATATCACAAAATACAAGCTGATGGCATTTGCCATATCAGCGGCGCTGGCAGGCGGCGCAGGCGTGCTCTATGCGCACAATCTGTCCACGCTGACGGCCAATACGAATAATTTTGGATACAACCAGTCTATCATGATACTTGTATTCGTTGTGCTTGGCGGCATCGGCAATATCAGAGGATCAATCATAGCGGCAGTGGTTCTTACCCTCCTCCCGGAACTCCTGAGAGGACTGTCAGATTACCGCATGCTCATCTACGCGATTGTCCTTATCCTGATGATGCTCTTTAACTGGGCGCCGAAAGCAATCGAGTGGAGAGAGAAATATCTTACATTTGGAAGAAAGAAAAAGGAGGCTGTGAAGTAATGGCATTACTGGAAGTAAAGAATCTGGGCATTTCATTTGGCGGTCTCCGTGCAGTGAATTCATTTGATATTACGATTGAAAAGGAAGAACTCTACGGTCTGATCGGGCCAAACGGAGCAGGAAAAACAACCGTCTTCAACCTGCTGACCGGAGTGTACAGACCGGATACCGGAAAAGTCCTGCTGGATGGAGCCGACATTACAGGAAAGAAGACCATCGATATCAGCAGGGCAGGGGTGGCGCGTACTTTCCAGAACATCCGTCTGTTCAGGCAGCTCAGTGTCCTTGACAATGTAAAAGTGGGCCTCCACAACAGGCACCACTACTCTACGATCGAGGGTATCCTGCGTCTGCCGAATTACAGGAAGATCGAAAAAGAGATGGACGAACAGGCCATGGAGCTGCTTAAAGTGTTCGATCTGGATCAGTCCGCTCATGTGACTGCGTCGAATCTCCCCTACGGACAGCAGAGGAGGCTGGAGATCGCAAGAGCGCTTGCCACAGAACCGAAGCTCCTTCTCCTCGATGAGCCGGCGGCCGGCATGAATCCGAACGAGACTGGTGAGCTGATGGATATGATCCGGTTTGTACGGGAGAAATTCCATATGACGATCCTCCTGATCGAACATGATATGAAACTGGTAAGCGGTATCTGTGAGAAACTGACGGTGCTGAACTTTGGTGAAGTGCTCTGCCAGGGCACTACTTCGGATGTTCTCAATGATCCCCAGGTCATCACGGCGTATCTTGGAGAATAGGAGGAAACAGGTCATGGCAATGCTTGAAATCAAGGATCTCGAAGTATATTACGGAGTTATCCAGGCGATCAAAGGCATCTCCTTTGAAGTCAATAAAGGTGAAGTCATCGCGCTGATCGGAGCGAATGGCGCAGGCAAGACGACAACGCTGCACACGATAACCGGTCTGATATCGCCGAAGAGCGGACATGTGATTTTCGAGGGAAAGGACATTACCAAAGTCCCGGCGCACAGGATCGTATCCATGGGTATGGCTCATGTGCCTGAGGGACGGCGTGTCTTCGCGGAACTCAGCGTATATGAAAACCTGAGAATGGGCGCGTATACCCGCAGGGACAAAGGGGAGATTGAAGAGAGTCTGAAGAACGTATATAAAAGATTTCCTAGGCTTGAGGAGAGGAAGAACCAGATGGCGGGAACTTTAAGCGGCGGCGAGCAGCAGATGCTCGCAATGGGGCGTGCGCTCATGTCAAAGCCGAAAATCATCCTCATGGATGAGCCGTCTATGGGGCTCTCGCCGATCCTGGTAAATGAAATCTTCGACATTATCCGTTCCGTGAGCGAGAGCGGGACAACAGTTCTTCTTGTGGAGCAGAACGCGAAGAAAGCGCTGTCGATCGCAGACAGGGCGTATGTGCTTGAAACAGGGAATATCGTTCTCTCAGGTGATGCAAAGGATCTGCTTGAAGATGAGGCGATAAAGAAAGCATATCTTGGCGAATGATATTTTTATGCTGCGGTGCGTGGCAGATGCATCACGGCGACATGAGAAAGAGATGAGGAGGCGCAGTTTATGAGAAATATCGTTATCACGATCTCAAGACAGTACGGAAGCGGAGGAAAGACTATCGGAGCGATGCTGGCGCAGGAGCTCGGCGTCAACTGCTACAGCCGGGAGATTCTCAGGATGGCGTCAGAGGACAGCGGGATCAATGAACGGCTTTTCGGCATGTCAGATGAGAAGATACGGCGTGCAGGGTGGTTCCGGATCTTAAACCGCCCCTATGATGGGGAGCTGCTCCAACCTGAAGATAAAGGGTTCACATCGGATGATAATCTGTTCAACTACCAGGCCAAGGTCATCAAAGACCTGGCAGCGAAAGAATCGTGCGTCATCATTGGAAGATGTGCGGACTATGTACTCCGCGATTATCCGAATGTGGTAAGTGTGTTCATCCATGCGGACAAGAAGTTCTGTCTCGAGAGGGCGATGGAGCGTCACAGTATGAATGAGAAAGAGATGGAAAGGTACATCGAGAAGACGGATGAATACAGAGGGGATTTCTATCGTTACCACACAGGACACGAATGGGTGGATGCGAGAAATTATGACTTGTGTTTGAACAGCGGGAAACTTGGATTTGAGAAATGTGTGGAAGAGATCCGGTCATATATGAAGATCCGTTTTGGTGAGTGAGGATTCATCTGAATGTAAAAACAGGTGCGGATGAACAGCAGTTTTGTCTGTTGTTCATCCGCACCTGTTTTTATATGCCGCTTCTATCCGTTCTTTCCTGATTTTTCCTTACTTCCATATTTTAGAAATTTTTCTTGAAATGTTTCTGTAATATTTATAAGATAATAATGTACTGCGTATGAATATAATGCATAGTCAAGTGAGGGCGGGACATGGAAAATAAAGAAATGACCAATTCAACGGAAACGGAAACAAGATCAGTTGAAAATGAAGCAGCAGAAAGTATAACGGAAGAAAAGGCGGATGAAGAGAATGTAGAAAATGCAGCTCAGGAAAATGCGGCTCAGGAAAATACAGAAACCGGAAACATAACGACAGGCAGGCGGCGGAAAATGCTGTGGGTATCAGGCATAGCCGCTGTAATCGCCGCAGCAGTATATCTCGGAACAGCGGCTTATTTTGAGAGTCATTATCTGCCGCGGACAGAGATAAACGGACATGATATTTCCGGAAAGACGGTGGAACAGGCCGAGGAGCTGCTTGCAGAGGATGTGAACGGGTATGAACTGGTTCTGACCGGGATTACAGGAGATACAGAAGAGATTGCAGGCTCTGACATTTCCATAAAATATGAAGGCAGCGCTGAGGCGAAAGAAATCATGGAGGAGCAGAATGGCTTTCTGTGGCCGGCAGCGCTTTTTCAGAGTGACAGAAGAGATGTGGAGATAAAGGTATCCTATGATGCTGAGAAGCTAAAAGAAAGGATAGAAACACTCAGGGCGGTTACAGGCGAGCAGACGCCGGCGACCTCAGCGTATCCGAGATTTGACGGGGAGCAGTTTGTAGTCGAGCCGGAGCAGTATGGGACGGCTGTCGAGAGAAAGGTGCTCGACCAGAAAATAGCAGATGCCGTCACTGAACTTGACGGAGCGCTTGATCTGGAAAGCGAGGAGTGCTATGCACTGCCTGAATATACATCAGAGTCCGCTGAAGTCCTGCAGGCGTGCGACCGTATGAACGAGTACTGCAGGGCGCGGATCGTGTACCCGATGGATGAAGATGTGGTGGTGGATGCTGCTGTCATTTCCGGATGGCTTACCGTTGATGACAAGATGAAAGTATCTATAGATGAAGATGCTGTAAGGCTTTGGCTCAAAGAATTTGGAGATAAGTACGATACGGTAGGGAGTACGAGATCTTTTACGACTCCGGCAGGGAAAGAGGCGACGGTGAAAGGCGGCACATATGGCTGGTCTATCAATGAAGAAGCAGAGTTCGATGTGATTATCGATGCGCTGAAGAATGGGAAGACTCTGGAGAGAGAACCTGAGTACTACGTCGGCGGAACCGCCGCGGTCCACTCTATGCCGGACTGGGGCGATACTTATGTGGATGTGGATCTGAGCGAACAGCATATGTGGTATGTAGTAGACGGAAAGGTAGCGCTGGAAACCGATGTGGTTACCGGGGAGCCGATCCCGGAGAAGATCACGCCGGAGGGAACCTATACTGTGCTGGAAAAGTTAAGAAATACCGTGCTGGTTGGTTCCAAAAACCCGGCAACGGGAAAACCGTCATATGAGACTCCGGTCAGTTACTGGATGAGAGTGACGTGGTCCGGAATAGGATTCCACGATGCCACCTGGCAGCCTGCATTTGGCGGGAGTCTGAACCAGACGCCGGGGACCGGATCACATGGCTGTATCAATATGCCGCTTGACCAGGCATCTGCGCTGTATGACATCCTGGAGATCGGGACCCCGGTCGTGATACATTACTAAGAGGCGTATCACAGGGCTGACTTCTGATACGCCATCCGTTCACTGCCGTCGCCAGTGTAGATAATGCCGCAGTATGTAAAACCATTTTTCTCAAGAATATTCTTATAATACCTTTCGGGAATACTATTTCATGCGGACAAGTCTGTCCGCAGGCGCTGATGCCATATTATACTAGAATGTGAAAAAAGTATCAATCCACTAAAGAAAGTGGTAATGTATATTTACACATACAAAATATTGTGAAAAAGACGATTTTTGCACAAAATTGAATACAATGGCTATTCGTGAGAATGATTATCATAATAAGTATTGCGTTTTCATAAACCCAATGCTATACTAGCGCATGTAAGTTATCTGGATATAAACATCCAGTGGATTATAGAGAAATGGAAACAACAGATCAACAGAACTCAGAAAGAGGAGGATTTACGAATGGCAAAAGTAGATTTTGACCAGTGGGCAGGCTTTGAAGGGCATCTCTGGAAAGAAGAAGTGAATGTGCGCGACTTCATCCAGCACAACTACACTCAGTATGACGGAGACGAGTCTTTCCTCGCAGAGCCGACGGAAGCGACAGACAAACTCTGGGGAGAACTTTCCAGACTCCAGAAAGAGGAGCGCGCAAAAGGCGGAGTACTCGATATGGAGACAGAGGTTGTATCAGGTCTGACATCATATGGTCCGGGATATATCAATGAAGACATGAAAGATCTGGAGCAGGTTGTTGGCCTTCAGACAGACAAACCGCTAAAGAGAGCGTTCATGCCTTACGGCGGTATCAAGATGGCTGAGCAGGCATGCACGACTTACGGTTATACTCCGAATGAGCAGCTCCATGAGATTTTTACAAAGTATCACAAGACACATAACCAGGCAGTATTTGATATCTATACTCCTGAGATGAAAAAAGCGCGCCACAATAAGATCATCACAGGTCTTCCGGACACATATGGAAGAGGACGCATTGTCGGCGACTACCGCCGTGTGGCTCTCTATGGAATTGACTTTCTGATTGAGAAGAAAGAATCAGATTTTGTCGAGTACGAGAGACATGGAATGAAAGGAACAGACTTCCGCCTCCGTGAGGAGATTGCAGATCAGATCCGAGCGCTCAAAGGCATGAAAGAGATGGCTGCAGTATACGGATATGATATCTCCGGACCTGCCATGAATGCCAAGGAAGCGGTACAGTGGCTGTATTTCGGATATCTTGCCGCGATCAAGACTCAGAACGGAGCGGCGATGAGCGTGGGACGTATTTCCACATTCCTTGACATTTATATCGAGCGTGATATGAAGAATGGCATCCTGACAGAAGAGCAGGCACAGGAGCTGATTGACCACATAGTCATGAAGTTCAGGATGGTGAAGTTCGCGAGAATTCCGTCTTACAACGAGCTGTTCTCCGGTGACCCGGTATGGGCTACACTTGAGATGGCAGGTATCGGAATGGACGGACGCCACATGGTGACAAAGAACGATTACCGTTTCCTTCACACACTTGAGAACATGGGACCGTCACCTGAGCCGAACCTGACAGTTCTGTACTCTTCACACCTGCCGGAGAACTTCAAGAAATATGCGTCATATATTTCTGTTAAGACAAGCTCTATCCAGTATGAGAACGACGATGTAATGCGTCCGGTATGGGGCGACGATTACTCTATCTGCTGCTGCGTATCCGCAACAGAAACAGGTAAGGAGATCCAGTTCTTCGGAGCACGTGCGAACCTTGCGAAATGCCTTCTGTACGCGATCAACGGCGGCGTTGACGAGAAGACGAAACAGCAGGTATCCCCTCTGTATAGACCGATCACATCCGAGTACCTTGACTATGATGAAGTCATGGAGAAATACGACCAGATGATGGAGTGGCTGTCCAAGCTGTATGTAGATACACTGAACATGATCCACTATATGCACGATAAATATTACTATGAAGCTGCTGAGATGGCGCTTATAGACACAAATGTAAGACGTACATTTGCCACAGGTATCGCAGGATTCTCACATGTGGTTGACTCCTTAAGCGCGATCAAGTATGCAAAAGTAAAAGTAATCCGTGACGAGGACGGCGTTGCAACTGACTTCGAGGTTGAGGGCGATTTCCCGAGATACGGAAATGACGACGACCGTGCGGACGATATCGCAGTATGGCTGCTCCGCACATTCATGAGCAAGCTGAAAAAGTGCCACACATACAGAAATTCAGAGCCTACGACATCTATCCTTACGATCACTTCAAATGTCGTATATGGTAAGGCTACAGGCTCACTTCCGGACGGAAGAAAAGCGGGCGATCCGCTGGCGCCGGGAGCTAACCCGTCTTATAATGCTGAGAAGAACGGTCTGCTGGCATCACTTAACTCAGTTGCGAAACTGCCGTATGAGCAGGCTCTGGACGGAATCTCCAACACACAGACAATCAGTCCGGATGCGCTGGGACATGATGATGAGGAGCGTACGGGCAATCTTGTTCATGTACTGGACGGATACTTCGATCAGGGAGCACATCACCTGAATGTGAATGTGTTTGGCACAGAGAAACTGATTGATGCTATGGAGCATCCGGAGAAAGAAGAGTATGCAAACTTTACGATCCGTGTGTCAGGATATGCGGTGAAATTTATCGACCTGACGAAAGAGCAGCAGCTCGACGTGATTGCAAGAACATGCCACATGGCAATGTAATATTCGGGGACGTAGTCGAATCGGATTCAACTACGTCCCCATTTAAATGCAGGCCTGTCCCTTTTTCGATTTTGAAGTGTCCCCTATGTGTATTTTCAACAAATTCGGGGAAGATAACCCTGGAAATTCGGCTTTCGTTTGTGTATTTTTTTAGTGGGGACAGGGTGTTTTGTAAAAAGGGACAGGGCAGATGTTGATCCGGGACGTAGTCAAATCTGATTTTACTACGTCCCCGAAAGGAGAAGATATGCAAGGATATATTCATTCTACAGAGAGTTTTGGATCGGTCGACGGTCCCGGCGTACGGTTTGTCATTTTTCTCAGCGGATGTCCGATGCGCTGTCAGTTCTGTCACAATCCAGACACATGGAATATAAAAGCGGGCGAGCCAAGGAGTGCAGATGATTTGATCAGGCAGGCTCTCCGCTACAGGTCCTATTGGAAAGACGGCGGAGGTATTACAGTGAGCGGCGGCGAACCGCTGATGCAGATGGAATTTATGACCGAGTTTTTCCATAAGGCAAAAGAGCAGGGGATACATACGACGATAGATACGAGCGGAGCGCCATTTACGAGAGAAGAGCCTTTCTTCAGCCAGTTCAATGAGCTGATGGAATACACAGATCTGCTGCTTGTCGATATCAAGCATATCGATGACAGCCAGCACCAGATTCTGACCGGACGCACGAACACAAACATACTGGATATGGCCAGATACTTGTCTGATATAGGCAAGCCGGTGTGGATACGCCATGTGCTTGTGCCGGAAAGAAATGACAACGATCTATATTTAAAGAAGTTGTATGACTTTATATCCACATTGGACAATGTGCAGAAAGTAGAAGTCCTCCCCTATCATACATTTGGCGAATACAAATGGAAAGAACTTGGATACGAATATCCCCTGGCAGGGATCGACCCTCCCACAAAGGAACGCGTTGAAAATGCAAAAAGGCTCCTGCATATTCCGGATTAATCTTATGTAGAAATCGAGAGATCTGATCTTGTACGGAAATTGTAAGATTCTGCTTTATCGAAAATGAAAAATGCGCTATGATGATATATGACGGCAAAAACAGATAAAGGAGTGTAAATAATGAACAAAAAAGAGATACTGGAGATCCGTAAGCAATTTACTCCGGCAAATTGTGCGATTACGAGGATATGCGGCTGTTATGTGGATTATGAAAAAAATAAGAAGCTGGAGTCAAAAGAAGCATTTCTCTCGCTTCCAGAGGAAGAGAGTTTCAAATATTTCGATATCTTTAAAAAGACTCTCTCAGGCACTGTAGGGAAAAACATGCTGAACATGGTATTTCCGCTGGATGCGGAGATGCCGGGCGGCACGCAGGATTTCCTGCTCAGACTCCGCAACAGCAGGCTTGAGGATGATATGCTCCTGGAAGAGTTTTATGACAAAGTCATCGACGCATATGAGTATGCAGAGAACTATTACATAATCCTGATCCATGCGATGTATGATATTCCCGGAAAATCATCAGATGGCTTGGAGATGTTCGATGCTTCCGACGAGGTGTTTGAATATCTGCTCATGAGTATATGCCCTGTCTCTCTCTCAAAGGCAGGATTATGCTACAATGCGCAGGACAACTGCATTGAGGACCGCGTCCGGGACTGGATCGTGGACATGCCGGACAAAGGTTTCCTCTTCCCGGCATTTAACGACAGGGGAACAGATCTTCACAGCATGCTCTATTATACAAAGAAATCCGAAGACCTGCAGCCGGATCTTATCGACCAGCTCCTGGGAGCGGAAATGCCCATGTCTGCGGAGACTCAGAAAGAGGCGTTCCGGATGCTGATAGAAGACACCCTGGGTGAGGACGGGGATTATGAAACTGTGCGGAATATCCATGAAACGCTCAACGATATGATAGAAGAGAATAAAGAGGAGCCGGATCCCCTTTCGCTCGACAGGACAGAGATCAGGAAAGTGTTCGAGAACAGTGGAGTGGACGCCGGAAAGATGGAAGACTTTGACCGCAGTTTTGATGAAAATGCAGGTGAGAAGACGACGCTCCTTGCATCCAATATCATTGAGACGAAGAAATTTAACATCGAGACGCCGGATATTGTCATAAAAGTGAATCCTGACCGGATGGATCTGGTGGAGACAAGGATCATAGACGGGCGACAGTGCCTGGTGATACCGGTCGATGATCATATCGAAGTGAATGGGATAAGCGTCCGGACGATCAGAGCACAGTCAGCACAGGAGATCGAATAGGCCGCGTGACAGGAGACAGATACATACGATACAGAGGCAGGAAGAGCACTGCGTGGGAATGAAGCCGCGCAGCGCTCTTGTACTAGTAAAACCACGCAGCAGCCGCGTGGTTTTATTTTACCGCAGTTTTTAGGATATACCGGCAGATAAAACCTTTCGGTATATACAGAACAACTTATCGGGACTTCTGAAAAGTACGTCTGCAGTTTATAATAACTGACAGAAAGGAAAGGCCGCCAGAGTTTCCTGACGTTGTGGGAAAATGCCCGGATATGGGCAGCGGATCAGACTACAGACAGAGATTCAGTAGTGATATCAGGAGTGATAAAGACGTGATACATGCAGGAACAAAGATAACAGACGTGATTGACGATCCCATCTTTGAGGGATATGGAAGACTCATATTTCCAACAGTATTCGGGAGGCCATCCAGGTCAATGACCCTTGAAGATGCCGGCGATATGCTGATCTACCACAACTATGTGAATACAGACACTACGGTTGATGTGATCCGGGAGATGAGAGAGAGACGGATGAAAGGAGAGAAGATCTTCTGGGATATTTACACTGAAACAGAGAAAATGCAGGATCCTGATAAAAGAGATACAGGGCTGTTCTTTTTCAGAGGAAATAGGGAATATCCATTTGCTGTGGTCTGTGCCGGCGGTGGTTTCTATTATGTTGGCTCGATCCACGAGAGCCTTCCACATGCGCTGGAACTCTCCAGGAGAGGATATAACGGTTTTGCTCTTGTGTACCGGACAAGAACGGCAGATGCCGCATGTGAGGATCTGGCGAGAGCGCTTACGGTCATATTCAGCAATGCAGAGAAGCTTGGAGCGGATACTGCCGGGTATTCTCTGTGGGGCGGTTCCGCAGGGGCAAGAATCGCTGCATATGTGGGAGCATACGGAACAGGAGCTTTTAGAGAACCCTCCCTGCCGCATGCCGCTGCTGTCATTATGCAGTATACCGGGCACAGCCAGTACAGCAGGCAGGACCCTCCGACTTATGCGTGTGTGGGCGGACGGGACGGCATCGCTGACTGGCGCGTGATGAAGAGGCGGCTGGAATGTCTGAAAACATTCGGGATAGACACGGAGTTTCATCTCTACCCGGAGCTCAGACATGGATTCGGACTGGGACTGGGAACAGAGGCAGAGGGCTGGATCGATGACGCCGTATCCTTCTGGGAGAGAAACAGAAAAGAGGAATGTAAGAAATTATGAGAAAAAAAGCAGCCTTTCTCCTGGCAGCAGGAATCATCCTCCTTTCCGGGGGATGCGGGAGCATAAACAGTACAGATACAACGGGAACTGAGAGAATATCCATTGATACCGTGCAGAAACCGGAAGAGGAGGCGGACTCAGTGACTGAAGGAACCCGGGAATACAGGGGATTTATCCTTGATAATGTACTGCACTCAGCAGAATACGGAGATATCCATTACAACTTGTACATCCCGGACAGTTATGACGGCAGTAAGCCATATGCCGTATTTCTTACGCTGCCCGGGTATGAAGGACTTTATTTTCAGGGAGTGGGAGAGACAATGTCGCAGGTACTTGGGATGCGGCCGGATCTGTTTACCGCCTATCTCCATTGCAGCTCTCAGTGGGACGGAGCGTATCAGCCTGTGGCGGAGAGCAGGACACCGGTATATCTTGTGGTGGGAGAGCATGATGAATACTATGGTGCAGAGCCATCCATAGAGGCATATGAAAACCTTCACAGCCTGTACCGTCAGGCAGGACTTACAGAAGAGGAAATCAGTGACCTGCTTGTTCTGGATATAAAGAGTACAGATTACTTTGAGAGCAAAGGAGTGACCGTGCAGCACGGCGGAGGCAGCCTTTTTTCTGAAGATAAGGAGGTCATGGGCTGGCTTTTTGACAGATAACATGATATAAAGAATAAAAGCGCACCTGAGAGGAGAATGACCTATGTATAATCTTCAGCTTGAAACATTTATCGTTGTAGCAGATATGGGAAGTTTTAATAAGGCGGCTGAAGCTCTTTTTATCAGTCCGCCTGCTGTTACGAAACAGATCAATCTCCTGGAAAAGGATCTTGGTCTGACACTTTTTGTCAGGACGCACCGCGGTCTGCTTCTGACTGAGGCGGGGAGATCTCTGTATAAAGATGCTAAATATATTATACAGTATTGTAAGGATTCTGTGGAGCGGGCGAAAAAGGCCATGCAGGAGAAAGACAATGTGATACGTATCGGGACATCTCCTATGACTCCGGCTGCGCCTCTCCTGCAGATCTGGTCAAGAGTACAAAAAGAGCACACAGACATCAAGCTCCAGATGATCCCTTATATGAACAGCTCAGAGAGTGCAAGAGAGATACTAAAGAACCTGGGGAAGAATATCGATGTGGTGGCCGGTATCTTTGATGAGACAATGCTAAAGCTCAGGCAGTGCGCAGGTCTGGAACTGTCCAGGCAGAAGATATGCTGCGCCGTATCGGTAAGCCACCGGCTTGCGGACAGGGAACTTCTCACGTTCGAAGATCTGCATGGAGAAAATTTTCTTATGATGCACCGCGGCTGGAGCAATTATGTAGACGAACTGCGGGATGATATCTGGAAAAATCATCCGCAGATTCATGTGGCGGATTTTGATATTTACAGTGTGGATATTTTTAACCAGTGTGAGAACAGTAATGATATCCTCATGGTGGCGGAAAACTGGAGGGATGTTCATCCTCTGCTGAAAGTGATTCCAGTGGAGTGGAAATATACGATCCCTTTTGGAATCCTGTATTCACCGGAACCGACTGATCTGGTCAGACGTTTCCTGAAAACGGTGAAACAAGCAGCGCAGCAGTGATAATGAGGAGATGGGAACAGGGTATCTATCCTATTTACCCTAAGGTTTATACTGAGGAACTAATCGAGACTTCTGCCGAAGTCTCTTCTTTTTTATAATGAAATCAGTAAGAGAAGCAGGAAAGGAAATTCTGGAGTTCCCAAAAAAGCAAAGGAGATTGACCACTCCTGTTATTGCTCTCCGGGCAGATACAGAAAACTGATGTATAAGGAAATACTTGAAGAAAATCCTGTTACAGAAAGTACCTCTGCGGGCCAGGCGGAAAATACCAGCATATTGACCGCTTACTTTTCTGTTCCCGAAGATGTGGATACAGACGGAGCGGATGCGGTGTCAGGAGCAAGCAGTGTTGTGGACGATGGGGAGATCCTGGGAAATCTCCAGTATGCGGCAGAAGTATAGAAAATCCCGATCAGTATGATATAATACTGTTGGGCTATCCTAAAATGGAGCAGGGTTATATCTGTGTATAGCGGTGTATTGCGTAGAGGAAGGAGGGCGAATAGGTACAGAAAACACAGCAGAAAGAAAAAAGTGTGTATAGAGTAAGGTAGGAACGACCATGAAA
>DXAU01000004.1 GCA_019116885.1 Candidatus Mediterraneibacter pullistercoris | reverse complement strand
ATCCGGCAACACCGGAGCAGGCGTCGAGGGTGTGAAAAAGACGGTGGAACAGGCAGTCGGATCAGATATTCTGTTTGGAGGAGTAAGCTAATGAGCACAGGAGTGATTAAAAAAGTCGCAGGACCTCTTGTCATCGCAGAGGGAATGCGTGATGCAAATATGTTTGATGTGGTCCGTGTGTCGAATCAGCGTCTGATCGGTGAGATCATCGAGATGCACGGAGATGAAGCATCGATTCAGGTATATGAGGAGACATCGGGATTAGGGCCGGGTGAGCCGGTAGAATCCATGGAAGTTCCGATGTCCGTTGAGCTGGGACCGGGACTGATCACAAGTATTTATGACGGTATCCAGAGACCGCTCGACGATATTATGAAGATTTCAGGCAACAACTTAAAGCGCGGCGTGGAAGTGCCGTCCTTGAAGAGAGATCTGAAATGGGAGTTTGTTCCCACAGTACAGGCGGGCGATGCAGTAGAAGAGGGTGACGTGATCGGTACGGTACAGGAGACTGTGCTCGTACAGCAGAAGATCATGGTTCCGTATGGCATGAAGGGAACGATAAAGGAGATAAAAGCAGGAGAATTTACGGTAGAGGAAGTAGTTGCCATCCTCGAGACGGAAGACGGTGACAAGGAGCTGACTCTGATGCAGAAGTGGCCGGTCCGCCGGGGGCGTCCGTACCAG
The DNA here is from genome assembly GCA_019116885.1 of Candidatus Mediterraneibacter pullistercoris. Lineage (GTDB taxonomy): Bacteria > Bacillota > Clostridia > Lachnospirales > Lachnospiraceae > Mediterraneibacter > Mediterraneibacter pullistercoris. Next base: position 6,031 of record DXAU01000004.1, on the reverse strand, counting down.
AAGAAACTTCCGCCGGAGATGCCGCTTGTGACGGGACAGAGAGTCGTCGATACGTTCTTCCCTATCGCAAAGGGCGGTGTGGCAGCAGTGCCAGGCCCCTTCGGGAGCGGAAAGACCGTCATCCAGCATCAGCTTGCGAAATGGGCGGAGGCAGATATCGTCGTTTACATTGGCTGCGGTGAGCGCGGCAATGAGATGACGGACGTTCTGAACGAGTTCCCGGAACTGAAAGACCCCAAGACAGGACAGCCCCTGATGCAGAGAACCGTTCTGATTGCAAATACTTCGGATATGCCTGTGGCTGCCCGTGAGGCGTCCATTTACACAGGTATCACCATTGCGGAATATTTCCGAGATATGGGATATTCCGTGGCGCTGATGGCAGACTCCACATCCCGCTGGGCTGAGGCATTAAGAGAGATGTCCGGACGTCTGGAGGAGATGCCCGGAGAGGAAGGATACCCGGCATATCTGGGAAGCCGTCTGGCACAGTTCTACGAGCGTGCGGGACATGTGATCTCGCTGGGAAAAGAAGGACGTGAAGGCGCGCTCTCCGTTATCGGCGCGGTATCCCCGCCGGGCGGTGATACTTCGGAGCCGGTATCCCAGGCGACGCTTCGTATCGTGAAAGTGTTCTGGGGACTGGATTCAGCTCTTGCGTACAAGAGGCATTTCCCGGCTATCAACTGGCTGAACAGCTATTCCCTGTATCTGGATGATATGGAGAAATGGTTTAATGGAAATGTAGCTTCCGACTGGATGGAAGGACGTCAGAAGATGATGACGCTCCTCCAGGAAGAGGCGGAACTGGAAGAGATCGTGAAGATGGTCGGCATGGACGCGCTCTCACCGGGCGACCGTCTGAAGATGGAAGCGGCGCGTTCCATCCGTGAGGATTTCCTGCATCAGAACTCTTTCCATGAGATTGACACGTATACGTCACTCAAGAAACAGCATATGATGATGCTCCTTGTAAATGCATTTTATGACAGGGCGGTACAGGCTCTTTCTGAGGGCGCGTCCCTGAATAAGCTGATTTCCATGCCTGTAAGGGAGCAGATCGGACGTTTCAAATACGTGCACGAGGATGCACTTGACGAGGAATACAGGAAAGTGGATGAAGAGCTGACTGCTCAGATTGCCGATGCATTTGAAAAGGAGGGCCGCTAAATGCCAAAAGAGTACAGAACCATACAGGAAGTAGCCGGACCGCTGATGCTCGTGCGCGGCGTGGAAGGCGTGACATACGATGAGCTCGGAGAGATTGAACTTGCCAGCGGCGAGACAAGGCGCTGCAAGGTGCTTGAGGTAAACGGAAGCGACGTGCTCGTACAGCTTTTCGAGAGCTCCACGGGAATTAACCTGTCCAACAGCAAGGTGCGTTTCCTCGGACGGAGTATGGAGCTGGGCGTATCCGAGGATATGCTTGGACGTGTCTTTGACGGACTGGGCCGCCCCATCGACGACGGACCGGAGATCCTGCCGGAGGCCCGCATGGATATCAACGGACTTCCCATGAACCCGGCGGCGAGAAGCTACCCGGAGGAGTTCATCCAGACCGGAGTGTCCGCCATCGACGGACTGAACACCCTGGTAAGGGGACAGAAGCTGCCGATCTTCTCGGCATCGGGACTTCCCCACGCACAGCTTGCCGCGCAGATTGCAAGACAGGCAAAAGTGCTTGGAAAAGATGAGAACTTTGCCGTTGTATTTGCCGCAATGGGTATCACATTCGAGGAATCCAACTTCTTCGTAGAGAGTTTCCGCGAGACGGGAGCTCTGGATCGTACCGTCCTCTTTGTCAATCTCGCGAACGACCCTGCCATCGAGCGTATCGCAACGCCGAAGATGGCTCTGACAGCAGCAGAGTACCTTGCATTTGAGAAAGACATGCACGTGCTCGTCATCCTGACGGACATCACGAACTATGCAGACGCGCTCCGCGAAGTGTCCGCTGCACGAAAAGAAGTGCCGGGACGCCGCGGTTATCCGGGATATATGTACACAGACCTTGCGTCCATCTATGAGAGAGCAGGACGTCAGAACGGCAAAAAGGGAAGTATCACAATGATTCCGATCCTGACCATGCCGGAGGATGACAAAACCCATCCGATCCCTGACCTGACCGGATATATCACAGAGGGACAGATTATCTTAAGCCGTGAACTTTACCGCAAGGGAGTTACGCCGCCGATCGATGTGCTGCCGTCGCTCTCCCGTCTGAAAGACAAGGGAATAGGCGAGGGCAAGACCCGTGCAGACCACTCCAACACCATGAACCAGCTTTTTGCCGCATATGCCCGCGGAAAAGACGCCAAAGAACTTATGGTGATCCTTGGAGAGGCGGCGCTGACTGAGATCGACCTGATGTACGCAAAATTCGCAGACGCTTTCGAGCAGGAATATGTCTCCCAGGGATACAGCACAGACCGGAGCATCGAAGAGACACTGGACATTGGCTGGAAACTGCTCCGCATGCTGCCACGTACAGAATTAAAACGAATCGACGACAAATATCTGGATCAATACTATGCCGATTAGCAGTTCCGCGGTGCGCGGAAGTCGGATAAGACGATGCGGAAACTTGTTTACGCAAATCGTCTTTCCGGATTCCGCATAGGGCGGACAGCCCGCAGTGAGATGGAGCGAAGCGAAATCGAACTGCCGCGGAACGGAAGCCAGGAAACCGTAAGCGGTGCGAAAGGGCGGACAGCCCGCAGTGATGCATTGAACACCTGGCGAGGTCATTTCGAGCCTGGTGTGAAAGTACGCAGAGCGGATGGAGCGAAGCGAAATCGAACTGCCGCGGAACGGAAGCCAGGAAACCGTAAACGGTGCGAAAGTGCCGACAGCGGCAGAAAAGTAACAGTATTCAGATAAATCGATGAAGGAGGTGGCGTTTTGGCGGCAAAACAAGTGAATCCGACCAGGATGGAGCTGACGCGTCTGAAAAAGAAGCGAATCACCGCGATTCGCGGACACAAGCTGTTAAAAGACAAGCGTGACGAACTGATGCGGCAGTATCTTGATCTGGTCCGCGAAAATATGGAAGTGCGCAAAAAAGTGGAATTTGGCATCCAGTCTGCGAACCGTAATTTTGTCATTGCCAAGGCGGGAATGTCAGAGGCGGCGCTGGGCACTGCTCTCATGGCGCCGAAACAGGAGATCAGCCTGGAGGCCGGAGAGAAGAACGTTATGAGTGTCGATATTCCGACTTTTGAATATAAGACAAGAACTGCGGATGAAAATGATATCTACTCCTACGGTTTCGCGTTTACGTCCAGTGATCTGGACGGGGCAGTGAAGTCGCTTGCAGATGTGCTTCCCGACATGATCCGCCTTGCTGAATGTGAGAAAGCGTGCCAGCTTATGGCAGCAGAGATCGAGAAGACGCGACGGCGCGTCAATGCTCTGGAGCACGTGATCATTCCGGAGACGGAGGAGAGTATCAAGTATATTACAATGAAGCTGGATGAGAATGAGAGGAGTACTCAGATCCGGCTGATGAAAGTTAAGGATATGATGCTTGAAGACGCGCATCATTACAGTGAGAAACAGTAAATAAGCTGCCTGGACTGTCCGGGAAGATGAACGGCAAAAGAAACGTAAGAAACAGCGTCATACAATATCGCCAGAATATTGTACGGCGCTGTTTTAAGTAAAACAAAACCAGATTTTTCAAGGAAATCAGATTTTGACTTTGACAGGTAAGGCAGATGTGTTACAATGAAATCGGATATCTGAAGACTTTTCTGTTCCTGTCAGACGGGAATACTATATGCAATATGCAGCCGGAGGAATTATGAACCTTGATAAAAAAAATATAAAACAATTAAGACAACTGATTCTTTTTACAATTGTTATTTTGATCGCGCTCTGGAATTATGCGATCATCTTTGAATGGATCGGCTTTGCATTCGGAATCATCTTTCCGTTTCTGCTTGGCGGGGCGATCGCGTTTGTGCTGAATGTACCAATGAAATTTCTGGAACAGAAGATATTCCGAAACAAGTATCTGAAAGACAAAAAGGTGGCAAAAAAGATCGCAAGACCGGTGTGCCTCGTGCTTACGATTGCCATTGTGATAGGAATCGTGGTGCTTGTCATGTTTGTAGTGATTCCGGAATTGACTAACACTATCCTGTCTCTTGGAAAGACGATACGAGCGTTTGTACCGGAGGCTCAACGTTTCCTTGAGGCTCAGTTTGAGGATAACAGAGATATGGAGCAATGGCTTGCAGGACTGAATTTGAATGTGGATAAACTAATGGACAGCGCGCTCTCTTTCTTTCAGAACGGAGCAGGTGACATGCTCAATTCCACAATGTCCGCCATAGGTTCTATCGTAAGCGGGGTGGCGACCTTTGTCATTGCCTTTGTATTTGCATGTTATGTGCTTTTGCAGAAAGAGAAACTGCGTGTACAGGTTACAAAAGTCATGTATGCGTTTCTTCCAGAAGAGCGGGTAGAATGGAGTCTGGAAGTATGCTCCCTGACTGCAAGATCGTTTTCCAGTTTTCTTACCGGACAGTGCGTTGAAGCTCTGATACTGGGCTCGATGTTCTTCATCGTGATGAGTATCATCAATATGCCGTATGCTCTGCTGGTGGGCGTGCTCATTTCTTTTACAGCGCTCATCCCGATATTCGGCGCATTTATCGGATGTTTTGTAGGAGCGTTCCTGATTCTGATGGTAGACCCGCTCCAGGCACTCATTTTTGTAATCATGTTTCTTGTGCTCCAGCAGATAGAGGGGAACCTCATCTATCCCAAAGTTGTTGGAAGCTCGGTAGGACTTCCGTCCATATGGGTTCTGGCAGCAGTGACGATAGGCGGTAATCTGATGGGGATTGTCGGTATGCTGATCTTTATACCGATTGTGTCAGTGATATATACGTTGTTCAGGGCAAGTGTGTATAAGAGACTTAGAAAGAAGCACAGGGATGTGCAGACTGCGAAAATAAAGAAAAAAGATCAGGATGATCCGGAAAACTGTAGTGAATGAGAGAAACTGACAGAAGGAATTCACTGCCGTATCAGGAGACACAGATGGAATCGGCGGTACTTTAAAATATAGCGAAAGACCTCAGTTAGCAGGCGCGGATAACGTGCCTGTTCAGACTGTAGACAAAGTTGGTGCTGGCGCTAAGCTCCAGCACCACTCTTTTTGCTCAAATACAAACTCCCATATTTTTTTATAAAGGATAAAAAAGAATCCAGATTTTTGTCCTGTCTTTCCCTTGCATCCAGAATCTTTGCCAGCTTTTTCAGATTCATGCATGCGAAGGTCAGCCCGGCTTTCATATGCATCCGGGCGTTCCCGATATATTGTGTGTATCGAAATCCATGCTGTTCTTTTGCACTTCCGAACAATCTCTCAATGGTTTCTTTTCTCAACATGTAAATCTCTTTGTTTCCGGGCGTATAGCGGATATCCCCACTGGTTTCCAGATACTTATGTTCGCCTTTTCGGAACCAGCCGCTTTCCGGATCTGAAGTACTGCATTTTTGTGTCTTCGCCCCCTTCCGGGATTTCATCCAAGGAGCTGTCATCACCAGAAACGCCACGGCCTGCTGATGGCGGTGTATTTGAATCATCCTTTTTTTCTTTTAAAGGTTTCTTCCCATGATTTTTACGGTCTTCATTGATTTCCTTTGTTAACTCTTCCTCATACCATAAAGCCTCTTGAGATGCGATCCTCTTTCTTATTTTTTACTGTTCGCACAGGCTTTTACATGGGTAGAATCTACAAACACAGTGGATGTATCTACCAGATGGAATTCCAGACCGAGAAACCAGCGATAAGCTACATTCACTTCGATTTCTTTTATTGTCTGGCGCATACTTTTAATGCCATAGAGATACTGGATAAAAGGGAATTTTTCTTGACAAAAAGAGGGAAGATAATCGGAATGTTGATAACTACAGAAGAAAAGCCCCGGCGTAAACCGGGGACTTTGTCTACAGTCTGAAACGCCCATAAGGGCGTTTTTTATCCTCAGCATATAAAAACCTATTTGAACAGATAAA
>DXAU01000003.1 GCA_019116885.1 Candidatus Mediterraneibacter pullistercoris | reverse complement strand
AAAACCCTTTCATCTATACATTATTTTCGTCCAGTTCTCTGCCGCTGAGAGTGCAGCTCCTGCTGTTCTGTATCCTTATTTGGAATTTTTCAGTTTTAGTAAATTCCGCCAAAATTTTTTATTTAATTTTTTAAGAAAACTTCTTTTCTCACTTCGATTCATTCCTTGTGTTTTCTTATTTTCACAGACTTGAAAATAAACAGCGGTAATCAAAAAACTGTCGTTACTATTGAGAGTAATTTACTTCCCCTTTTATTCAACACTTTCATCAATCGCTACTCCCGGCTGTTTTATTTATTGACAGGATTATAAATATTTTCTCCTAAATGATACCAGAATTCATTCCATTTATCCATGAGATTTTCCAAAACCGCAGAAGTGACATCAGTATTATTTCTCATTCTTCTTGCGCCCGGTTTTCTTTCCACACTTAGGACACTTCAGCCACAGCCTACCTTATATTTGCCGCAATAACGCCGCAGAAATGCCCCAGAGAGTAGATGCCAAAAATAGATATCCACATTCCGTTAGCCAGGAGAAGGCATAGCTGTAACAATGATATTTTACTTAATTTCTTCCAATTTGATAATTCCTTTTTCATCTCTCCGACCTCCTTGGTTAATCACATTTTCTAACTCCAAGTTAATCTCTTTGATATTAAAAATCAATATACCTGTGCTGTTTGGTCGAATAATCATGCTATTTGGAACATCAAAAATCTGACTTTTCTTTTTTTGCATTTCCAGCTATAATTAATCTTACTTGGAGGGGTAAGTATGAGTGAAGCATTCCGTATATACGTTGATTTATTATGGAATATCATAGACGTTTTTCTGTTATTTCGATTTGCTGATAATGCCTTGCCCCATAAAATCAAACAAAAGTACAAACTTATTCAGCTTATCGCCTATACCTTATTCTCTCTGCCCGAACATATTCCTTTCACTTTCGTTATAGGACTTTTGTTAGATATATCCTTTCTGCTTGTTTCGTCATGGCCTGATTGGAAAAAGTCTCTTTTTATATTAATAAAATTCAGAGTATACAGTCACCTGAGCAGGATTGTAATTCTGCTCCTCCACTCTCTTGTCTTTAATGATTTTAGCATCCTTTCTGTATCTGATATCTACGAAGAATATAAGCTGATTATTATATCGTTTCTCGCTTATGTTTTTTATGTGCTGTATACGAATTACAGGCGGAACCGACGAATATCATCACGATACTCCCTTTATTTCAGCATGATGATTGGAGCGATATGTCTGCTGCTCAGCTATTCCACGCTCTACATCTGCCGCAAAGAGCCTGACTCGCAAATGCTGCCCTTACTTTTTACAATGCTGATCATATTGATCATTCTGTGTATTTTACTCTATGATAAATTCCTCGCTTTGGTAGTGGAGAACGCCGATTATAAAATCCAGGCTGAAATCAACCGTCTGCAGGAAAACTATGCCCTGCAGATAGAAGAGAACCTGAACACCCTCCGCTCTCTCCGCCATGATATCAAGAATCACCTGATCATCATTGACGGGTACGCCAGCCAGAAAAATTATGAAAAAATTCACGAATACATACAGAAGATCGGAACGCGCTTCAAAGACACTTCCGCCATCCAGACGCCATCCGTTCCGCTTTCTGCTATTCTAAATGAAAAGGCGTCTCTGGCAAAACAGGAAAATATTCTCTGTGAAATCACCTGCAATATCCCATATCTGAAAATCAACGATTTTACAATGATCACAATCGTGGGAAACCTGCTTGATAATGCCATCTGTGCCGCTTCTAAATGTGAAGCCGGCTGGCTCAGAGCCGCCATCCAGCAGAAAGAGTCTGCTCTTTCAATCTCTGTAGATAACAGTCACACGGAGAATATACAGGAAAGAGACGGCGTCTTTACCAGCACAAAAGCTGACAAATCAGACCTTCACGGGATCGGTATAAAAAATGTCCGCAAGGCCGTAAACGACCTGCGCGGACAGATTGAGATTACCTATACAGAAAATACGTTTCATGTCGGTATCCTGCTGCCAAATTATAAATAGGGAAATCAGGGATTCATTCACACACCGGCTGTTCCGATTTCTGCTTATTCTGAATAAAAAAACATGTTTTACAGCACATCGGCTCATGCCGCAAAAGGGAGGATCAAGATGCCTGAAATGAAGATCGCAGTCTGCGATGATGAAGAATTTTACCGTAATGAACTGGAAAAAATGATCACCGTCTATGGGAATGAAACCAGCCGTAAGTTCACTTTAGATGCATGGGAAAGCGGCGCAGCCCTGCTCGATGCAGTAAAGCGCGGGGATAAAGACTATGATGTTATTTTCCTTGACATTGAGATGCCGGAACTCTCAGGCATGGAAGCGGCAGGGGAACTTCGCAGCATGGGGAAAAACATGGCGCTGTGCTTTGTAACAAGCTTTAACGACTATGCGCTCAATGCTTATCAAATTGACGCCATCGGCTATGTCATAAAACCGATCCAGTATCTTGATCTGAAGAAAATGATGGAAAAAGCGGAAATGCAGTACTGGTATCGTAAAAAAACTGAAGAGGCAGAGAAACGGTATCTGGAAGTTATGTGCGATCGCAGAAGTGTGATCATCGACCTTGAGAAAGTTGTTTATATTGAAAAAAGACGGAATCAGTGTGTCTTCCACTGCACAAACGGAGAACAGATCTGCTACGACACGCTGAAAAATATTAGCAAGCGTCTGGATCATGATATCTTTATGCAGATCCATCAGGGTTATATTGCAAATTACAATTACGTTAAAGAAGTGCTCAACGACCGTGTCTGCTTTGGCTCCGGCATGGAAGCGCCTTTAAGCCGCCGGTATTATGACGCCATCCATGGCCGGTATATAGATAAGTTAAACCGCCTCTTTGCAGAAATCAATACAGAAAATACTATCAAATAGCCTGCAGCAGCTTTTGCGGGCGAATCAGTATAAAACTCTGTGTTATATGAACAGCTTACAGATCTCCGGGAACACTTCCACGCTCCTCTTAAGTATCCCTTTCACATAGGCAATCAGTATCCCGTAATTCGTCATTGGCACGCCCTGATCTGCCGCACAGCTCAGACGATATTTCATCTCCCGCTCGTTCAGCATACAGCCTCCGCAGTGGATAATCAGCTTATACTTTGTCAGATCATCCGGAAATTCCGTACCGGATGTCGTCTCGATCCGGATATCTTTTCCTGTGTATTCTCTGATCCAGCGGGGGATCTTCACTGTGCCGATGTCATCACACTGTCTGTGGTGGGTGCATCCTTCACTGATGAGGATCATGTCACCGTCATCTAATCTGTCCAGCGCAGTCACTCCTGCGGCTGCCTGTTCCAAATTGCCCTTATATCTTGCCATTAATATAGAAAAAGATGTCAGCAGAATGTCTTCCGGCGTGTCGGCCGAGACCTGAGCAAACGCCTGACTGTCTGTAATGACCATCTTCGGTTTCTCTTTCAGCCGTTTGAGCGCACTTTTCAGTCCGGTCTCCTTTACCACGACTGATACGGCATCCGCTTCAAGGATATCCCGGATCGTCTGCTGCTGGGGCAGGATAAGGCGCCCTTTTGGCGCAGCCGAATCAATGGGTGTTACGAGCACCACAATGTCAGATGGTTCCAGAAGATCGCGGACGAGATACTTTTCCGGCTCTTCTCTTTGCGCGATCAAAGCAATACGTTCTTTTAGTTCTTCGATGCCGTCTCCCTCTGCCGCGCTCACGCAGATAATCTGCTCTTCCCCAAGCTCCAGCGCTTTTTGAACCTGTTCTTTCACAGATGCATCCGCAAGTTCCTTTTTGTTAACAACTGCTATAAACGGAATCTTCTTCTTTCTGATCCGTTCTGCCAGGAGCATCTCTTCTTCTGACACGCCTGCGGTCCCATCAATCACAAGAACCGCGGCATCTGTCTTATTGAGCACCTGAAAGCTCTTCCTGACACGCAGACTGCCAAGCTCACCCTCGTCGTCAATCCCCGGAGTATCCATCATGACGACAGGCCCCAGAGGAAGAAGCTCCATAGACTTATACACCGGATCAGTCGTAGTGCCTTTGACTTCTGATACCACTGCGAGTTCCTGCCCGGTCACCGAGTTCATGATGCTGGACTTTCCCGCATTGCGTTTTCCGAAAAATCCAATATGCACCCTCTCGGATACAGGCGTCTGATTCATGGTCATAGCTCTTACCTCCTTCTTTTTGGCCGGACAGGGCGCTGCCTCAAACACCGGATGCGCCCTGCCAATGTATCACGCGCTCCTCCCGAAAAGCTCTATTTTATGATCAATCTGTGGAAATTTTTCTTTCCTTTTTTCAGGATGAGGCCTTCCCCTGCAAAGTTATCTTTTGAAAACAGTGCTTTGATATCCGTTACTTTTTCACCGTCGACCGCAGTGCCGCCCTGCTGCACTGCACGTCTCGCCTCAGATTTTGACGGAACAAGCCCTGCTCTTACCAGCATGGTCAGGATATCGATATTTCCGTCGGTAAAGTCGTCCTCCGTCAGTTCTGTCGTAGGCATCTCCGAGGCATTTCCTCTGCTGAACAGAGCACGCGCACTCTCCTGTGCTTTCTTTGCTTCTTCCTCTCCGTGTACCAGCTTTGTCAGCTCATAGGCAAGTATCTCTTTCGCAGTATTGAGCTGTGCGCCCTCCCACGAATCCATCTTGTCAATCTCGTCCAGAGGAAGGAACGTCAGCATACGGATACATTTCAGCACATCTGCATCAGCCACATTTCTCCAGTACTGGTAGAAGTCGAACGGAGATGTCTTCTCAGGGTCAAGCCATACTGCGCCGGACTGTGTCTTACCCATCTTCTTGCCTTCGGAATTCAGAAGCAGAGTGATCGTCATGGCTCCCGCGTCTTTCCCCAGTTTACGGCGGATCAGCTCTGTTCCGGCAAGCATGTTGCTCCACTGGTCGTCGCCGCCGAACTGAAGGTTACAGCCATATTTCTGGAACAGTGCATAGAAATCATATGCCTGCATAATCATGTAGTTAAACTCGAGGAAACTCAGTCCCTTTTCCATCCTCTGCTTATAGCACTCTGCTGTCAGCATCCGGTTGACGGAAAAGTGAGGTCCCACCTCCCGGAGCAGTTCTATATAGTTCAGATCAAGCAGCCAGTCCGCATTGTTGACCATCATTGCTTTCCCTTCGGAAAAATCAATGAACTTGCTCATCTGCTTTTTAAAACAGTCGCAGTTGTGCTGAATCTGCTCCGGAGTCATCATACTCCTCATATCTGTTCTTCCCGACGGATCACCGATGTAGCCGGTTCCGCCTCCGATCAGTGCGATCGGCTTATTACCTGCTTCCTGGAGACGTTTCATCAGACACAGCGCCATAAAATGGCCTACATGGAGACTGTCTGCCGTAGGATCAAAACCGATATAAAATACAGCTTTTCCGGCATTTACCAGCTCCCTTATCTCCTTTTCATCTGTCACCTGGGCGATGAGCCCTCTCGCCTGAAGTTCTTCATAGATTCCCATTTTTCTTTCTCCTTTTTCCTAAAAAAATAACCGTCCTTACTGCTTTCACAATAAGGACGGTTCTCTAAACCGTGGTACCACCTTAATTCACCGGGAGCTCCCGCTCTCAGCCTCATTCCGGTACGATAACGTGTACCATTCCGTTACAGCCTACTTGCTGTCTCTTGGTTCTCCCACGCCATGTTCTGCACGAGGGAACAAAAGCTGCGTTCGGTGCAAAGCTCCGGGATGTATTCACAGAAGCCGTATCCCGCGCCTCTCATCTGCCGGCTGCTTTCTGTTGTCGCGGTCATCTGCTACTTGTTCCCTTCTCTGCCTGTATTATATGAGTGAATCTTATCCTATGATCTGTATTTTGTCAAGCAGGTTTTGCAATGTTTCCTGCTGCGGACTATCTTGGAATCTTTGACAGCGCCGCACTGTCTGCCACGACTACTACATCGTCATGCATCTGGAGGATTGATGCCGGCACTTCCGGGACTACCGGGCCGAAAAATGCTTTTGCCACAATATCCGCTTTCTCCTCACCACTGGCGATAAGAAGTATCTTCTTCGCGCGCATGATTGTCTTGATGCCCATGGATATCGCCTGCTTCGGCACATCGTCAACAGACGGGAAGAAGCGCTTGTTCGCCTCAATCGTCCTCTGTGTAAGGTCTACACAGTGCGTCTCTTTTGCAAAAGACGTTCCCGGTTCATTGAATCCGATATGGCCGTTGTGCCCGATTCCCAGAAGCTGGATATCGACGCCGCCGAGCGACTGGATTAAAGCCTCGTATCTTTCACATTCTGCAGCCGGATCTTCTGCCATGCCATCCGGTACATTTGTATTTTCCGGTTTGATATTTACACGGTCAAACAGATGGCTGTGCATAAAATAATAATAGCTCTGATCATTATCCCGCGCAAGGCCCCTGTACTCATCCAGATTCACAGTCTTTACTTCTGCAAAATCAAGATCGCCTTTCTTGTACCAATCTACAAGCTGGTCGTATGTTCCGATCGGAGTAGATCCGGTCGCAAGCCCCAGGACACAGTCTGGTTTCAGTATGATCTGCGCCGAAAGAATATTCGCTGCCTTTCTGCTCATTTCACGATAGTCTTTTGCCTCATAGATCTTCATGTTCCATTCCTCCTCATAACTGACTCTTGCTGGAATCAAAGATATAAGAAAAACCAGATTTCCAAAGCATAAAATATACTTTACAGCTTAAAAAATCTGGTTTCACTCCTCAATTTTCCAGTTTTACCGCTAAGTAAATACTAGCAACATTCGGTATAAAAGTCAAGATAATCAGTTACTCTTTCCTGCCACATAAACAATCGCGATTCCGAATACCAGTGCAACGCAGTCGAAAATGCTGAAAGTATCCTGAGTCACCTGAAGGTAAATCAGGGAGACAAGCCCAAATGCCGCGAACACAAGTCCAAGCGCACGGCTTACTCCAAGAGCACCTTTCACACACGCAATACCGAGAACGATCGCGATCAGCGCTACTGCATACGCCAGTACTACGACCAGGGTTTCCTGTGCTTCATGTCCTGGAAGAATCCCGCCCAGTTCGCCTATAAGGGCCGCTGTTCCAAGTGCCGCATAAATCAGCCCGAACAGGATCATTAAAACGCCAAAAAATTTTAAAATGCCAGAATTGTTATTATTTCCCATTGCTCCATTCCTTTCTTTCCCTGCCAAAGCATTTCTGCGCTCCAGACATAGGAGTTATATATTTCTGATATCTGTCCGCAGGAATTGTAACACAACAGACAGAATCAATCTATCTTCTTACTCATCTTGCCATATTATTACTGTTCATATTCAATCCCCGCCAGCACGAGCCCCTGTGGTGGAGCCGTTGCTCCCGCCTGCTTTCGCGCTCCTGCATCCAGAATGTCGTTCACTTCTTCCGGAGTCCTGAATCCTCTTCCCACCTCAGTCAGCGTTCCAGCTATAATGCGTACCATATTATACAAAAATCCATTTCCGCTGATCCGAATGGTGATGAGGTCTTCCGACTTTTCAATATCCAGAGAACAGATCGTCCGCACTGTCGTCTTCGCCCCGGTATGGATGCTGCAAAAACTCCGGAAATCATGCTCTCCAACCAGGTGAACGGCCGCCGCTCTCATCTTATCGAGATCGAGCGGGAAGGACACATGCCAGCTGTCTCTCCGCCTGAGTGGGTCCGGCATCTCCCGGTTAAGGATATGATATTCATATGTCTTGACCGAGTTCTGATATCGCGGATGCCATTCTGCCGGAACCTCTTCCGACTTCACCACCACGATATCCTCGGGCAGAAAGGGATTCACTGCATATGCCAGACGCTCCGATGGTATAGCGGAAGCCGTATCGAATACAGCAACATTTCCTCTCGCATGAACACCTGCATCCGTACGGCTCGCTCCGGTAACGTGTATCTCCTCTCCTGTGAGGCGGGAGAGTGCCCGGTTCAACACCTCTTCGACTGTAATTCCGTTTGGCTGGATCTGCCAGCCACAGTAGGCAGTGCCGTCGTAAGCAACGGTAAGTTTAATTCTACGCATAACAACTCCTGATCGGGGACGTAGTAAAACTAAGTTTTACTACGTCCCCGATTAACATTCACCCTGTCCCAAAGCGGATATCGATCAACCGGTCAGATTTAGAAAATCCACAATTTAAAGGGAACATACCTTCCAACTACAAATATTGCAACAATATAGATCAAGGTCAAAAAATACGCGATCCTGTCACGGCTTTTATACCGGAGCGGCTTCATCTTTGTACGCCCTTCTCCGCCATGATAACACCGTGATTCCATGGCCATTGCCAGATCATTGGCTCTTCGGAATGCGGATACGAACAGCGGCACAAGGATAGGAACCATAGCTTTCGCCCTCTGCATGACATTTCCAGTCTCAAAATCCGCTCCTCTCGCCTGCTGTGCTTTCATGATCTTATCTGTCTCCTCGAGCAGGATCGGAATAAACCGCAGCGCAATCGACATCATCATCGCCACTTCATGAACCGGAACATTCAGTTTATTCAGGGGATGGAGCAGTTTCTCCATGCCGTCTGTCAGAGCATTCGGGGATGTGGTAAATGTCATGATAGATGAACCAGCTACGAGATACATAAGGCGTACCGCCATGAACACCGATGTGCGCAGTCCGCCCTCCGTGATTGTAAAGATCCAGAAATGAGCCAGAACCTCTCCGCTCCGGGTGAGGAACAAATTCATCACCACAGTGAACAAAAGAAGGATCACGATCGGCTTCAGACCCTTTACGATGTATTTCAGCGGTACTTTAGACAGCCGGATCACGTTCCCTAAAAAGAGGGTTGCGATCACATAACCCAGCAGACTGTTCTGTATAAAAAGAGAGACGAGAAAAAGCAGGGTGCAGACAATCTTCACCCTGGGATCCAGTCTGTGTATCCGGCTCTCTGCCGGGTAATACTGTCCAATTGTTATGTCTCTTATCATAGTAACTCCTTCTTATGAGCGGGATTCACTGAAACTTCTGACAATCTCATCCGCAGCCTCTTCTATCGTCGTTGCATTGGTTGAGACATTGAATCCCCGTTCTTTTAAGTCATGCATCACATAAGTCACCTGCGGAGCGGCAAGACCTACTTTCTCAAGTTCTTTATAGTGGCGGAACACTTCTCCCGGCGCGCCGTCCAGCATGATCTCTCCGCGGTTCATCACGATGATACGCTCTACATAACGCGCGATATCTTCCATGCTGTGGGAGACAAGTATGACCGTCATGCCCGTCTCTTTATGCAGCTTCTCCACCTGGTCGAGTATCTCGTCCCTGCCTTTGGGGTCAAGCCCTGCAGTGGGCTCATCAAGGATCAGCACTTTTGGCTTCATAGCCAGCACCCCGGCGATCGCCACGCGCCTTTTCTGTCCTCCGGACAGTTCAAAGGGGGACTGTTTATAATATTTCTCCGGAAAACCGACCAGTTCCAGAGCCTCTCTTGCATTTTGCTCGCACTCTTCCTGAGACAGCCCCTGATTCTTCGGTCCAAAGCAGACATCACTTATTACATCAACCTCGAAGAGCTGATATTCCGGATACTGGAAGACAAGCCCCACCTGACTGCGGAGCGCGCGCATATTATATCCCTCGTCGTAAATATTCTGTCCTTCATAAATCACTTTCCCTGACGCCGCTCTGACCAGTCCGTTCAGATGCTGGATCAGCGTGGACTTTCCCGAACCGGTATGCCCGATGATCCCGGCAAACTGTCCCTGCGGGATCTCAAGGCTCACATCTTTGAGCGCATGCTTCTCATAGGCTGTTCCCGGGCTGTATATATAACTTACATGTTCTAACGCAATCGACATAATGCCTCCACCAACTCATCTCTTCTTAAGATCCCTCTCGGGAGATCCAGTCCGCGGTTTCTCAGTTCTTCCGCGAGCATCGTCACCTGAGGAACGTCCATCCGGTAACTTTTCAGCTCGTCCACACGGCTGAATATCTCCCTCGGAGTTCCGTGCATCACGATATGCCCGCCATCCATGACAAATACCTGGTCAGCGTCAATGACCTCTTCCATATAATGCGTGATGAGGATGACAGTGACTTTCTTTTTCTTTCGCAGTTCTTCCACCGCACGGATCACTTCTTTTCTCCCGTTCGGATCGAGCATAGCGGTAGGTTCGTCCAGGACAACACATTTTGGCTCCATGGCAAGGACTCCTGCGATCGCCACCCGTTGTTTTTGCCCGCCGGACAGTTTGTTCGGAGAATCTTTCCTGCGGTCGATCATTCCCACTGCTTTCAGGCTCTCTTCTACGCGCTTCCAGATCTCGTCTGTAGGCACTCCCAGATTCTCCGGACCGAATCCCACGTCTTCTTCCACCACAGTGCCGATGATCTGATTATCCGGATTCTGGAACACCATCCCTGCTGTCTGTCGTACATTCCACAGTTCGCCAGGATCTTTCGTGTCTCTTCCATCCACCCACATTGTTCCGCTCGTAGGGACAAGAATCGCGTTCATATGCTTGGCAAGGGTAGACTTTCCCGAACCGTTGTGTCCCAGGATCGCCACAAAAGAACCCTGAGGCACATCGATATCAACGCCATCGATGGCACGCTCAGAGCCGATCACGTTACCCTCTTCATCCCGCTTGTCATATTCATAGATCAGTTTTTCGGCATGTATCATTTCTGTCGGCATATCTACCCTCCATTCCTGTGCTCACTGGATTTTATTGTACGGCATCGCAGGATATTTTGCAATAGCACAGGCAAAAACCATTATTTCCGTCCGGCATCCACAGTTCGCACTGTGTTCAGGCAGTCAGCCCGGACTGCAGATTTTTCCATAACAAAAAACTTCCGAAACAGACGGACGTTTCTGAAAAAACTTATCCGCCTGCCCCGGAAGCCGGTTTACTCTTCACCGCTTTCTGTTAAGCTCACAGCGTGGTTCTATATCATGTTCATTTCAGTTCTGTTTTAAATCCCTCTCCAAATACTTCACTGGTCTCAGTAAACATTACAAACGCCTTATCATCCGTCTCCTGCACGGCGCTTTTGACCAGATATGCCTCTGCCTTGGAGCAGGCGCACAAAAGGACGTCCCTGTGCATGCCCGTATATCCGCCGGAAGCCGGAAGTGTGGTGACGCCCCGCTTTACATTCTCGCCGATCTTCACCGCGACCTCCCTGCCTTTTCCGGTTATGATGATCGCCAGCGTGCCCGCGCCCGTACCGTACAGGATCTTATCGATCACGATCGTGGATACTCCTGTCGCGGCCACCCCGTAGAGCACTGCGTCGATATCTCCGAATACCGGCCAGCCGAGCAGTATCACTACAAGGTCTATGAGGAGCGTGATCACGCCCATCGTCATATGGGGCTTTTTCTTCTTGATCGTAAGGGCGAGGAAATCAATCCCGCCGGAGGACGAGCCGCGTATATAAAAGAGCGCCATCCCGGCTCCCAGAAAGACGCCGGAACAGATCGCGGCCATCAGCCTGCTGCCCGTGTACATAGGTATATATGGGAATATCACATCAAGAAACAGCGAAGAGATCACCATCGTCTTCGCACTTTTTATGAGAAGCGTCCTGCCTACCGCTTTGTAGCTGATGGCTACAAGAGGGATGTTGAACAGAAGAGTCACCGTACCCACCGGCAGGCCGAGAAGATAGTTCAGGATCAGCGCCAGCCCGGAGACGCCGCCCGGCGCGAATCCGGCATTTCCCGCAAAGGTATAAATGCCGGCAGCATAAAGTATACTGCCGGCAATGTCATAGAGGAGATCCCATACTATGATCTTCAGATCAAATTTGTTATTGAAGCCAGAGATTATTTTTTTGCCGCTCATTTGATATGCACACCTGTATTTTTTGATCCATGAATGTTTTGAACCATGTCCCTTTCGATATGTACAAGTATGCGCAGCAGATACAGAAATTATGCAGACGCAGCCTTTAAGCCGGGCAAAGGAAGTATATTTACTGTATATCTTCCGTCTGCCCGATGACGCTTTCTGCCATTTTTATCAATTCCGTCTTGTCTTCACACGAAGAAATTGTAAATATATAGCCTCCTGATTCAAAAATTAATGTCCTGTAATCTGTATCAGATACCAGGTAGCATTGCATATTATCTATTTCGATGATTTCTTTTTCATCGCCGCTGTATGTTACCGCGATAGAAGCCGATGCACTTTCCTGTGCATAAACTATTATTTCACCTGTCTGATTAGTGAATTCTGCATTATATGCGTGCAGGTCGTTATCGGTATCTTCAAAAGTAAGTTCATATCCCGACGGGACATAATTTAATAAAAGGGGGGTAAATTCACCGCTGTTTCCGGCAGATGTACCCGTAAGGTCAGCATTATCCTCAAAAAAATACATAACCAGATTACCGAATTTTTCCATTAATGTCTCATTTGCGAAGACTATAGCGACATTTAATGTCAAAACCGCTGCAATTATAAGCAAATATTTTGATTTCCTGACCTTTCTGCTTTTCCGTTCGGACGAATGGATCAGCCTATCCATGTCAGAGTTAAATTTATCTGAGAATACATGGCTGAAACTATCCATTTCTTTCTCCAGATATTCTTCATCTCTGATCACAGTCATTTTCACAGCTTCACTGACAATCTGTTCAAAATTACTCTGCATTGTAAAACCCCATTTTCTGTAATTGTCTCTGCATATGTTTCTTTGCTCTTTTTGATATCTGACGGACATATGCAGGCTTTATGTCCAATATTGCTGCAATTTCACTGGAACTCAGTCTATTATAATACTGCAGATATATAACTTCTTTATAAGGGTATTTCATTGACCGGATTATTTCCGCAAGAGCCTTTGCCGTTTCCTGCTCTATAACCGCTTTCTCAGTTTCGTTCAACCGGACCGCAGCTTTACGCTCAAATTCCAGGATATCATCAAAATACTGTACTCTCGACTCACGTTTTAAATGATTATAACATTTATTTTTCAGAATGGTGACAATATAGTTCCATTCTTTTCGCTGATCCGATCTGTCAAGTTTATCCAGCACATCAATGATAGTAACAAATGTATCATGAACTATGTTTTCTGCATCTTGTTCATTGTTCAGTATACCGAACGCAACATAGTACATTTTCATTTTATATTTATCGTATAATTCACAAAATCTGTTTCTATCTTTTGGACTGTCAAGAAGAGTTAAATATAAAAGCATTTTCAATTTCCTTTTCCCTGTCGTTTGTTCAAGTTTATAACAACTCACCGTATAATTCAATATATAGCCAAAAATGGGTGATAACGGATCTTTTTTACACAAAATCTCAAAAACATTGTCACACTTTCCGGACTCCGGTTGTTACTATGTCAAAACACACAAGGAAAGGAGGAGAAACTGAATTGAAAAAGAAAATCTTTTTGTTTTTGATATGTCTCTCTGTCTTCTCAACTAATGTTTCCTATGCTGCTCAAAATGTTATACCACAAAATCCACAGGCAGAGAACATCGTTTCAGCGCGCTTTGCAAATATTATCCGTGTAAGTGGATCGATCAGTCTGGTAAATGGGAAAGTGCACTCAAAGGTAACAGTGAATATCAGAAAGTCAGCGCCGATAAAGGTAAAAATGATACTTCAAAAAAAGGAAAGAACGTCCTGGAAAAATATTAAAACATACTCAAAAATTTTTAGTGGCCGTACCTCTGTAAATTGTTCGGAACTTTATTCTGCTTCTAAAAATGGTTCTTACAGACTCTACTATATTGTAACTGTAGAAAATGACAGTAAACGGGCTTTTACCAATGTATTAAATTTTTGAAGCTATGCCGCTTATTAATACTATGACATCAAATTAAGGCAGGTGATTACAATGACATGCTAAAGTAATAAACGGGTAAGATTGGTAGAGAAAGTATCAGAAATGGGGGGCACTTTTAAGACAGGAAAAGGCAAGGTATCTCATACTGTTTATTATTAGGGAAGAATTGTTATGACTAAAAAGTTTAGAATAATACCAATGCTATTAGTAATGTTATGTACATGCATATCAGGAAATTACGTACAGGCGGAAGAAAGATCGGAGAATATCCTTGCTCCGGGATCGCTGCTTGTCAACAGCCATGACAAGACTTCGATCGAAGAGCTTGCTCCTGAAATCCTTGATATGGCAAACAGCTTTGAAACCGACGGCTTTCATGCAGAGCTTTCGGATATTGCCTTTGACGATGCGTACACGATATATGTGGATGCAGATATTATTGAGAATCAGCCGGATGATCCGCTGGAACTGGCAGAGTTGCTTGAGCAGGCCGACGTCGTATGGAACATACCGGTTTATTCAAATAATGAAACCGTTATTGTGCAGGTAAGCAGGGCACTGGAACTGGATGAGATAGATCAGTCACAATTAACTGACGACGAGATCGCTGATGCTGCGGAAAGCGCCGGCAAATGGCAGACTGTCGCCTCAACTCTATACGATAAAAATGCAGACGAAACGAATATCACAGACGCACTGTCTGAATATAACAGTGGCAGCGGCCAATATGAGGCTGTCTTAGTTGGAGGAGAGCCGGGAATACAGTCGGTAATAGCGGTAATAACTGACGGTGATTCCGTGTCAGGCGCTGTTTCATTAAAAAGGGATATAACATTTGATGCCGATAAGCAGACCAGAAGCGGAAACAGCCATAATGAAGTAACTCTGGAACAAAGTAAATTATACCCGCTCAGTGAATTTGCAAAAGTTGCTGAAAGTCTACAGGCAGAGACAAAGGCTGTTCCGGAATCTACCAGAGGCGCAAGTCTGGCAATGGAAGAATCGAATACATCCTCTGCTCAGTTCTTTCTGGCGGCTGCGGTTATCGTCGTAATTGCGGCTGCAGCAGTGCTGATCCTCAAAAAGATCAGAAAAGCAAAATGAGAATTACTGGTTCAGATGGGACGAGCCTTTTCACAGTGTGGAGATAATTCTGCGGAAACTCAAGAAATATGTATTTTTGACATACATATACCTATGTATTATAATTACAATGACTAAAATTCGATATATTAGATTATCAGCAAAAACAGTATAGGAGGAATCGAATATGAAAAAATGGAAAGTTTTATTAAGCTCAATGGCATTATGTGTGTGTACAATATCTCCATTTACATCACATGCTGCAGCCAGTCCGTCAGAGATCAGCCAAGCGCTACAAAATTCTGAAGCGTATATGCAGAGTGCTGATGGAGAACGCATAGATCTTGATATTACTGAAGTGGAAGTCAAACAAATTCCTGTACCATCTGAATATCGTACAAGATCTAATTTTTCTGACATTGTGGCATATAAAGCCACAGCAAAAACAAAAACAGGTACATCAAGTTACAAAAAGAATGGTATTAATGCAGCTTCTTCGCTTACTATGACGTGGGTAGACGGAGAGGGTGCGAAAAATAAAATAACTAAGTTAACAGGATACTTCACTGTTGCTAAAGGCAAATTTTCTAAAGGAAAAGTTTATTGGGGAAGTACGTATACCGGGCCGACATTTGCACCTCATAGCAGGAATGTAGGAACGAATTTTAATTTAAGTGTCAGTTATACATCGAATGATAAGGTGGCCGGAAAATTGCGGGCGGATTCTATTGGATTTATTGTATCACCAACAAATGGGAAAACATATCAAATGACATTACGGGTTTCTCCAACGATTTTCGACTAAAGTTGAGTCGTTAAAAGAACATCTCCGTGTTACCTATTGATTAAAAATCCTGACATATGATGATTTAGGAGGAGAAAAGATGACAGATAATAAAAGATGGATCAGACCGGGCTTTATTTGCATTATCGCCGTTATGTGCTATGTAATCATCCAGGCAATATACAGCGTAAGCTATGTGCTGGCGCTAAGGGCGACTATATCCGGAGTAGTTGAAATCAGTGTAGGAATACTGCGATTTGCACTTATTTTCGCGCCGATTGTTGTGTTTATTTTTAGCAGGGGACTGCAGAACAGTAAGAAAATTTTTCTTGAATCTGTAAAAGCGCATTGGTTTTTTTATCTGCTCTACATAGTTGTTCTGTATCTAATAAAGAGCAACATAGTGTTAGGAGATTATTTTATTGAGATTTCTATGCTTAACATGTATTTTGAGTTGAGCAAAAATGCTTTTTCAGATTTTGTGATGGCTTTTGCATATACAGTATTTGACAGCACTGCAGCAACACTCTTTTTCATACTTTTGCCAGTCTACTTTTTGGTTTTCTCAAGAAGAAAAGATCTGTAGTCCTGACAGCCGCCGGGAATGGATCCCGGCGGCGCGGATCGCTTTACGTCTGGTACAGACAGTTTTAGGCATAAGGTTTCTATAAGGAGAAACATCTGATATTATGACCTTAGATTTTTTTCATGGATTTCTCCATTTTCAAACTCATTCAGCGGATATTCAAGCGGCTCGGACAGATTTGTCACATCAACGGATTTCACAACCTCGCCCTGCACTAACCACAATACAAGTGTCGCCCCCTCAGGCGCCGTTTCACAAGAGATGTCTGCATAAAGCATTTGTGTGTCTGCGTCCTCTATCATCATGTCCTGTTCTTCCACAAAACCATCGCTTGCACTTCTAAAGTCCAAATTCCAGACGCCATTCAGATAGGTGTTAGAGTTCATGCTGATTACACCTAAATTCCAAACACGGTCGTTAGAAGCAACATTCGTATTCACACCATTCCCGGTAGCAGCACTGACGATAAAGCCAGCCAAACACATCAGCATAAGCGCCATGCTGACAATACCCGCAGCAATAAGTTTCAAATGATGAGTTCCCTGTTTTACCATAACACCATTAACCTCCCTGTTTTCAATGTGTGTTCCACATTCCTCACAATATTTTGCTTTCAATAAAATTCGATGCCCGCAGGCAGGACACTGTGCTTTTATCTCTGAACGGCGCAGAAAGTAAATCAGCAAGCCGATAAAAGGAGTTGCGATAAAAACTACAATCGCCCATAACACCGGGTCATCGCCCCGCTTTTTGCAATCCTGATATACCCACGCCGCAAAGAAAGCGGCAGTACACAAGGCAAAAAGGATAAAGAGAAGAAGAAGAATGGGAAGCAGCATAGAAAGACCGCTAAATCCATCACTTTTCAGGAAATTATTCATGCTAATGCACCTCTTTTCTCAACATGGATTGTTATATCCTCTTTCATATTTGTTCTCTTTACGCCAACTATGGTAAGCAAAACGCCAGCCAGCCCAATGTAGAGACAGATACCGGCGGCAAAGTAAGACAAATAAGTATTGCTGATTACTATTAGCGCTACACCTGCCAGCATAATAAATGTAATTAAGTTCAAAATCATCGGCAAATACCAAAGAGAAAAACCGCGTGTGGCCGGTTGCTTTCGCATTTCCGCTTCTTTTTGATACAATGTCGCTTTCAGTTTGCCGTTCAGCTCCGGGTCTGGTTCATCAGCCAGTTTCATAGAAGCCCGGATGATTTCATCAATTTCTGTATTGAAAAGGTCATCTTTCATATCCTGCTCCCTCCAATCTTTTCTTAATCAGACTTCTTCCCTTAAACAATCGGCTTTTTACCGTTCCGGGCGGTTTCTTAATGATTGTTGATATTTGCTCTACAGAACAATTTGGAAGATAAAACAGTGTCAGCGGTATTCGGATTTTTTCCGGTAGGGTTTCAATAATCCGATTAACTTCTGAAATCAATTCTTTCTGCAAGTAGCTTTCTTCAATACTTTCGTCGGAATGTAAGACTGTTTCTGCTTCATCATCCAAATTACTACATGGAGCAATCATATTTCGGCGGGCCTGCTTTCGTCTATCGCTTTTCCAAAGATTATGAGTCAATGAAAAAAACAGTGCTTTAGGATTTTGTCCCCAGTCAAGCGTCCATTCCATTTCTAACGCTTTTAGAAAAGTCTGTTGATATAAGTCCTCTGCTTCTGATTTGTCCATACAGAGTTTCAGGCAAAATCTATATATATCTGTACCGAACTCATCAATACACTTCTCGATTTCTCTTGCGTCCAATGTTTCACCTCCATTGCCCGTTCACCCTATATTCGTCATGACTTTCTATGTGGTTCATTTTTTTCAAAATTTTTTTGACTTTCCACTTCACAATCGAGACCTTGCTGTTAAAAGGGTAATAACCAGCCAGCTTGCAGCTTTCACGCAATTACTCGATGATCCTGGCTACTGTACTTCCTACTGTACGCTCCCTCACGGTATCAGACTGAAATATTGAATTTCCCAAATCGTATTTTTCAGTTTATTATGTTTCATAAAATAACAATTTTCCATTGTTTTTATATAGTTTTTAAAAAATATGTTATCATACTTAGGCAGGAATTCTGTTTACTTTCTATAGCTAAATTATTTTTAGAAAAGGAAAAACCATGTTATAGACCAAGGTAAACGCAAAGTTTCCTTGATTTAAGGGCAACTCTACAATGAGTCAAGTGACTAATGCCTCGTTTGTATATACAATAAAATCAACCAAGAGGAAAGCGGTGCTTATGGATAACAAAAAATTCGGACAATTCATTCTTCAACTCAGAAAAGAGAAAGGATAGACACAGCTTGAACTGGCTGAAAAACTCAATATAACTGATAAAGCAGTCTCAAAGTGGGAAAGAGGGGTTTCACTTAGATAAAGATACCACACCATTCCCACGCTGACTTTTGCTCAACCGATACAGCCTGAGGGCTGGATAACAAGAAAAGGCGGTATGCGCCCCGTGGAGGGGTAGCATATCGCCTTTTCTTGTGGGGGTTTCCAAAGGGGACAACGCCCCCATTTGGCACACGACTTTGCGAAGCAAAGTGTAGTGTGTTATACGCTCTGTCGGCGTTGCCGTGAAAATCCCGTTGCCGCCGGGGAGGGCAAGGGTATTTGAAACGGCAGGAAAACAGGGCTGTGCTTGCGTGGCGTAGAGCCGCAAGCGCAGGTCTGGATTCATCAGCAGACAGGGCGTATATGAAAGCCCCCGTCCCTCGTCCTACGCTCCAACTTGTGGACAAAGTGTCCCGAAGTTGTGGCCACACTCCCGGAAAAGTAGCAGGACAGCGTGCAACCGTCAAGGCTGAAATGAACGGGTTTACACCCGGCCTTGACCGTTGACTGGCTCGGCTGGCTTTGCTAATAACTTACTTCCACCAATCAGGAATTAGGGTTTTTAGCTTCGCCACCTGTTTTGTTTCATAGTCACGCAGGACTTCTATTTCTCCCGCCGCTTTATCTAACTGCATCATAAATTCTCGGCAGGCTCCACACGGCATGCCCGCTTTTCCGTCTGGCATAACAGCGACTATTTTTATGATTTGGCTTTCTCCATTTGTTATCATATTTGCAATCGCATTTCTTTCCGCACACATCCCTAATGAACAAGCCGTATCAATGCAAACGCCAGTATAGATATTTCCTTTTGTTGTAAGAAGTGCGGCAGAAACACTTCCGGCCTCAATCATTGAAGAGAACTTTCTTTCATACTGCACTTTCCTTGCGGCAATATACAATTTATCCCACGCTCCGTCGTATTGAGCAAGCGCACGCTCTTCCATCTCACGAACAAAATTTTCTTTCCCATCACAATATCCATCTATATCATAGGGAAACTCTTGTGCAAGGTCTTTCTTGATTTTTGCGTATTCGTTCCGCTCTTTTTCATGGGTACGCATATAGTCACGGAATGCGAGGTGCCGTCCGATATTGTTCCAATCGTCTGCTTGAAAAATATGAATTTGAATATCAGTAAATTATGACCTCTCAACAGAGGTTACAGTGTTTTAATAAAATCCTCCAAAAGCCTTGAAAATAAAGGATTTATCGCAATGTGTCTGCCTTATCTCTTTATACGGTTACACACAAG
>DXAU01000030.1 GCA_019116885.1 Candidatus Mediterraneibacter pullistercoris | reverse complement strand
TTTTTTCTTCATCCATTTTCGCCACTTGTATGGGATCATATAACAGAGAGTGAGGAGTATCCCATGATAGGAGAACTGGATTCATTTATCAGAGAATATGCGGCAGAAAAGGAGATCCCTGTAACAGGTTCCTATGATCCATATGAAGTGGGCTGCAACAATGAGGATTTTCAGGACTACAGGCATATGAAAGCAGAAAGTCTTTATAAGTACTTTGATTTTACATTTTGATGAAAGGCAGTATGACGATGAAAGAAAGACAATATGTAATCGGCTTTGGGACATGGAAGATTAAAGATGCAGAGATGGATCTTGCCATTCATACTGCCCTGGAATGTGGATATCGACATTTTGATACTGCGTCGGCCTACGGAAATGAAAAAAGCATAGGAGAGGCTCTGAAAAGCAGCGGAGTGGACAGAGACAATATTTGGATTTCAGGAAAATTATGGACTACGGAACGAGCCTATGAAAAAGTGTTAGCTGCATTTCAAAAAACAATAAATAATTTGAAAACAGACTATCTTGATTCTTATCTGGTCCACTGGCCTGCAGCCGCCCATATGCATGATGACTGGGAAAAGATCAATGCCGAGACATGGAAAGCATTTGAAAAATTGCATAATGACGGATATGTCCGCAGAATAGGTCTTTGTAATTGTAAACCACATCACATAGAATCGTTTTCAAAACATGCAGATATTAAACCTATGATTGATCAGATAGAATTTCATCCCGGATATGATCAGTCAGAGATCATTGAATACTGCCGAAAAGAAAAAATTGATATAGAGGGATGGGGACCTTTGGGAAGCGGAAAAATGATAAAAAGAAAACCGCTCCAGGAAATAGCAGAACACTATGATAAATCGGTGGCTCAGTTATGCCTGAGATACTGTATACAAAAAGGAATCATGCCGATTCCCAAATCAGTAAATCCGGACAGAATAAGAGAAAATATCGATATTTTTGATTTTGAGATAGAGAATACCGATATGACAACTATAGATATGATGCCCTATATGGGCGGGTCAGGTTTAGATGCTGATACAGTGACCTTGTTTGGATAGTCAATGGAGGATGCCTTTATGGAGAAAAGGGACTTAGATAATCTGAAGCAATTACGGAAAGATATTTTTCTGGCAGCATATGCTGGAGGGATGGGACATCTCGCATCTGCATATTCCAGTCTTGAGATTATATATACTTTATATCAGAAAAAAATTATACAATACAGTCTTAAAGAAGAGCCTCACGATCATTTTGTACTCAGTAAAGGTCATGCCAGTCTGGCTCTGTATAGTGTATTGTGTCAGTCTGGATTTTTCGGAAAAGATATGTTATACAGCTTTTCACAACCGGGTTCAGTTCTCGGCGGGGAGCCTGAACGTGGAAAAATACCAGGAATTGAAGCCTCTACGGGCTCGCTCGGTCATGGAATGTCGATAGGAGAGGGAATAGCACTTTCTGATAAAATCAAGAATCGAGATAATAAGACATACATCCTGATCGGAGACGGAGAATGTCAGGAAGGAAGTATTTGGGAAAGCGCTTTGTCTTGCGCCGGTCTGCATCTCGACAACCTGACTGTTATCCTGGACTGTAATCATATACAAAAAATGGGAAAAGTTTCAGAAGTCATGGGAAAAGAGAACTGGAAAGAAAGATGGCAGGCTTTCGGATGGCAGGTGGATGAAGTAAATGGGCATGATGTAGACGGACTTGAAAGTTGCTTCAGAAGAAAATCTGATGGCGTGCCAAGAGTCATAGTGGCTGAAACAGTAAAGGGGAAGGGAGTCAGCCTGATGGAGAATAATCCTGCATGGCATTGGCGGATGCCGAGTAAAAAAGAACGTAAAATATTTATGTCGGAACTTGGGATCACAGAGGAGGAGCTTGAATATGCAAAAAGCGTATATAATGGCACTGTATGAACTTGTGAAGAAGAATGAGAATGTCATATCTCTGTTGTCAGACAGTGGAACAGAATACGATGAACTTTTAAAGAGAGAATTTCCACGGCAGTGCATCAATCTGGGGATAGCTGAAGAAAATCTTGTGGGGGCTGCCTCAGGGATGGCAATCGGCGGTCTGATTCCTTTTGTGTACACATCCGGGGCATTTCTGGCATATCGTGCTTTTGAGTTTATACGGGATGATGTCTGCTTTCAGAATCTAAACGTAAAAATTGTAGGCATGGGAAGCGGGCTTGCATGGAGTACGTTGGGTTCGTCTCATCATACAACAGAAGATATCAGCGCCTTGCGCGCACTTCCGAATCTGACAATTTTTTCTCCTGCTTCCCCGAGAGAAGTAGAAAAAACAGTGAAAGCAGCCTATGAAATCGAAGGACCTGTTTATATCCGATTGGGAATGAGCAAGGAAAAAGAAATCTACACAGAAGACTATGATTTTGTTCCAGGCAAGAGTGTTGAAATATTTGACGGAACAGATTACGCGGTATGCGTAACCGGAAGTATTATGGAAGAAGCAGCAGAAGCAGCAGAAAGACTTCGGGGAGAAGGGAAAAAGATAAAGCTTATTAATGTGCATACATTGAAGCCCTTAGATCAAAAAGACCTGAGTTTAAAACTCAAAGGTGTGAAGAAAGTTATAACTGTAGAAGAACATAATATTTTCGGGGGACTTGGCGGGATATTGGCGGAGATTATTGCCGAAGAGAAGTTAAAGACAGAATTGATGCGTATAGGACTGAATGATTGTTTTGCACAAGGCTATGGAACTCAGAGAGAGGTTCGTGCAGCCAATGGCCTCGATAGCGAGAGTATTTACCAGATATTAAAAAGGGAGTTTCTGTAGTTATGAAACATTATCAGTATGATGAAATTAAAATTGGAATGGAAGAAAAATTCCAGATTGAAATAACAGAGCAAATGTTAGATGTATTCTGCACTTTGACAGGAGATGAAAATCCATTGCATTGTGATGAAGAGTACGCAAAAGAAAAAGGAAAAAAAGGAAGAGTTGCATACGGAATGCTTACTGCCTCTTTTCTGTCCACATTAGCGGGTATGTATCTGCCTGGAGAAAAGAGTCTGATCCAAAGTGTAGAGGTAAAATTTCTAAAACCAGTATATATAGGAGATGTATTGGAAATAAAAGGTGTAGTAGAAGAAAAACATGATGTTTTTCAAAGAATAGAATTAAAAGTGACAGCAACCAGAAATGGTACAGAGAAAGTCCTAAAAGGAAAAATGAAGATAGGGATTGAGTGAAAGGAGATGGATTCATGCAGTTCAGAGATCTAAAGCGCCAATATCAGGTTTTAAAGGAAGATATAGACAAGGCAGTCATGGAAGTTGCCTCAGATTGTAACTTTATCAGCGGCCGTCAGGTGAAAGAACTGGAGGAAGAACTGGCCGAATATGTGGGAGTAAAGCACTGTATATCCTGTGCGAACGGTACAGATGCCCTGACTCTGGCAGCTATGGCCCTTGAAATCGGGCCTGGAGATGCAGTTTTTGTTCCTGATTTTACATTTTTCTCAACAGGTGAGATCGTATCTTTTGCAGGAGCGGTTCCGGTATTTGTGGATGTGGACATGGATACTTTTAACATTATGCCGGAGCATCTGGAGAAGATGATACAGAAGACGCTGGAAGAGGGACGTTTGACTCCGAAAGCGGTTATACCGGTGGATCTCTTCGGACTTACGGCAGACTATGAGCGCATAAAAAAGATAGCAGATCAGTATGAACTTTTCGTTATAGAAGACGGCGCTCAGGGCTTTGGCGGCAGTCTCGGGGGAAATCGGGCCTGCAGTTTTGGAGATATCAGCACGACTTCATTTTTCCCGGCAAAGCCGCTTGGCTGTTATGGTGACGGCGGGGCTGTATTTACAGACGATGATCAGCTTGCGGCTCTTTTAGAGTCGTTCCGCATCCATGGAAAAGGAACGATGAAGTATGACAACGTACGCATTGGAGTAAATTCCCGTCTGGATACGATTCAGGCGGCAATTCTTCAAGTGAAGCTCCGGGCATTTCGGGAGTATGAGCTGGACAAAGTGAACAGAGCGGCTGCAAAATATACAGAACTTTTGAAAGATACCGTGAAGACGCCGGTCATCCCGGCCGGATACTACTCAAGCTGGGCTCAGTATACTATTCAGTTAGACAGCCGTGAGCAAAGAGACAGCCTGCAGGCGGCGCTGAAAGAGCAGGGGATCCCGAGCATGATCTACTATCCGAAGCCGATGCACAGGCAGCAGGCTTTTGCAGATCTGAACTGCAGTGATGCGGAGTATGGAAATACGATCAAACTGTGTGATACTGTGCTGTCGCTCCCGATGCATCCGTATCTGGAGGACAGTGATGTAGAGAAAGTGGCAGCGGTGCTTTGCAGATGCATACAATAGCCCGGACATAAATCCTACAGTAGTCTGTAAGCCATATGCAAAAAAACTTGAAAAGTCAGATCTATCTGGTGTATGATAAACTGTGTATAATTGTAAATGACCAGAAAGATGAAAGTGTGGAAATACTATGGAAACAATCCTTTATTTTATCGTGTCGCTGATCGCCAAGATACATAATTATATAATGAGTTTAAATGACAGTATAGAAACCAGCTTTACAGACAAAGAACTTCATTTTATTGTTATAGGGCTTTTGGGTATTTTTCTTGTTTTTGGTATTTATCCTGTCTTTAAGTGGCTGGCCAACACAGGCCATACAATGGTCATTACGTGGATCTATGTGTTCACGGTCATAATTGTACTGACTTTTGCGATTGAGATCGGACAGGGAGTCACCGGAACCGGCAATATGGAGCTTGCGGACATCACGGCGGGCGTTCTGGGCTTCCTGGCCGCATTTGCTGTATTTGCGGTTATCCGCGGCATCTATCACCTGATCGTAAACCATTTCTCCCGGGACTAGATTCCCGGATATAGAAATGCTGTTCCTTTCTGCGCAGGTTATTGGGAATAATCACGGATGCCTGCGGATTCTCCTTGCAATAATATGTCGATTCGTATATAATGTTACAAGTATATTAAAAAAGTGTTATCTTTTATATCGGTGGTGGGTAAATGAAAAAGCATTTACACAAATTTGAATCGACTTTATGGCTTGCGATAAAAGCTCTGTTATATTTTTCTCTTCTTATAACATTTATAATTGTCCAGCGGCGGGAGAACATTGGTCTTAGCAGGCTTTCGCGTACAATGGGTATTACGGTCTTCACATTTGTGATTGTGGGCCTGCTGCTCATGAGCGTATACGGAACATATGATGTCGGCCGGCGTAAGAGCAAGCCGATTATATATTCCATGTCCCTTGCGGTGCTCTGTACGGATGTGATCACTTATTTTCAGGTTATGATCATGAGGGCGAATACGAATATCAGTGAGTTCAGACTGCGGGGCATTGAGCTGCTCTTTATCACGATCGTGATACAGATCATCATAATCATTGTTTTTACGTATGCGGGAAATGCCCTGTTCTTTCTGATCCATGAACCGGAAAAATGCTGTGTGGTAACCTCCTGCCAGGATAGTCTTGATGTGATTGCATACGCTATAGGGCGTTTCAAGAAACAGTATCAGATCTCTTCTGTGTTGGATTACAGGAGTGAAAACATCGAGCCGAAGATCCAGCAGGCAGAAACCGTCTTTATGTATGACGTGCCGGCAGAACACAGGATACGGATTATGAGGCTGTGCTATAGGTATAAGGTCAATGTGTATTTTAATCCATATCTTGAAGACATCATGGAAGTGAATGCCACTCATTATGTGCTCGACGACGTCTATCTGTTCAACAAAAATATCAAGTCCCTGACAATGGAACAGCGTATTGTAAAAAGAGTCCTGGATATCGCTCTGTCCTTGTTTCTCGGAGTCCTGAGTTCCCCTCTGTGGCTGACAGGAGCGCTGGCAGTGAAACTGTATGACGGCGGTCCGATCCTGTTCAAGCAGGAGAGGGCGACGATCCACGGACGCCGGTTTTATGTGTACAAGTTACGGACAATGAAAGAAAATGTGGAAAATTATTCGGCAAAGAAGGACGATGACCGGATCACGGGACCGGGTCGTTTTCTGAGACGGACGCGGATAGATGAGCTTCCTCAGCTTTTTAATGTTCTAAAAGGGGATATGACGTTTGTAGGCCCCCGTCCTGAGATGATCAAAAATGTAAAAAATTACACAAAAGAGCTTCCGGAATTCAGATACCGCCTGAGGGTGAAAGCCGGGCTGACAGGGTATGCGCAGATATCCGGAAAATATAATACCACTCCAAGGGACAAACTGATCATGGATATGATGTACATTGAGCAGTTCAGTATCCTTAGGGATATCCAGTTAATCTTACAGACTGCTGTTGTGCTTTTCAGATCGGACAGTACAGAGGCATTTGGAAAAGACAAGAAGACAGAGTACAAGTTCATACCGGCAGAGGATGAGCCGAAAGAAAGGGCTGCAGACTGATATGGAAGATTGGGCAGATTGCCATATATCGACTCTTGAATCTTGTATAACTATATTGTAATATGTAAACCGTAAGAATAATCTGTCGTACAGGAGAGCATCATGTCAAAAGACGTAAGAAGACGCGGACACAGACGTGCCCGCATAAAAAAGGGAAACTGGTTCACAAGAATGAAGATGTGGCAGCGAGTCCTTCTTTGTACAGGGATGTTCGTCTTCTGTCTGGTCTGTACAGCGGCAACGTATGTCTATGCGATGTGGAGCAAGATTGACACGCAGGATATAAAGGCGGATGATCTGATTATAAATGATGAAGTTAAGATGAACAGAGAAGTTGATCTTGGAGACGGCTACACGAATGTCGCTTTGTTCGGAGTGGATTCAAGAGACGGCAACCTTGGAAAAGGGAACCGCACGGACTGTATTATTGTTGCCAGCCTGAACAATGAGACGAAAGAGATCAAGATGGTTTCCGTATACCGGGATACCCTTCTGGATCTCTCGGAGGGGACCTATCAGAAGTGCAATGCAGCATACAGTTACGGCGGGCCGATTATGGCAATCAACATGCTGAATATGAATCTTGATCTGGATATTCAGGATTATGTGACGGTTGACTTTGGAGCGATAGCCGACGCGATTGACCTCCTCGGCGGTGTAGAGATAGAGGTCACAGAAGAAGAACTTCCTTATATCAATAAATATATCCCTGAGACAGCGAACTCGGCAGGAAAGACGGCCCATCTTCTGGAAAGCGCGGGGACGCAGCTGCTTGACGGGACACAGGCCACAACGTATGCTCGTATCCGGTCAACGGCAGGCGGGGATTTTACCCGTACAGAACGACAGCGCCTTGTCATTGAAAAAATGTTTGAAAAGGCGCTGCAGGCAGACCTGGGAACGATTAATGATATCATTAATGCCGTGTTCCCTCAGGTTTCAACGAGCTTTACACTGCAGGAGATTTTATCATATGCAACGGCGTACAGTGAATATAAGCTGGGGGACAACATGGGCTTTCCGATTGACCAGTCTACGGATACACTGTCAGGGCTTGGCAGCATTGTCATTCCGGAGGATCTGGTGACGAATGTGACGCAGCTCCATGAGTTTCTGTTTGGAACCTCAGATTATGTTCCCTCATCGACAGTACACAATGTGAGTCAGAATATTATAAGCAGAGTGGGATCTGCCAGAGCTTCCTCATCATCTGACACAGGAAATGATTACAGTTCAGGTAACAGCGGAGACAATTCCTATGATTCTGGCAATGATTACAGTGATTCTTCCGGAAATGACTACAGCTCAGGCGGTAATGCCGGTTACAGTGAAAGCGAGAGCGGCGGAGACAATTCCTGGAGTGGTTCCGGCAGCGGTGATTACGGCGCAGGAGATGACAGTTCAGGCTGGAACAACGAAGGACAGGGAAATACAGAGGATACAAACGGAGTTACCGGGAGCAACAGCGGGAATACGGAAACAGAAAACAACAGCCCGGCTGCCGGAGACAGTGAAATGGGAGATTCCGGAACCAGTGGAAGTTCAGGAAGTGGAAGTACCGGATCTGAGAGTGGAAACGCCGTCAGTGGAAATACCGGAACCAGCGGCTCCGAGACAGGAAGTGCTGAGAGCGGATCGGGCGGAACGTGACCAGGATACATCAGGAACTGAGAGCGATAACAAATGGTAAGCGGCAGTACCGCGTGGTCTGCCCTGTAAAGTATAATATGCAGAAGAGGTAGTTTTATGAAGATTTTTAAGAAATTAGCCGGGATAATCCTTGCTGTGAGTCTGATGGTACCGATGATCGGAACTGTTGCATTTGCAGCGGAAGGTATTTTGATGTATACTGATCCTTCTACAAAAGTAGGAGAAAATGTAGATATTGATCTTGTAGTGCAGAGCAGCAGCGGAGAGACTGTTGGAGATGTTCAGGTGAATATGACTTACGATCCTGCAGTTCTGGAATTTGTCAGCGGGGACGGATTCACCGCTGACGGATCGGGAGCCCTGACATATCAGGGAACCGGAGACGGGGCGGAACTCCGTCGGACTGTAACTTTCCGGGCTCTGCAGACAGGGGAGGCAAGGCTTACTGTGGACAGTACGACTGCCACCCTGGCATCAGGAGAAACACTGGAACTGCAGCAGGGATCTTCGACTGTTACGATCGAGGCTGCGGATGACGGCACGACTTCCGTAGAGCCTTCCGGTACGACAGAAACAGAAGCGCCGGCAGGGGAGACAACGGATATTGTCGTTACAGTAAATGGCACAGATTATAATTTTTCAGAAGCATATACGAGCACTGATATACCGGATGGGTTTACGGAAACTACGATGACCTTTAACGGCGGAGAGAGAAAATTTGTGACAAATGAAGCAGGAGTCACACTTGGATATCTCGTGGATGCCGCCGGCGCCGGCAGTTTCTTTATGTTTAACACAGAAGACGCTACATTTTCACCGTTTATTCAGCTTGGGATTTCAGATACGACAAGTATCGTTCCACTGACTCAGGCGGATTCAGTGAGTCTTTCTGACACTTATCAACAGGTGGAGCTGACTGTGCAGGGCCAGATATATCCGGCATGGTCAGATCCTATGACTCCAAGATATTACGTAATCTATGCGTTGAATACGCGTACGGGTGAGAGCGCACTGTATCAGTATGATACGGATGACGGCACTTACCAGTACTTCATAGCCCCGGCTGAGGAGGAAGAAGACTCTTCAGGGCTTCCAATCCCGGGCAGGATTGGAGAACTGATCAACAGTCATCTGATGGCTGTTATGATTATAATAGGCATGATCGGCCTTATCCTTGTTATTCTGATGATTGTTCTTGCGGTGAAACTGGTACACCGGAATCAGGAGCTGGATGATCTTTATGATGAATATGATATCCCGCTCGATGATGAAGAGGAAAATCGAGGAAAACAGAAAGATAAAAAATCTAAAAAGCAGAAAAAGACATCTCCCCCGGTGGAAGAAAAATATGACGACGAGTACGACGACGAGTATGATGAAGAGTACGATGACGAGTATGACGACGAGTATGATGAAGAATATGACGACGAGTATGATGAAGAGTACGACGATTATGATGACTACGAGGACAGACAGGCAACTACGAGAGTAAAAGGCAAGGGCAGGAAGCAGAAAGATGAACCCGGCAGGGATGACTATGAGATCGACTTTATAGATTTATAAGTCCAGAGGGCGGCAGAATGTGTCCGGAGTACGTCAGAATACTTGCGGATCATCTGCGGCCCTTTTCAATAATTGTTAAATGATTAGACACATTTTTATCACAATAGCAGGATATGATTGTGGGCATAAAGAGAAAATAGCAGAAAGCAGGTAATGTTATGGATAATCAATACAATTACTATAATCCGGGCGGGAATTACCAGCATGGCAGAGATCAATATGACAGGGGGCCGGAGCAAGGGCCGTCCAAAGGTGGGAATCATCACCGGGGTGTGCCAAAGGTAGTGGCGGTTACAGGGCTGGCAATTCTGTTTGGTATAGTCGCAAGCGCAGTGTTTTTAGGTTCTAATCTGATTGGAAGCCGTATTATCGGGAACAACAGCTCTTCCTCTGCGTCTGCATCTTCAGAGCGGATCAGCAGCGGAACCTCTCTTTCTAGATCGTCCAGCGTTGTGACGTCGGATGTATCAGATGTAGTGGATCAGGTGATGCCGTCTATCGTGTCAATCACCAGTATGTCAGTCGATGAAGTTCAGAGTTTCTTTGGCGGGATATATGAGCAGCAGAGCGAAGGTATGGGAACAGGCATCATTATCGGGGAGAGTGATTCGGAACTTCTGATTGTGACGAATAATCATGTTGTTGAAGGCAGTGATACCCTTACAGTCACTTTTAATGATGAGACAAGTGTGGAAGCAAATATCAAAGGAACAGATTCCAATTATGATGTAGCTGTAATCGCAGTACCTCTGGGATCGGTATCTTCAGACACGAGGGAATCCATAGCAGTGGCTACTCTCGGCGATTCGACGAACCTGAAAGTCGGTGAACCGGCGATTGCGATCGGAAATGCTCTCGGATATGGACAGTCAGTCACAACAGGAGTGATCAGCGCCCTTGACCGTTCTGTAGCTGCGACTGACAGCAGGACAGGAGAGACACGGGAAAACGGCGTGGCTCTGATTCAGACGGATGCTGCGATCAACGAGGGCAACAGCGGAGGTGCTCTTGTAAATGTAAATGGCGAAGTGATAGGCATCAATTCGGCAAAGCTTATTGGAGACAGCGTAGAGGGAATCGGATATGCCATTCCGATCAGTGATGTATCCGATTTGATTCAGAGCCTTATGAGCCAGGAGACGAAGACGAAAGTAGCTGAGAATGACCGCGGCATGATAGGGATCAAAGGAATCAGCGTGTCAGACGCCTTTTCCCAGGAAATCGATATGCCGGCGGGGGTTTATGTCACAGAAGTCACATCCGGCGGCGGTGCTGATGCGGCCGGAATGACAAAAGGCAGCATTATCACAGGCATCAATGGGAGCTCGGTGGACAGTATGGACGCTCTTCAGGCGCAGCTTCAGTACTATGCAAAAGGGGAGACAGTGACGTTGACGATCCAGATTCCTCAGCCGAGCGGAGAATTTGAAGAACAGACTCTGGATGTAACGCTGGGATAAAAAGAGAAGAAGCGGTATAAAAACTGTAAGATGGGAACAGACCATCCGGATGATGTCCGGATGGTCTTTGCTGTGTCTGCAGTTAGTCAAATTCAGGATTAAATGCATAGAAATTGCGGCTGTCAAGATCGTCCTGTACAATTCTCAGACTTTCACCGAAACGCTGGTAGTGCACGATTTCACGCTGTCTCAGGAAGCGGATGGGATCACAAACTTCCGGATCTTTGACGAGACGCAGGATATTATCGTATGTGGTCCGGGCTTTCTGTTCTGCAGCCAGATCTTCGGTAAGATCTGTAATAGGATCGCCTTTGGACTGGAATGTCGTAGCGCTCCATGGGGTTCCGCTTGCCGCCTGGGGCCAGAGAGCGAGTGTATGGTCCACATAGTAAGGCGCGAAGCCTGAGCGTTCGATTTCTTCTGGTGAGAGATCTTTCGTAAGCTGATAGACAATCGCGCATATCATTTCAAGATGTGCGAGCTCTTCTGTCCCGATATCAGTGAGAACACCGGTCACTTCTTTGTAGGGCATGGTGTATCTCTGCGCAAGATATCTCATGGAAGCTCCCAGTTCTCCGTCCGGTCCGCCAAACTGTGTAATGATGATCTGGGCGATTTTCGGGTTTGTCTGGGTGATCTTTACCGGATACTGGAGTCTTTTTTCATAATTCCACATAAATCAGCAACCTCCTTCCTGCCATGGCCACGGCTCATTGATCCAGTTCCAGCGCTCAGTGCAGGAGTCGTCTGCAGTGTCGATGGTAAGTGGTCCGTAAGCCGCTGCGTATTCTTTGAGTGCGTGCTCTCTCTGGCGGCTCATCTCATGAAAATAGCTGAGAGCTTCTGTATCGCAGGGATGGGTATCAAGGTACAGTTTCACATCATCTACAGCAAAACTCACCTGGTTGATGTGATTCAAGAGCTGACGACGGTTCATCTGCGCCTTCCCCCTTTCCCGAGGAATGGTTTGTCAAGTTCCTCAAAAATGGTGCCCCGTTCGAGTCCCTGACAAGGCTCATAAAGTTTCTGCCATTTCTGCCATGGAACATATGCCATGGCGATAGGCATGTCAGGAGGGAATTGATCATGTGTATCCGGACAGCCGCCCATTCTGCGACGCGGCTCCTGGGCAGCCGGAACGAACGGTACAGGGCGCCGCATGCAGCGCATATTATTCTGACAGTTTGCCATTTACGGAGTCTCCTTAATTAGTTATGGTTCATTATTATATTATGGCGGGCTGGTGCAGATGTGCAGAAGAAAAAAATTCCTTTACATTTCAATCCAAATTATATATAATGTATGAGTCAGCGGGGTGTGGCTCAGTTTGGTTAGAGCGCACGGCTGGGGGCCGTGAGGTCGCAGGTTCGAATCCTGTCACCCCGATGCAGCAGAGAAAACTTTTATGATGTTCAAAGCTTTATAATGAGGGATCAGATCAGGTAGACAGACTTACCGAAACTGGTTCCTTATCTGTTATAGGCGGAAAGTGTTGATGATATGAAGAGCAGGATCGTAAGGCCGGTCAGGCAGAGGAAGCAGAATAAAAAGAATCCCGGAGAAAAAAGAACATATAACGGTGAAACCCAGCCTATGCGTCCGATAAGCTTCCGCAGCGGGTACGCCGGATATAAACGTTCGATTGAGCAGAGGCGGCAGGTTATCGAGACGCCCCGGCAGGCTCCGAAGAGAAACTCCGTCGGGCAGACGAAACCAAAACAGAGTGCAGCGGGGCGGCTTCTGTCTGGGAGTGCGGCCAAAAATACCGCTGCAGACAAATATTTTGACTATGATCTTCTGCTGGTCATAATTTTTCTTATGTGCTTTGGACTTGTAATGCTTTACAGCACGAGTTCATATGAAGCGGGCGTGGATTTTGGCAATGACCTGTACTATTTTTCCAGGCAGGCGGCCATCGGTGCGCTTGGTTTTGTGGTGATGTTCATTGTGTCGAAGATCGATTACCATCTCTATGGGGCGTTCGCCGTTGAGATTTACATATTTGCGATGATTATGATGGCGCTTGTGCGTACTCCGCTCGGCCGTACACTGAACGGGGCCAGGCGCTGGATTCGTCTGCCGGGCAATCTTACACTGCAGCCGTCTGAGATCACAAAGATCGCGGTGATTTTGTTCATCTCGTATGAACTCTGCAGACTTGGCAAAAAAGCCTATACAATGGAAGGAATCATCCGGGTGTTTGTCTTCGGCGCCGTGGCCTCGGGAGGTGTTATGTTCCTGACGGATAACCTGAGTACTGCCATAATTGTCATGGCCATCACCTGTATTTTGATCTTCGTTATTCATCCGAAACTTAAGCCATTTCTTATCATACTCGGCGCAGGGGCCGCAGTGTCAGCGGCAGGTATCGCCATACTGTCAGTGACAGTTGCGAACAGCAGAAACTTCAGGCTCCAGAGGATTATCTCCTGGCTCAATCCGGAGGCGACAGCAGATACAGGCAGCTACCAGGTCATGCAGGGGCTGTATGCGATCGGAAGCGGCGGATTCTTCGGGAAAGGGCTGGGAAACAGTACCCAGAAGCTGGGGGTGATACCAGAAGCGCAGAACGATATGATTCTTGTCGTGATCTGTGAGGAACTGGGAGTATTTGGAGCAATCATTATATTGATGCTGTTCGGTCTGCTTTTGTACAGACTGATGTTTATCGCAAGAAACGCGCCGGATCTTTACGGCTCTCTGATTGCGACAGGAATATTTGCTCATATCGCACTCCAAGTGATCCTCAATATTGCAGTCGTGACAGGCCTGCTTCCGACGACTGGTATCACACTTCCCTTTATCAGCTATGGCGGTACGGCGATTCTGTTCCTGATGGCAGAGATGGGAGTAGCTTTGGGTATCTCGCGGCGTATCAGGCTTGAGGGCGGGTAATAACATGAAATTTTCACACAAAACCTCTTTTTTTCTGTGTAAATATATGGTATATTTTAATCTGGTATTAAAAACTACATATAATAGAAATTTAAAATATACTGTGC
Source organism: Candidatus Mediterraneibacter pullistercoris (assembly GCA_019116885.1). GTDB lineage: Bacteria > Bacillota > Clostridia > Lachnospirales > Lachnospiraceae > Mediterraneibacter > Mediterraneibacter pullistercoris. The sequence continues at coordinate 191,066 of DXAU01000030.1, read as the reverse complement.
GGTATAGGAGGATGCGGTGTGGATTATAAGATTATTGTTGACAGCTGTGGAGAACTGACCCATAAGATGAGAGATAGCGGAATCTATGAGACAGCTTCACTCAGCATGCAGGTGGACGGCGACATCATAGTGGATGACTCCCGGTTTGACCAGAAAGACTTCCTGAAAAGAATCGCGGCAAGTCCGGAATGTCCGAAATCGTCGTGTCCGTCTCCGGAAGAATATATGGAACTGTACAGAGGAAGTCAGAAACGGGTGTACGCGGTCACTCTTTCTTCGGAACTGAGCGGTTCATACAACAGCGCCCAGCTTGGAAGGAAACTGTTCTTTGAAGAACAGGACGCAGAAAAGGACATCCATGTGTTTAATTCCAGATCTGCATCCGTCGGTGAAACGCTGATCGCGATGAAGATACAGGAGTGTGAGGAGAAAGGCCTGGGGTTTGAGGAAACGGTGAAGGCAACTGAGAAATATATCGAGGATCAGCACACCTATTTTGTGCTGGAAAATCTGGATACACTCCGAAAGAACGGACGCCTGACCGGAATCAAATCATTTGTTGCGAGCGCTCTGAATATCAAGCCCATCCTCGGATCGACTCCGAAAGGAACGATCTGCCAGTTTGGACAGGCGCGGGGAATGAAGCGGGCGCTCACAAAGATGGTGGAGCAGATTGCCAGAGAAACAAAAGAGACAAAAGATAAGGTGCTGGCCATTTCTCACTGCAACTGCCCGGAGCGCGCCAGAGAAGTAGAGCGGATGCTTCTCGACCGCATGAATGTTAAGAGCAGTTTTGTCGTAGATACTGCAGGAATCAGTACGATGTATGCAAATGACGGCGGAATAATTGTTGTGATCTGACAATTGTTGTGTTAAACTGTCAATATCGGGTTTGAAAGGAGCATTGGCAAGATGAGCCAGGAAAAGGTAGACAGATACAAACAGGAGAAAACCAACAGAAAGAAGATCATGCGGAAGCAGAGGATCATGAGTGTTGTGCGCAAGTGTGTTCTCACGCTGGCAGGACTCGCGCTCGTGGGATGGCTCGGATATTCTGCTTATGATATGTATGAATCAGGCAGGGAGAGAGCAGTTGCAGAAGTAAATTATGATGCGGTCACGAATTATGTGAACAGCCTGACTGAGGAGACCTCAGTAGAATGATCCAAATAAACAGTAATTTTTGAACGGAACAGATATATTTGAAGAACACAACATGTAGGTGAAAGGCTTGATGCCGATCCCCTACATGTTCTTTTTTTGCCCTGAAAAGCTGTGTTTTCAGGACTTTTTCCATTATATGGCAATTACAAAAAAACAAAAAAAGGGGTTGAAAAAGGGGGATCAGTGGTTTAGAATGGAGTCAAGTGGTAAAGAGTGGTGGATAGTGGTATAAAGTGGGGAGCGATGTGGAGGCTCACGAAAAGAGAAAGGGTTCCGGATGTTATTAGGAGAGTTTAACCATAGCATTGATGAAAAGGGAAGACTCATCATCCCGGCAAAGCTAAGGGATGACCTGGGTGACAGTTTTGTCATTTGTAACGGTCTGGAAGGCTGCCTCTTCGTATATTCCCAGGAGGAATGGAACAAATTCGTCGCCGAGCTTGAAACCTTACCACGTATGAACAAGGATGCCAGGATCTTTAAACGCTATTTCTTCGGAAGCGCTTCTGAGGGGAATTTTGACAAACAGGGTAGAGCTCTTATCCCACCGTCACTCAGAAAAGCGGCAAATCTGGAGAAAGATGTTGTTCTTGTGGGAGTTCAGGACCGCGTTGAGATCTGGGACAAGGCTCTTTGGGAAGAACGCAGCCAGGTGAGTGAAGAAGATCTGGATGCGATCGCAGAGCGTATGGAATCCATAGGGATAAGGATCTGACGGGAGGATACCATGGCATTCAAACACACATCTGTTCTGCTGTATGAGACAGTGGACGGGCTCAATGTCAGACCAGACGGCATTTATGTGGACGCTACTTTAGGAGGTGGCGGACATGCATTTGAAGTTTGCAGCCGGCTGGGCGGCAAGGGGAGATTTATAGGAATAGACCAGGACGCTGACGCGATAGAAGCGGCAAAAAAGCGTCTGGAAGGCTTCGGGGAGAAGGTCACGATAATACGGAGCAACTATCGTGATATGAAGCCGCAGCTCCAAAAGAGAGGAATTGACAGTGTGGACGGTATCGTAGTCGATCTGGGCGTGTCGTCTTATCAGCTCGACACAGCGGACCGGGGATTTTCCTATCGGGTGGACGCGCCTCTTGATATGAGGATGGACCAGAGACAGGAGATGACGGCAAGAGACATTGTCAATGACTACAGCGAGGCAGATCTGTACCGTGTGATACGCGATTATGGGGAAGAACGTTTTGCGAAAAATATCGCGAAACATATCGTGGAAGCGCGGCAGAAGGCGCCGGTCGAGACAACGGGACAACTAAATGAGATCATAAGACGCTCAATACCGATGAAGATCCAGAAAACGTCAGGACATCCGTCGAAACGGACGTTCCAGGCCATAAGGATTGAATTGAACAGCGAACTGGAAGTGTTGAAGTGTTCGCTGGATGATATGATCGATATGCTCCGTCCGGGGGGACGGATCTGTATCATCACCTTTCATTCACTTGAGGATCGGATCGTAAAGAGTACATTCCGAAAAAATGAAGATCCGTGCATCTGTCCCGCTAATTTTCCCGTATGCGTTTGTGGGAGGACGTCAAAAGGGAAAGTGATCACAAGGAAACCAATCCTTCCGTCAGAGGAGGAGATGGAGTCCAACAGCCGTTCAAAAAGTGCGAAACTCAGAATATTTGAACGGATATGAAGCAAAAGGGAGTAGTGGAGATATAGGTTCCGGACAGGAGGGGAGAACCTGCCGGAGCGAAAAAAGAAAGGGGCATCTGGATGGCAGCAAGGTATTATCGTACATATGACAACATGAGATCCGGTCAAAGGGGAAACGGCCAGGGACAGTTCTATGTATATGGGAATACAGTGCGTCAGGCAGAACCGGCTCCTTTAAGAGAACCAAGGACGCGCCAGAGACAGCCGAAGAAAGCCAGCCGTCAGGTGCAGAGAAACCGGAAGCGCGCGATGAAAATAAGTCCGGCGTATGCTGTGTTTCTTACCGCAGCGGCAATCTGCGCTGTGCTGATCTGTGTGATGTATCTGAATCTTCAGTCTGATGTGGTGAGCAGGTCAGAGAATGTGACTGCACTTCAGGAAGAACTGGCCGCTCTGACAGAGGCGAACGATACGAGGTATAATGCGGCAGTTGATTCGGTCAATCTCGTAACAATACGTGAGAAAGCCATAAATGAAATGGGAATGGTACCTGTAGAAGAAGGGACGGTAGTGGAGTATGACAGCCCTGCCGGCGACTACGTAAAGCAGTACAGTGACATACCGGAAAATGGAGTGCTTGCGAAATCAAGCGGCGTGTCTGAATAGGGATATAGAAATATGGCTGGAAGAAGCAGAAAAAAGAACAGATTTGAATTTTTAACTAAAAAATTTCCGACGAGGATGCAACGGAAGCTGGTAATGCTATTCATGGCAGTGATACTGGCTTTTGTTGTTCTTATAGGAAGAATCACCTGGATCAATGTCACAAGAGGCAGCAGCTACACGAAAGTCGTACTGGATCAGCAGAACTATGACAGCCGTGTGATCGCATACAAAAGAGGCGATATTGTTGACAGAAACGGCACGAAGATGGCGACCAGCGAGCGTGTCTACAATGTGATACTCGACGTGGCGGTAATGACCGATAAAGAGGAATATATCGAGCCTACGAAAGCAGTACTCTCAGAATGTTTCGGAATCAAGGAGAGTGTAGTAGATGAACTGATAGAGACGAAGCCGGACAGCCAGTATGAGATCCTGGCTGAAGGGATTGACTATGCAACGGCTCAGAAATTCAATGACATAGACAGTGACGATGAGAACTATCCGAATGTGCGGGGCATATGGCTTGAGGATGACTACACGAGAACCTATCCGTACGGAAGTATGGCGAGCGACGTTATCGGGTTTATTTATGATGGAAACCAGGGAGCGATCGGGATAGAAAGCGCCTACAATGATATCCTGAACGGGACTGACGGAAGAGAGTACGGATATTTTGATACCGAGTCTGCTGTGGAGCGGACGGTAAAGCCTGCCCAGAACGGAGATACGGTCGTTTCAACTATCGATGTGACTCTACAGAATATCGTGGAAAAATGTATTCTGGAGTTTAACCAGGAACATGCATCAGAGGGGAATCCGGGCAGCAAAAATACGGCGGTGATCATTATGAACCCGAATACGGGAGAGATTCTCGCCGAAGCATCATACCCCAACTTTGATCTGAACAGTCCCCGTGACTTATCCGGTCTGTATTCTGATGAGCAATGGGCAGAAATGACAGAGGATGAGCAGGTCGAGGCTATGAATAATCTCTGGCGGAACTTCTGTGTCAGCGACGCCTATGAGCCGGGATCGACGGCAAAGCCGTTCACGATAGCGGCAGGGCTGGAGTCGGGAGCGATTTTGGGAAATGAGAATTATTACTGTGATGGCTCAAAGACTGTCCTGGACACAGATATAAGCTGCGCTCATAAAGAGGGACATGGAACAGAATCGATACAAGATTCACTTGCCAATTCGTGCAATGTGGCGCTGATGGATATGGGGCTTGCCATAGGTGCTGAAGACTTTTCCAGATATCAGCATATCTTCGGGTTTGGAGAGTATACCGGGATAGATCTTCCGGGTGAGGCGGAGACAGAGGGACTTCTCTATACAGCAAAAAATATGTCAGATGTAGACCTTGCGACGAATTCATTCGGCCAGAACTTCAATGTGACCATGACCCAGATGATCTCAGCGTTTTGTTCTCTGATCAACGGCGGCTACTATTATGAGCCGCATATCGTGAAACAGATACAGGATGAAGAGGGCAATGTAATAGAGACAAAAGACCCGGTGCTTCTTAGAAAGACCGTTTCCGCTGAGACTTCCAGCATGGTGAAGCAGTACATGAAAGCCGTGATGGACTATGGAACCGGACAGAGAGCGCAGGTAGACGGGTATGAGATTGCGGGCAAGACGGGAACAGCCGAGAAACTTCCCCGCGGAAATGGTAAATATCTGCTATCCTATATTGGATTCGCCCCCATGGATAATCCGGAAGTGGCCATCTATGTCGTAGTAGATGAACCGAACACATATGCCCAGGATGACAGTTCGCTCGTACTGGAACTGAGCAAGTCGATTATGGAAGAAGCGTTTCCGTATCTGGGCGTCACGACGATTGCGGAAAGCGGCGATGAGAATCAGACAGAAGGGAATGGCGTGGAGAATACGGATTATACAGATTATGATGAGAATTATGAGGAAACATATGATAATCCCGACGGTTCTTACATAGATGAGAGTTATGACCCGGATCTTGACGACTGGGCTTCGGGAAACAGTCCGGAGTAAAATGCAGACGGCAGAGACAGCGGAAAAAATGAATAACCCTGCAGAAGATGTAATAAGCTGTAACAACATCTTTTGCAGGGTATTTTTTATGAAGAACAAGACATATAACAGAAAAAAGATCCTTGTCGTCTTCCTGTGCGCGGCGGCCGTTCTCTTTGCATTGATCGGGAGACTGGTATATCTCATGATATTTGACGCTGAGTATTATCAGGAGCTGGCCCAGGATCTCCACGAGAGGGAGAGGGAGATAAAAGCTGCAAGGGGGGAGATTGTGGACCGCAACGGGGTTGTCCTGGCCACGAACCGGACAGTATGTACTATCTCTGTGATACACAGCCAGATAGAGAATCCTGACCTGGTGACAGAAGTGCTAGCCAGTGAACTTGGGCTCGACGAGAGCGAGGTGCGGGAGAAAGTAGAGAAAGTGTCTTCCATGGAGAAGATCAAAACGAATGTGGACAAGGAGACTGGAGACAGAATCCGGGAGTACGATCTAGCAGGAGTCAAAGTGGACGAAGACTACAGAAGATATTATCCGTATGATGAGCTGGCGTCCAGAGTGCTGGGATTTACCGGAGGAGACAATCAGGGAATCATAGGGCTCGAGGTGAAATACGAGGATTATCTGAAAGGCACAAACGGAACGATACTAACGGTGACAGATGCGAGAGGAGTTGAACTGGAAGGGGTGGCCGAGGACAGAATCGAACCAGTGGCTGGCGAGACACTGAAAGTAAGCCTGGATTATAACATACAGGCTTATTGTCAGCAGGAAGCGCTTAATGTTTTGGAAGAAAAACAGGCAGAAGCGGTGTCCATTCTCCTCATGAATCCTCAGAACGGAGAAATCTACGCCATGGTCAATGTTCCGGAATTCAACTTGAACGAACCATATGAACTGAATACAGGTGTGGATGAAGAGTCGCTTTCGGATGAGGAACTGCAGGAACAGCTTAACCAGATGTGGCGTAATCGCTGTATCAACGATACTTATGAACCGGGCTCTACATTTAAGATTATAACGGCTTCAGCCTGCCTAGAAGAAGGGGTAGTGGATCTTGACGATACCTTTGTCTGTCCCGGATACCGGATTGTTGAGGATCGGAAGATACGGTGCCACAAAGTGGGCGGACATGGGCAGGAGACATTTGTCCAGGGGATACAGAACTCCTGCAACCCGGTCTTTATGGACATCGGACTCAGGCTCGGCGCAGACCGTTTCTATGACTATTTCAGGGATTTCGGACTGCTTGAGCTTACAGGAGTAGATCTTCCGGGGGAGGCGGGGACGATCATGCACAGAAAAGAAGACATCGGAACGGTAGAGCTCGCCACTATGACATTCGGCCAGTCGTTCCAGGTCACCCCTATCCAGATGGCAGTTACAGTAAGTTCTATTATAAACGGTGGTACGAGAGTGACTCCTCACATTGCGGTAGGAACCGTCGGGGATGACGGAGAACTTATAGAAGAGTTCGAGTATGAAACTCAGGATGGGATAGTATCAGAAGAAACCTCAGAGACGATGCAGATGCTTCTCGAGAGCGTTGTCTCCGAAGGATCAGGGAAGAACGGGTATATTGAGGGGTATTCCATCGGCGGAAAGACAGCCACCTCGCAGACGCTGCCAAGAAGCGCCAACAAATATATCTCTTCTTTTATCGGTTTCGCTCCGGCAGATGATCCGCAGATCCTGGGAATTGTCATCATACATGATCCGAAAGGCATATATTATGGCGGAACAATCGCGGCTCCGGTACTCCGGAATATTTACGATAACGTTCTTCCCTATCTCGGGATTGAAAAAAACTAAGTGATGGTTTATACTAAATAAGATGTTCAAAAGGGGGCTTCCCCTGTGAGAAACGAAAGAAATAAAGAGGTGGATTTATGAGCAGTCATGTAGTGATCCCGGTTCTTATATCATTTGCGATAAGCCTTGTGCTGGGACCGGTCGTCATTCCTTTTTTAAGAAAACTGAAAATGAAGCAGACGGAGCGCACAGATGGCGTTCAGTCGCATCTGAAAAAAGCAGGGACCCCTACTATGGGCGGGATCATCATTCTTATCTCAGTGATTGTAACGTCGCTGCTTTATGTCAGGGATTATCCGAAGATTATTCCTGTTCTTTTCCTTACAGTAGCGTTTGGCCTGATCGGATTCCTCGATGATTATCTGAAAGTCGTGCTGAAACGCTCGGACGGACTGATGCCCATGCAGAAGATGGCTCTTCAGATTGTAGTCACTGCAATATTTGCCTTTTATCTCGTGCGCGTGGCGAATATACCGCTCACGATGCTTGTGCCTTTCTCGGACGGCTATTACTGGGATATCGGATGGCTTGCAATACCGATTCTTTTCTTTGCTGTGATCGGGACGGTCAACGGGACAAATTTTACAGACGGACTTGACGGCCTGGCTTCCAGCGTGACGGTTCTGGTAGCCACATTCTTTACAGTGGTTGCTGTCGGGACAGCTAGCGGCATTGAACCGGTTACATGTGCCGTGGTCGGAGCGCTGCTCGGATTTCTCCTCTTTAATGTATACCCTGCCAGTGTGTTCATGGGAGATACCGGATCGCTTGCGCTTGGCGGATTCGTGGCAGGCACGGCGTATATGCTGCAGATGCCGCTGTTTATTATCATCGTGGGATTCATTTATCTAGCAGAGGTGGCGTCCGTCATCATCCAGGTTACTTATTTTAAGAAGACGGGCGGCAGACGGATCTTTAAGATGGCGCCGATCCACCATCATTTTGAACTGTGCGGATGGTCCGAGACAAGAGTAGTGGCGGTCTTTTCCATCATTACGGCGCTGCTGTGTCTGATCGCGCTGATGGGCGTATGACACAATGGATGAACGGGGGTATTGACGAATGGATATTCTAGGGAAAAAAGTACTTGTATTCGGTTCCGGCATAAGCGGGGAGGCGGCAGCGTGCCTGCTCGTGAGACAGGGCGCGGAAGTCATTCTCTATGACGGAAACGGGAAGCTCAGGGAAGAAGATATCAGGAAAAAAGTGCCGGCAGATGTGAGGATCGTGCTTGGAACGTTTCCGGACAGTCTTACAGAGGAGCTGGACCTGACAGTCATAAGTCCGGGTGTCCCCACTGATCTTCCGGTTGTTGACCGGATGAGGAAATTCGGGATTCCCATATGGGGAGAAGTGGAACTTGCATACCGGTATACAAAAGGCGATGTCCTGGCAATCACCGGGACAAACGGAAAGACGACAACGACCACGCTCCTGGGAGAGATCATGAAGAAATATAGAGAGAGCGTGTTTGTGGTGGGAAATATCGGAAGACCCTATACGAGCATTGCGGAAGAAACAGGAGAAGACTCTGTTATCGTGGCCGAGATCAGCAGTTTCCAGCTTGAGACGATACATAGTTTCCGGCCGGCTGTGAGCGCGATCCTGAATATTACGCCGGATCATCTCAACAGGCATCACACGATGGAAGCCTACATTGCAGCCAAAGAGCGGATCGCCGGAAACCAGACGCCGTCAGACTGCTGTATTCTTAATTATGAAGACGATGTGCTCAGAGAATTTGGAGAAAGAGTGAATACCCGGGTTCTATATTTCAGCAGCCGGCGTAAACTTAACAGAGGCGTATACCTTGACGGGGATATGATAGTTTGTGATATTGATAAGCGTATTCCGGTTTGCAGGACCGGAGAACTGCAGGTGCTGGGAACTCATAATTACGAGAATGTGATGGCGGCGGCCGCTATGGCATATGTGTACGGAGTTCCTGTGGAAGCGATAAGAGAGACGCTGAAAGAGTTCAAAGGCGTAGAGCACAGGATAGAATTTGTGGCGGAGAAGAATGGAGTCGCATATTACAATGACTCCAAGGGAACAAACCCGGACGCGGCAATTCGCGGAATCCGTGCGATGAACCGCCCGACCGTGCTGATCGGCGGCGGATATGACAAAGATTCCTCCTATGACGAATGGATACAGGCGTTTGACGGGAAAGTCAGGAAACTTGTGCTCCTTGGAGCTACCCGGGAGAAGATCGCACAGGCGGCAGAAAAAGCGGGGTTTGAGGACGTCGTCATGGCGGATACTTTTGAAGAAGCCTTTGAAAAAAGCGTGGAGTACGCACAGCCCGGCGACGCGGTGCTGCTTTCGCCTGCATGCGCGAGCTGGGGGATGTTCAGAAATTATGAAGAACGCGGAGATAAATTTAAAGAACTTGTAGAACACCTGTAAGGAGTGGAGATTTATTGGAGCGTTCCGAAAAGAAGAGACGGTACGATGAGACGCTGATCGCGGTGGTGCTGATCCTTGTAGTGATCGGCCTTGTGGTGCTGATGAGTACCAGCTCTTACAACGGCCGCGTGAAGTTCCACGACTCTTTCTATTATCTGAAAAAGCAGGGATTTGCGACATTTATCGGGCTGCTTGGAATGGTGATCGTATCGAGAATCGATTACCATAAGTGGGCTGTCCTTGCCGTGCCGGGCTATGTGGCAGCGATCGCCCTTTCTGTGGCGGTCATGCTCTTTGGTGATGAATACAACGGGTCCAAAAGATGGCTGTCTTTGGGCCCTGTTTCTTTTCAGCCGTCAGAATTTGCCAAAGTGGCAGTCATCTTGTTCCTGGCTTGTCTTGTGAGCAAAAATGTGAGAAAGATGGGGAAATTCAGAACCCTTGTGCTGATGATGCTCCCGGTTCTTCCAGTGGCGGCTCTGGTGGGAGCAAGTAATCTGAGCACTGCGCTCATTATTCTGGGCATTGCGGTCGTGCTTGTTTTTGTGGCCAGTCCGCGATACTCGCAGTTTATCTGGATGGGAAGCGCAGGTATTGCGTTTATGACTGTATTTCTGGCTATGGAGAGCTACCGTCTGGAGCGCCTTGCGATCTGGCGCAATCCCGAGAATTACGAGAAGGGATACCAGACGCTCCAGGGTCTGTACGCGATCGGAAGCGGCGGACTCTTCGGAAGAGGGCTGGGGAACAGTGTGCAGAAGCTGGGATTTCTTCCCGAAGCACAAAATGACATGATCTTTTCTATCATCTGTGAAGAACTGGGGCTTGTTGGGGCGGGAATCATTATTCTCCTGTTCCTTGTTCTGATATGGCGGTTCTTTGTCATTGCGACAAAAGCTCCGGACCTGCTGGGCGCCCTGATTGCTGCGGGCGCAATGGCGCACATGATGATACAGGTGATCCTCAATATCGCAGTAGTCACCAACTCAATCCCGAATACCGGGATCACACTGCCGTTTATCAGTTACGGGGGAACTTCGGTTGTCTTTCTCCTGCTGGAAATAGGGCTTGTGCTGAGCGTCTCCCGTCTGATAGAATGAGAGTTGTCTTCTGATTACTGCAGGATGAGGTCAAAGGAGGCATATAGATGAAAAAGAAAAATACAAGAAAGAGAAAGATACTGCCGGTCATACTGCTGGTTCTCGTCTTTCTGATGATCGCAGCGGCTGTTATCGTGCTTCTGTTCCGGACGAGAGAGATAGAAGTTGAAGGAAGCACTTATTACAGCGAGAATACGATCACTGCATGGGTGCAGAATGATAAGCTGGCGGTGAATACGCTCTATGTGATGGCCAAATATGAACTGCTGGATGGAGAAGTTCCGTCCGGAGTGGAGAGTTTCCAGGTGTCTCTGAAGAATCCATGGACGATCAGAGTGGAAGTGAAAGAGAAGGAGATGACGGGATATGTGGACATTGATGGGACATATCTGTATTTCGACGAGAACGGGACTGCCATCTTCCGGTCAAAGAGACTGGTAGATGGCGTGCCCCGTGTCGAAGGACTCTCCTTCGACGCATCGAAAGCAGAGCTGGGGAAAAAGCTCCCGGTCGAGGATGACAGCATTTTCAAGGATATTGCGGATGTCTCGCAGAGTCTCAAAGAATACAGTCTCACACCGGACCGCCTGTCCTGTGCTGAAGGAAGTGTCAGTCTCTATTTCGGAGTTGTCGAGGTGATACTCGGGGACAGCGGCTATGATGTAAAGATCCGCCAGATAGAGCCGATTCTTGCAAAACTCAATGAACTTTATCCGAATACGTCCGGGGCACTGCATCTGGAGAATTACACTTCGGAGTCTGATTCCGTCCGGTTTGTGCCGGCCAAGTGACGCCATGCAAGCCCGATCCCGCTTCGCTGCATCTCGCTCCGGCGAAACGCCGTATACGGATATAGCCATGTGTCCTGCTGCAATCAAGATTGCGCAGGACACATGTTTATATCAGTGCATGGCTAGATAGTATTGGAAATAGTATAAAAAATCAGAAAAATAGGAAAAAATCTATTGATTATTTGCGAAAAAGACTTTATTATATACTTATTGGATTGTAATGTTCAATCAAAGGGATGTATAAGAAATTAATAAGACGACAAAGGAGGAAATACTCTTGTTAGAAATTAAGACCAACGAATCGGAAGCGGCCGCAAGAATAATCGTTGTCGGAGTCGGCGGCGGCGGAAATAACGCCGTAAACCGCATGATAGATGAGCAGATCGCGGGCGTGGAATTTATCGCAGTGAATACAGATAAACAGGCACTGCAGCTCTGTAAAGCGCCGACACTTATGCAGATTGGCGAGAAACTTACGAAAGGTCTCGGCGCAGGCGCTCAGCCTGAGATGGGCGAGAAAGCTGCAGAGGAGAGTGCAGAAGAGATACAGGCGGCCCTCAAAGGGGCGGACATGGTGTTCGTCACATGCGGTATGGGCGGCGGAACAGGTACAGGAGCGGCTCCGGTCATTGCGCGTATTGCCAAAGAGCAGGGCGCACTGACAGTAGGCGTAGTCACAAAGCCTTTCCGTTTTGAGTCTAAGACAAGGATGCAGAATGCTCTTGGCGGTATCGATAAATTAAAAGAAAATGTTGATACGATCATCGTGATACCGAATGATAAACTCCTTGAAGTCGTCGACAGACGTACCACGATGCCGGAAGCGCTGAAAAAAGCGGACGAGGTGCTTCAGCAGGGTATCCAGGGAATTACGGACCTGATCAATGTGCCGTCACTTATCAACCTTGACTTTGCAGATGTACAGACAGTTATGAAAGACAAGGGAATTGCCCACATCGGTATCGGCTCCGGGCGCGGTGACGACAAGGCTCTTGAAGCGACGAAAGAAGCAGTTGCAAGTCCGCTGCTTGAGACAACGATCCAGGGAGCTACCAATGTTATCGTCAATGTATCCGGAGACATCACACTTATGGATGCTTCCGATGCAGCAGACTATGTGCAGGAGCTCGCAGGAGAGAATGCAAGCATTATCTTTGGCGCTATGTATGATGACTCCAAGTCTGACGAGTGTACGATCACTGTCATCGCCACAGGGTTACATAATGTTGGCGGAAGTGCATCTAAGTTAAAGGCAAGACTTGAAGGACAGCAGAAAGTCGGCTCGATCCTTCCAAACGGCGAGTCTCCGGTGAGAAACCGTCTCGACGGGGAGAAGAGGAACGCCGGCAGCGCGGCTGCCAGACCTCAGGGCGGCACGATGCCTACGCTCCAGCCGAGGACACCATCCAGCAATGTGAAGGAGCAGTCCATCAAGATTCCGGATTTCTTCAGAAAGTAATTTTTTACAGGACAGGCAGTCCTGAATATAACGGTAAAAAAGCTCTGTATGAGATTTGTGCTCATACAGAGCTTTCATTTTGTCGAAATATATTTTTCTTATCTGTCATTATCTGACAAATTTCCAGGCTGGTCAGGCTATATAATAGATCTCGGATCGTTACCGGGGAGAGAGGGTGAGACATGTACTATGAACTGTACATAGATGTGTTTTTTCTGGAGAATTTTATGCTGGACAGTCTCCTGCTCTTTCTCGTCCATCGTGTCCTGAAGAGCGAGCGCGCATATGGGCGTATGCTTCTTGGAGGCGCTCTTGGGAGTCTTATGACATGTCTTATCATTGCGGCGCCTCTTCCGTCTGCAGTCAGGCTATTCTTAAGCCACGCAGTTGTAAACAGCATCATGCTGATGGCGGGACTTAAGATCAAAGGAAGGGCACAGTTCGCAAAAGCGTTTATCCTGCTGTATCTGTCAGCCGTTGCAGCAGGCGGAGTGATGCAGATATTCCGCCCGTATATGCGGTATGTGAGTCTTTTTTATGCGGCAGCGGCGGTCAGTGGATATTTGTTTCTGAAAATGTGGAGGTTTATTTCTTATCTGCAGAGAAGACGGGATACGGTTCTGAAAGTGACGATATATACGGATAGCGGGGAACAGCAGGTGTGCGCTCTGATCGATACAGGCAACAGTCTGAGGGATCACATCACAGGAGATCCGGTGAGCATCATAGATCCCGGATGCATATCATCTTTGTCCGGCCGGCCTGAAGAAGAACGGGGGTTTCGGCTCATCCCGTACAAATGTGTGGGCGGAGAGTCGATGATGAGAGTGTTCCGGGCCAGAAAGATGTGTGTCCACATGGAGGAGGACAGATGGATCGAGGAGCCGCTGCTGGGGATAGGCGAGGAGAGCCTTTCCGGTGATGGGGAGTATGAGATGATCCTGAATCCGGCAGTTTTGTCCGGATAGCAGAACAGAAACTGTCAGAAGCTGTCCAAAATACAGCGGTTCCTTTTTTGAGGATCGCTGTTTTAAATCTGATAGAGGAGGAGACCAGATGTTAGTAAAAGCAGCAGTTCCGCAACAGTTCAGGATGCGGATCTTACCGGATATTAAGAGCCTGATATTCGGTAATGGAAGAGAGGTTCATTACATAGGGGGGACGGAGGTGCTTCCGCCGCCGCTCGAGGGAACCAGGGAAAGTGAGATGATACAGCGGCTTGGCACAGAAAACGACGAGGAAGCAAAGAAAGCGCTGATTGAACATAACCTGCGGCTTGTCGTTTATATCGCCAAAAAATTTGACAATACCGGGGTAGGAGTGGAGGATCTGATCTCCATAGGGACGATCGGCCTGATAAAAGCGATCAATACGTATGACCCTGGGAAGAAGATCAAGCTCGCCACATATGCTTCCCGCTGTATTGAAAATGAAATACTGATGTATCTCCGGCGCAACAGCAAGACGAAACTGGAAGTATCCATCGATGAACCGCTCAATGTGGACTGGGATGGAAACGAACTTCTCCTGTCCGATATACTTGGCACAGAGGAAGATACGATATACAGGGACCTGGAAAATGAAGTTGAGCGGAAACTTCTCGTGCGCGCCCTGGATAAACTGAGCAGCAGAGAGAAGCTGATTGTAAAGATGCGTTTTGGACTGGACGACCCTGACGGACATGAAAAGACGCAGAAAGAAGTCGCAGACCTTCTGGGAATTTCACAGTCCTATATCTCCCGGCTTGAGAAAAAGATCATGCAGAGGCTCAGGAGGGAAATGGTTCGTTACGAGTAAGAAATTTTGGGATCAGAGGAGAAACTTATGTATGACGTAAAGTTTTTACTCTGATCCCAAATCTTTCTACAGGTTATAGTAATGTGCGTAGATCCCGCCTTTTTCCAGCAGTGATTCGTGGGTGCCTCTCTCGGCAATGCCATTTTCAGTGATAACGATGATCTCGTCAGCGTTCCGTATCGTGGAGAGCCGGTGCGCGATGGTGATCGTCGTCCGGTCTTTTGAAAGTTCCTCAAGACTCTGCTGTATCCAGCGTTCGCTCTCGTTGTCAAGAGCGCTGGTTGCCTCGTCAAGGATGAGGATCGGCGGATTTTTAAGGAATACGCGGGCAATCGAAATGCGCTGTTTCTGGCCTCCGGAGAGACGTGCTCCGCGTTCCCCGACAAATGTATCGTAACCGTCGGGAAGTTCCTCGATAAAGTCATGGATATTGGCGCGTCTGGCTGCCTCTGTAATTTCATCCATGGAAGCGCCAGGTTTTCCGTATGCGATGTTCTCTCGTATCGTACCGGAGAAGAGGTAGACGTCCTGCTGTACCATGCCGATCTGGCTGCGCAGGCTCTTTAGAGTGAGCGTCCGGACGTCTTTTCCATCGATGGTGATCCTTCCGCCCGTCACGTCGTAGAAACGGGGAAGAAGAGAACAGATCGTCGTCTTTCCGCTCCCTGACGGGCCTACAAGGGCGACGGAGCGTCCCGCAGGTATCTCAAAAGAGACGTGGGAGAGGACACAGGTATCATCGTCGCTGTAGTGGAAAGATACGTCTTCATAGCAGACACGGCCCTTTACGTCAGAAAGAGGCTGGGCATCCGGGGAGTCGACGATCTCGGGTTCTGTCTCCATCACATCGAGGAACCGGCGGAATCCGGCGAGACCTTTCTGCATCATTTCAATGAGTTCCACGAGGATCTGGATCGGACTGATAAAGATGCCGATATACAGTGCGTACATGGCGAGGTCTGTGACTGCCATCATTCCGTTGGCGATAAGATATCCGCCGTACACCAGTGTCACGAGATACATCATGCCCTGGAAGAAGAGGTTCCATCCCATGAAATTCCCCATACAGTTATAGTTGTTGCGTTTGGAAATGAGGAAAGCATGGTTGCTCCTGCGGAATTTTTCCCGCTCTATATCTTCGTTGGCAAAAGACTGTACGACACGTATACCAGCCAGCGTGTCCTGGAGGCTCGAGTTGACGTCTCCGATCTTCCTCCGGTTCTCCATAAATGTCTCCTGCATCCTCCGGTTCTGGCGGAATGAGAAGATGAACATACACAGGACAAGCACGACGAGAGGAAGTGCGAGTCTCCAGTTGATGAGGAAGAGGAAGATGAATGAGCCGACGATCTTTACCACGGAGATAAAAAGGTTTTCCGGTCCGTGATGAGCGAATTCTGCGATATCAAACAGATCGGATACGAGTTTGCTCATCATCTGTCCGGAGTTATTCCGGCTGTAATAGGAGAAGGACAGCTTCTCATAGTGGTCAAAAAGCTGCTGGCGCATGTCCCGCTCCATGTTTGCTCCCATCATGTGGCCCTGGTAACTTACATAGTATTTACAGAGACTTTGGACAATGTACATGGCAAGAAGCCCGGCGGCGATCCATGGAAGTGTTTTCAGGATCACCTGGCTGTCTTTTGTAAAAAGCGTATTGGTCATAGTCCGCAGGATCTGTGGATATGCGAGATCTACGATGCTGATAAAAGCCGCACAGATAAGATCAATAAAAAAGACTGCTCTGTATGGCGCGTAATAGTCAATAAATTTTCTGATTGTGTGCATGATACCACTCCTTTTACCGTAATCCTGTTCATGCCGGTCTGCACTAAAAACCATCTTAGCATATCATTTTCCGCTTGACAAGGCGTTCTCTTCTGTAATAACGTAGAGAGAACGCAAGGGAAAGGAGAGAGGACTATGAAGCTGTATCTGGCGCCTCTGGAGGGAATCACGGGGTGGATTTTCCGCAGCGCCGTGCACGAGTGCTTTGGGGGATTCGACAAATATTTTGTCCCATTTATCCGCCCAAATCAGATGGGGCATCTGAGCGCGCGGGAGAAAAAAGACATCCTGCCGGAGCACAACCGGGGGATGTACACAGTTCCACAGATATTGACGAACAGGAGCGACGATTTTGTCAGGACTGCAAAGAAGCTAAAAGAATACGGGTATGAAGAGATCAACCTGAATCTTGGCTGTCCGTCCAGAACAGTCGCTGCCAAGGGCAGGGGAGCAGGCTTTCTTGCCTGTCCGGAGAAGCTGGATGCGTTTCTGTATGAGATCACAGAGAAAGCAGATGTCAGGATCTCTGTCAAGACGCGTCTGGGAGTGGAAGATCCGGAAGAGTTTTACCGGCTTATGGATATCTACAATAAATACCCTTTTGAGGAGGTTATCATCCACCCGCGTGTACAGAAAGACTTCTATAAAAATGTGCCGAATATGGAGGTCTTTGACAAGGCCGCCAGGATGAGCCGAAACCCGGTATGTTACAACGGAGATATCTTCACTGTGGAGGATCACGCCAGATTTACAGAGATGCATCCCGGCATGGAACGGGTCATGACGGGGCGGGGCGTGCTCTCTGATCCGGCGCTGGCCAGAGAGATACGGGGCGGCGGCCCGGCAAAAAAAGAGGAGCTGCGCCGTTTCCATGACATCGTGTACGCCGGATACTGCGAGGAGATGTCCGGGGACCGGACAATCCTCTATAAGATGAAAGAACTGTGGACGTATCTGGCGCCTGTGCTCACAGAACACAAAAAGTACGCAAAAAAGATCAAAAAGTGCGAAAAGTGCGCAGCTTATGAAAGGATCGTGGATGAATTTTTTGAACAGGAAGAGGTTATCAGTTCCCGCTAGAGGGAGAACCCTGTCCCATCTCTTTCTGCCGCCTCAGGGCGGCTTCCACGAATCCCCTGAACAGAGGGTGCGGCCGGTTTGGCCTGGATTTGAGCTCCGGGTGGGCCTGGGTCGCGATGAACCAGGGGTGAGAGGGGATCTCGATCATCTCGACGATGCGGCTGTCCGGAGAGAGGCCGCACAGCGACATCCCATGTTCTTTCAGGTCTTCGCGGTAGTCGTTGTTCACTTCATAGCGGTGCCGGTGGCGTTCGCTGATCTCATTTGTGCCATACAGCTTCTCCGCCAGAGACCCTTCTTTGAGGATACACGGATATGCTCCGAGACGGAGAGTGCCGCCGATATCTTCAACGCCGATCTGGTCCGGCATAATATGGATGACAGGGTGCGTGGTGTCGGGTTTTAATTCCATGCTGTGCGCATCGTTGTATCCGACTACATTTCTTGCAAATTCTATAATGGCGAGCTGCATGCCCAGGCACAGGCCGAGGAACGGAAGTCCGTGGGTGCGGGCGTAGCGGATCGCTGTAATCTTTCCCTCGACCCCTCTGTTTCCGAAACCGCCGGGCACAAGGATGCCGCTCACATCAGAGAAAAGTTCTTCTGCATTTTCTTCCGAGACTGTCTCCGAATCAATCCATTTGATATTCACAGTAGTATTTGAATATATGCCACCGTGTTTTAGAGCCTCCACAACACTGATATAGGCGTCGTGGAGCTGGATATATTTCCCGACGAGGGCCACAGTCACTTCCTGCGTTGGATGGCGGAGATTCCCGACCATCTCGATCCAGTCCTTGAGATCTGGTTCCGGACACTCGAGCTGAAGGCACTCGCACACGACCTGGGCGAGGTGTTCTTTTTCCATGGCAAGAGGAGCCTCATAGAGGTACTCCACATCCAGGTTCTGCAGTACGTGGCTTGCGGGCAGGTTGCAGAACAGGGAGATCTTGTCCTTCATGCCGGCGTCGAGCGGATACTCGGAGCGGCATACGATGATATCCGGCTGGATGCCCATTCCCTGCAGTTCCTTTACACTCGCCTGAGTAGGCTTTGTCTTCATCTCCTGTGAAGCGCGCAGGTACGGGATGAGCGTTACATGGATGAGGATGACGTTACGGGGGCCTTTCTCGTGCTGGAACTGACGGATCGACTCGAGGAAAGGCTGGCTTTCTATGTCTCCGACTGTGCCGCCCACCTCGATGATGGCGATTTCCGTGTCCTTTGCAGCGGGATTGCGGTAGAACCTGCTCTTGATCTCGTTGGTGATATGGGGGATCACCTGCACGGTGCCTCCGCCGAAGTCACCGCGGCGTTCCTTCTGAAGCACCGACCAGTAGATCTTTCCTGTGGTGACGTTGGAATTTTTGGTCAGGCTCTCGTCGATGAAGCGTTCATAGTGGCCGAGATCCAGATCTGTCTCTGCCCCGTCGTCTGTGACAAAGACTTCTCCGTGCTGGATCGGATTCATAGTCCCCGGATCAATGTTGATGTAAGGATCGAATTTCTGCATGGTCACAGTATATCCGCGCGCCTTCAAGAGACGGCCGAGAGATGCGGCGGTGATCCCCTTGCCAAGACCGGATACGACGCCGCCGGTAACAAATACATATTTTACTGACATAATGCTGCCCTCCTGGATGATTGCTGGTCAAAAGTTCCTGAAAAAGAGTACAGTCTGACCACAGGCACGGCGCCGCTCCGTTGCGGCTGTGTTCCTATGTATGTGGTCAGACTGTAAAAAATACTTATATAGTATATACCTGAAAGGGAGAAAAAAACAACACTTTTTTATTTATGAGAGAAAAATATGTTCGTACACGGCCTCGCATGTAAGCTGCACGCCGAGCTTCTTGAAAATCTTAATATCCACGTCAGAAAGCATGACAGACGTATGTGCCTGGCATCCGTCCAGCTTCGGGAGCTGGGAGAGTGCGAGGCGCGCCTGAGGATTTGCAGCCGCGCTGGCAGAGAGTGCGATCAGCACCTCGTCTGTATGGAGACGCGGATTTCTGCTCTTCAGATACTCAACTTTCAGCTTCTGGATAGGCTCGATGGATTCTGGGGAGATGATGTGCTCCTCATGGTCGATGCCTGCCAGTACTTTGAGCACGTTCAGGAGCAGGGCGGCGGAAGCTCCGAGGAGCTTGGTCGTCTTTCCGGTCACGACCGTGCCGTCCTCAAGTTCCAGGGCAGCGGCAGGTCCGCCGGTCTCTTTTGCCCGCTCCAGTGCGTAAACTGCTGCTTTGCGGTCGGAGACAGTGATGCCGGCCAGGCTCATGAGCAGTTCGATCTTCTGGGCTTCTTTATCAGAAGCATCGCCTTTTACAAGGGCGTTTAACGCAGCGTAGTAACGGCGGATAATCTCCTGGCGGGATGCCTCGCGGCAGACTTCGTCGTCACAGATGCAGTTGCCCGCCATGTTTACGCCCATGTCTGTCGGAGACTTATAGGGACTCTCGCCATATATCTTCTCGAATATTGTGTTGAGGACGGGAAAGATCTCCACGTCACGGTTATAGTTGACGGTCGTCTCCCCGTATGCCTCCAGATGGAAGGGGTCGATCATATTCACATCGTTTAAGTCGGCTGTCGCCGCTTCGTAAGCCAGATTGACCGGATGCTTGAGAGGCAGGTTCCAGACAGGGAATGTCTCGAACTTGGCGTATCCCGCGTTGATCCCGCGTTTGTGCTCATGATAGAGCTGGGAGAGGCAGGTAGCCATCTTGCCGCTTCCCGGCCCCGGAGCAGTTACGATCACAAGGGGACGCGTAGTCTCGATATAATCATTTTTGCCGTAGCCTTCATCGCTTATGATAAGCGGGACATTGGACGGATACCCCGGTATGATATAGTGGAGATATACAGGGATGTTCATGTTCTCAAGCCGGTTCTTGAAAAGGAGCGCGCTCTCCTGGCCGGAGAACTGTGTGATGGTGACGCTCCCCACATAGAGCCCCTGATTCCGGTAAGTTTCGACCAGGCGCAGGACGTCCGTGTCATAGGTGATCCCCAGGTCCCCGCGTATTTTATTTTTCTCGATATCTTTGGCGCTGATGACAATGACGATCTCGGCCTGATCGCTCAGTTCTTTTAAAAGTCTTAATTTGCTGTCCGGGGCGAAACCTGGCAGTACACGCGATGCGTGGTAGTCGTCGAACAGCTTTCCGCCGAATTCCAGATAAAGTTTGTTGTCGAATTTTCCGATGCGTTCCCTGATGTGTTCAGACTGCATCTTCAGATATTTTTCGTTGTCAAAACCGATGTTCATCTCTCATTCCCCTTGTACGTTTTCTTATGTTGATCCTGCTGTAGAGTCTTTGTGCTGCTCATATGGAGACTGTCAGCAAAAAAGACACATTTCGCTCTCAGTATACTATAAAAACTTGTCGTTTTACAATATTTTCATAATCTTTTTATTGATTTATGCAAAACCTGTCCTTATAATGATAATAGCGCCGGTATATCCTAAAATGCGGGCGGCGCTGACTGGTATCTAGGAGGAACATATGGACAATAATAATAAAAAGAACGATCCTAACCATAACCGGCAGGGCTGGGGAATTATCCTCATCACAACCCTGCTGGTCACTTTTATGGTGATGGGATTGTTTTCTCTCATGCGCGGCTCCGGCCCGGAAGAGATAAGTTATGATAGATTTCTTTCTCTGATAGAAGACGGGAAAGTGCAGGAGGTCAGCCTGACCAGTGACAGGATCTATATCACGCTGACAGATGAGGCGCGCAGTGAGGAACTGAAAGAAAGCATGCAGTCCGGGAATCCGGGCACTATATGGGGACAGTTCCGGCAGCAGATGCAGACGGACGGAGGGACAGAGACTGAGCGCGAACCGGACTATTATACGGGATATGTAAACGACTATGCTCTTGTCGAGAAACTCGAAGAGGCGGGAGTAGAGTTTGCAAGCCAGCCTGCCGATACGGTAGGGCAGACTCTGCTCGAACTGTTTATCACTGTGATACTGCCGATCGGCCTTATGGCGGCGATGCTTTTCTATCTGATGCGCAGGATGTCAAAGGGCGGCGGCATGATGGGCATAGGAAAGAGCAATGCCAAGATGTACATGGAGAAAGAGACGGGCGTCACTTTCCAGGATGTGGCCGGAGAAGACGAAGCGAAAGAATCCCTGCAGGAAGTGGTGGATTTCCTGCATAATCCGGGAAAATACAGCGGCATCGGAGCGAAACTTCCCAAGGGGGCTCTTCTGGTAGGACCTCCGGGAACAGGTAAGACGCTCCTCGCAAAAGCAGTGGCAGGGGAGGCGAAAGTTCCGTTCTTCTCCCTGTCGGGATCTGCTTTTGTAGAGATGTATGTGGGTGTGGGAGCTTCCCGTGTCCGCGATCTGTTCAAGCAGGCGCAGCAGCAGGCTCCGTGTATCGTGTTCATCGATGAGATCGACGCCATCGGAAAGACGCGTGATACAGCGCTTGGCGGCAACGACGAGAGAGAGCAGACGCTCAATCAGCTTCTCGCGGAGATGGATGGATTTGATACGAATAAAGGGCTTCTCATCCTTGCGGCGACGAACCGTCCTGAGATTCTCGATCCCGCGCTTCTGCGTCCCGGACGTTTTGACCGGCGTATCATCGTGGATAAACCGGATCTCAAAGGAAGAGTCGAGATCCTGAAAGTACATGCCAAAGACGTGCGTATGGATGAGAGCGTGGATCTTGAGGCGATCGCTCTTGCGACGTCAGGGGCTGTGGGCTCAGATCTTGCAAACATGATAAACGAAGCCGCTATCAACGCAGTAAAGCACGGAAGACAGGTAGTGAGCCAGAAAGATCTCTTCGAGGCAGTGGAAGTCGTGCTTGTCGGAAAAGAGAAGAAAGACCGCATCATGAGCAAAGAAGAGAGGCGAATTGTCTCATATCACGAGGTGGGACACGCCCTTGTGACCGCTCTGCAGAAGAATACGGAGCCGGTACAGAAGATTACGATTGTTCCAAGGACTATGGGAGCACTTGGATACGTGATGCAGACTCCGGAAGAAGAGAAATTCTTAAATACAAAGAAAGAGCTGGAAGCGATGATTGTTGTCGCTCTGGGCGGACGGGCTGCAGAAGAACTTGTCTTTGACACGGTTACGACAGGCGCGGCCAATGACATCGAGCAGGCGACAAAGACTGCCAGGGCTATGATCACACAGTATGGTATGTCAGAACGTTTCGGGCTGATGGGGCTTGAGTCGATACAGAACCGTTATCTGGACGGAAGGGCAGTGCTCAACTGCGGTGACGCGACGGCGGGAGAGATTGACGAGGAAGTCATGAAGATGTTAAAAGGCGCGTATGCGGAGGCAAAGCGTCTTCTGGCAGAGAACCGCGAGGCTCTTGACAAGATCGCTGCTTTCCTTATTGAGAAAGAGACGATCACGGGCAAAGAATTCATGAAGATTTTCCGCGAAGTAAAAGGAATACCTGAACCGGAAGAATCAGAGGAAGGAAAGACAGAGGAGCGTGAAGGCCGTATCGTTATGAAACCTGTGGAGAAGACCGGAACAGACGGCCAGGCAGATCCGGAAGATCAAAAAGAACAGGAAGATACAGTGCAGTGAGCACAGACAGATAGGTACAGACAGAGAAAAGGCAGCAGCCGGGGATCCTGCCAGCGCAGTTATCCCCGGCTGATCTTTGTTGTAGAAATCAGGGACAGGATATAGTAAAATATTATCACAGCCCAGGACAGAAAAGAGAGGCGTACGATCATGTTTGATATACAGGAAGAGCTGAAAAAACTGCCCGGCAGACCCGGTGTCTATATTATGCACGACGAAAATGACCATATCATCTATGTAGGCAAAGCAGTCAGCCTGAAAAACCGTGTGCGGCAGTATTTTCAGAGCAGCAGAAACAAGGGAGTCAAGATCGAGCAGATGGTGACGCACATCCGCCGTTTTGAGTATATTGTCACAGATTCAGAGATGGAAGCTCTTGTACTGGAGTGCAATCTGATAAAAGAACACCGTCCGAAATATAACACGATGCTTATGGATGACAAGACGTATCCGTTCATCAAGGTGACGACAGGAGAGGCGTTTCCGCGAATTATGCTGTCCCGCAGGATGATAAAGGACAAGGCGAGATATTTCGGTCCATATACGAGTTCCCAGGCAGTCAGGGATACGATTGATCTGATTCACAAACTGTTCCACTTAAGAAGCTGCAGCCGGAACCTGCCCAGAGATATCGGAAAAGAACGGCCCTGCCTGAACTACCATATCAAACAGTGCGATGCGCCCTGCCAGGGATATATTTCCCAGGAAGAGTATGGGAAAGCTGTAAGTGAAGTGCTCCATTTCCTGAACGGAAACTATGATATCCTCCTGAAAGATCTTGAGGAGAAAATGAGCGCAGCTTCTGAGGCGCTTGAGTTTGAGAAAGCGATCGAGTACCGCGAGCTTTTGAACAGCGTAAAGAAAGTGGCTCAGAAACAGAAGATCACAGATTCCAGCGGGGAGGACAGGGATGTTCTGGCAGTGGCATCAGAAGAGGAAGATGCTGTGGTCCAGGTATTTTTTATCCGCGGCGGACGTCTCATAGGGCGTGACCACTTCTATCTTGGCATTTCCAGAGGAGAGCCTGATTCTGAGATACTGAACAGCTTTATTCCGCAGTACTATGCCGGGACACCTTACATCCCGGGAGAACTCATGCTCCAGACGGAGGTGGAGGACAGGGAAGTGCTGGAGACATGGCTTTCCTCGAAGCGGGGACAGAAGGTAACGATCAGAGTCCCGAAGAAAGGAACCAAAGAGAAACTGGTAGAGCTGGCGAGGGAAAATGCCAGGATGGTTCTGAGCAAAGACAAGGAACGGCTGAAGAGGGAAGAGGGGCGTACGATCGGGGCGGTAAAAGAGATTGCCGCGCTGCTTGGTATAGAGAGTATCACGCGCATGGAAGCTTATGACATCTCGAACACGAACGGGTTTGAATCGGTGGGATCCATGGTTGTGTATGAACGCGGACGTCCGAAACGCAATGATTACCGCAAATTTAAGATCAAGGGAATCAGCGGAGCCGATGATTACGGCAGCATGCGGGAGGTGCTGACCCGCCGGTTTTCACACGGACTCAGGGAGAGAGAAGAGAATAAACAGCTTGGGAAATTTACCGCATTTCCGGATCTCATTCTGATGGACGGCGGCAAGGGACAGGTCAACGTGGCGCTCCAGGTGCTTGAGGAACTGCATCTTAATATTCCGGTGTGCGGTATGGTAAAAGATGACCATCATCGTACACGCGGGTTATACTACCAGAATAAAGAGATCGCGGTCAACAGGGATTCAGAAGCATTCCGGCTGATCACACGGATACAGGATGAAGCTCACCGTTTCGCCATTGAGTATCACAGGCAGCTCAGGGGAAAAGGGCAGGTACACTCTATTCTCGATGATATAGAAGGGATCGGGCCTGCGCGCAGGAAGGCGCTGATGCGGCAGTACCTGAGTCTGGAAGATATAAAAAAGGCATCCGTGGAAGAGCTTGCGAATGTACCGTCTATGAACGAAAAAGCGGCAGAATCTGTGTACAAGTTCTTTCACTAGTGTTATGATAAAAGGAACAGGAGAAAGTGAGGAGATAATCTATGGGACAAGGGATAAGATTAGGTGAGATCGTAGAGAAGATGAATCTGAAGAATCTCACGCCCGAAGTTGATATGGTCGAGAAAGAGGTAAATGTACCGGACGTCAACCGTCCGGCTCTTCAGCTTACCGGATTCTATGACCGGTTTGACTCAAACAGGGTACAGATCATTGGAAATGTGGAATACAGATATGTGCAGACGCTGGACAGGGAGCAGCAGGAGAAGACATTTGACACACTGCTGCAGCATCCGCTTCCTTGCATCGTTTTCTGCCGGGATCTGGTGCCGGAAGACAGCTTCCTCAGAAAAGCGGTGAAATACGGAGTTCCTATCTTTAGCACTGTTAAGCAGACGTCAGATTTCATGGCAGAGATTATCCGCTGGATGAATGTGCGGCTGGCTCCGTGTATCTCCATCCACGGCGTTCTTGTGGATGTGTACGGCGTGGGCGTGCTCATTATGGGTGAGAGCGGCATCGGAAAGAGCGAGGCTGCACTGGAACTTATCAAGAGAGGACACCGTCTTGTGACGGATGATGTAGTAGAGATCCGGAAAGTGAGTGATGAAACACTTGTCGGCACTGCGCCTGATATCACAAAGCATTTCATTGAGCTGCGCGGAATAGGCATCGTGGATGTGAGGTCCATGTTCGGTGTGCAAAGTGTCAGGGAAACGCAGAATATCGATCTTGTCATCACTCTGGAAGACTGGAGCAGGGACAAAGAATACGACCGTCTTGGACTGGAAGAAGAGTACACGGAATTTCTCGGAAATAAAGTGGTGTGCCACCGTATTCCGATCCGCCCGGGAAGAAACCTGGCGATTATCGTGGAGTCTGCGGCCGTCAACCACAGACAAAAACAGATGGGATATAATGCGGCTCAGGAACTCTACAAGAGAGTCCAGGAAAACATCGCCAAGAAGAAAAAATAATCTCTGGGATGGAACATAAATAAAGGATAAAGGAGAGAACAGTTATGAAGTATTGTTTTGGTGTGGATATCGGCGGTACAACGATCAAGATGGGACTGTTTGAGGAAGACGGGAAAATCGCAGACAAATGGGAGATTACGACGGATACCTCAGAAGAGGGAAAGTCCATTCTTCCAAATACTGCAGCGTCCATTGAGAAGAAGATCGAGGAGCATGGGCTTGACAAAAACGACATCGCAGGCATTGGCGTGGGAGTTCCGGCTCCTGTAACGTCAGAAGGCGTAGTCAATGGAACTGCCAATCTCGGATGGTCTTACAAAGAAGTAAAAAGAGAACTTGAGGAAATGACAGGGCTGAAGACCGTTGTAGGAAATGATGCCAATGTTGCAGCTCTTGGAGAGATGTGGAAAGGCGGCGGAGAAGGCGAGAAGAACATGATTATGATAACGCTTGGGACGGGAGTCGGCGGAGGCGTTATCATCGATGGAAAAATGCTCGTAGGAGAGAACGGTGCCGGCGGCGAGATTGGCCATCTCTGTGTGAACTACGAAGAGACGGACTGCTGCGGCTGCGGAAACAGAGGATGCGTTGAACAATACGCATCAGCGACCGGCATTGTCCGGCTGGCAAAACAGAAGCTCGGCCAGGACATGAGACCTACGATCCTGAACAAAGAAGACGTCACGGCAAAAGATGTATTCGATGCTGTGAAAGCGGGCGATGAAGCTGCGAAAGACATCGCGGCAGTGTTTGGGAGATATCTGGGATATGGTTTGGCGAATCTGGCTGTTATAGC
Organism: Candidatus Mediterraneibacter pullistercoris; assembly: GCA_019116885.1. Classification (GTDB taxonomy): domain Bacteria; phylum Bacillota; class Clostridia; order Lachnospirales; family Lachnospiraceae; genus Mediterraneibacter; species Mediterraneibacter pullistercoris. The sequence goes on along the minus strand of DXAU01000030.1, from coordinate 164,019 downwards.
TGATCCGGCTGTGTTTGTTATTGGAGGCGGCGTTTCAAAAGCAGGAGAAGTGCTGATACCTTACATAAGAGAGCCGTATATGGAACGGGCTTTCTTTGCAAATAAGAATGTCAGATTTGTCCTTGCGAAACTCGGGAATGACGCAGGGATATGCGGAGCTGCGAAGCTCATCCTGGATAACGAGTGATGTGAAATTGGAAGAAAGAGCGCTGAGCGCCGGAACCATGCAGGTTCCGGCGCTTTTTGCGCGGGCGGCGGGCCAAAGTCCGGTCCTGCCCCCCCCCCCCGGATATTTTTGTTTGGGATTTGCGAAACACAGATTATTATGTGCAAATTGACTAAAAGAAAATACTTCCAAAAACGAAAAAAGTGTGATTCAGAAGCAAACAAATATAAAAAATGCTGAAAAATCTTTAAAATAAAGAATATTATTGACTGAAACACAGAAAAGTACTAAAATACAGTCAGATAAAAAATCTTGTTTCTGGCCAGAGACAAATAATAAGCAGCGGGGAACTCTGATTTCCCCGGGAAGTTTTATAATGAAAGAGGAGATTTATAAGATGAAAGCAATAGCAAGGTTTGGAAAAGAATTTGGCGGATACAGAATGATTGATGTTCCGAAGCCGGTCTGTGGTCCGGACGATATTATCGTGGAGATCAAAGCGGCTGCGATCTGCGGAGCCGATATGAAGCACTGGAGAGTGGACAATGGTTCTGATGAATTCAATTCTGTCCGCGGCCATGAGTTTGCAGGCGATATTGTGGAAGTCGGTGAGAACGTAAAAGACTGGAAAGTCGGACAGAGAGTCGTATCCGACAACAGCGCTCACGTATGCGGAGTGTGCCCGGCCTGTGAACAGGGAGACTTTCTCTGCTGTGAAGAGAAAGTAAACCTGGGGCTTGACAATAATACGTGGGGAGGCGGATTTTCCAAATACTGCAAGGTTCCGGGAGAGATTCTGGCTATCCACAAACATGCGATCTGGGAGATCCCGGAGAATGTGAAATACGAAGAGGCAGCAGTACTTGATCCGATCTGTAATGCATACAAAGCTGTCGCTCAGCAGAGCCATCTCCTCCCAGGGCAGGATGTGGTTGTATTCGGAACAGGCCCGCTGGGACTCTTTTCTGTTCAGATCGCCCGCATCATGGGAGCTGTCAATATCGTGATGGTAGGACTTGACGAGGATGTTGCGACCCGTTTCCCGGTTGCTCTCGAAGTCGGAGCTACACACGTGGTAAACGGCTCAAAAGAAGATGTTGTCAAGAGATGTACAGAGATCTGCGGAAGAGACAATCTCGGTCTTGTAATCGAGTGCTCCGGCGCAAACATCGCCCTGAAACAGGCAATCGAGATGCTTCGTCCGAACGGGGAAGTCGTGCGTGTCGGAATGGGATTCAAACCGCTTGAGTTCTCTATCAACGATATCACATCCTGGAATAAGAGCATCATCGGACATATGGCATACGACTCCACATCCTGGAGAAACGCAATCCGCCTGCTTGCATCCGGACAGATCAAGGTTCAGCCGATGATCACACACAGACTGGGCCTGTCACAGTACGAGGAAGGTTTTGACGCAATGGCAAGCAAAGAAGCGATCAAGGTAATCTTCCACTATGATTTTGACGATGAGGAGTGATCCGGATGGAAAAGAAACTTTTACTGGCTCCCTCGATGGGGTGCTGTGACCTGTATGATTTTGAGAACCAGGTCAGATATATCGACGAACATGCGGATTTTCTGCATATCGATATCAAAGATGGGAATTACGTCAAGACGTTCGGTGTAGGCCCTGATTTTATGACGGTACTTAAGAAAGTGGTCAAAAAGCCGATGGACGCCCACCTTATGATCCGGCATCCGCAGGAATATATCGAGGCGTGTGCGGAGGCAGGAGCAGATTATATCACTCCGCACACAGACTGTATCGAGAGTGATGCTTTTGTCACGATCAACAAAATCCTCTCTCTTGGCTGCAAGGCGGGGATCGCTCTGAATCCCGCCGCGCCGCTGGAGGCGATCCGATATTACCTGCCGCTCCTTTCAAAAGTCACGATTATGATCGTGGACGCCGGGTATGCGGGACAAAAAGTCATCACACAGATGTACGACAAGATCCGGACACTTGTAAAATGGAGAGAAGAGATGGGGCTTGACTTCCTGATCGAAGCTGACGGATCCATGAACGCCGGAGTGTATGCGCCTCTTTACGAGGCGGGAGCAGACATGGTAGTGTTAGGGCCGCCTGCGCTGTGGAACAAGGATCCGGATATCAGAAAAGCATGGGAGATCATGCAGGAAGAAGTCGACAGAGAGTTAGAAGGAATCAATAGAAGAAAATAAAGAGAATAAAAGGAAGAGAGGAATCATCATGGCATCTGATGCAAAAAGCGCAAATATAGGCGCGAGACTCGACCGCCTGCCGAATTCAGGCTGGCACATAAAAATGTGGCTCGTAACAGCATTTGCCCTCCTGGTATGCTGGTCAAACGGTATCTCGGGCTCTGTGCAGAATATTCTTTTAAATGAACTGCACTGGCTGAAAGACGGAACTACACTCCTGGCTATGTGGGGAACGACATACACGGCGGGACAGCTCTTTGGAGCGCTTGTCGGCGGACCGATCGGCGACAGGATCGGACGTAAGAAAAGTATTCTGTTATATGAAGTGATACATATCATCGCTATGATCGGCGGAGCGGTTTCTCCGAACGTATATGTACTCTATGTATTCAGACTGTTACAGGGATTCGGACTTGGAGCGCTTCTGGTCGTCCTGTTTGCAGGATTTACGGAGTATGTGCCGGGCAGAAACCGCGGTGTATGGTCAAGCCGCAACTCCTTTATCGGAAACTGGGCTCACCCGATCTGCAACGGTATAGCATTTGTAATCGTATCCACCGGTATCAGTTATAACATGAACTGGAGGATTCAGTACATGATTCCATCCATCCTGTCCATTATCGCATCTCTTATCATCGCGAAGAAACTTCCGGAGTCTCCGAGATGGCTTGAGGCTCAGGGAAGAGTGGAAGAAGCGGATGCGATCATGACAAGGATCGAGAAAGAGATCGAGGCGTCAACGGGCAAACCACTCCCGCCAGTAACAGAGGCTCCGAAGCCGGTAAAACAGCTTCCGTACTCAGCGCTGTTTAGAGGCAAACTGTTGAGAAGAACAATCGTTGGTTCTCTTGTACTGATCGGCATGAATACGATCCAGTATACACTGATGACCTGGATGCCTTCTCTGCTGGCGTCCCTTGGATATGATACATCACAGTCACAGTTTATGACGATGTTCGGCCTGTTCGGCGCACCGTTCGGAATCTTTATAGCGTCTCTTATCATGGATAAGATCCCGAGAAGAGTGATGGGCGTCCTGCTTCTTGTACTGATGGCTGTACTTGGAATTATTACAGGACAGCAGACGACAATGACAGCGCTGATCGTATCCACATTCTTCCTGAACACAATTATTTACATGTACGTATGTTATGCATCTGCAGTCTATGTTCCGGAGATGTGGCCGACGTCAGCGAAGCTCTCTGGTTCGGGATTCTGCAATGCGGTCGGACGTGTCAGCAACATATTCTTCCCGTTCCTTGTCACGGCAGTTGCGGCAAGCTCTATGGGAAGCACAGGCGTATTCATCCTTATCTCCGCAGTAGCCGCAGTTATAGCAGTATGCGTTCTTCTGTTCGGTGTTGAGACGAGAGGAGAGTCTGTAGAAGATATCGGAAACATTGATTAAAGACCTGGCATAGACAGGATACAGAGTATTTTATAAGAGAAAGGAAAACATAATGAAAAACTCGGAAGCAATTTTGGTAACTCCAAAACATTTTGAGATCCAGGAGTGTCCGGTTCCGGAACCGAAAGACAATGAGATACTCCTGAAAGTCGAGTATGTAGGAATGTGCGGTTCTGATATCCATGGTTTTGAGTTCGGCCCGTTCATCCCTCCGAAAGACCCGAATCAGAAAATCGGTCTCGGGCATGAAGTTGCAGGCGAAGTCGCAGCAGTGGGATCAAAGGTCACAAAGTTTAAAGTCGGAGACAAGGTTCTTATAGAGCCCGGAGTGCCGGACGACACATGCGGCTACTGCCGTACAGGCCGTTATAATATCTGTCCGAATGTGGATTTCATGGCTACACAGCCAAACTATAAAGGCGCTCTGACACAGTACATGACACATCCTGAGGAGTGGACATATCACATTCCCGAGGGAATGACTACGATGGAGGGTGCTCTGGTAGAGCCGGCGGCAGTAGGTATGCACGCGGCGATCCTGGGAGAAGCAAGCCTCGGAAAGAGCATTGTGATCCTGGGAGCAGGCACAATCGGGCTTATGGTCCTTCAGGCATGCTTAAGCCTTGGCGCTACGGACATCACGGTTGTGGATGTCATTGAAAAGCGTCTGGAGCTTGCAAAGAAACTCGGAGCCAAAAGAGTCATCAACGGCAAAGAGCAGGACACAGTAGAAGTGCTCCGTTCGGAGGAACTGTACGGCGATCATGGCGTGGAGCTTGTATTTGAAGCAGGCGGTTCCGTATTTCTGGCACAGCAGGCAGTACAGCTTGTTGCCCGCGGCGGAAAGATCATGATGGTAGGAACACAGTCCAAACCCGTGCCGATCGATTTCCTCAAGATCAACCGTGAAGTAACGATCCAGACCTCTTTCCGCTACTGCAACAACTTCCCCCAGACGATCGAGGCAATCGCGACAGGAAAGTTCAATGTAAAGGACATGGTAACGGATATTTATGATTACAAAGACGTGCAGAAAGCATTTGAGGATGCGATCGATCCGGTCAGGAAGACGGAGATGATAAAAGGCGTCGTCAAAGTAAGCGGCTAGACAGGTCATAAAATGATAATAAGAACTCGCAGGCGCAGAAGCGGCTGCCTGCGGGAAATCACAGGGACAGAAAGGATAAGAAAATGTTAGCAGATATCAGATATTGGGAAAAAAAGGCAACAGAAGGAAAATATGCGATCCCGCACTTTAACGTGTGGAATGCGGAGATGCTCATGGGCGTTATGGACGCTGCAGAAGAGGCGAAAGCTCCGATTATCATCTCATTCGGTACAGGATTCGTAGGAAATACTTCTTTCGAGGACTTCTGCTGGATGATGGTATCCATGGCCAAGAAAGCGACGGTTCCGGTTATCACACACTGGGATCACGGCCGCAGCATGGAGATCGTGCAGAATGCATACAAACACGGCATGAATTCTGTCATGAGAGATGCTTCCGCATATGATCTGGAGGAGAATATCCGGCTGACAAAAGAGGTTGTGGACTATTTCCATCCGCTTGGAGTTCCGGTGGAAGCAGAGCTTGGCCATGTCGGAAATGAGACTGTGTATGAGGAGGCGCTTGCAAGCTACAAATATACAGACCCGAGCCAGGCAGCAGAGTTTGTTGAGAGAACAGGATGCGACTCTCTGGCAGTAGCAATTGGAAATCAGCACGGAGTCTATACATCTGAGCCAAAGCTCAACTTTGAGGTCGTAGAGAAAGTAAGAGACGCCGTATCTGTACCGCTCGTGCTTCACGGAGCTTCAGGAATTGGCGATGAGGATATCAAAACAGCGATCTCTCTTGGAATTTCCAAAATCAACATCCATACAGAGCTGTGCCAGGCTGCAATGACAGCAGTTGCCGCAAACACAGACAAACCGTTCCTTGAGCTTGAGAGAGCTGTAAGAGCTGCTGTAAAACAGCGCGCACTTGAGAAGATCTACCTGTTCGGAGACGACGGAAAGGCGGAGTAAGGAGTTGGAAAAGAAATTAGACGTGATCTGCGTCGGAGCTGCGATTGTGGATATCCCACTGCAGCCCGTCAGCAGAGATATATTTGACATCGAATCCTGCCCGCTTGAGCAGATCTCGATGACGATTGGCGGCGATGCCATCAACGAGGCGACAGTAATGTCCCGGCTCGGCCATAAAATCGGTCTGATGAGCATGGTGGGAAAAGACGCAGTCGGCAATTTTATCATTGAACATTGTGAGAAAAACGGGATCGACTATTCTGGAGTAAAGATGAAAGAGGGCATCGACACTTCCATCAATGTCGGGCTTGTCACACATGACGGCGAGCGGACGTTTGTGACGAACAGGAATGGCAGCCTCTGGAAGATGACCATCGACGATGTGGATCTTGACCGTATCCCGGAAGCAAAAATATTATCTCTGGCAAGCATCTTCAACAACCCGCTCCTTGACTGCGCCGCGCTTGTGAAGATATTCAAAGCGGCGAAAGAAAACGGCATGATCATCTGTGCGGACATGATAAAAGCAAGACTGGGAGAGACGCTCGATGATATCAGAGAAGCGCTTTCCTATGTGGATTACTTCTTTCCAAATTATGATGAAGCATGCATGATGACCGGAAAGACAGAGCTTGAAGATGTGGCTGACGTGTTTATGGACTGCGGGATCAGCCATGTTGTGATCAAGACAGGCAAGAGAGGCTGTTATATCAAGAGCCAGGACGGCAGCGTGTTAGAAGTTCCGGCTGTGAAAGGGATCACAGCGATCGATACGATCGGGGCCGGTGATAATTTTGCTTCTGGATTTATCACAGCAGTCCTGGAAGGCAAATCATTAAAAGAATGTGCCGAGTTTGCAAATGTGACTGCATCTATCAGCGTTCAGAGCATCGGGGCAACGACCGGAGTCAGGAACAGACAGCAGGTGGAGGAACGTCTCAAAGAGTATTATGCTCAGCAGTAAGTGATGAAAGGAAAAACAATCATGAAAACGATGAAGTTAGGAAAAACAGGAATTGATATCTCAAGGATAGGTCTTGGAACATGGTCTATCGGCGGCGGTTCCGCATGGGGCGGCGACCATGACCTGCAGGTCGTGATAGACACAATCAGAGAGGCTCCGAAAGCGGGCGTCAACCTGATAGATACAGCTCCGGGGTATAATTTTGGAAACAGCGAGAAGATTCTTGGAAAAGCGCTCGAGGGTATGAATCGCGAAGACCTCGTGATTATTACAAAATGCGGCGTTACCTGGGACCAGGAGATGAAGGGCGATATGTTCAATGTAGTCAACGGTATCCAGCTTTACAAGAATCTGAACAGTGAGTCCGTAAAGAAAGAGATAAAGGCATCTCTGGAGCGTATGGGTACAGATTATGTTGACGTCTATATGACGCACTGGCAGTCGATCGAGGGATCTCCGTACTACGTGCCGATCGAGAAGACAATGGATGTGCTCAACGACCTGAAAGCCCAGGGTAAGATCCGGGCGATCGGAGCAGCCAATGTTGATATCAATCATATCCAGGAGTACCTGAAATGGGGAGATCTTGACATCGTACAGGCAAAATACTCCATACTTGACCGCGCGATCGAGGACGAGATCATTCCGTGCTGCCGTGAGAACGGCGTGACTATCCAGGCGTACTCACCGCTTGAGATGGGACTGCTGTCAGGAACGATGCCAAGAGACTACAAACCTGTGGGAGCGCAGATTCCGAAAAAATGGTTCCAGCCGGACAATATGCAGGCAGCCATGGATATGATGGACAAATGGAAACCGCTGTGCGAGAAGTACAACTGCACAATCGCCAACCTGGCTCTTGGATGGATTCTTGCACAGGGTGACTTCATGAATCTTTTAAGTGGATCTACGACAGCGGAACAGATTGAGGAGAATGTAAAATCTGCAGAACTCAATCTTGATCCTCAGGATGTGGCTTACATGAGAGAACTGGCAGAAGAGATCGATAAATAGTCAGTAAATAATCAGCCTTCCTGCTTTTTGAAGATTGTTTCAGTGGATTTAACCTCGAGTTTTCAGGTTTTAAAGGAGGATCACATGTTTTCACAGGACAAAAGTCTTGCAAAAACCAACCCGAAAGGTATATTATTAGAGAAGCAGAAGATAAATACCGTGAGCGGGGAAAGGGAAGAAAGCATGGCTGGCAAAGAAAGATTAATGGTCATTCGCCAGACTGTTCAGACCGAAAAAAAAGTAACTGTCAGTGATCTGAGCAGGATATGCCGGGTGACAGAAGAAACGATACGAAGAGATCTGGATAAGCTCGAGACAGAGGGAATTCTGACAAGGATACACGGAGGTGCGATCTGGAACGAAGGCGCCCAGAAAGAAGGAATCCACTTTCACAGACGATTGAGCAGACACCTGAGAGAAAAACAGGAGATTGCCAGGAAAACAGCGAGACTCCTGGAGGGGAAAAGTACGATCATAGCGGATTCCAGCACAACAGTTGCCGAAGCGCTCAAGATCATTCCAGAATACCAGGATATCACGATTGTGACAAATTCCACAGAGGTGTTCCAGGAACTTCAGCAGTCGTCTTTTAACATTGTCTCCACAGGAGGAGAATTCAACAAAAAGGCTTTGTCTCTTCAGGGACAGCTTGCAAAGTCCAATATTACGAAATATAATGTTGACCTTGCGCTGATTAGCTGCAAAGGTCTCAGCATTGAGAAAGGCGTCCTTGATTCAAACGAGAGTGAAGCAGAGATCAAGAAAGCCATGCTTGCCCAGGCAGAGAAAGTCGCTCTTCTGGCAGACCATTCCAAGTTCGGCCAGTCGGCTTTTGTCAAGCTGATCGATCTGGACCGTGTGAATTATCTGATTACAGACAGCACGCCGTCAGAGGAGTGGATAGATTACTGCAGCGCACACGGGATAGAGCTGATCTGCTAAAGAGGTGCGCGCCCTGCATGGGATTAAAAGAAAATAGCGGAAAAGCGACAGGACAGGAGTGTCGGAAATCGGATCATGAGTGAAGAAGATCTGAAGCCGGCACTCCTGATTTTTTTGAAAATAAATTTAAACACAAAAATTTTATTTAAAACAAAAAACCATAACAAAAATTAGGTAAAAAATTTGGTTAAAACATATAAAAATCTTTGAAATAAAGAAAATTTATTGACACCACAGACTGCCATATGTAAAATACTTATAAAGTATTCGTGCAGTATCTACAATGAAAAATCATTGGAGCACAGAACAATATCACAGCGGTGAGGAAGGTGGAATAATGGAAAAAAAGAAGAAAGAAAAAAAGCAGGCATCAATCGTAAAACGGATGATTATTGCGGTGGCTGCCGGTTTTATAGCAGGATTTCTCTGTCTTGTCCTGAGAGAGTTTCTCAATGGAAGCGGAAATGAAAAGATCTGGAATGTTGCAGACGCGATCTTCTTCCAGGATATCACAACGACGGACGGTTTTGAAGGGATCGGCCTGCTCTATATTATCGGCCAGCTTTTCATGAGAGGACTCCAGATGGCTATCGTACCTCTTGTGCTGACATCTTTGAGCCTTGCGATGTGCAGCCTTGCCAATCCGGAGAGACTTGGGAAGATTGCGGGCAAGACGTTTATTACATATATCTGTTTCTATGTAGTTGCAGCGGCGCTTGCAGGTGCTGCCGCTTATTTTGTGAAAAGCATGGGCTGGTTCAATGTCAGTCTTCCAAATGAGATGGCGGCAGAAGCGGTGACGATGGAAGGGTATAATCCGCTGACGGCCGTTATTACTGCGGTGCCGTCCAATATCTTTTCTGCGTTTACTTCAAACAACGAGATACTGGCGGTAGTAGTGGTGGCGATCATCATGGGGCTCTGCATGACATTTATGGGAGAAAAGGCAGATCCGCTTAAGAAAGTGCTGGAAAATCTGAATGAGATTATCCAGATGTTTCTGAATTTCCTTATCAATAAAGTGGGGCCGACAGCGATTTTCTGCATGATCTGCAGAACACTTGCTGTTTACGGAGTGGAATATATAGGACCGGCACTCGTGTGGATGGTGACGACGATCGTTGTAAGTCTCGTGCTTGTCGCAACAATCTATCCGATCGGCATCTTCCTGACTACACGTCTGAATCCGGTTCCGTTCCTTAAGAAATCATTTAAAATCGGATTGTTCGCGGCAGCAACGAACTCATCTGCGGCAACGCTTCCTCTGAACACAAAAACGTGTATCAATGAGCTCGGATGTACAGAGGAGATCAGCAGTTTTGTGCTCCCGACCGGAATGACAGTGAATATGAACGGAACAACTGCAATGCATATGATAGCAGTCACTTTTATCGCGACAGCGGCAGGCATTGACATCACGCCGTCCACTCTGGTGATCGCGGCTTTCCTGTCAATCTGTACTGCAATGGGGTGTCCGGCGATTCCTGTGGCCGGAACAACGATGATATATGTGGTTATGTCAGGGCTTGGAATGACATCGGAACTGTGTATGATCGGATATTCACTTGTGCTTGCGATGAATTACCTTCCGGGCATGGCTGTCATTACGCTGAATGTCATTGGGGATGCAGCCACAAATGTTATCGTAAACTTCAAAGAAGGCGTGCTGAATAAAGAGATGTATAACAAAATGTAACATTTCCGGCGTTTTATGATTTCAGGAAAAACGGAAAAGAGAAGCTGCCGCATCAATGATCGGGAAATCATTGATGCGGCAGCTTCTCTTTACACAGACTTATAATGTTCCGATTGTTTATCCCGAAGGCTGCTGGCCGCCGGAAGGCGGGGTAGTAGATCCACCGCCGCTGTCAGCGTCGCCGCCGGTAGATGGAGGAGTGGTTCCGCCACCACCATCACTGCCTCCGGTAGATGGGGGAGTGGTCTCACCGCCATTACTACCTTCACTACCGCCGGTAGACGGGGGAGTGGTTCCGCCGCCATCACTGCCGCCGGAAGGCGGGGTAGTTGTTGATTCACCGCCTGTTCCGTCATTTCCGGTGGAAGGAGTATTTTCGGTAGTATTATTTGAATTTTCCTGTTCGTTGTTTGTATTTTCTTCGTTCTCGTTCGTGTTCTCTTCTTTGTTCTCTTCCTCTTTCTCCTTATCCTTGTCTGTAGTGCGGGTCCTGTGTCCCGAGCAGCTCGTCTCAGGCAGGAAATCTTTGTCAAAATAGTCCCTTCTTGCCGGGCAGGTGCTTGTCGCAAGCAGTCCGGTTTTTGTACAGATTGATCTCTGGACAACGCTGGACGGAGCCTCGAAATCCTGTCCGTCAAGATCCTCATGGACGCGTTCCATGATGCCGTGCCAGATAGAAAGATGCCAAGAACCCAGATTTTCCATAGGTTTGTTTGCATCATACCCACCCCAGATACCTGCCGTATAATATGGTGTGAAGCCGCAGAACCAGCGGTCGGCATAGTTATCTGTGGAACCGGTCTTCCCGGCGGTTCCCATACTGCTTATTTTTGTACCGCCGCCTGTACCTCTTGAGACAACGTCTTCCATCGCGCTCGTGAGAAGGTAAGCGGTGGAGTCTTTGATCACTTCATGAGTGTCGGGAGCAGTGTTGTCGATGAGTACATTGCCATCATGGTCGATGATCTGAGTGTAGAGAACCGGCTCTGTGTATACACCGCCGTTTGCGATCGACGCAAATGCGGCTGTAAGTTCGATGTTATATACACCGTCTGTAATACCGCCAAGAGCCAGTGCCTGTGTTTCATCCTCTTCTGTCAGTGTTGTGAACCCAAAGTTTTTAGTATACTCGTAGCCTGTACCGACTCCGACTGTCTCAGTGAGGGTACGAGCCGCACATGTGTTGATGGACTGAACAATTGCGTTGCGGATGGTTGTAGCTCCAATATATCTGTAGTTGGAATTGCGCACTTCCTGTCCGTTTTCATATTCATAAGGCTCGTCGACAACTGTGGAAGCGAGAGTGATATCCCCTTCGTTGAGTCCCGGTGCATAAGTCGAGAGAATCTTAAAACAGGAACCGGGCTGCTGCTTTGAATCGGTTGCACGGTTCAGCGTGAGGTTTCCGCTCTTCTCGCCCCTTCCGCCTACGATCGCTTTGACCTGTCCGGTGCGCTGGTCCATAATGACGAAAGATACCTGCGGCTGTAAAGTGATTTCATAATTCTCATCCACGATATCGCCTGCATCGGTATTGATATTCAGTGTGGATTTGTATGACGCTATGGCAGCTTCCACATCATCTCTTGAAGAAAATACGAGCGGATTGTCATCGTCCTGCGTCTCACTGATATACTGTGCAAGATTCTCCTTACTGTAGTTCTCCACTGTTCCATCGGCTCTGTGGACAGTCAGCGCGTATTCCAGACCATACTCCAGCACAGGATAATAATCCTCGTCAGCCACTTCTTCATCACAGATCTTCTGGATATCCAGATCCTGGGTAGAAGTGATCGTCAGGCCGCCGCTGTAGAGCAGATTATAAGCCTGTGTCTCTGAGTACCCTTTCTGTTCCATGAGATCCTGGATCACATCTTCAATCAGAGCGTCTGTGAAATAGGAGTATGGCGTAGTATCCTCTGTAACCGCTGCAGTCTTCAGTATCCGGTCATATACGGTATCTGCCACAGCCTCGTCATACTCCGCCTGGTTGATATATCCCTGTTCCAGCATGTTCCCAAGGACGATTTCACGCCTTTTTGCATTGTTTTCCGGATAGGTTACCGGATCATATTCAGTAGGATTCTGAGTGATGGCAGCGATGACGGCACATTCTGATAATGTCAGATCTGCCACATCTTTATTAAAATAACGGGTGGAAGCTGTCTGTACGCCCAGGCAGCCCTGTCCCAGATTGATTGTATTCATATAGGCTTCGAGTATCTGCTCTTTGTTCATCTCTTTTTCGATCTCAAGAGCGAGATACTGTTCCTGAAGTTTTCGCTCCAGACGGTCAAAGAAGGTTTCCTCGTTGACGAAATCTGGAAATACGTTATTCTTGATGAGCTGCTGGGTCAGTGTACTGGCACCCTCGGAAAAATTGAATCCATTGGATATACCGACAAAAGCAGCCCTTATAATTCCCTGGAGATCCACGCCGTTATGATCGTAAAAACGTTCGTCCTCTATCGCAACGAATGCGTGGGGAAGATATTCAGAAGCTGCAGTAATCTCGTCGTATGTTCTGTACACACGGTTGGAATCCGAATCTTTCAGTGTCTCGATCACAGTTCCTTTCTGATCCACGATGTTCGTCGTATATCCTTTGGGCAGGATATCGTCCGCGGATACGACAGGGGTATTGTCTATGATCTTTTTGGCGAAGAGTCCTGCGCCGACAACACAGATCACGCCGAGCAGAAGTATGCAAAGAATAAGAGCTTTAAAAAAGCGTACTCCCACACGTTTCTGCTTCATTTTCTTTTTAGAAGATATATTTTTCTTTCTTCGGGAAATGTTTCTTTTTCCATAATTCACGAATCACATCCTCCTTTTCAACTTATATGATTATATCAAATATGGTGTTCTAAATAAAGATAAAAATGAAATCTTCATATTTTCTACATAAATTCTTTTGAAACAGTATTCCCGTTTTTCTTGTGCACATCAGTTCTATCTGATATAGTAGAGTCATCTGGGAAGGTACAGGCAGGAAACCCTGAGATCATGCTGACAGGAGAGGAGAGCATAGTGGATGGTGGAGAGTTATCATACGGTAAACGGTGAGGGAAGCGGGGAGATCGTGGAGAAGAAATCCCGTTTTATTGCTGATATTTTTCCTGTTTCAACAGAGGGTGATGTGTCCGGCATTCTGGAAAAGGTGAAAAAAAGATACTGGGACGCCAGGCATCACTGCTGGGCGTATATAATCGGCGGTACAGACGGCGGACCGCCGTCTGAGAGAATGAGTGATGACGGCGAGCCCGCAGGGACTGCAGGCAAACCGATGCTGGAGGCGCTCAGGGGCAGAAACCTTACAAATGTACTGGCGGTGGTCACAAGATATTTCGGCGGCACCCTCCTTGGGACCGGCGGCCTTGTCCGGGCATATACTGCCGCAGTGGCTGAAGGACTTTCAAATACAGAAATTGTTACGAGAATACGAGGAATCAGGCTGGATATCATCACAGATTACACAGGTCTGGGCAGAATCCAGTATCTGACAGCACAGATGGGGGTACGCACAGAAGATATCATTTACAGCGACAAGGTGGAAATTCATGTGATCGTACCAGAGAAAGATCTGGAGCTTTTAAAAAAAGAGATCACGGAAGGAACGAACGCTCAGGCATTTATAGAAGAAAAAGAAGAGTGCTGGTTTACGGAGCCGGCAGAAGCGGTCAGAATATAATAACCATAAGTGCCGAAAGGCATATTGCAAAAAACAGGACGGGCAGTGGCGATGCACTGTCCGTCCTGGCTGTGTGCCGTTTATGAGAATTCAGGCTCGATCAGTCCGAAAGAACCGTCTTTTCTTTTGTAGACTACGTTGACTTCTTCTGTCTCTGCATTGGAGAAGACGAAGAAGCTATGGCCTAAAAGTTCCATCTGGATGCAGGCGTCTTCCGGATACATAGGTTTGATACCGAATTTTTTTGTGCGTACGATGCGTATCTCGTCGTTTTCCGGAGAGTCATCTTCAGAATCAATGAACTCTTTCCGGATGCTGCCAGTCGGTACCGCTGAGGTGGGATGCCCCTGATTTTTTGCAACCAGCTTGTTTTTATATTTGCGGAGCTGGCGCTCAATGATCTCTTCCACGAGATCGATGGATACATACATGTCGCTGCTTGTCTGCTCTGAACGGATGATGTTTCCTTTGACGGGGATCGTCACTTCGATCTTCTGGCGTTCCTTCTCTACACTCAGGGTTACGGTGATTTCTGTTTCAGGAGTGAAGTACCTCTCAAGTTTCCCCAATTTCTGCTCAATTGCGTCTCTGAGCCCTTGTGTTACTTCGATGTTTTTTCCACTGATGATAAAATTCATACGGTTCAACTCCTTTTTGTTCATATTCTACATAAACATGTGATAAATATGTGTATGTATTATGTAAATATTATAACATGGAACGCTGTCAATGTATAGAACGAATCACCTCGATCCGTGTGATTTTTCCGTTGTTTATCTTGGCGATGCGGAGGGCAAGATCTGTAAAATACGCGCATGCCCCGATCCCGGGTTCGGTATCGTCTTCCTTCATCTTGCGCAGGAGGACGTCCAGCAGGGTATCGCTCCTGTCATTAAAAGGGATCTCCAGATGGAACAGTTTGTTGATCTGATATACCTTCTGAGAGGAGCGGAAGATGGTCTTCTCAATCTCATCGAAAGTAGTGAACAGAAATTTCCTCGTAGCAAACAAGATCGCAATGGCGACAACGCCGATGAGACTGTTCAGAGGAGAAGAATGGCCGATGATGACCTGGCGGGCGATGGCGAACAGCAGGATCTCGAATACTGTGATCGGCGTATGCAGATACAGCATACGGATCAGCTCCACCCCGATGATCAGATTAAAGCACGAGGTGAGCAGATCATCATAGTTCGGGTAAGTATTCAGATCCGGCAGCTCTCCGATCGAAAAAATGAGCTGGACGATCATGATCACGATACCGCAGGCCAGAAGTGCGGCGATGACAAACTCCATGATCTTCGTCAGGTGTTTCAAGATAAAGCGTGCATATTTCTCCATAAATTTCTCCTTGTGTATGCTTGTGTGAAACAATGCCTGGGGAGCGCTGTGTCCTGCATCATTTCATATTGCTGCGCCTGCGCATCCTTGAATCGAGGATCTTCTTGCGGATGCGCAGAGACTTCGGGGTTACTTCGAGCAGTTCGTCCGTATCGATAAAGTCAAGCGCCTGTTCCAGAGTTAAGATGCGGGGAGGCGTAAGGCGGAGCGCTTCGTCGGCGCCGGAGGAACGCGTGTTGGTCAGATGTTTCGTCTTGCAGACGTTGAGCTCGATGTCTTCTGATTTTCCATTCTGACCGATGACCATGCCGGCATATACTTTTTCTCCGGGTCCTATGAACAGTGTACCACGCTCCTGGGCGCTGTACAATCCGTAAGTGACAGACTCCCCGGTCTCAAAAGCAATCAGAGAGCCCTGCTTGCGGTACTGGATGTCTCCCTTGTATGGCACATATCCGTCAAAACTGGTATTCAGTATCCCGTTTCCTTTTGTGTCCGTCAGAAATTCACCCCGGTACCCGATCAGACCTCTGGCGGGGATTGAGAATTCCAGACGGGTATAGCCGCCGTTTGAAGCGCTCATATTACGGAGTTCTCCTTTCCTCTGACCGAGTTTTTCGATTACGACTCCGGTGAACTCATCCGGGACATCGATGAAGGCGGCTTCTACGGGTTCGAGTTTCTGGCCGTTTTCATCTGTTTTATACAGGACTTCCGCTTTGCTCACAGCAAACTCGTATCCCTCTCTGCGCATGTTTTCGATCAGGACGGAGAGATGGAGTTCCCCGCGGCCGGATACTTTGAAGCTGTCAGTATTATCCATTTCTTCGACGCGCAGACTGACGTCAGTATTGAGCTCGCGTAAAAGACGGTCCCTTAAGTGGCGGGAAGTTACGTATTTTCCTTCCTGACCGGCGAACGGACTGTCGTTTACAATAAACTGCATGGCGATCGTCGGCTCTGAGATCTTCTGGAACGGGAGAGGCTCCGGGTTTTCCGGAGAGCAGAGTGTATCTCCGATAGATATGCCGGATATGCCGGATATCGCCACGATAGAGCCGATGGAAGCCTCTTTGACCTCCACTTTGTCCAGACCGTCGAATTCATAGAGACGGCTGATCTTTACTTTTTCCTGCTTGTCCGGGTCATGGTGGTTCACAAGGACCATCTCCTGATTGACTGCGATTGTGCCGTTGTCGACTTTGCCAATGCCGATCCGGCCTACGTATTCGTTGTAGTCGATGGTGCTGATAAGGACCTGTGTAGGCGCGTCGGGATCGCCCTCGGGAGCAGGAATATAGCTGAGAATCGTCTCGAAGAGAGGTTTCATATCCCGCTCTTCGTCGGAGAGGTCCAGTACTGCCACACCGGCTTTTGCTGACGCGTAGACGAACGGACATTCAAGCTGGTCGTCGGATGCGCCAAGATCGATGAAGAGTTCCAGTACTTCATCGATTACATCGTCCGGACGCGCTTCCGGCCGGTCGATCTTGTTGATGCATACGATTACCGGAAGATCTAATTCCAGCGCTTTCCTGAGTACGAATTTTGTCTGGGGCATAGCTCCTTCAAAGGCGTCCACGACAAGGATGACGCCGTTCACCATCTTGAGCACACGCTCCACTTCGCCGCCGAAATCAGCATGGCCCGGGGTATCGATGATATTGATCTTCACGCCGTTGTAGTGTACGGCAGTGTTTTTTGAGAGGATCGTGATGCCCCGTTCCCGCTCAATGTCGTTGGAATCCATGACGCGTTCCGCTACTTCCTGATTCTCCCGGAAAACGCCGCTTTGTTTTAACAGCTCGTCGACCAGTGTCGTCTTGCCGTGATCGACGTGGGCTATGATGGCGATATTTCTTACATCTTCACGTTTTGTATTCATAATAACTGCACTCTTTCCTTATATTGATATATCATTACACAACTGTAACTTCCTTATTCTATCATATAATCTGCATTTTACAATATATAAATATGTGTTCAAAAACAGTGGAAATATGTCGAACGATTTCTGGACAGACTGGTTCTAAAGCGGTGAAAAGAATCATACATTTAGTAGTGACTCTAAAATACCAGGAAGAGGAAGGGAGAACTACAGATTATGTCAGATAAGATCATTGAGAACAATCAGGTAACAGTCATAGGAACCGTGGTGTCGGAGTTTACATACAGCCACGAGGTGTTTGGAGAAGGATTCTATATGGTAGATATTCTTGTCAGGAGACTGAGCAGTTCAAATGACAGGATTCCGGTCATGGTGTCGGAGCGGCTGATCGATGTTACGGAGGATTACAGGAACCGGTGCATCATGGTAACGGGACAGTTCCGCTCGTACAACCGCCATGAGGAACAGAGGAACCGGCTCGTCCTGTCCGTGTTCGCGCGGGAGATCGAGTTTGTGGAAGAAGAGCCGGACGGGGCAAGGACCAATCACATTCTGCTTGAGGGCTATATGTGCAAACGTCCGGTGTACCGGAAGACCCCCCTGGGGCGTGAGATAGCAGATCTTCTGCTTGCAGTCAACCGTCCGTATGGAAAATCAGATTATATACCGTGTATCTGCTGGGGCAGAAACGCCAGATATGCATCCGGATTTGAAGTGGGCGAACATGTGAGAATACTGGGGCGTATCCAGAGCCGTGAATACGTGAAGAAACTCTCAGAGACAGAGACGCAGACACGGACAGCATATGAAGTTTCCGTCAGCAAGCTGGAATGTATAGAAGAGTAATGTGTGATTGTTAAAAGGATATCATATATTGAGGTTGACTCTCAGATATGATATCCTTATTTATATTTGACAGCAGACAGGATCGCCGTGTGACGCGGGATTTTAGTGTCAGTATAGAATGAGGACTACAGGAGGACAAGACAATGATAAAATTTTTGATGCATGGATGCAACGGCAAAATGGGAAGAATGATTACCGAGATCGTAAAAGGTGATGAGAACGCCGCGATCGCTGCCGGCGTGGACGCTTACACAGATGTACCGAATGAATATCCGGTGTTTGATTCCATCGGAAAATGCGACGTGGATGTGGATGTTGTGATAGACTTTTCCACGGCAAAAGCAGTCGACAGACTTCTGGACTACTGCGTGGAGAAAAAGCTCCCGCTCGTCCTGTGTACGACAGGGCTCGATGAAGGTCAGCTTCAGAAAGTAGAACAGGCTTCAAAAAAGATCGCAGTCCTGAAATCTGCGAATATGTCGCTTGGCATCAATCTGCTCCTGAAACTCCTGCAAAATGCGGCAAAGGTGCTCGCACCTGCTGGATACGACATTGAGATTGTGGAGCGCCATCACAATCAGAAGCTGGATGCGCCCAGCGGCACGGCGCTTGCACTCGCGGATTCCGTCAATGACGCGCTGGGCGGAGAGTATCACTATGTATATGACAGAAGCCAGGTGCGCCAGAAGAGGGATAAAAAAGAGATCGGACTCTCGGCTGTCCGCGGCGGAACGATCGTGGGAAATCACGAGGTGATATTCGCCGGAACCGATGAAGTCATTGAATTCACCCACACAGCATACTCGAGGAGCGTATTTGCAAAAGGCGCTGTCGAGGCAGGCAAATTCCTCGCAGGAAAGGCAGCAGGCATGTACGATATGGGGGATGTTGTCGGGGTGTGAGACGGAAGAACCATGATTCAGGTCTGATTTTGGGAGGAAGAAATGAAAAATCTTGAGACCAGGTATCTGGAGCGTCTGTCGGATCTGTATCCGACAATTGCGGCAGCATCCACGGAGATCATCAACCTTCAGTCAATTCTGAACCTGCCGAAAGGGACGGAGCATTTTCTGACAGATGTGCACGGAGAGTACGAGGCATTTTCACATGTGCTAAAAAACGGCTCCGGCTCTGTGCGCCGAAAGATCGATGATGTGTTCGGCAATACGATGAGTATTCGTGACAAGAAATCGCTGGCCACACTGATCTACTATCCGAAGCAGCGGACCGATATGATCAAAAAGACGGAAACAAATATGGAAGACTGGTACCGTGTCCATCTGTATCTGCTGATAGAAGTAAGCAAGAGGGCGGCGAGCAAGTACACCCGGTCGAAAGTGAGAAAGGCGCTCCCGAAAGATTTTGCCTATGTGATAGAAGAACTTATCACAGAAAAGGCGGAAGTCAGCGACAAAGAGTCCTATTATAATGAGATCATTTCAACAATCATAAGAATCGGCAGGGCAGAAGACTTCATCGTTGCGATTTCAGAGTTGATCCAGAGACTTGTCGTGGATCATCTTCATATTGTGGGAGATATCTATGACAGGGGACCGGGACCGCATATCATCATGGACAAGCTGATGACCTGCCATTCACTGGATATCCAGTGGGGAAACCATGATGTCCTCTGGATGGGAGCGGCTGCCGGGCAGAGGGGATGCATCGCCAATGCGATCCGTATCTGTGCCCGTTATGGCAACCTTGACATTCTGGAAGAGGGATACGGCATCAACCTGCTCCCCCTGGCCACATTTGCGCTTAAGGTGTACAGAGATGATCCGTGTACCTGCTTTAAACTCAAGGCAGCAGGCTATCCGGAATCGGAAGAGATGCAGATGAACCTCCGCATCCACAAGGCGATCTCAATCATACAGTTCAAAGCAGAGGGACAGATCATAGAGAGACAGAAGAGCTTCCACCTTGAGAACAGAGCGCTCCTGCACAGAATCGACTATGAAAAGGGAACGATCCTGCTGGATGGCAGGGAATACAGGCTCCTGGATACGAACTTCCCAACGATAGACCCCAAAGATCCATATGCTCTGACAGATGAGGAAGAGGAGATCATGGAACGTCTGGAGAAAGCGTTTATCAACTGTGAGAAACTCCAGCGCCACATGCGTTTCCTGCTCGCAAAAGGCAGTCTCTATAAGGTGCACAACGACAATCTTCTCTATCACGGATGCGTGCCGCTGGACGAGGATGGAAGACTCAAAGAGACGGAGATCTACGGCAGGACATATCGCGGAAGAGAGCTTTATGATACACTGGACACCTATGTGAGAAAAGGCTTTTTCGCACTTGATGACAAAGAGAGGGAGGACGGCAGGGATATCATGTGGTATATCTGGCTCCATCCGGATTCTCCGCTGTTCGGGAAGAACAGAATGGCCACCTTTGAGCGTTATTTTATTGCGGAGAAAGAGACGCATATAGAGAAGAAGAACCCGTATTATTCTTACATAGAAAACGAGAGAGTGATCGATGATATCATGAGGGAATTCGGACTTGATCCATCTTACGGCCATATCGTGAACGGCCATGTGCCGGTTAAGAGAAAAGACGGAGAGAGCCCGGTCAAATGCGGCGGCAAGGTTATGGTCATCGATGGAGGATTCTCCCGGGCATATCAGAAAGAGACTGGGATCGCGGGATACACGCTCATCTACAACTCGTACGGACTTCTCCTCGTCGCCCATGAACCGTTTGAATCCACGGAAGCGGCGATCGTGAAAGAAAATGATATCCACTCTGAACTTACTGTTGTCCAGAGAGCGCATGACCGGATTCTTGTGGGTGATACGGACACAGGCCGGGAACTCAAGGAGCAGATCAAAGATCTGGAACGGCTCCTCGCAGCATACAGAAATGGAGAGATTACTGAAAAACTATAGAAAAGGTGTATTTGGACATGGAAAAAGAACAGCAAAAGTCAGAGGAGCAGATGTCAGGACCGCTGCAGATCTATCTGAATGAGATCAGCCAGATCCCGCTCCTGAGTGAAGAGGAAGAAAGAGAGTTGGGAAGACAGAGCGCATCAGGAGACGCTGCTGCGAAAAAGAAGCTGTCCGAGGGGAATCTGAGACTGGTCGTCTCTCTTGCAAAACATTATACCGGGAGAGGCATGCCTCTTATGGATCTGATCCAGGAAGGAAATATGGGGCTGATGCGCGCAGTGGAGAAGTATGACTATACGAAAGAAAACCGTTTCTCCACTTATGCGTCATGGTGGATCAAAGAAGCCATGCAGCGGGCAATCGACCAGCAGTCGAGGGAGATCCGCATCCCGGTACATGTGGCGGAGAATATGAAGCGTGTACAGAAAACGGCCTTAGAGCTCCAGCAGATGCTGGGACGGGATGCGACTCCAAAAGAGATCGCGGAGAAACTGGGGGACAAATCAGAAGAAGACGTAAAAAACATCATCAATTATCTGCAAAGTCCGGTCTCTCTGGAAACTCCGGTCGGAGACGACGGAGAAAACAGCCTGGGAGATATGATGGAGGACAGGTCAGAGCCGACTCCGGAAGAGGCTGTGGAACTTCTTGGTGAGAAAGAAGAAGTACAGGAACTCCTGCAGAAGCTCACTGACAGGGAGAGAGAAGTGATCTGCCAGAGATACGGGCTTGGAGTGGAAAGACCTCTCACACTTGAAGAGATCGGCGGGAAACTCGGAGTGACAAGGGAGCGGGTCAGACAGATAGAGGCCCGGGCTCTGGAAAAACTCCGAAGAAGCGCAAAATAAATAAAAAAATATTCTCCTGATGCATAAATAATGAAAATGTGCAGATAGTAGAAGTACGATAATATTTATGGAAAGGGAGATTATCTTATGAAAAGAATGAAAAAACTTCTTCTGCTTCTGATGTGCGTGTCCGTCCTTTTCGGAACAACGGCATGCGGGAGCAAAAATAACGCCGACAATGGCGCAGACCAGTCAACAACAGACAATGCGGACAACAACTCGTCGTCGGACAACAATGGGAATGACAATAATGGGAATAACAATAACGGGAATAACACCAGTACATCAGGCACAGATGACCGGACTATGAATGACGCGACAGAAGGGGACGGTATCCTGGACGACGCTGTGAATGATGTGACAGACGGTGTGGATAAAGTTACGGACGATGTGACGGACGGAATAGATCAGGCTGCAGATGAGATGACAGAAGATAACGGGACAAACAGGAACACACAGAAATAACTCCAACAAAATACAGCGGCTGCCGCAGCGTGGGATTCCCCCGTGCTGCGGCAGTTGTAGTGATGAGACGGGAGATAAGAGTATGAGATTCAGACCATGCATAGACATACATAACGGACAGGTAAAACAGATCGTTGGGGCAAGCCTGAGGGATGAAGGAGACAGTGCGCAGACGAATTTTGCCTCAAAGAAAGAGGCGGACTTCTATGCCGGTCTCTACAGGGAAGACGGACTCAAAGGCGGCCACATTATCATGCTGAATCACAGGGATTCTAAATTTTACGGGGAGACAAGACGCCAGGCTCTTGACGCGCTCAGGGCGTATCCCGGCGGCATGCAGATCGGCGGCGGCATTACAGCGGAAAATGCGGCCGCATATCTGGAAGAAGGAGCAAGTCATGTGATCGTCACTTCCTATGTATTCCGGGACGGAGCCTTTGACAGGAAGCATCTGGACCGGCTGATCTCCGCAGTGGGAAAGGAACATATTGTCCTCGATCTGAGCTGCAGGAGGCGCGGAAGGGATTATTACGTGGTGACGGACCGCTGGCAGAAATTCACGGATCTGAAACTGACGGTGGAAACACTGGAAGAACTCTCGGAGTCCTGCGATGAATTTCTGATCCACGGGGTGGACGCAGAGGGCAGGCGCTCCGGAATGGAAGAGGAACTGGTACATATGCTCGGGAAATGGCGGGGGATTCCCGTTACCTACGCAGGGGGGATAGGCTCCCTCGGCGACATCGAACGGCTTTCAACTCTGAGCGGCGGCGGAGTGGATTTCACGATCGGGAGCGCCCTCGATCTTTTCGGCGGGGACATCCCATATGACACAGTGAAGAAATTGTTGAATTACCCATAAGTTAGTGCTAAAATGGAAAACGTAAGTGTATCGGAGCTATGCGCCGGTGCCAGATCATTGATAAGGAGTTAATTGTGTAATATGGGTATTATAGAGAAGATTTTCGGCACCCACAGCGAGAACGAGCTGAAGCGGATCTACCCGGTTGTCGACCGGATAGAGGCTCTGGAACCTGATATGAAAGCCCTTTCTGATGAGGAACTCAGGGGAAAGACAAGAGAATTTAAAGAGCGGCTGGACGAGGGTGAGACGCTGGATGACATCCTGCCCGAGGCATACGCGGTCGTAAGGGAAGCAGCCTCCCGTTCTCTCGGGATGAGGCATTACAGAGTGCAGCTCATCGGCGGTATTATCCTGCATCAGGGGCGGATCGCTGAGATGAAGACCGGTGAGGGAAAGACCCTGGTATCCACGCTTCCGGCGTATCTGAACGCCCTTGCGGGAAAAGGAGTCAATATCGTAACGGTCAATGATTATCTGGCAAAACGTGACGCCGAGTGGATGGGAAAAGTACATGAATTCCTCGGACTGACAGTCGGAGTGGTCCTAAACGGAATGGACAGCAAAGAGCGCCGTGCGGCATACGACTGCGACATCACATATGTGACGAACAATGAGCTGGGATTTGACTATCTGCGTGATAATATGGTCATCTACAAAGAACAGCTTGTGCAGAGAGGGCTGCATTTTGCCATCATCGATGAGGTCGACTCCGTACTTATTGACGAGGCCAGAACTCCTCTTATCATTTCCGGGCAGAGCGGGAAATCCACCAAGCTGTATGAGGCGTGCGACATCCTGGCCCGCCAGCTTGAGAGGGGCGAAGCCAGCGGAGAGTTCACAAAAATGAACGCCATCATGGGTGAGGATATCGAGGAGACCGGAGATTTTATTGTCAACGAGAAAGAGAAGACGGTCAACCTGACAGAGGATGGCATCAAAAAAGTCGAAAAGTTCTTCCATATCGAGAATCTGGCGGATCCTGAAAATCTGGAGATCCAGCACAACATCATCCTGGCTCTCAGAGCGCACAATCTGATGTTCAAGGATCAGGACTATGTTGTGACGCAGGACGGCGAAGTCATGATCGTGGACGAATTTACGGGACGCATTATGCCGGGACGCCGTTATTCCGACGGCCTCCATCAGGCAATCGAGGCGAAAGAACATGTGAAAGTGCGCCGGGAGAGCAAGACGCTGGCAACGATTACATTCCAGAACCTGTTTAATAAATTTGACAAAAAGAGCGGTATGACGGGTACCGCCCTGACGGAAGAAAAGGAGTTCCGCGATATTTACGGGATGGACGTCATCGAGATCCCGACTAACGTTCCGGTACAGAGGGTGGATCTTGAGGATGCCGTCTACAAGACAAAGAAAGAAAAGTACAGAGCTGTTGTCGAAGAAGTGAAAAGGGCCCATGCCAAAGGCCAGCCGGTGCTTGTCGGTACAATCACCATCGAGGTATCCGAGCTTCTGAGCGGAATGTTGAAGAAAGAAGGAATCAGGCACAATGTGCTCAATGCGAAATACCACGAGCAGGAGGCCGAGATTGTTGCGGATGCAGGTGTCCATGGAGCGGTGACCATCGCTACAAATATGGCGGGCCGTGGTACGGATATCAAGCTGGACGACGATGCGAGGGCAGCAGGCGGACTTAAGATCATCGGCACGGAACGCCATGAATCGCGGCGAATCGACAATCAGCTCCGCGGACGAAGCGGACGCCAGGGAGATCCGGGAGAGTCCCGTTTCTATATCTCTCTCGAGGATGATCTGCTGCGGCTGTTCGGGTCCGACCGTCTCATGGGTGTGTTCAATGCCCTGGGCGTCCGGGAAGGAGAGCAGATCGAGCATAAGATGCTTTCAAACGCCATTGAGACCGCGCAGAAGAAACTCGAGATCAACAATTTCGGTATCCGCAAGAACCTGCTCGAGTACGACCAGGTCATGAACGAGCAGAGGGAGATCATCTACAGCGAGAGACGCCGCGTGCTCGACGGAGAGAGCATGAGAGATACGATCTACAATATGATAACGGAATATGTGGAGAATATCACAGACCGTTTCGCATCGCCGGAAGCAGACCCGGAAGACTGGGATATCAAAGGACTTGATGTGAACCTCCACAATGTGATTCCGCAGATGGAGCTTCCGGGGACAAAAGAGTGCCAAGGCATGCGGCAGAAAGAATTTAAACATCTCTTAAAGGAGCGCGCTGTCAAGGCTTATGAGACCAAAGAGGCAGAGTTCCCCGAGGCGGAACAGCTCCGTGAGATCGAGCGCGTCGTGCTCCTGAAAGTCATCGACGCAAGGTGGATGGATCATATTGACGATATGGATCAGCTCCGGCAGGGGATCGGGCTGCAGGCTTACGGGCAGAGAGATCCGCTTGTAGAGTATAAGATGACGGGATATAACATGTTCGGTGATATGACAAATATGATCGCCGAGACAACCATCCGTTCGCTGTTCAATATCCGTGTCGAGCAGAAAGTCGAGCGTGAAGAGGTGGCTAAAGTGACGGGTACGAACAAGGACGATACATCAGCGCGCGCACCGAAGAAACGGGCTGAGAAGAAAGTATATCCGAATGATCCGTGTCCGTGCGGCAGCGGCAAGAAATACAAACAGTGCTGCGGCCGGAAACAGGCGTAAGTGATAAACAAAAAAAGAAAGAGGTGAATAAGGTGGTTTTATTAGATGAATTAAAGTCAAGACTGACTGCGTATGAAGAACCGCTGAAAGATCTGAGGGATTCACTTTGACCTGGCGTCAAAGAAACTCAGAGTAGAAGAATTACAGAAAAGGCTTGAGGAACCGGGATTCTGGGATGATCCCGACAATTCCCAGCAGGTCATGAAAGAATTAAAAGGTCTCCAGGACTCTGTAAAACAGATCGAGAAGCTTTTCGCAGATTACGAGGATATGAAGCTGCTTATCGAGATGAGCGAGGAAGAGCCGGACGAGGATACGACGCAGGAGATCGAAGAAGAGCTGAAGACGTTTGAAGAGACGTTTGAGGAGCTTCGCATCAGCACTTTGCTGACCGGTCCGTACGACAGGGATAACGCGATCGTGACGCTCCATGCAGGAGCAGGCGGGACGGAGTCCTGCGACTGGGCCGGCATGCTGTACCGCATGTACACGCGGTGGGCGGAAAAGAAAGGCTACGATGTGGAGGAACTGGATTTCCTCGAAGGAGATGTGGCCGGAATCAAAGGCGTCACGTTCGAGGTGAAAGGCGAAAACGCATATGGTTATCTCCGCTCCGAAAGGGGTGTCCACCGTCTCGTGAGAATTTCGCCTTTCAATGCGGCAGGCAAGAGACAGACGTCCTTTGCCTCATGTGACGTGATTCCGGATATCGAAGAAGACATCGACATTGAAATTAATGACGACGATCTGAAGATCGACACGTACCGCTCCAGCGGAGCAGGCGGGCAGCATATCAACAAGACATCGTCTGCTGTCAGGATTACGCATCTTCCGACGGGGATTGTAGTGCAGTGCCAGAATGAGCGCTCTCAGCATATGAACAAAGATAAGGCGATGCAGATGCTCAAGTCCAAGCTGTATCTGATGAAGCAGCAGGAGCAGGCGGAGAAGATGTCTGATATCAGAGGGGAAGTCCGGGATATCAACTTTGGAAACCAGATCCGCTCTTATGTCATGCAGCCGTATACACTTGTGAAAGACCACCGCACTAATACTGAGGTCAGCAATGTGAACGGTGTGATGGACGGTAATATTGATCCGTTTATCAATGCGTATCTGAGCGCGGACACAGATTCACCGGCTGAACAGCAGGAATGATGGGCGCACGATCAAAAATCACAGAAAAAGATGTACAAAAAAGGAGAAAATGATGGTAAATATAGCAGTAATGGGATACGGCACCGTAGGTTCCGGAGTAGTGGAAGTCATCAATACAAACAGCGATATCATCAACCAGCGCGCGGCAGATGAGATCAATATCAAGTACGTGCTTGATCTCAGAGATTTTCCCGGAGATCCGGTCCAGGAAAAGATCGTTCACGATGTTGATGTAATCATTCAGGACCCCGATGTCCGCATCGTGGTAGAAGTGATGGGCGGCATCGAGCCGGCGTACACTTTTGTAAAGCGCTGTCTGGAAGCAGGAAAGAGCGTTGTGACATCCAACAAGGCGCTTGTCGCAAAGCACGGCGCTGAACTCCTCTCCATCGCCCGTGACAGAGAAATCAATTTCCTGTTCGAGGCAAGCGTAGGAGGCGGCATCCCTATCATCCGCGCCCTGAACTCCTGTCTGACAGCGGATAAGATTGAAGAAATCACGGGTATCTTGAATGGTACGACAAACTACATGCTCAGCAAGATGTTCTATGAAGGGGCAGACTACGCAGATGTGTTAAAAGAAGCGCAGGACAACGGGTATGCAGAGCGCAATCCGGAAGCGGATGTGGAAGGATACGATGCCTGCCGCAAGATTGCAATCCTCTCCTCGCTCATATCAGGTCAGCAGGTGGATTTTGAAGATATCTATACAGAGGGTATCACAAAAATCACAAAGGCAGATATGCTCTATGCAAAGAAACTTGGCATGACCATCAAGCTTATCGCGTCAAGCAAGCGCCATGGCGACCATCTTCACGCGATCGTTGCTCCTGTGCTGCTGAACAAAGAACATCCGCTCTACAGCGTGGACGATGTGTTTAATGCGGTATTTGTACATGGAAATATGCTCGGAGACGCTATGTTCTACGGCAGCGGGGCAGGGAAACTGCCGACAGCCAGCGCAGTCGTGGCAGATGTGGTAGATGAGGCAAAACATCTCCACAGAAATATCATGACGATGTGGAAGAATGAGAAGCTCACTCTCATGCCGATTGAGGATACGCGCAAGCAGTTCTTTGTCCGTATAAGCGGCAGCGCAGAGGAGCGCCTTGAAGAAGTGGAGAAAGTGTTTGGCCCTGTCCGGACAATTACTGTGGACGGCCTGAAAGATGAGTTCGGTATCGTGACAGAAGCGATGAGCGAGGGTGATTATATCAGAAAATCATCACAGATCGAGGGCGTGCTCCACATGATCCGTATCGAAGACCAGAATGTTGAAGGCTAGAATACCGAAAGCGAGAGGCTCAGGGGCTGATAGGAGGAAAAGATGAAATATATCGTGATCTTGTGTGACGGGATGGCGGACGAAGCGGCCGCGGACCTTGGCGGAAAGACTCCTCTTGAAGCTGCACGCACACCGAACATGGATAAACTTGCCGAATCTTCCGAGATCGGCATGGTGCGAACAGTGCCGGAGGGGATGGCTCCCGGGAGCGATACTGCGAATCTGTCGGTGATCGGGTATGATCCGAAGCGTTATTATTCCGGGCGTTCCCCGCTGGAAGCGCTGAGCATCGGGGCACAGATGGGGGAGACGGACGTGTCTTTCCGGTGTAATCTGGTCACTCTTTCCGAAGATGAAGAAAGATACGAAGACCGCAGGATTCTGGATCACAGTTCCGGCGAGATAGGCACGGAAGAAGCCTCAGAACTCATCCGGGCTCTGAAAGAAGAGTTCTCAGGCGGCGAGGCGTCTGTACGTCCGTGCTATGCGGACGGGTATACGTTCTATGTGGGAACGAGCTACCGCCACCTCCTGATTCAGAAAGATGGCAGGACGGCTGAGCTGACAGCCCCTCACGATATCCTGACAAAGAGAATCGGGGAATATCTTCCATCAGATCCTGTGCTGCGGGATATGATGGTAAGGAGCTATGAAATACTAAAGGACCATCCGGTCAATGTAAAGCGGCGTGCAGAGGGGAAAAATCCGGCCAATTCCGCCTGGTTCTGGGGAGCCGGGACACGCCCGTGCCTTACTTCCTTTGAGGAGAAGAATCAAGTAAGAGGCGCTGTGATCTCAGCCGTGGATCTGCTGAAAGGGATCGCTGTGGGAGCCGGGATGGACAATATTATCGTGGACGGCGCTAATGGCGGGCTGCACACGAATTATGCGGGAAAAGCCGGCGCTGCGGTAAAGGCGCTCACAGAAGACGGATATGACTATGTCTATGTTCATATCGAGGCACCCGATGAGATGGGACATCAGGGAAGTCTAAAAGATAAGATAAGAGCTATTGAGTATATCGACGGACAGGTGATTGGTTCTGTCGCAGAGGCGCTGCGGGACTCAGGAACTGATTTCAGGATGCTTGTCATGCCGGATCATCCGACTCCGGTGCGCGTCCGAACCCATACTTCGGAACCGGTTCCATATATGCTGTATGACAGTACAAAAAAACAGGCGGGAAAAACCAGCTACTGTGAGAAGACCGGAAAAGAGACAGGGGTCTTCGTGGAGGAAGGATACCGCCTGATCGATCATCTGCTCAGAGACTGAAAAACCAACGGAGATTTTTCTGTCCTGCAATTTTACTTAAATTATGGCGCGGTGCTTTCGGCACCGCGCCATATGATTGAAAGACCATTGTCGGGGGACCAGAAGTTCTAGTTCAGATCCACCTCTATATCTCCGCTTGACGCGCTGAATTCTACCTTTTTATTCCCATCGCTCTGATAGTCATAAGTCATCTCCAGGGAATCGCCGGATACCAGCCTTCCGGGAGATGTCTCCGGCACAGAGATCTCGCCATATTCTGTGGAGAGAGAAAAGGAATAGTCCTCAACAGATCCGTAAAGTGTGAGGGAAGTATCACCGTAATCACTATAGCCGGTCAGTGTCTTCAGGCCGTCTGCATCGAATACAAGGTCGCCGGCTTCTAGCGTAAGGTCTGCGCTCTCTACATGCATGCCCTTCAGGCTGCAGTCTCCGTATTCATTCATCAGAGTCAGTGTTTTGACGGCGGAATCGGAAAACTCCAGATCTCCGGCTGAAAGATCAAAAGTTCCGGAGTCCAGGGAGACGTTTTCGATATAAAGATCTCCGTAATCGAGACGGATATCCGCCTGCCCGGCATTGAGCCCCAAAATCGTGAGATCGCCGTAGCCGCTGAAAATATCCACGCCGGACATCTGTATGCTTTCGGGGATATAGAGGCGTACCACAGGGGAAGTGCCCCTTCCGTACGTGCCGGGGCCAAAGAGACTGATGCCGGTGTCTTCACCCGGGGCATAATGAAAGTTCAGAGTGCCGTTATCGATTTCATATTCCGGTTCGCCGGAGTTTCCATACAAGGTGTACTCAAGATAGAAATTGTCATTGTCAGATACGAGGAGCTCAATGTCAGCTTCATCATCTATCCGGAGATTGATGCCTGAGAAGTTTTCAAGTATCGTCTTTTCAAGGACATAAGGTTCGCTCTGCGAGGCAGATGACTGGATGCCGTTTTGCGTTATCGCAAATCCAGGCCAGCCGCCGGATACGATGCCTGCTCCTGTGAGCAGCAGACCTGCCCCCATACAGCAGCCGGATATGAGAAGTATCTTTTTTGTGACCGGTTTCATTTCTGTGTCCTCCTTTTTATCATTTTTCCAAGAGAAGATGCGGTTTTTTTGATAAACCATTTAAATAAAAGTATGGAGCCGTATGTGAACAGAAGCCCGGCTCCTGTAAAGAAAAGCCCCAGCCCCAGATTGCACAGTCCGTCTCCGGGAGACTGGAACAAAAGGACGATGCCGCCAAATATACTTATTATGCCGCCCGCAACAGTGGAGACAGCAGTCACTACAACGCAGAAGAGCACAATGCCGATGCAGACAAGCAGCATACCGGCTACCATGACCAGCCCCACCGCAACCGGAAGTGCGACTGGGGCGGCAAATACAGCAAGGACAGCGATCCATACGGCGGAAAGCCCTTTTTTAACGGATTTGGGCGGCTCTTCTACGCTCTGTGCTGCGAAATCAACAATGAGCGCATTTGCGGCTTCTTCCGGATTTCCCAGGTCCTGTATGGCCTCTTCTTCATGTTCCGGCCCGGCTTCTGCAAAATATTCTTCAAAATACTCGATCGCTCTGTAGTAGTCTTCTTTTGGCAGCCGTCTGAGCCTGTGAGACAGTATTTTCATGTATTCACTCTTTGTCATATGAGTTTCCCCCTTTTACAATATCGTCAATAATGAATTTGTAAGTTTCCCATTCATTGAGCAGCTCCGCCTGCCTTTCTGCGCCGGCAGGAGTTATCTTGTAATATCTCCGGTTGCGTCCCTGATACTGTTCGTCATAGACCGCCACATAAGAATTTTCCTGGAGGCGCTTCAGAACGGGATACAGAGCAGAGTCTTTTGTGTTCGCCGCACGTTTTATGATCTGGCTGATCTGATAGCCGTAAGCGTCTCCTTCCGCGATGACAGATAGAACAAGAAAGTCCAGCATAGGAGCATTTGGCGTAAAGGTCGTCATAGCTTAACTCCTTTCTTTTATAAAATAAATATATATGTAATTTATTTATATTATATATAGTATAATATATAAAATCAACACATATATATAATCTTTTGGAAATCTTTAGAAATCTACAAGTGAATACATGTATACATTTATGGCGAAATTCTTTGAATCCGCCATTGCATGTT
The DNA here is from genome assembly GCA_019116885.1 of Candidatus Mediterraneibacter pullistercoris. GTDB lineage: Bacteria > Bacillota > Clostridia > Lachnospirales > Lachnospiraceae > Mediterraneibacter > Mediterraneibacter pullistercoris. The sequence continues at coordinate 132,266 of DXAU01000030.1, read as the reverse complement.
ACCATACAACAATGCTATAATTCAAAGTAGCGGACTTTTGCCTTCCGGGCAGAAGAAGAATTGTGAGTAGGTGACTGATTTGAAGACAAAAATCAAACGATTTGCCAAGGGCGATTTCCATATTTCACAGCCGGAGATCATCTTTCCGGAGACGTGCATCATTATGCGAGTGGGTGAGGGGGAAAAATACAGGGGGAGTTTCTCACTCCAGAATCAGGGAGAAGGGACGATCCGGGGACTGGTATATCCCTCTTCATATCGGGTACAATGCGATGAACAGGGATTTGATGCCAATCCGGTCAACATCTATTATACATATGACGGCACCGGGCTGGTGCCGGGACACGTAGAGCACGGGAAGTTTACGATTGTCTGCAACGGCGGAGAGTACGATGTGGCGTTTACAGCGATCATCGAGAAACCTTATGTGATGACCAGGTACGGGAAAGTCCAGAGTCTGGACGATTTCAAGAAGCTCTCTTTCAGAGATTCGGCCGAGGCGGTCAAACTGTTCCGTTCCAGAGATTTCTACGAGATATTAAAATATGAAGACAAGAGGATACAGGCGCTCTATGATAATATGCGCCGCTGGGAACTGGACCAGCAGGCTCTGGAGGAATTTCTTGTCGGCTGCAAACAGAAAGAAAAGATATTCCTGACTCTTGAGGAGGAGAGCCGCGCGTTCATGTCACTGAACGAGCCGCGCAAGGAAACGTTTACAATCAAGAAGAATACGTGGGGATATCTGGAGATCGACGTGAAGACAGAGGGAGATTTCCTGAAGGTCGACCACACGAGGATTACCACGGAGGAGTTTATCGGAAACTCCTGCCGGCTTGAATACTTCCTGGATACGGAGAGACTTCATAAAGGAAGCAACTACGGGCGGATCATTCTGGTGTCTCCTTATGAGACGCTGGCATATGAGATTGTTGTCGAGAAAGACGTTGACAGGGATGAGGACCGCAGGGCGAACGACAGAGAGTTCGCCGGAATACTGCGCAATTATCTGAAATATGAGAGCGGCAGGATGCAGCTTGATGAGTGGGTGACAGAAGCAATCCGCAGAATCAGCCATCTTCGGGAGATGGATGAAAAGAACGAGGCGTATCTCCTTGTCCACGCACATATCTGTCTGATCGGCGGCCGGATGGATGATGCGAAATGGCTGCTGGAATCCTATAATTACAACCGGTTTGCCATCGGAAAAGACGTAGAGATGAGCGCTTACTATCTGTATCTGACAACGCTTCTCTCAAATGATACGATCGGCCAGAGAAAAGTGGCTGAAGAACTTTCTCGTACCTTTATGAAACATCCGGACAGTTGGAAGATACTCTGCATGCTCGTTGAGGTGGATTCTGAATACAAGATATACAGTGAGAGGCTGAGGGCTCTGGAAAACCAGTTTCAGGAAGGGCGGTCGCACAGCATCTGGTTTTATCTTCAGGCTTTCCGGTGTTTCCGGGACAGAAGTTCTTCCCTTAAGAAGCTCGGCGGGTTTGAGGTGCAGGTCCTTTTGTTTGCCGTGAAATATAAACTCATGACAAGAGAACTGGCGTTATATACCGCGAATCTGGCAAGTCAGATGAAAGTCTTTGACGTTCATCTTTTTGATGTGCTTGTGCGGGCATATGACATGTATCATGAATCCATGATCCTGACCGCAGTCTGCACGCTTCTGATCAAGGGAAACTGCATGGACAGCTGCTATTTTAAATGGTTTGAAAAGGCTGTGGAAAATGAGCTTAAGATCGCGCAGCTCTATGAATATTATATGGCCTCCGTCATGCCGGAGAGATTCCACAAAGCGCTGCCAAGGTCTGTCTATCTTTATTTTATGCACGGAAACAGTCTTGACTACCATAAGTGTGCATTTTTGTATGCCAACCTGATTACTTATGAAGATGAATCCAGCGAGATTTATGCCCATTACAGAGATGAGATGGAGGCTTTTGCATGGAATCAGCTCGACCGGAGAAATGTAGACGAGCAGCTCAGGATTATATATAAGAGATTTGTCGTGGAGTCTTCCATGAATCCGGACCGCGTAAAGGCGCTGTACGATGTGTGCCATGCATACTGGATCACGACGAAAGTTCCGAATATGAAATATATCCATGTGATCGCTGACGATGGTACGATCACTCAGAAAGCCCCTTATACGGACAATGGCGCCAGGGTGTTCCTCTATTCCAAGACGGACAGGCTCGTATGGGAGGCAAAGGACGGCAGGCATTATACGGATTCAATTCCTTATGAGAGCAAGAGGCTCTTCTATGAGCTGCGTTATATGGATATGTGCAGGAAATACATAAACGGGCTCAGGCGGAACAGGGCGGAGGAGCAGAAGCAGGAACTTACTCTGGAAACAGTGCGGGAAAACGGGCTTGAGAATTACGCGGAGTCAGAGATCTTCGGACTGTGCAGCAGGACGATTCGGGAGAACAATTATGAGAATGACGATTTCCTTACCTATGTGTGCTTTGAACTGTTCAAAAAGCAGCAGTACGATAAAGTGATACTGACGTATCTTGCCAATTATTACTGCGGCGCAACGTCTGATATGAAAATGCTCTGGAGAGAGGCACGTGATTATGAGGTTCATACACATAAGCTCGCGGAGCGTATCCTGACGCAGATGCTGTTCTCAGAGGAACTCTTCCAGGAGGCGCAGATATTTGAGCAGTACTATGCGGAAGGGGCGTATTTCCGCCTGCAGCAGGCGTACCTGACCTACGTGTCCAGAGAATACGTCGTGGAGGAACGCAAGATCGGGCGCAGCGTCATCGATATTATCTGCCGGGAGTACGAAAAAGGAGAGGATATGAGCGACATCTGCAAGATTGCCGTGCTCAAATATTATTCTGCCAGAGAGTACAATTCCCAGGTCCGCAGAACTTTGAAGAAATTTTTGCAGGAACTGTGCGGCAGGCAGATTTATTTCCCATTCTTTCTCTCTTATGAGAAAGAATGGCTGATCGAGCTTCAGCTCTGGGACAAGACTCTGATCGAGTATAAAGGCCAGAAAGGGAGCCGGGTCATGCTCTACTACCAGCTCGAGAAAGGCGGCCGCGAACAGGCGGATTACTCGACAGAGGTCCTCACGCCGATGTATGAAAATCTCTATGTGAAGAAGTTTGTACTGTTTGCGAAAGAGAAACTGAAATATTACTTTAAGGAGACGATAGACGGCAATTCCTACCGCAGTGACAAAGAGACGTGCATGCGGGAAGTAAGTCCCGGAGAGCAGGGGAGATATGGCCGTCTGAACGATATACTGACAGAGAGCAGTGAGAAAGAGCGGAAAAAGAAGATGCAGGCGTTTGCGCTTGAGAGTGAGGTCGCTGCCCGCATTTTCGTACAGGAATAAGGAGGTTGTCTTTTAAATGGGACAGGGCAGTATCATTGGATATGAAATAAATGAGAAAATGTGCCAGATCAGTTTTTATAACGAGCAGGAGCTGGAGCCGGACACACTTGAAGTAGATGCGGATAATTACCAGATCCCGCTCATCATCGGAAAGCTGCGCGATACATGGGCTTACGGCAAAGAAGCCAAACGCCTTGTCTCTATAAAAGAAGGTTTTACTGTCACAAGGCTTCTGAGCAAGAGCCTCAAAGGCGCACAGATCGAATTTGGCGAAGAGACCTACGATGCGGTCTGGCTTTTGTCCCAGTTCATCCAGATGACGCTGCAGCCTTTCCCTGAGATCGAAGGCATCGTGTTCACGGTCCCGGCTCTGACCGAGGAACTCGCACAGCTGCTGCGGGGGATTGCCGTGCGGATGAATATTGACAAGAGACATATTTTTATTCAGGATTACAAAGAAAGTTTCTGCAACTATCTTTTTTATCAGCCGAAGGAACTGTGGCAGTATGACGCAGCCCTTTTCTGCTGCGACAGGAACGAGATCAAGGCGTATATGCTGCGCCGGCTCCGTCCCGGGCTTGGCGGCGGAAAGACGACGTTCGTGACAGTGGACGAGGTGGCGAGCGCACATATGAAAGAGCTGGCGATGGTCTATCCTGTACTCAATGAGGATAAAGCGAAAGAGGCTGACGCTATGTTCTGCAGATTCATAGAGAGCGTGTTTGACAAGCGTATTGTATCTTCGGTGTTTCTGACCGGAGAGGGGTTTGAGAACAACTGGTATCCAAAGGCGCTGCGCGTTCTGTGCAACGGACGCCGTGCGTTCATTGGCAACAATCTGTACAGCAAGGGGGCATGTTACACCGCTTACCGGAAACTTTTCACGCATATCGAGAACCCGGTGTATCTCTCAGAAGACAAGCTGACGGACCAGATCACTGTGAACATGCGTGTGGAGGGGCAGGAGATGTGGTACCCGATTGTTTCCTGGGGAGCTCACTGGTATGAGTCTAACAATCAGTGGGAAGTGCTCTGCGAGGATGTTGACGAGATAGAGTTCCATATTGAATCATTGATCCAGGGAGACGTGAAAACAGAAAAGATACCGCTCGACAAACTTGTGAAGCGGACGGAATATTCCATGAGACTGCAGATCGAGACTTTGTTCCTTGACGAGAAGACCTGCAGGATAACGGTTCGTGACGCCGGATTTGGCGATTTCTTCCCGGTGACAGATTTTTATGCTGAGAAGACGATACATTTAGGAGGCAACGATGGGAAGTTTAATTCTTTGTCATGACAGACATGCGGCACAGCCTTATGAGATTACCCGCATACACTGCCGTATATTTACGATCGAGGAGCTGTGCTACTATCTGTGCAACAATCTCTATCTGATCGATTATACGATCATGAACGAACAACTCTGCAGCTGGATTGGCGAGGAACTGGGGATGGAGGGGCTGGCTTCTGATCTCCGGGATGTGCTGAGACTGAGGGGATCCGTGGAGAAATTCGTCCTGACCATTCTCAAGACATCGAAGATATACCGCGAACCTGAGATGATCCGTATCCAGAATGTGCTCGAGCACCTGAAGAACCAGAAAGACATCGAGCGTCAGAAATTTAAAGGAGACAATCTTCTGGAGAGCGGCGAAGTAGAAGAGGCCATCATCGTGTATCAGGCGATCCTGAACGAGGAGAAAGACGAGACAGTGGATGAGAAGTTCTACGGCAGGATCTACGCGGGACTTGGAGCTGCCTACGGGAGGCTCTTCCTGTATCAGGAGTCCGCGCGCATGTATGACAGGGCCTATCAGATCTGCCAGGACAAGACGTTTATCAAACCGTATCTCTATGCGTCTTACAAATATATGTCCCTTGAGGAATATCATATCCTGATCACGAAACAGGACGAGTTTATGGAAGTGAATGCCCAGATGCGCCATGAGATTGATGAGATCCGGAAACATCTGCCGGATGAGACGGATCCGGAATACCTTGAACAGTGGAAACGCCAGCACAGGCGCAGTCATTCGTGAGGGCCTCTTTTCTGTTTGACAGAGAGATATCCGTGTGATAGAATACTACCGTAACTTTACCGTGGTACAGTGACTCATTGGTAGAGAAAAAAAGTGAAACCGGATATCCGGCGATGGAGGTAATTATGAAGAAAAAAGTTTTAAGTGTGCTGCTCTGTGCGGGAATGGCTGTCTCTCTGCTGGCAGGCTGCGGTTCGGGTTCGGATACGGATCAGCAGAGCGACATGGAATATGTCAAGGAGAAAGGAACGCTTGTTGTGGGAATCACAAATTTTGAGCCGATGGATTACCAGGATGAGAGCGGTGAATGGATCGGCTTTGATGCAGATATGGCAAGAGCTTTCGGTGAGAGTCTCGGCGTTGAAGTGGAGTTTGTGGAGATCGACTGGGACAATAAAATTCTCGAGCTTGACAGCAATACAATCGACTGCGTGTGGAATGGGATGACGCTGACTGAGGAAGTGACAAGTTCCATGGAGTGTACGGACGCATATCTGCAGAATGCGCAGGTGGTTGTAGTACCCACCGATGCGGCAGACCAGTATCAGGATACGGACAGTCTGTCTGATCTGAGTTTCGCAGTTGAGGCAGGCAGCGCGGGAGAAGAGGAAGTCAGCGCATTGGGGCTTGACTATACTCCGGTGACAGCGCAGGCTGACGCTCTTATGGAAGTGGATGCCGGCACTTCGGATGCAGCGGTGATCGATCTGCTCATGGCGGCTGCTATGATCGGTGAGGGAACCGGTTACGCCGATCTTACTTACACAGTGAGCCTGAACAGCGAGGAATACGGCGTGGGATTCCGCAAAGGTTCAGATCTCGCGGAGGAACTTAACACATTTTTTGCGCAGTGTTACGAGGACGGCACGATGCAGGAGCATGCAGAGACCTACGGGGTGCAGGCGGCGCTGATCGAACAGTAGATAAAAAGATACAGAGGTTGCAACATGGAGTTTATAAATTTTTCAGAGATTGCAGAGCAGTTTCCTATTGTTTTCCAGGCACTGAATACAGGGTTTCTTCAGACGCTGAAACTGTTTTTCGTGACGCTGCTCGGGGCAATACCGCTTGGACTGATCATATCGTTTGGTTCGATGTCCCGGTTCAGGCCATTGAGTTATTTCACAAAGATCATTGTATGGATCATCAGGGGAACTCCCCTGATGATCCAGCTTCTGATTATTTTTTATTTCCCGGGCATTGTTCTTGGCAATAATATATGGGGCGGGAGTGAGAGCGGCAGATTTATGGCTGCGTCTTTTGCCTTTATCTTTAACTATGCCTGCTATTTCTCAGAGATTTACCGGGGCGGTATCCAGGGTGTGCCAAGGGGACAGGAGGAAGCAGGTCTGGTCCTTGGCATGACGAGAAGACAGATCTTCTTCAAGATCACGCTGCTTCAGATGATAAAGCGCATCGTGCCGCCCATGTCTAATGAGATTATCACTCTTGTAAAGGACACTTCGCTTGCACGAATCATTGCGCTTCAGGAGATCATCTGGGCAGGCCAGTCTTTCCTGAAGGGCTCCCAGGGAATTGCCGGCGCGATCTGGCCCCTGTTCTTTACCGCTGTCTACTATCTGATTTTCAGCGGAATCCTGACTGTCCTTTTGGGACGTCTTGAAAAGAAACTGGATTATTTCAGGTAGGAGGGATAGAGAATGGCGATTCTTGAAGTAGAACACTTGAGTAAAAAATTCGACCGTACGGAGGTGCTGGGAGATATCAGTTTTTCGCTGGAAAAGGGAAACGTACTTTCCATTATCGGTTCGTCGGGAAGCGGTAAGACGACTCTGCTGCGGTGCCTGAACTTTCTGGAGCGCCCGGACAGCGGGGTGATCCGCGTAAATGGACAGATGCTGTTTGACTCAGGTGATCCTGTGACAACCCAGGAGTCGGAGATACGGAGAAGACGGCTTCATTTTGGACTGGTGTTCCAGTCGTTCAATCTGTTCCCCCAGTATACGGCTCTTGACAATGTAATGCTTGCAAAAGAGCTTCTGGAGAAAGAACGTCCGGATTACAAGTCGAAGAAAAGAGAGATCAACGAGCAGATTGAGCGGGAAGCAAAAGAGCTGCTGGATCAGATGGGGCTCTCGGACAGGATGAATAATTATCCTCACCAGCTTTCGGGCGGACAGTGTCAGAGAGTGGCAATTGCCAGAGCGCTGGCCCTGCGTCCGGATATCCTCTGTTTTGACGAACCAACGTCGGCTCTTGATCCGGAACTGACAGGCGAAGTGCTGAAAGTCATCCAGGGACTTGCAGATCAGGAGACAACCATGATTATCGTTACCCATGAGATGGCGTTCGCCCGGGATGTGTCGAACCAGGTTATCTTTATGGATGACGGCTGCATACTGGAACAGGGCACGCCAGGGGAAGTAATCGGGAACCCGAAAGAAGAAAGGACGAGACAGTTCCTGTCGCGCTTTACAAAGGGCTGATCCTCTTTGGGCGGCGGGGAGCAGAACAGCAAGGAGCGGGATTTATGTCAGAATACAGCAGAGTCTCCACAGGCATTGGCGAGGAATGTGGAGTCTTTGGAGCATATGATATGGACGGGCATGATGTGGCTTCGTCCATCTATTACGGTCTGTTCGCGCTGCAGCACAGAGGGCAGGAGAGCTGCGGCATAGCAGTGACGGACACGAACGGAAAGAGAAAGGTCCTTTCTAAGAAAGGGCTCGGACATGTAAACGACGTGTTTGACGAGGAGGCACTGTCTGAGCTGAGAGGCAATCTCGGCGTAGGACACGTCAGGTATTCTACGGCAGGCGGTACAAGAGTGGAGAACGCGCAGCCTCTTGTGATAAATTATGTGAAAGGGACGCTTGCGATCGCGCACAACGGAAATCTTGTGAACGCCGTAGAACTCAGGAGAGAACTTGAATATACCGGCGCCATTTTTCAGACGACGATAGACTCTGAGGTGATCGCCTACCATGTTGCGAGGGAGCGGCTTAATACAAAGACAGCCGAAGAGGCGGTAAAACGGGCCATGCATAAGATAAAAGGCGCCTATGCGCTCGTTGTGAGCAGTCCAAGAAAAATGATCGGCGCACGTGACCCGTTCGGACTCAGGCCGCTGTGTATCGGCAGAAGGGGCGGCACGTATTTTCTCGCTTCCGAGAGCTGTGCGATTGCAGCGGTGGACGCAGAGTTTGTGAGGGATGTGCAGCCCGGCGAGATTGTCACAATCACGAAAGACGGGATCGCATCGGATCTGAGCATGGCAGTGCCGGCGGAAAAACAGGCGAGATGCATCTTTGAGTATATTTATTTTGCCCGGACCGACAGTATGCTCGATGGTGTGAGTGTGTACCATGCAAGGATACTTGCGGGAAAGGCTCTGGCGCAGTCCTACCCGGCTGAGGCTGATCTGGTTGTCGGCGTACCGGACTCCGGTCTGGTTGCGGCAAAGGGATACTCGGAGTACTCAGGCATCCCCTGCGGCATGGCATTTCATAAGAACAGTTATGTGGGGCGGACGTTCATTAAGCCAAAGCAGAGCGACCGGGAATCCAGTGTTAAGATAAAACTGAACGTGATTCCGGAAGCAGTAAGGGGAAAACGGATTGTCATGGTGGATGATTCCATTGTGAGAGGAACAACCTGTGCGAACATCATCAGAATGCTGAAAGGGGCAGGCGCCGCTGAAGTGCATGTGCGGATCAGTTCGCCGCCGTTTCTGTATCCCTGCTATTTCGGGACAGATGTGCCCTCGAATGACCAGCTTATCGCACATTCCCACACTCCGGAGCAGATCCGGCAAATGATCGGAGCAGATTCCCTTGGCTATATGGAGATCGGAAAGCTCAGAGATATGGTAGGAGATTTACGATACTGCGACGCCTGTTTCACCGGGAACTATCCGATGGAGGTCCCGGACAGAGACATCAGCCGGGCTTTCGAGTGATGTGCTTAGCGCCCGGAACCGTTTCACAGCTGAGGTTATCAGAAATATCAATAAAATATAAAGGAGATAGGATTATGTCAAATGACCGTTATGTAAGCCCGCTTTCTGAGCGATATGCAAGTAAAGAGATGCAGTACATCTTTTCACCGGACAAGAAGTTCCGCACATGGAGAAGGCTCTGGATCGCTCTGGCCGAGACAGAGAAAGAGCTGGGACTTGGAATTACGGACGAGCAGATCGAAGAACTCAAAGCCCACGCAGATGACATCAATTATGATGTGGCCAGAGAGAGGGAGAAAGCCGTCCGCCACGACGTTATGTCACACGTTTATGCTTACGGCGTACAGTGCCCGAAAGCAAAGGGAATTATTCATCTTGGCGCGACTTCCTGTTATGTGGGCGACAATACAGATATCATCATCATGTCTGAAGCGCTTAAGCTGGTGAGAAAGAAACTTATCAATGTGATCGCAGAACTTGCAAAATTTGCGGAAGCGCAGAAAAGCCAGCCGACACTTGCTTTCACGCATTTTCAGCCGGCACAGCCTACTACTGTGGGAAAGAGAGCAACTCTGTGGATGCAGGAGTTTGAGATGGATCTTGAGGATCTTGACTATGTTCTCGGCAGCCTGAAACTGCTTGGCTCCAAAGGGACAACAGGAACTCAGGCAAGTTTTCTCGAGCTTTTTGACGGAGACCAGGAGAAGATAGACAAGATTGATCCAATGATCGCCCAAAAGATGGGATTCAAGGCATGTTACCCTGTATCGGGACAGACCTATTCGAGAAAAGTGGATACGCGTGTCCTGAACATTCTGGCAGGAATCGCGGCGAGTGCGCACAAGTTTTCAAATGATATCCGCCTGCTCCAGCATTTAAAGGAGATCGAGGAGCCTTTCGAGAAGACGCAGATCGGCTCTTCAGCCATGGCATATAAGAGAAATCCGATGAGGAGCGAGAGAATCGCATCACTGTCGCGCTATGTGATGATCGACGCGCTGAACCCGGCAGTCACATCCGCAGCCCAGTGGTTTGAGCGAACACTTGACGATTCGGCAAACAAAAGGCTGAGCGTGCCGGAAGGATTTCTAGCAGTTGACGGCATACTTGACCTGTGCCTTAACGTGGTCGACGGACTTGTCGTATATCCGAAAGTTATAGAGAAACGTCTGATGTCCGAACTTCCCTTCATGGCGACGGAGAATATCATGATGGATGCGGTGAAGGCAGGCGGAGACCGCCAGGAACTGCATGAGCGTATCCGCGAGCTTTCTATGGAAGCAGGGAAAAATGTAAAAGAGAAAGGACTGGATAATAATCTGCTCGAACTCATAGCGGCAGATCCGGCATTTAACTTAAGCCTTGGTGATCTTAAGAAGACTATGAACCCGGGGAAATATGTTGGACGAGCAAAGGAGCAGGTGGAGGCATATCTGAAAAATGTGATCAATCCTCTCCTGGAAGAAAACAAAGAAGTTCTTGGAATGTCTGCTGAGATTAACGTCTAAGCCAGCTTCCCGGAATAAGAGTACAAACCGCCGGAAAAGGCACAGCGCAAAGGAATGTTGCGGGGGATTGCGACATTCCTTTTTCTGTGATACCGTATCTTATGATATGACGAATGGAAGGAATTTCCATCGGACTGTTGTGGTGATGAAAGGACGGGAGAAAAATGGAATGGTGTGTGGTACTTTATGCAGACAGGCGGATGGCAAAATGCATATACAGAGTCATAAGTACTCTGTTTGTGCTCCTTATAACCAGCACGGCAGCGGTGTGGGTGATGAGTGAACAGCCTGTATCTTGGAGCAGCCAGGATGCAGGGCTGATGGAGGCGGAAAGTTCTGCTGATCCTGAAACTACATGGAATGAAGCGTCGTTCGGATTTTCGGATTCTTTGACAGAGATTCCGCTAAGCGCAGCGCTTCTGGCGGGGGCTGATCCGGACTTTATGAAGGAAAGATTTGTACCTGCCGTGGCGGAGTCTGCAGATGAAACAGTGGAAATTCCGCCGTTATCTCTTGATGTCTTGAAAGAACCGCCGGGACAGATACAGACTGCAGGGATGCTGAAAGAAAAGATAGCAGAAAGAGTGGAAAAGGAGCATACTGCAAAGATGATGCCAGATACCGGGACGAACGGGACTGAGGGCAAAGGAGAAGGTATAACATCCGGGATCATTTCAGACATCATTCAGGATAACCCGGCAGATACAATTCAGGAAACACCGGAGAGGGATGAAGAACCGAATGTTCCGGTAGAACCAACTGTTCCGGCAGAACCAACTGTTCCGGCAGAACCAGCCGAAGAACCGACTGTTCCGTCGGAACCCCTGCAGCCTGAAAATGGCGGGGAACCCGGGGTTTCTAATGGATTCCTCATCAATGAATCAGGCATCATCTGCGGGATAGACGATCCGTCAGCAGTCGTGACAAATGGTTTTATAACATTGCCCTCCGAAGGATGTACGGGGATCGCAGAGGGAGCTTTTGCCCAGCCGCTCCCGGGTGTGAGAGAAATCTATATTCCCGGAAATATTACTACGATTGGTGAAGGCGCTTTTACCGGATTTACAGATATGGAGTGGTTTGAATCAGAGAGTTCTGGTTCGTTTTATACGGAGGAGGGAATCCTGTTTTCAGAAAATGGTACCTGTATTCTTGCGTTTCCTTTGGGCAGAACAGGCGTGTATAAAGTTCCGTCTCATGTGGAAAGGCTTGCGGCAGGCTCATTTACAGGCTCAAAACTTACAGGACTGGACATATCAGCATGTACGCTTACGGATATTGGAGATCTCCCTGCAGAGATCGAACTCGTAAACAGACGTTGAACAGAGCGGAAAGAGTTGTTTGTTGAAGATTCCCCTGATTTGTTTTATAATATTTTTATATTAGATAGACATGATCTGCAAGTAATACCAGCAGAGGAGAGGAGGGAACTTCATGAAAGAAAAAAATATGCTCCAGATTTTAAGAGACAGCACGTATACTGTCGTCCTGAGCGGCACAGGCTTGATGGCCGAAAGCGGGTATCCTCTCCTGCGAGATGGAAAAGAATCCTATGAGATTGAAGAAAAGTACGGGTATTCTTTTGAGGAGATATTCAGCAGTATGTTTTATTCTGCAAGAAAGGAATTGTTTTTCCGGTTTTACAAAGAAGTCATCCTCAAAACTATAGAGATCCCTCCGGGAAAAGGTTTTCATGCGCTGAAAACACTACAGGATTACGGACTTATCGATTCGATCCTCACGCGGCGTATTGCCGGACTCGAAGACCGGGCGGGCTGCAGGAATGTCCTGAATATTAAAGGTACAGTGTTTGATAATGTGTGTCCTTCCTGCGGACAGACATATCCTGTTGAATATGTAAGAGATGCGAAAGGCGTTCCACTCTGTGAGAAATGCCTTGTGGCGATACGTCCTCACGTATGTCTGTTCGGCGAGATGATCGATAACGCGGTGATGACAAGAGCAGCGGAAGAGGTGGAGAAAGCGGATGTGCTCCTTGTGCTCGGTGCGAGCCTTACTTCCCCACTTTGCAGCCAGCTGATTCAGTATTTTGCAGGATCAGAGCTGATACTGGTGACAGACACTGAGCACTATTCTGATCAGAGAGCTGATATCGCAATTTATGGCCGGAGTGATGAGTTTCTGGCCGGCATGGTATCTGAATATGAGAAAGAAAATAAAGACTGAAATTGGAGAGAGAAGATGAATAACAAAGTAAGAACAAGATTTGCACCAAGCCCGACAGGAAAGATGCATGTTGGAAACCTGAGGACGGCGCTCTATGCCTATCTGATTGCCAGGCATGAGGGAGGAGATTTTATCCTCCGCATCGAAGATACAGATCAGGAGCGCTACGTGGAGGGAGCGACGGACATTATCTACAGAACCCTGGAAAAGACAGGCCTTACCCACGATGAGGGACCCGACATGGATGGCGGATATGGTCCCTATATTCAGAGCGAACGGCAGGCGTCAGGCATCTATCTGAAATACGCTAAACAACTGGTGGAGCAGGGAGACGCGTATTATTGTTTCTGCGATAAGGAGAGGCTTGAGTCGCTCAGAACCTCTGTCTCAGAGGACGGGACAGATATCGCAGTCTACGACAAGCACTGTCTGGGACTTGACAGAGAAGAAGTGGAAGCAAATCTCGCAGCGGGGAAACCGTGGGTGATCCGCCTTAATGTGCCGAACGAGGGCGAGACAACATTCCATGATGAGATCTACGGAGATATCACTGTCCCAAACAGCGAGCTCGACGATATGATTCTCATAAAATCAGACGGATATCCGACTTATAATTTCGCAAATGTGGTGGATGACCATCTTATGGGGATCACACATGTGGTAAGAGGAAACGAGTATCTTTCTTCTGCGCCGAAGTACGACCGTCTCTACAGGGCGTTCGGCTGGGAGATCCCGGTGTACGTCCACTGTCCGCTGATCACGGATGAGAACCATAAGAAACTTAGCAAAAGGAGCGGACACTCCTCCTATGAAGACCTTATCTCTGAAGGGTTTCTCTCGGAAGCAGTCGTAAACTATGTGGCGCTTCTCGGGTGGTGTCCGTCCGATAACAGGGAGATCTTCTCCCTCGAAGAGCTGGTCAGAGAGTTCGACTACCGTCATATGAGCAAATCTCCGGCTGTGTTCGACACGGTCAAACTCAGATGGATGAACGGTGAATATTTAAAAGCTATGGATTTTGACCGTTTCTTTGAGATGGCAGAGCCGTACATCAAAAGTACAGTCACCAAGAACTATGATCTGAAAAAGATCGCGGTGCTTGTTAAGACAAGGATCGAGACGTTTTCGGATATCAGCGGCCAGATCGATTTTATCGAGGAACTTCCGGAGTATGACTGTGAACTTTACAGTCACAAAAAGATGAAGACAGATCCATATAAAGGGCTGGCCCTCCTTGAAGAGGTGCTGCCGCTTCTCGAGGAGCAGGAAGACTACAGTAACGACGCACTGTTTGAACTTCTAAAAGGCTTTGCAGGAGAGAAAGGCTATAAGACCGGGTATGTAATGTGGCCGCTCCGCACGGCTGTGTCCGGCAGACAGAGTACGCCAGGCGGAGCGACTGAGCTGATGGAAGTGCTTGGAAAAGAAGAGTCGCTCTCCAGGATAAGAAAGGGAATCGAGAAATTGCATGGAGTTCAATAAAGAACAGAAAGCAGCAGTAACTTTTAAGACCGGACCCTGCCAGGTTCTGGCGGGGCCAGGGTCCGGAAAGACGCTCACGATCGTGAGCCGCATCCGTTACCTGATAGAGAACTGCGACGTAAAGCCTGAGGAGATCCTTGTGGTTACATTCACCCGCTTTGCAGCGGCTGAAATGAAGTCAAGACTGTCCGCCCTGATGGGGAAGAAGGACGTGCCGGTGACAGCGGGAACATTCCACGGAATTTATTATGGAATCCTGAAGTGGGCTTACCATATCGGGCAGCAGAATATCCTTTCGGAAGAGGAGAAGTACCAGATCTTAAGAGATGTGATGAGAGGAAAGGAGATCGGCGGGACTGATGAAGAAGATTTTCTGACTGATATCGCAGCAGAGATCGGAAAGGTGAAGAACAGCCGGATCTCTCCCGATGATTTTGAATCCGCGAGATGCACGTCCGGGAATTTTTCTGAGATATACCGCGAATATGAGATGAGGAGAAAATCTCTGCGAAAGATAGACTTTGACGACATGCTCTCTGTATGCTGCGAGCTGTTTACATCCAGGCCGGATCTTCTGGCCCTCTGGCAGAAAAAGTTCCGTTTTATTCTTATTGATGAGTTCCAGGATATCAACCGCGTACAGTATGATGTGATACGCATGCTGGCCCTGCCGGAGAATAATATTTTTGTCGTCGGTGATGACGACCAGGCGATCTACGGGTTCCGGGGAGCAGATGCGGAGATCATGTTCCGGTTTTTAAAAGATTATCCTCAGGCGGAACAGATTACGCTGGGAAGAAATTATCGTTCATCCGGCAACATTGTTACAAATTCCCTTAAAGTGATCGGACACAATGGGCGGCGGTTTCCAAAGAACCTGGAGGCCGTCAGAGAGAAAGGGAACTGCCTCCACGTGCAGGAAGTGAAAGATCCCGTCGAAGAAGCGCAGTATACGGTATCCGGGATTGAAAGGCTGCTGGATGAGGGTGTGGCCGCAGAGAGGATCGCGGTATTATTCAGGGTACATACAGATGCAAGGGCGACAGCAGAAGAACTGATCGAACGTCATATTCCATTTCAGATGAGGGAACATCTCCCCAATATCTACGACCATTTTATTGCAAAAGACATACTGGCGTATTTCCGCCTTGCGGCAGGTGAGGGAAGCCGGAGGGACATGCTCAGGGTGATGAACCGTCCGAAACGGTACATCGCGCGGGACAGTGTGCCGGGCTGCGGGGTGTCTTTTGAAGAAATAAAAAAATTTTACTGTGACAAGGACTGGATGCTGGACAGGATCGACCAGTTTGAATGGGACTTGAAGATGCTCGGGCGCATGGCCCCCTACGCGGGAATCCAGTATATCAGAAAGAAGATCGGGTATGACGATTTTCTCAGGGATTATGCCTGCGGGAGCAGAGAGGACCGTTCAGAGCTGAACGACATCCTGGCAGAGCTTGCCGAAGCCTCCAGGCCGTATACCTGTGCAGAAGAATGGTTCCGCCACATCGGCGAGTACACGGAAGCGTTGAAGAGAAAAGAGCGGGAGAAGAGTAAAAACGGGGAAGGCGTCCGGCTGATGACTCTGCACGCGGCAAAAGGGCTTGAGTTCCATACCGTGTTCCTGATCGGAGCGAATGAGGGACAGATGCCGTATAAAAAGGCGCGGACAGAAGCTGAAGTTGAAGAGGAGCGGCGGCTTTTTTATGTGGGGATGACAAGGGCGCAGGAACTCCTGAAGATTTGTTATGTGAAAACAAAAAACGGGAAAGAGGTGTCTCCTTCCCGCTTTGTGGACGAACTGCTGGAGGATGCGTGATGCCATCCTATCCCTCCTCCAGTTCGTCGAGATCAATATCCCCAAAGTCCTGCTCGTCCATCCACTCACTAAAGACTTCTGAAACCCGCTCGAACTCCTGGTCATCCAAGATGTTCTCCAGCCCGGGTTCCTCCCCCTCCCCATTGTCTGTGAGGCGGTAGAGATAGATCTGGCCGTCTGCGTCTTCTTCTCCTTCTGCCAGAGGGAGAAGGGCGATGTACTGGCGCCCGTCTGTCTCAAATATCGTGAGCACGCCGCACTCGAGTTCTTCGTCGTTGTCCAGTGTCAGTGTTACTGTCAGGGATTCATTTTCATTCATACTCTTTCTCCTTTATATGTGATCTTCAGCGCCCTGTGGCTTCGTGTATCATGATGGTATCAGAAAGAGCCGGAAAAAGCAAGATCTCCGTCAGTCTATTGACATTCCACCGAAACAGGGTAGAATAAAAAGCGAGAGTATATCACTAGATACAAGCTTGAGAGGACATAATAAAATGACAAAAAAGAAGTGTTTTCTTGTCATACTGACAGCGCTTGCAGTCCTGTTTGTTTCAGGGTGTAAACAGAATGTAGGGACGCCCGAGGACAATGCCGTTGTCGAAGAGCCCGGGGAGGGCGTGGCAGAGACGGTGGAGACGGACAGGCTTTTTGGTTTCAGCTGCCCGTACATGAAAGATCCGTTTTATGAGGTGCTCAAAGAGTCGGTGGCGACATCGCTTCAGGAACAGGGGGACAGAATCCTTGTCAGAGACGCCGGGGCAGACGCGGACCTGCAGGTATCCCAGATACAGGAGATGATAGATGAGGGTGTGGAAGCTGTGTTCCTGAGTCCGGTAGACCCGGACAGCATCACCCCGGCTCTTGAAGCGCTCCGGGAGGCGGACATACCGGTCGTAAATCTTGAAGTCAGGGTGGCCCCGCCAAGCCAGGCAGATGCATTTATCGGTTCGGACAACTATAATGCGGGGAAAGTCTGCGGCGAGGATCTGATGGCTAACAGACCGAACGGCGGCAGCCTTGTGATCGTAGAATGTTCGGAGATAAGTTCGATAAACGAGAGGATTACAGGATTTGAAGAGACAATCGCCGATGCCGGGTTTGAGATCGTGGAACGGATCGACACAAAAAGAGACGACAGCTTCATACAGGGAGAGCTGACGTCGCTTCTGGCAGAGGGGAGAGACATAGACGCCATTATGTGCGGAAATGACCGCTTAGCAGTGGAAGTGCTCACATCGCTGGAAACAGCGGGAAGAGATGATATTCTTGTGTACAGTGTGGGCGGCTCTCCGGATGTAAAGAGTGCTCTGGCAGATCCGGGATCGCCTATGACGGGAGTGGGCGCTCTGTCACCGATTACCATGGGCAAGACTGCGGTGCAGACAATGTCGGCGCTGCTGGCAGGAAGCATGTATGAAACAGAGACCTTTGTTGAGACCTTTATTATCAACCGGGACAATGTGAACATGTATGGAACAGACGGCTGGCAGTGAGAAAGGAACGCAAAAATGAAGAAGACAAAAGGAAGACCGCAGCCCTTTGGCGCGGTCGTTGAAGGAACAGGAGTAAATTTTGCCCTGCAGGTGCCCTCGGGGAAGAAGTGTGAGCTGCTTCTCTACAGGGAGGGGGAAAAGGAATCTGAACGCAGCTTTGAGATGCCGGAGGATGAGGGGATCGGAGAGGTCCGGTTTGTCAGGATAGATGGCATAGATGCTGAAAAGTATGAATATAATTATCTGATCGACGGAAAGGTATACGTCGATCCTTATGTGCGGGAGATCTCAGGAAAAAAGATTTTTGGAAAGCGGTATCAGGATAATCCTCACCAGGTGCGCGGAAAACTGGTATCCGCAGAATATGACTGGGAAGGAGACAGACGTCTCCATCTGCCCTGGAACGAGGTGATCGCCTACAGCCTCCATGTGCGGGGATTTACCAGACACACCTCCTCGAAAGTGCGGCATAAAGGTACTTATCAGGGAGTGATAGAGAAACTGCCTTATCTGAAAGATTTAGGGATCAATCAGATCCAGTGCATGCCAATCTATGAGTTTGATGAATGTGCAAAGACCAAGATCAATTACTGGGGATACGGACCGGCATATTACTTCGCTCCGAAAGAGGCTTATGCCGCGGGCGGGTCGGCTGTGAGAGAGTTGAAAGACATGATAAAAGCATGCCATCGCGAAGGAATCGAGGTCGTGCTCGAGATGCCGTTTGCTGAGGGGATTCCTGCCCAGACAGCGCTGGAGTGTCTCAGATCCTATATGCTGGAATACCATGTGGATGGTTTCGTGGTCAACCCATATTTCGTGCCGTGGGATATGCTTAAGAATGATCCTTTCCTCAAAGACATCAAACTTATGCAGAAAGATGATACATTCCAGAATGTGATGCGGCGTTTCCTCAAAGGCGATGAGAACATGGTAAACGACGTGATCCAGGCGCTTAAGCATAATTCTGCGGCGGATGGAAAGTGCAACTATATCACGACTCACACAGGTTTTACGATGTGGGATCTTGTATCATATGACAGTAAGCATAACGAAGCAAACGGAGAGGGCAACACGGACGGTCCGGATTACAATTACAGCTGGAACTGTGGGGCAGAGGGGCCGAGCAGGAAAAAGACAGTGACAGAGCTTCGCAAAAGCCAGGTGAGAAATGCGTTCCTGCTCCTGCTCAGCGCACAGGGCACACCCTGCCTGCTCTCAGGAGATGAGTTCTACAACAGTCAGAAAGGGAATAACAATGTATACTGCCAGGATAATGAGACCGGCTGGGTGGACTGGACCAGACTCAAAACAGATGATTCGCTCTTTTGCTATGTCAGAGCTGTTATCGCGTTTAGAAAGGCCCATCCATGCCTTCACAGGGCAGAGGAATTAAAGGGACTGGACCGCACTGCGTGCGGCGTTCCGGATGTATCGTACCACGGGGAAAACGCATGGCAGGTCAAATCAGAAGTTTCAAGCCGCCAGCTCGGCGTACTGTACTCGGGCGCGGAAGCAGGAGGCATCGAGTGCTATATTGCCTATAACATGCACTGGCTGCCCCACGAATATGCGCTTCCGTCTCCGGGAAAAGACAAGAGATGGTGTCTGCTCTCAGATGCGGCAGACAGGCTGCCGGATCATCCGGTCGAACTGCCGGATCAGAAAAGGATCAAAGTGGCAGAGCGCAGTATTACTGTGCTGGTGAGCGTGAAAGAGAAAAAGAAGACAAAGAGACGCCCAAAGACGAAAAAATCCATGGAAAAAGGCAGAGAACAGGAAAAGTCATGAAAGCAGTGCAGCATTTTATAACGATTACAAAGCATAAGATAATTGTCATGCAGGAATGTTTCCGGGTAGGCCTCTACTGCCAGGGACTCCTCCATGATCTGTCAAAATACAGCCCCTCTGAGTTTTTGGTCGGATGCAGATATTACCAGGGAACGAGGAGCCCGAACAATGCAGAACGCGAGGACAAAGGATACTCCTCAGCCTGGCTCCACCACAAGGGAAGGAACAGGCACCATTACGAATACTGGATCGATTACAGCCTTGAGGGAAAACACGTGCTGACAGGCATGAAGATGCCGGTCCGCTATGTGGTAGAGATGTTCCTGGACAGAGTTGCAGCGAGCAAGGTATACAGAGGTGAACAATATAAAGACAGTGATCCGCTGGAATATTACATGAGCGGGAATGCGGGAGATCTGATGCACCCGGAGACCCGGGCGCTCCTTGAGCGTCTGCTTGGGATACTTGCTGCCCATGGGGAAGAGAAGACGTACCAGTATATCAGGCAGAAAGTCTTAAGGCGCAGACGCAGGGCGCTTCCGGCTATCCGCAGACGTTATTCCGGGTAGTAGAGCTGGCTGTCCTGGATATCTGTCAGGACTTCCGCAAGATATCTGCGCGCCACATATCTTGCCATCGGAAGATTCATATCCAGGAAGTTTCCGCAGTCTTTTGCAGAAGCTCCCGGAACTTCACCCTCAAAAGCGGCGATGAAAGAGAACATTTCTCTCATCAGAGGAACGATATCCTCTGAAGAATAGTCTCCGGCAAGCAGGAGGTAGAATCCGGTACGGCATCCCATAGGGCCGAAGTAGATCACCTGATCCTGATATTTCTCGTGATTGCGCAGAAATGTCGCGCCGAGATGCTCGATTGTGTGGACTTCTGCCGTATTCATGACGGGCTCATCGTTGGGGCTCGTCATTCTGATGTCAAAAGTCGTGATGACGGAGCCGTTTACGGTATCCTTTCTCGACACATAGATGCCAGGTATGAGACGGATATGGTCAACAGTAAAACTTGCGATTTTTTTCATAGTAACACCCTTCCTTTTTCTTGGTCATTTTCCTAATTATAGTCTGTTGCATCACAAAAAACAAGCAAGTATACCGAAAAAGCAGTACAGACAGTACCCAAAAACAGTACATGTGAAAAGGAGAGACGATCTTAATGATGCTATATATCATCCGGCACGGCGAGACAGAATGGAACCGAATGCGCAGAGTACAGGGGCATACAGACATCCCGCTCAATGAACGGGGCCGTCATCTGGCGGCGGAGACTGCGGAAAAGATGAGAGAGATCAAGCTGGACCTCTGCTTTACGAGTCCCCTGAAGCGTGCCAGAGAGACAGCGCGGATCATACTTGGCAGCAGGGAGATCCCACTGTATGATGAAGAACGCATCCGGGAGATTGGCTTCGGAGCGTACGAGGGAGTCAGCAGCGGCGATGACAGCGATCCGAAGAGCCGGGCAGTTCAGCTTTTCTTTACAGAACCGGCATCTTACGTGCCGCCGGCAGATGCAGAGACGATTCCGGAACTTTACAGCCGTACGGGAGAATTTCTTACAGAACTATGCCGGAGGAATGATCTGCAGGATAAGAATATCCTGGTCTCCACGCACGGTGCGGCGATGACAGCGCTCCTGAACCGCATCAAGGGAGAACTGTCGGTGGAACACTTCTGGAAATATAAGGTGCCGCCCAACTGTGCCGTTACTATGACGGCGGTAGAGGACGGGAAAGCCCGCATCATAAGAGAAAGCGTGATATATTATAAATAAAATTGCAAAAAAGGATACATTTTAGTCTGTCAGATGATACAATATAGGAAACAAGAATAACGAAAAGGCTGGTGAGACTATGAAACTGACATTTATCGGAGCAGCACACGAAGTCACCGGAAGCTGCCATCTCCTCCAGGCTGCAGGGAAAAATATCCTGATAGACTGCGGAATGGAACAGGGGCCGGATCTGTATGAGAATCCGGGGCTCCCGATCCCGGAGACTGACGTTGACTATGTACTCCTCACACATGCGCATATCGACCATTCCGGAATGCTTCCAAAGCTCGCCAAAAATGGGTTTAAGGGACAGATTTTTACCACATTTGCTACAGCAGACCTGTGCAATATCATGCTGCGCGACAGCGCGCATATCCAGGAGTTTGAGGCAGAGTGGCGCAACAGGAAAGGGAAAAGAGCGGGAAAGCCGGAATATGAGCCTGTCTATGTGATGCAGGATGCTCTGGACGCGATCAGTCTGCTTGTTCCGTGCCAGTATGGGGAGAGGATTACAATCTGTGACGGTATACAGATCCGTTTTACAGACGTAGGCCACCTGCTTGGCTCGGCGAGCATCGAAGTCTGGGCGACTGAGCAGGAAGTAACGAAAAAGATCGTCTTTTCCGGGGATGTGGGCAATCTGGACCAGCCCATCATCAAAGATCCGACTTACACTGCATCGGCAGACTATGTAGTTGTGGAATCTACATACGGCGACCGGATACACACAGCGGAAAAACCAGACTATATCGGGGAGTTCACCCGCATCTTAAAAGAGACGTTTGACCGCGGAGGAAACGTGGTGATTCCCTCGTTTGCAGTCGGGCGGACACAGGAGATGCTCTACTTTATCCGCGAGATCAAGGAGAAAAACCTTCTGCCCGGGTATGAGGATTTTGACGTGTATCTGGACAGTCCTCTGGCCATCGAAGCGACGAAAGTGTTTACGCTGAATATGAAAGACTGCTTTGACGAAGAGGCGATGAGCCTTGTCAATTCAGGGGTAAATCCCCTTGTTTTTCCGGGACTCCACACGTCGACAACGAGCGATGATTCAAAGATGATCAATTTCATCGAAAAGCCGAAAGTCATTATATCCGCCTCGGGCATGTGTGATGCGGGACGTATCCGGCATCATCTCAAACACAATCTCTGGCGGCCGGAGTGTACGATCCTCTTTGTCGGATATCAGGCGAACGGGACACTGGGCCGCAGACTTCTGGAGGGAGAGAAAGACGTCCGGCTTTTCGGCGAGCCCATCGAGGTACATGCAAGGATTGAAAGTCTCCATGGAGTGAGCGGACATGCGGATATGAACGGACTCCTGAAGTGGATACAGGGATTCAGGACACCTCTTGAGAGAGTGTTTGTCGTCCACGGCGAGGACGAGGTAACAGACAAATTCGCGGAAACGATACGGGAAAAGTTCGGCTGCAGCTCATTGGCTCCTTATCCCTGCTGTGAGGTTGACCTTTTGACGAACGAGATCATAAACGAGGGAGTCAGAATACCAGTCAAAGGAAAGAAAGCGGCTCAGAGAAAAGCAGATACTGCATTTGAACGTCTCGCTGCCGCTGGAAGACGGCTGCTCGATGTGATCTACAGGAACGAAGGGCTGTCCAACAAAGACAAGGCGAAATTTGAGAGTCAGATCAATAATCTGGCAGATAAGTGGGACGAATAAAAGCGTGGGCGGTACTTAGGTACCGCCTTGAGCTTTCTCTGTCAAGGGCTAAAAGTTTATAAAATTTTCCGGCATCCGGAATATCTTTGAGTCTGAGTGAGAATCATTCTAAATAGAAAATGCTTAGGAGGATTCTTGCGATATGATGGTGAACAAAGTAGAACTGTGCGGAGTAAATACATCAAAGCTCCCGCTCTTAAAAGAGGAAGAGAAGGAGGAGCTGTTTGATAGGATCAAAGCCGGAGATGAAGAAGCCAGAGAGAAATATATCAAAGGAAATTTAAGACTTGTCTTAAGCGTGATCAAGCGGTTTGAAGGAAGCAGTGAAAATGCAGACGATCTTTTTCAGATCGGCTGTGTCGGTCTCATGAAAGCAGTGGATCATTTCGATCCTTCCAGACTGGTGAAATTCTCCACCTATGCTGTTCCCATGATTATAGGAGAGATACGGCGCTATCTGAGGGACAACAGTCCGATACGGGTAAGCAGATCTTTAAGGGATACGGCGTACAAAGCGATCTACGCAAAAGAGGGATATATCAGACAGCACATGAAAGAGCCTACAGTGCAGGAGATCGCAGATGAGATCGGGATATCAAAGGAAGACGTCGTGTACGCGCTGGATGCGATCCAGAGTCCGATGAGTCTTCAGGAACCGGTGTACAGCGACGGCGGGGACACGCTCTATGTCATGGACCAGGTGAGCGATAAGAAGAACAGAGAAGAGAACTGGGTGGAGGAACTGTCACTGGAAGCGGCCATGGAGCGGCTCAATGAAAGGGAGCGCTATATTATTACACTGCGTTTCTTCGAGGGAAAAACGCAGATGGAAGTGGCGGAGCAGATCGATATCTCCCAGGCACAGGTCAGCCGTCTGGAGAAAAATGCCCTGAAGACCATGCGCAGATACCTTCTCGGGGAATAAAAAGAGAGTTTTACAGGAATGGGAGAAAAAGAATTGAAATTTCCGCGGCTTCATACTATCATATAGAAAGACCATATGAGAGAGGATGGAAGAAGTCATGTACAAAGCGTGCATATTTGACCTGGATGGAACATTGACAGACACACTGGAATCTCTGAACTATTCTGTGGGCGAAACGATGAAAGAAGTCGGGCTTTCTCCGATCACAAAAGAGCAGTGCAGAGAATTTGTGGGCAACGGGGCGAAAGTTCTCATAGAGAAAGCGCTGAAGGCTTCGGGGGATGAAAAACTGTCACGGTTTGACGAGGCGTTTGCCGCTTATCAGCGTATCTTCGATGAGAACTGTACCTATCAGGTGAGACCATACAGAGGAATCCTGCAGATGCTGGCAGAGCTGAAAAGCCTTGGCGTGAAGCTGGGAGTTCTCTCAAATAAGCCGGATAAACAGACCGTGTATGTGGTCAGCGAAATCTTCGGCCGGGATATGTTTGATCTTGTACAGGGACAAAAAGAGGGTGTACCGAGGAAACCAGATCCCGCAGCGCTCCTTTCCATGGCGGAGCATTTTGGAGCAGAGCCGTCCGAAACACTCTATGTTGGAGATTCCGAGGTGGATGCCGCGACAGGCAAAGGAGCCCGCATGGATACCATCCTTGTATCATGGGGATTCAGGGACCGCGAGACTCTTGCAGCGGCGGGAGCTGTGAAGATCGCAGACAATACAGAAGAGATCCTTGAGATCGTCAGGAACAGGGGGATGAACAATGTTTGAATACAGCGAAGAGTGCCTGAAGACATTTCTACAAGACCAGGAGAAACTGTTTGATGAACCTGTGGCAGAAACACTTGAGGAGGCGGAAGCTTTTCTTGAGGACTGCATGGCAGTTGTTGTTGATTCGATTGAAGAAGTACGGGCGTATTTTGAAGAGGAAGGCGTGGATGTAGACGGGCTGACGCCGGAGGAACTGGCGGAAGCTTCCGAGGTGTTTGAACTTCCTGACGGGACTTATCTGATCGTAGAGGGATAGACAGGTGAAGTGACACGAAAAGCGATTCAAAAGCCGCAGTTTACTCAACTGCGGCTTTTTCAACGGCATCCCGGATGGCGTCCAGTATGATCTGAGAGGTATAGGGCGTATCGTCCGACAATGTGACCTCGTCTAACGACTGCGTCTCGTAGATCTGTTCTGCGATATCTTCTATGGCAGGCTGGATGAGCGGATACATAGTCGTTACTGTCTCGTCCAGATTGGAAAAACGTATGGAATTGATATGTGTTTCGTCAACGGAGACTTCAACTTCAAGGTTCGTGTTGTTCAGAGTGAGGGCAGAAGTATAGATGCCGGGGGTATACTGCCTGCCGGTATCCGCTTTGCCGTCATCTCCGTCAGGCCGGAACATGATGACAAGCAGGACAATCAGGATGATCCCGAGCGCTGCAAAGATAGCTGTATATATGATCTCTTTCATGTGAAGGACAACAATTTTAGTTCTGGAACCCATAGAGTTACCTCCCGATTTCGGCTGCCGCTTTCACGGCGGTCTGCTTTTTTATAAGTGTATGACCAAAAAAGGGAAAATATTCACGGGTTTATGCGTGACAAACTGCTGTTGATACTGTAAAATAGCTTTGCGGTAAAGACAGCGGCAGAAAGAAAGGAAAAAGGACATGTTTGTGATAGCAGGACTTGGGAATCCGGACAGGCAGTATGAGGGTACGCGGCACAATGTCGGATTTGATGTAATAGACAGGCTGGCTGATAAATACAATATACCGGTAGATGTAAAAAAGCACAGAGCTTATATCGGAAAGGGAATCATAGAGGGACAGAAAGTGATCCTTGCGAAACCTCAGACTTATATGAACTTAAGCGGGGAGAGCATCAGAAGTCTTGCAGACTATTATAAGATTGATGCGGAACACGAACTGCTCGTTATCTATGATGATATCAACCTTGCTGTCGGCCAGCTCAGAATACGGGAAAAAGGGAGCGCAGGCGGACATAACGGCATCAAAAATATCATTGCCTGTCTCGGGACTCAGGTATTCCCGAGGATACGTGTGGGAGTGGGCGAGAAGCCATCAAAGTATGACCTGGCAGACTATGTGCTCGGGCATTTTTCCAGGGCGGAGAAGGAACTGATGGACGCCGGATACGACAATGCCGTAAGCGCGGCGGGAATGATCCTGTCAGGGCAGATTGGGGAGGCCATGAGCGAGTACAACAGGAAAAAGAAAGAAGATTCATAGATCGATTCATACAGAGCAGCAAAGAGGGGAAAGACATGCAGGCATTACTGGCTCCGCTGGCTGAACTGGCGGACTATCAGGAGATACGAAAAGACAGAAAAAAAGAAAGCGGCATGATACAGATTGCGGGCTGTGTAAATTCACAGAAAACCCATCTGATGTATGCACTTGGCGATGGCTTCGAGTACAGAGTCATCGCTTTTTCCAGTGAGGAAAAGGCGAAAAAGGCATATGAAGAATACCGGATCTTTACAGAGGACGTATATCTGTATCCTGCCCGGGATCTGCTCTTTTATTACGCGGATATCAAGGGAAGGCTGCTCACAGACAGCCGGATGGCAGTGCTCCGTGCCCTGATAGAAAAAGAAGGGCCGGGGGATGTCACGGTGATCACTACGATGGACGCATTTCTGGACGGGCTTGCACAGCCGTCGGAACTTAAAAGACAAAGGATCACTCTGGAGAGCGGGGATACGGTTGATCTGACTGAACTCGAATCCCGGCTGACAGGCATGGGATATGAACGTGCGGATCAGATCGAGGGACCGGGACAGTTTGCAGTGCGGGGCGGGATCATGGATGTTTTCCCCCTTACAGAGGAGCTTCCGGTCAGGATCGAGCTGTGGGGGGATGAGATCGACTCTCTCCGAAGCTTTGATGCAGAGAGTCAGAGATCGATCGAGAACTTAAATCAAGTCACGATCTATCCTGCATCTGAAAACTGGAGCGAGGGGATGGAGACGGTTTCTTTTCTGTCTTATTTTCCGAAAGAGAAGAGCCTTCTGCTTCTGGATGAACCTTTAAGACTCCAGGAAATGGCGGAAACAGTGGAGCAGGAATATTTTCACAGCAGGGAGAACCGGCTGGAATCCGGGATCGAAGGGGAGGAGACTTCTCTTACGGTATATGAGACAAAAGACATCATCGCACGGATGAACGGATATCACGGGATTGCACTTACGACGCTTGAAACGAAATGCGGACTTTTCAAAGTGCGCAGTGTGTACAGCATACAGACCAAGGGGGTCAATCCCTATAATAACAGTTTTGAACTTCTGACACGGGACCTGAAAAGGCTCAAGAGGAACGGATACCGTGCCGTGCTCCTCTCAGGGTCGCGCACGAGAGCAAAGCGGCTGGCCGAGGATCTCAGAGACTATGACCTGAGCAGTTTCTACAGTGACGACATGGAGCGTGAAGTAAAACCCGGAGAGATCATGGTCGCATACGGAAGCGTGGCGGAGGGGTACGAGTATCCGATGTTGAAATTCGTGGTCATCTCTGAGTCGGATATCTTTGGCAGAAAGAAAAAGAAGAAACGGCGCAGAAGATACGAAGGCCAGAAGATCCAGGATTTTGCCGAA
This sequence comes from Candidatus Mediterraneibacter pullistercoris, assembly GCA_019116885.1. GTDB lineage: Bacteria > Bacillota > Clostridia > Lachnospirales > Lachnospiraceae > Mediterraneibacter > Mediterraneibacter pullistercoris. Next base: position 104,643 of record DXAU01000030.1, on the reverse strand, counting down.
CTCAAGCCCGGGGATTATGTCGTCCATGAGAATCACGGCATCGGCATCTATGAGGGCATCGAGAAGATAGAAGTTGAGAAAATCGTCAAGGATTATATGAAGATATCCTACGCGGACGGCGGCGTACTCTATATTCCTGTGGCGCAGATGGATCTCATCCAGAAATATGCCGGTGCGGATGCGAGAAAGCCAAAACTCAACAAATTAGGAACCGTACAGTGGACAAAGACGAAAACACAGGTAAAAAAAGCGGTCAGAGAGATCGCCGAAGACCTTGTGGAACTGTATGCCGCGAGGCAGCAGGCCGAAGGGTTCGTGTATGGCCCGGACACTGTCTGGCAGAAAGAATTTGAAGAGATGTTTCCTTTTGAGGAGACAGAAGACCAGCTCCAGGCAATCGAAGATACGAAACATGACATGGAGAGTACGAAAATCATGGATCGTCTCGTCTGCGGCGACGTGGGATACGGAAAGACGGAAGTTGCGATCCGCGCCGCATTCAAGGCGGTTCAGGAGGGGAAACAGGTGGTGTACCTGGTGCCCACAACGATACTGGCACAGCAGCATTACAATACTTTTGTCCAGCGTCTCAAAGATTTTCCTGTGCGCATCGATCTCCTGTGCCGTTTCCGGTCTTCGTACCAGCAGAAGAAGACGGTGGAAGATCTGAAAAAAGGTCTGGTCGATATCGTGATCGGAACGCACCGGGTCCTGTCAAAGGATGTGGGATATAAAGACCTTGGCCTTCTTATCATCGATGAGGAGCAGCGTTTTGGCGTTACTCATAAAGAGAAGATCAAGAAACTGAAAGAAAATGTGGACGTTCTCACGCTGACCGCCACACCGATTCCCCGGACGCTCCATATGAGCCTGATCGGGATCAGGGATATGAGTGTACTCGAGGAGGCTCCTCAGGACCGCATGCCGATCCAGACTTATGTCATGGAGTACAATGACGAGATGGTGAGGGAGGCCATTGAGAGAGAACTCTCCCGCGGGGGACAGGTCTATTACGTATATAACCGCGTCAATGACATTGCGGATGTGGCGGGGCGCCTGCAGAGGCTCCTTCCCGAGGCAAACATTTCATTTGCACATGGCCAGATGAGGGAGCGCCAGTTAGAGGATATCATGTATGATTTTATCAACGGCGATATCGACGTTCTTGTATCTACAACGATCATAGAAACCGGGCTGGATATCCCCAATGCAAATACGATGATTATACAGGATGCAGACCGTTTCGGACTCTCCCAGCTCTATCAGCTCAGAGGGCGCGTGGGACGCTCCAGCCGTATGGCATATGCGTTCCTTCTCTACCGAAGGGATAAGCTTTTAAAAGAAGTGGCGGAGAAGAGACTGGCTGCGATCCGCGAGTTTACAGATCTTGGTTCCGGCATCAAGATCGCCATGCGCGACCTGGAGATCCGGGGAGCGGGAAATCTGCTCGGTGAGGCGCAGAGCGGTCATATGGAGGCAGTGGGATACGACCTCTACTGCAAGATGTTAAATGAGGCGGTCCGCCAGTTGAAAGGCGGATCTGAAGAGGAGAGCTTTACAACAGCTATTGATCTGGATATCGATGCGTACATCCCGGATTCCTACATTAAGAATGAATACCAGAAACTGGATATCTACAGACGCATTGCAGCGATTGAAAATGAAGAGGAACTTGACGATATGACAGAAGAACTTATCGACCGTTTCGGAGACATTCCGAAGAAAGTCCAGCAGCTTCTTAATATCGCAGCCCTGAAAAGCCTTGCGCACATGGCTTACGTGACGGCAGTGGAGCAAAAAGGCGCGGATATCCGCTTTACAATGTACGAGAGGGCGAAGATCGATCCACGGAAAATACCGGCTCTCCTTGAGACTTACAGGAAGAATCTCATATTCCGGACAGAAGAGCCGCCCTATTTCCTGTATCAGAAAAAAGGAAAAAGCGGCAAGGAAGGCAGCGGGGATATACTGGAAACCGTGAGGAGAATACTGGAGGATATCAGAGGGCTTGCCATTTCGTGATTTCTTTGTGATTCCTACTTGTTACTTCTTATAAAAAACGCTATAATGAATCAGTGTATGCGGGCGCCGGCATTATTATGATATTTTCGCGCCCGGTAAAGAGGAGGCCATTTATGATACGTTTTGGAAAAAGAGCCGCAGTACTGACAGCCGCAGGTGTGTTCAGTGCGATTACTGTCATGGGCTGCAGCAGTTCGATCGATACAGATGCAGTTGTTGCCACGGTAGGCGGAGAGGACATTCCCCTGGGTGTTGCCAATTTCTATGCAAGGATGATGCAGGGACAGTACGAGACTTACTATGCGGACATGATGGGAACCACAGGCGAGGCGATGTGGACTCAGCCGTCAAGTGAAGATCAGACGTATGAGGATTCTGTGAAAGACAGCGCCATGGAAGTGCTCCAGGATCTGTATCTTATCTCCCAGCATGCGTCCGAGTATGAAGTAACACTCTCAGAAGATGAGAAAGACGCGATAGCAGAGGCGGCAAAACAGTTTGACGAGGACAATTCGGCCGAAGCAAAAGAAACCGTGTCAGGGTACAGAAAAGATATCGAGAAATATCTCGAGCTTGTTACCATTCAGTCAAAGATGGACAGCAAGATGAAAGAGGGAGTCGACGAGGAAGTATCAGACGAGGAAGCGGCGCAGAAAGCAATGCAGTATGTGTATTTCTCTTACACATCCACCGATGATTCCGGAGCTGTTACAGAGCTTACAGATGAAGAAAAGACGGCTCTGAAAGAGGATGCGCAGACGCTTGCCGACAGAGTGGCGGCAGGGGAAGACATAACTGCAGTTGCAGAGGAACTCGGACAGACAGCTTATGACGTAACCTTTGACTCCGAGAGCACCGGGCCGAACGAGGAAGTGATCGCGGCAGTCGATGCTTTTGAGACGGAAGGCGAGGTGACTGATCTGATCGAGACGGACGGCGGCATCTATGTGGCGCAGCTTACCAGCCTTCTGGACCGTGAGGCTACGGATCAGGAGAAGACGAATATCGTGGAGGAACGCCGTCAGGAGCAGTATGATTCACTGCTTGCGCAGTGGCGCGAGGATACAGAAATTGAAGTTGACGAGAAAGTATGGGGGAAAGTTGACTTTGAAGATACAGGAGTCACTGTCATAACTTCCGAGACAGAAGAGTCCGGAGAGGATACTGCGTCAGAATAGACGGATCAGCCTGTGTAAATAGAATACCGCGGCCGCAGGGCAGCTGCTCATAAAACAGTGGGAGTATCAACAACCAACTGAAACAGGGCATCTGCCTTTTCTAATAATGTGCAAAACGGAGAAACGGCATAGCCGAAGCCACGCCGTTTCCTGAAAACATTGTTATGCTGTTTTATGTGTGCTGCCCATATGACCACTGTTTTTTTGCTGTATATACGTCAGGAATCAGATATATTCGAGCTTTTCAAAATAGTGCATCAAAATATCAGCACAGTTTTCCACGCCCAGTTCGGAAGTGTCAAGAATCATGTGGTAATCATTCACATCTCCCCAGGTCTTTCCAGTATGTTCATAATAGTAAGAAGCTCTTTCTTCATCAGTTGTTTCCACTTTCTCCTTTGCTTCCTCATAAGACAGACTCTCCTTATCCATGATCCGGTGGATACGGTCTTCTTTGTCTGCGCATACAAAGATATTGAGCACATTCAGCCGGTCCTTCAGGATATCAGAGGCACAGCGTCCGAGGATAATGCAAGGCTTATCGGCGAGCTTACGGATTGCCTCAGCTTCATTCTCATACATGTGTGAATGAAGTTTCTGCTCGATATATGCCTTGTCATATACAGGAATATTGAGCTGTTCGGAAAGTTCTTTTGCGATGACACTTGCACCGGTTCCGAAACGGCGGCTCATGGTGATTACTAATTTCATAAGAACTCCTCCTTTGTAATTAGAAATGTGATGACTAATATTATAACACTTCTTCTGCAATTTGTCTGCTAAGAGATTCTAATTCTTCCAGCTGTGCAGTTTTCACAGAAGACTTGATTGTCACATTCGCCACCATCAGCGACATATCTTTCATACCGCTGATCCTGGTGCTGATAAGTTTCGTGCTCTGCGGAGCCCAGCTCCCGTTTCCGAGGACTGCTATTGTGCGGTTTTTAAGAGCAAGCGCCTGCATATCTTCGAGATAGTTGTCCATCAGAGGATAGATGCCGTTGTTGTATGTGGGCGCTGCAAGTACGATATGGCTGTACTTGAAGCTGTCTGCGATCAGCTCGGACACATGGGTTTTGGAAATGTTGTGCATGCGGATATCTTTTACCCCCTTCTCAGCAAGTTTTACCGCGAGGATATCCGCCATATTCTCTGTGTTGCCGTACATGGAAGCGTAAGCGATCATGACTCCTTTTACTTCCGGTTCATATCTGCTCCATTTATCATACTTTTCGATGATATAGTCAAGATCTGTTCTCCAGATCGGACCGTGGAGAGGGCAGATCATCCGGATGTCGAGACCAGAAGCCTTTTTGAGTACGCTCTGAACCTGCATGCCGTATTTTCCGACGATGTTTGTGTAGTAGCGGCGCGCCTCGTCAAGCCAGTCTCTGTCAAAATCAATTTCATCATTAAAGATGCTGCCGTTGAGAGCTTTGAAAGTACCGAAAGCATCCGCGCTGAAAAGTATCTTGTCGGCTTCATCATAAGTCATCATGGCTTCCGGCCAGTGTACCATCGGCGCCATCACGAAATGCAGCGTATGTCTGCCGGTGCAGAAAGTATCCCCCTCTTTTACAATGATCTTTTTGCCTTCGAGATCAAAGTCAAAGAACTGGTCTATCATTGGAAAAGTCTTGATATTTCCGATGATCTTCATGTCCGGATACCGCAGCGCCAGTTCATCGATCATGGCACAGTGATCCGGTTCCATGTGGTTTACGATGAGATAATCAAGATCCCTTCCGCCCAGGACTGCCTGAATATTTTCAAGGAACTGCCGTCCAATGGCGTAGTCCGCAGAGTCAAAAAGAACTGTCTTCTCATCAAGGAGAAGATAGGAGTTGTAGGATACTCCGTCAGAGAGGGGGAAGATATTCTCGAACAGTTCGATGCGGCGGTCGCTGCCTCCCACCCAGTACAGATCTTCTGTTACTTTTCTGAAACAGTGCATGTAAGTTTCCTCCTTGTATGGTGAATAATAAAAACACAAATGAACAAATCTCAACGCCTCTATTCTATCACAATCCAAGAAATTCGCAATATACGTATTTATTTTCATACAAAGAACTGTTATTATTATTTATTGTAAGCTTAGAAACAGATATTTTAAAGAGAGAAAGGAAGAAAAATTATGCTATTTGTATGTTATCCGAAATGCAGCACGTGCAAAAAGGCGCAGAAATGGCTCGATGAAAAAGGAAAGGATTACGAGGCCAGAGACATCAGGACAGATCATCCGACAGAAGAGGAACTCAGAGAGTGGCAGAGGAAGAGCGGCCTTCCCCTGAAAAGATTTTTCAATACAAGCGGCAATCTGTATAAAGAGATGAAATTAAAAGACCGGCTCCCGGAGATGAGCGAAGCGGAGCAGTTCCGGCTTCTTTCTACTGACGGCATGCTTGTAAAACGCCCGATTCTCACAGACGGAGAAACAGTGCTGGTAGGTTTCAGAGAAAAGGAGTGGGAAGAAAAACTTTAAAAAATAATATGAAAATTTAAAATTCTGCTTGCATTATACCCGGGCAGGGTATATAATCTCATCATACAGATACCCCACCGGGGTTTAAAAGCAAGGAGAATGGTTATGGATATCAGAAATAACGATACAGAAGAACTGAACAAAGCCTGTCCTGCATGCAGCCACAAGATGAAAGAACGCACTGAAAAAGAGCGCCGTGATATGCTGAACAGGCTGAGCCGTATTGAGGGCCAGGTAAGGGGAATAAGGCGGATGGTGGAAAACGATGTCTACTGTCCGGATATTCTGATACAGGTATCTGCGGTCAATGCAGCTCTCAACAGTTTTAATAAAGTGCTGCTGGCAGAGCATATCCGCACCTGTGTGGCAGAGGACATCCGGGAGGGCAAAGATGATCTTGTAGATGAACTTGTCCTTGTTCTCCAGAAATTAATGAAATAGGTTTTGGGAGGTTTTATATGGAACAGTATAACGTAACAGGTATGAGCTGCGCGGCCTGCAGCGCCAGTGTTGAAAAAGCCGTTTCCAAAGTTCCGGGAGTCACCTCGTGCTCTGTCAGTCTTCTGACAAACTCTATGGGCGTGGAGGGGACGGCGTCCCCGGGCGATATTATTGCGGCTGTGGAGCAGGCGGGATACGGCGCTTCGGAAAAAGGAGCAGACCGCCCGGGTGAGCGCACCCGGGGGAAGACCGGAGCATCCGCGGAAGAGGCGGCTGATTCTCTGAAAGACAGGGAGACGCCGAAGATGAAGCGCCGTCTTATCGCATCATTATGTTTTCTCATCCCGCTGATGTATTTTTCCATGGGTCATATGATGTGGGACTGGCCGGTGCCATCGTTCCTTGCAGGAAACCACGTAGCGATGGGAATTATCCAGCTCCTTCTCACAACAGCAGTCATGGTGGTCAACCAGAAGTTTTTTATCAGTGGATTCAAAGGCCTGATCCACAGGGCGCCCAATATGGATACGCTTGTGGCTCTGGGGGCAGGCGCGTCATACGGATACAGTATTTACGCCCTTTTTGCCATGACAGATGCGCAGATGAGGGGCGATATGGCCGGCGTCATGTCCTACATGCATGAGTTTTACTTTGAGTCGGCGGCCATGATTCTGACGCTGATTACAGTTGGAAAGATGCTTGAGGCGAGATCCAAAGGGCGCACGACAGACGCTCTCAAGAGCCTGATGAAACTGGCCCCGAAAACGGCAGTAGTCGTGAGGAATGGCGTTGAGACTGAGGTTTCCATCGAACAGGTGAGAAAAGGAGATGTGTTCGTTGTAAGACCCGGAGAGAATATCCCGGTGGACGGGATCGTGCTTGAGGGCTGCAGTGCAGTCAATGAATCAGCGCTCACCGGAGAGAGCATACCGGTGGATAAGCATGCGGGAGATCTGGTCTCGGCAGCTACTTTGAACCAGTCAGGGTTCCTGCGGTGTGAAGCTTCCCGGGTGGGAGAGGACACGACGCTCTCCCAGATCATCCAGATGGTCAGTGATGCGGCGGCCACAAAGGCTCCCATTGCCAAAGTTGCGGACAGGGTGTCCGGCGTCTTTGTCCCGGCAGTGATTGCCATCGCTGTTGTGACTATGAGTGTATGGCTTATTGCAGGCCAGACGATTGGATTTGCTCTTGCGAGGGGAATTTCCGTACTCGTAATAAGCTGTCCGTGTGCGCTCGGGCTTGCCACACCGGTGGCAATCATGGTAGGCAACGGAATGGGCGCGAAGAACGGGATCATGTTTAAAACAGCAGTCTCTCTTGAAGAGACAGGAAAGACACAGATCGTTGCTCTGGATAAGACCGGGACGATCACAAGCGGCGAGCCGAGAGTAACGGACATGATACCTGCGGATGGAGTGACAGAAGAAGAACTTCTCTCATATGCCTGCGCTCTGGAGAAAAAGAGTGAGCATCCGCTTTCCCGCGCAATTCTTGTAAAGGCGGAGGAATCCGGCATCTCATATGAAGAGGAAGCAGAAGATTTCCGCGCCGTACCGGGAAACGGTCTTTCGGGCATGCTCTCAGGCGCTCTTGTCTGCGGAGGCAATCTGAAGTTTATACGGCAGAACACGGAGATATCGACAGAGACAGAGAAAACGGCGCAAAAACTGGCAGAAGAAGGCAAGACACCGCTGTTTTTCAGCCGGGAAGGAACGCTCATCGGCATTATCGCAGTTGCGGATGTGATCAAGGAAGACAGCCCGCAGGCAGTAAAAGAACTTCAGGATATGGGCATCCATGTTGTAATGATCACAGGCGATAATGAGCGCACGGCGAAAGCGATCGGAGTCCAGGCAGGCGTTGACGAAGTCATCGCAGGAGTCCTGCCCGACGGGAAAGAGAGCGTAATACGCGCTCTGAAGAAGAAAGGCAGAGTCGCCATGGTAGGGGACGGCATAAATGACGCTCCCGCCCTTACAAGAGCTGATACAGGCATTGCCATAGGAGCGGGTACAGACATTGCCATTGATGCGGCAGACGTTGTCCTTATGAAGAGCAGGCTAAGCGACGTTCCCGCCGCGATTCGTTTAAGCAGGGCTGCGCTGAGGAATATCCATGAAAATCTCTTCTGGGCATTTTTCTACAATGTGATCGGCATCCCGCTGGCGGCCGGAGTGTGGATTCCTCTGTTCGGATGGCAGTTGAATCCGATGTTCGGAGCGGCGGCGATGAGTCTTTCGAGCGTGTGCGTGGTGGGCAATGCGCTGAGACTTAACTGGTTCAAAATGTATGATGCCCGCAGGGATAAAAAAGTAAGAGTCAGAAAGAAAAAGGAGGAAACAACAATGACAAAAACAATGAAGATCGAGGGAATGATGTGCGGACACTGTGAGGCGCGGGTGAAAAAGGCGCTCGAAGCGGTTTCAGGAGTCGGCGGGGCAGAGGTAAGCCACGAATCGGGAACAGCGGTGGTCACGCTGAACAGTGAAGTAGGGGACGATGTGCTCACAAAAGCAGTTGAAGATCAGGACTACAAGGTACTGGGGATCGAATAGATCCCCTTTTTCATGCTGTTTTTTTATGCTGTTTTTCTATGTTGACTTCTATTTGACCAAATAGTAAAATACATTTGGAGCTGTCCATCTGGAAGAACACATTTTCTTGCATGGGGATAGCATTTTTTATAACGGACCAGGCAGAGATCCGGACAGATGTCCGGACAGAGGCAGAAAAAGGAGGAAAAATATGAAAAAGAAGATCATCAGCGTATTCTTGTGCGCAGCTATGGCAGTCACCCTGATTGCGGGGTGCGGAGCTCCGGCGGCGGAAACTGGAGGCAGTGAAGAGGGAGGCTCTTCTTCCGCATCATCTGAGGGGATTCCGGCAGATGAGATCAAGGTAGGATTCGTACACGTGTCAGATCCAAGCGATATGGGGTACACATACAACCATGATCTGGGAACACAGGAGATGCAGGAGGCTCTTGGCCTGAGCGACGACCAGATCGTGAACAAATATAACGTGCCGGAAGGCGCGGAGTGTGATACGGCTCTCAGAGAACTTGTGGACGCCGGATGCAATATCATATTTGCCACAAGTTTTGGTTTTGAAGATTATGTAAAAGAAGTGGCGGCGGAGTATCCGGATATCCAGTTCTGTCATGCGACAGGACATCAGGCGGCAGATTCAGGACTTGACAACTTCCACAACTATTTCGCTTCCATCTATGAAGGACGCTATCTGGCAGGCATCGCGGCAGGCCTTAAAACAGAGTCGAACAAGCTCGGTTATGTGGCAGCGTTTCCGTTTGCCGAAGTCATCAGCGGCTACACAGCGTTTTATCTGGGCGCAAAGAGTGTGAACCCTGACGTTACCATGGACATCATGTACACGAACTCCTGGAATGATCCTACGGTGGAATCCCAGGTGGCAAAAGCGCTCATTGACCGCGGATGCGACGTGATCTCCCAGCACTCCGATTCAACAGCTCCTGCTACTACGGCAGAGGAGAACGGCGTATGGCAGGTAGGATATAACAACGACATGATCGAGGCCGCTCCGGAAGCGTCCCTGATCTCACCTCGTATCGACTGGGGAATCTATGTAACAGAGGCTGTTCAGGCTGTGATTGACGGAGAGACGATTCCTGCAGACTGGTGCAGAGGCCTTGCGGACGAGGCCGTCTATCTGTCTCCGCTGAATACAGACATCGCGGCTGAGGGCACTCAGGAAGCCATCGATGAGGCACGGGAGAAGCTGATCTCCGGGGAACTCCACGTATTTGACGGACCTCTCTCAGGGGTAAGCCCGGAAGGAGAAGAGTATGAAGTTCCGGAAGGGGAATATTTCCATGAGCAGGAAGAGTCTTCCGCGCCGTCCTGGCAGTATATCATTGAAGGCTGTAATGTAGTTGAGTAAGAGAGACAGACACAGATTCAAATAGTTACAGGAACAGAGCCGTCTTCGGACGGCTTTGTCTGTATTCCGGTTCATATACAGGAGAATACTTCTGCTTTTGTCCTGCCGGGACGAAAGATGACTGCGGGATACTGAGATACATAGAGAAAAGGAGTGTGGGAAATTGGCAGAGACAGCGGGAAATGCGGTGAAAATGCATCATGTGACAAAGACCTTCGGAAAAGTCACGGCCAACAAAGACGTTGATCTGGAACTGAGGACGGGGGAGATACTGGCCCTCCTGGGCGAGAACGGCAGCGGGAAGACCACCCTGATGAATATGCTGTCAGGGATCTATTTTCCGGACCGCGGCGAGATATACGTAAAAGGAAAGGAAGTTACGATACGGTCTCCGAAAGATTCGTTTGCTCTGGGCATCGGGATGATCCATCAGCATTTTAAACTTGTTGACGTCCTGACCGCGGCGGAGAATATCGTACTGGGCCTGGAAGGAAAGGCAGTCGTGAACCGGAAAGAGATAAACAGGAGAGTGGCAGAGCTTGCAGAGCGTTACGGCTTTGAGCTGGATCCTTCCAAGAAAGTATACAACATGTCTGTATCTGAGAAACAGACAGTAGAGATCCTCAAAGTTCTATACAAAGGGGCTGACATCCTGATCCTGGATGAACCGACAGCCGTACTGACGCCGCAGGAGACGGACAAACTGTTTGCAGTGCTCAGAAATATGAAAAAGGACGGGAAATCAATCATCATCATTACCCATAAACTAAATGAAGTGCTTGCCATCTCGGACCGTGTGGCGATTCTGAGAAAAGGCGAATCCATCGGGGCTGTCGATACGGATAAGACGGACCAGGCACAGCTCACCGAGATGATGGTGGGACGTCCGGTCAGCCTGGAGATCGAAAGGCCGGATGTAAAGCGCGGAGAGAAGCGGCTGCAGGTGATCGATCTGACCTGTCTAAACGGTGACGGGGTGAAGGCTCTGGACAACGTGTCCTTTGAAGCTTATGGCGGCGAGATACTTGGAGTGGCCGGGATCGCAGGGAGCGGACAGAAAGAACTGTGCGAGACGATTGCAGGGCTGTGCCCGTCTATCGGAGGTTCTGTGCTGTATTCGGCAGAACGTGAAGGCATTAAGGTCCAGGAGCGCATCCTGGGGCTCAAGCCGGATGAAATCTCCAGGAAAGGAATCTCGATGGCGTTCGTGCCTGAGGACCGTCTCGGCATGGGGCTTGTGGCTGGAATGGACATGACGGACAATGTCATGCTCCGCAGCTATAAATCAAAAAAAGGGCTCTTTGTAGACCGGAAGACGCCGAGGGAACTGGCCCAAAAGCTGATAGGAGACCTGGAGATCGTGACACCGGGAGTCGACACTCCGGTCGGAAGGCTCTCCGGCGGAAATGTGCAGAAAGTACTGCTCGGACGTGAGATTGCCTGCCAGCCGTCTGTCCTGATTGTCGCTTATCCGGTCAGAGGACTTGACATCAATTCTTCTTACCGGATCTATGACCTTCTCAATGAACAGAAGAAAAAAGGAGTTGCGGTCATCTTTATCGGGGAGGATCTTGACGTGCTGATGCAGCTTTCTGACCGGATTATGGTGATGTGCGGTGGAAAGGTAAGCGGGATCGTCGATCCCCGGAGAGTGACGAAAGAAGACATAGGCCTGATGATGATCCATGCGGGCAAAGGAGAGCCGGGCAGTGAAAATGAGGAGGTGACAGCATGAGCTCACATACTACACAGGCAAAAGAGCCTCTTATCAGGATGGTAAAAAGAGATGCGCTGTCCCAGCAGAAAGCATGGGGGATACGGGCTGTTGCATTTATCCTCTCTCTGATCACAGGCGGGATCGTGATTCTGATGCTCGGACACAACCCTGTTTCCGTCTACATATCCATGGTAAAAGGAGCCTGGGGCTCCAGTACAGTCATCCATGAGACGGTCAAGATCGCTGTACCGCTCCTTATCACAGCGATCGGCATTTCATTTGCCTTTAAGATGAAATTCTGGAATATCGGCGGAGAGGGACAGATACTGGCCGGGGCAGTAGCAGCCGGAGCTTTCGGGCTGTTTACGGCACATATCTTTCCGAAGCTCCCGCTGGTGCTGCTCATGATGCTGGCAGCTATCGTGGCAGGCGGTCTCTACGGCCTCCTCCCGGCAGTGTGCAAGGCAAAATGGGGGACGAATGAGACGCTGTTCACTCTGATGCTCAACTATATAGCTCTGGCATTCATTAAATATCTGATGAATGGTCCGTGGAAAGCTGAGGGCAGCAGTTTCCCCAAGATCGACATGCTCGTTCCGGGGGCAAGACTGACGAAAGTGTTCGGCGTACACTGGGGATGGATACTCGCACTGATCCTCGTAGTGGTGTCTTACTTTTATTTCAATAAGACGAAGCAGGGCTATGAGATCGCAGTCGTGGGAGAGAGTAACAATACGGCAAAGTATGCCGGCATCAGTGTGGGGCGCGTGTTCAAGCGGACAATGTTCATCTCGGGAGCGCTGTGCGGTCTTGTCGGCATGCTCCAGTTTGCAGGAGCAGATTATACCATCACGGAAGGAACGGCAGGCGGAGTAGGGTTCACTGCTATCACAGTGGCGTGGCTTGCGAAGATGAATCCTTTCGGCATGCTCATCGTATCTGTGTTTATCGCCATGCTGGAACGCGGTTCCAACGCCATACAGACACAGTTTAAGATCCCGGCGTCTGCGTCGGATCTTCTGATTGGCATCATCTTGTTTTTTATGCTGGGATGTGAGTTCTTTATCTCATACCGGCTGATAAGAAGAGGAAAGGAGGAGCATCATGCTTAGTACATTGAACGGATTGTTTATCGCGGCAGTTCTGGCGGGGACGCCCCTCCTGCTGGGAGCCCTTGGCGAGATTCTGACAGAGAAAGCGGGCAACTTAAACCTTGGAGTGGAGGGTATGATGTTCATGGGCGCCATTACCGGGCTTGCAGGCTCTTATTATTATGAGCAGGCAGTGCTCGCCCGGGGCGGAGAGCCAAACGGTTTCCTCTCAGCGGTCATTGCGCTTGCAGCGTCCTTTATCGCGGGGGCCGGGGGTGCGCTCATCTACAGTTTCCTTACGATCACGCTTCGCGCGAACCAGAATGTGACCGGGCTTACCCTTACGATCTTCGGAACGGGCTTCGGCAACTTTTTCGGCGAATATATCGGGCAGCAGGCAGGCGGATATGTGGCTGTGACAGATGTGACAAAGAAAGCGTTCTCAGGTCTTGATATCCCCGTCCTGTCGGATATCCCTGTGCTCGGCCCTCTGCTTTTTCAATATAACTGGCTCGTCTATTTTGCAGTCGCTGCGGCGGTCGTTATGGCATGGTTCTTCGCCAGGTCCAGGGTGGGCCTTAACCTGCGGGCGGTAGGAGAAGACCCGGCGACAGCGGATGCAGCGGGCATCAACATTGCCCGGTACAAGTACCTTGCGACTGTGATCGGCGGAGGGATCTGCGGGATCGGCGGCATGTACATGAGCATGGTGACGACTTCCGGAGTGTGGGTGCACGACTGCGTCAGCGGTTATGGCTGGCTTGCAGTTGCCCTTGTAATCTTCGCGACCTGGAGTCCGGCGCGCGGCATGCTCGTTGCCCTTATATTCGGAGGGCTTACGATCATGCGCATGTATGTCAATATTCCCGGCCTTCCGGCCCAGATCTATGATATGCTGCCGTACGTGGCTACGATCATCGTGCTGGTCGTAACGAGTATGCGGCAGAGCAAAGAGCACGCTCAGCCAAAGAGCTGCGGGCTGAACTACTTCCGCGAGGAGCGTTAGGACATTCTGTCTTCCGGAGGCCGGCTGAACTGCTGCGGAAACTAGCGGCAGTTCAGTCCCTCCATCTGTAAAAATGCAATCATCTCTTGCATTTCATTGCTTTTTTCTGTTTCCGGTGTTATCTTGTCTGTACGGATACAGGCCCGGTTTCCTGCCGGCGTATTTTCACTGCCCTGCGGCGTCTCATTTTCATTCTGCCCTGTATGGGGAAACTTTCCGGATTATAAAAATAACTGTCAGACCAATGATAAGTCCGTTTTAATGTACATGTAAAAATATATAATAGAAAAGCTAAAATGTTGTTGACATTTTACAAGAGGTATAATACTATAGTAGCAGACACGAACAACTGTTCGGTGCGAGTAAAGGAGAATCTATCTTATGGCAGGAAATGATGAAAAGAAAAAAGCGTTGGATGCGGCTATCGCAAAATTAGAGAAAGATTTCGGAAAAGGAACCGTGATGAAACTGGGAGATTCCAGTGCGCATGTTTCCGTGGAGACTGTGCCGACAGGATGCCTGAGTCTTGATCTGGCGCTCGGACTTGGCGGAGTGCCGAAAGGACGCGTTATTGAGATCTATGGTCCGGAGTCGAGCGGTAAGACGACCGTGGCGCTCCACATGATTGCGGAAGTGCAGAAGAGAGGCGGGATCGCGGGATTTATCGATGCCGAGCATGCGATGGATCCGGTGTATGCGAAGAATATCGGAGTCGATATCGATGAACTCTACATATCACAGCCGGACAGCGGTGACCAGGCGCTTGAGATAGCGGAGACGATGGTGCGTTCCGGGGCGATTGACATTATTGTCATTGACTCGGTGGCGGCGCTGGTACCGAAACAGGAGATCGAGGGAGACATGGGGGACAGCCATGTGGGGCTCCAGGCGAGACTGATGTCCCAGGCTCTGAGAAAACTTACGCCTGTGATCAGCAAATCCAACTGTGTCGTGATCTTTATCAACCAGCTCCGTGAAAAAGTCGGTGTCATGTTCGGGAATCCGGAGACGACAACAGGCGGACGCGCGCTCAAATTCTACGCTTCTGTGCGCATGGATGTGAGAAGGATCGAGACGCTTAAGCAGAGCGGAGAGATGGTCGGAAACCGCACGCGCATCAAGATTGTGAAAAATAAGATCGCACCTCCGTTTAAAGAGGCGGAGTTTGACATCATGTTTGGGAAAGGGATATCAAGAGAGGGCGATATCCTTGATCTTGCAGCAGGAATCGACCTGATAAAAAAGAGCGGCGCCTGGTATGCTTATGAAGGAGAGAAGATCGGTCAGGGCAGGGAAAATGCGAAAGCATATCTCGCAAACCATCCGGAATTGATGGAAGAACTGGATCAGAAAGTGCGCGCACATTATCATCTTACCGGCGAAGAGGAAGAGGACTCCAAAGAGGCGGAGAAGAAGAGTACGGACAAAAAAACCGGAGAAAAGAAAACGGATGCCGACGGCAGTCTTGCATTGAAAGGCGGGAATAAAGCATGACGGTCACAGAACTAAGACCGTGTACAAAGACAAAATATAAAGTGTATTTAGACGGAAAGTTTTCCTTTGTCCTGTACAAAGGGGAACTTTCCCGCTTTGGGATCTGCGAGGGGGCAGAGCTGTCGGAAGATGTCACGGAGAAGATCCGTTCAGAAGTGCTCTTAAAGAGGGCGAAGCTGCGCGCCCTGCATCTGCTGGCAGATATGGACCGGACGGAAGCTTCACTCAGGGAAAAACTGCTGCAGGGATTCTGCCCGCCCGATATTGCAGAGGAGGCGATAGAGTATGTACGCTCTTTCGGATATCTGGATGACACCAGATTCGCAGAGAATTTTGTCCAAAGCCGTCAGGGGACAAAGAGCAGACAGGAGATCCGGGCGGCGCTTCTTAAGAAAGGGGTATCCGAAGAAGCGGCCGACAGAGCGCTGGAAGTCTGTTATGATGAGAGAGAAGAAGCGGAGGCGATACGGAAACTCCTGCGCAAAAAGCGGTTTGATCCCTCGTGTTCTCAGGACCGGGAACGGCAGAAAATATACGGATATCTGGCGCGGAAAGGGTTTCGCTATGACCTGATCCGTCAAGTGATACAAAATTGTGAGGACGACGCTTGACATTGTTGTGAAAACAGTATAAAATTTAACTGTTGTATTTATGAATATGTACAATGAAAATTGAATAAGGAGGTGCTCCTGTGCAATGAATTTAGGCTTATGTATCGTCATTGCCGTGGCCCTCGCGTTGATAGTTGGGATCATATCTCACTTTGCAACAGTCTCTAATCTGAAAAAGAATGCCGAGAGCAAGATCGGCAACGCAGAGAAAAAAGCAAGAGAGATCATCGACGAAGCTGTGAAGACCGCAGAGACAACGAAAAAGGAAGCTCTTTTGGAAGTGAAAGAAGAGTCTATCAAGACAAAAAATGATCTTGAGAAAGAGACAAAGGAAAGAAGAGCTGAACTGCAGCGCTACGAGAAGCGGGTGCTTGCAAAGGAAGAAGCGGTTGACAAGCGCTCCGATGTCCTGGAACATCGGGAGAGCAGACTTTCGTCAAAGGAAGAACAACTTCGCCAGCGTGAAGCCAGGGCAGAAGAACTGAGTCAGAAACGTGTGCAGGAACTGGAACGAATCTCAGGACTTACCTCTGAACAGGCAAAAGAATATCTGTTGAAAACTGTTGAAGAAGATGTAAAACATGACACTGCAAAAATGATCAGAGAGCTTGAAACACAGGCGAAAGAGGAGGCGGACAAGAAAGCGAAAGAGTATGTTGTCAACGCCATCCAGCGCTGTGCAGCCGATCATGTTGCAGAGACGACGATCTCCGTCGTACAGCTTCCGAGTGATGAGATGAAAGGACGCATCATCGGGCGTGAGGGAAGAAACATCCGCACGCTGGAGACGCTCACAGGAGTGGAACTCATCATTGATGATACGCCGGAAGCGGTCGTGTTATCAGGATTTGATCCGATACGCCGCGAAGTGGCAAGGATAGCCCTTGAAAGACTTATCGTGGACGGACGTATCCATCCCGCCAGAATTGAAGAGATGGTGGAGAAAGCGCAGAAAGAAGTCGACACAATGATACGGGAGGAAGGAGAGGCTGCAGCGCTCGAAGTCGGAGTGCCCGGCATCCACCCGGAACTGATCAGACTTCTCGGCCGTATGAAGTTCAGGACAAGTTACGGACAGAACGCGCTGAAACATTCCATCGAAGTCGCACAGCTCGCAGGGCTGCTCGCAGGAGAGATCGGGATCGATGTAAGGATGGCAAAACGCGCCGGACTTCTCCATGATATAGGAAAATCTATCGATCACGATGTAGAAGGTTCACACATCCAGATAGGTGTGGATCTCTGCAGAAAATATAAAGAGTCTGCCACTGTGATTAATGCAGTGGAGTCACATCATGGCGATGTGGAGCCTCAGACTCTGGTCGCCTGCGTGGTTCAGGCTGCTGATACAATATCGGCTGCAAGGCCTGGAGCGAGACGCGAGACGATCGAAACATATACAAACAGATTGAAACAGTTAGAAGATATTACCGGCCAGTTCAAAGGTGTGGAAAAATCTTATGCCATTCAGGCAGGAAGAGAGATTCGTGTTATGGTAGTTCCGGAGCAGGTATCTGATGATGATATGGTGCTTTTGGCGAGGGATATCGCAAAACAGATCGAATTCGAGCTGGAATATCCCGGACAGATCAAGGTAAATGTGATCCGTGAGTCACGGGCAACAGATTATGCAAAATAACCTGGAACATAACAGCAGATGAAAGACCGGCCCTTGTCGAAAGACGAGGGCTTTCTTTTTTCGAAGGCAGCGGGCCAAAGTCCGGGCTTGCCGGGATCCTGGCGGCTGTTTACAGTCCCGGAATGTGCCTTTTGGCGCTTCTGGTGATGATCGGCGCTATGTATGATAAAACAGGAAAGATCAGGAGGAAGAATATGAGCGAACATATCAAACGTCTCAACAGAGAGCTGAAATTCAGAGGGAAGATCATTGATTTCTATCAGGATACGATGGAGATTGACGGGGACCGCACGGTTGTGTGGGATTTTATCAAACATAAGGGAGCGGCTGCGGTAGTGCCTGTGACAGACGATGGCAGGATATTGATGGTCCGCCAGTACCGCAATGCGCTGGACCGGTATACGCTGGAAATACCGGCCGGAGCGCTGGACGATGAGAAAGAGCCGGGGATCGAGTGCGCTTCCCGGGAACTCGAAGAGGAGACTGGCTACAGGAGCGATACGATGGAGTGGCTCATCACTCTGCGCACGACAGTTGCTTTCTGCAATGAGAGGATCGAGGTGTATGTGGCAAAGGATCTGATCCCGTCGAAACAGCATCTCGACGAGGACGAGTTCATCGACCTGCAGGCATACACGCTGGAAGAGCTGAAGGAGAAAATCTTCAGCGGCGAGATCGAAGATGCGAAGACGGTGGCGTCACTGATGGCGTATGCTGTAAAATACAACAGATAAAACGGAGAGAATAATCACAGTACCCCGGCATATAATGAAATATCTGACATGTCACATATTCACATCTGCGGCGTCCGTCCAGGACAGATAAGGAGGCAGCATGAAGATATTTCATACGAGGAAACAGTTCCTTGCTTTTTTTATGCCGGGGTTTTTCCTCGGGATCATTTATGTCAATTTTATCGCGAAAAAGTATGTGGCAGAACCGGGAATATTCAGCGACTATTTCCTGGAGCAGTTTGTGAACATGAAGATTGACGTAAGGGAATATATCTTTTACCTTCTGCGCCTGAGAGTGCTGCCGCTCCTCGTGCTCGCAGCGCTCTCGTTTACAAAAGTACGAAAAATATCCGCCGTCCTGTTCCTGCTTTGGACGGGCCTGTCGGGCGGAATACTGATCTCCTCGGCAGCGGCAGGACTTGGGATCAAAGGGAGCCTTTTGTGCATTACAGCGCTTTTTCCTCAGTTTCTGTTCTATATACCTGCGTATCTGATCCTGCTCTGGTACTGCTATGAAGCCCCGCAGAACCGGTGGAACAGACAGAAGACGGTCTTCATCGTGCTTTCAATGTCTGTAGGGCTGATTATGGAAGCGTATGTAAACCCGGTCATAGTAAAAGCATTTCTCTCTACGCTTTAAGCGCATGGGAGATGAGAACGGCTAAGGCCAGAACCGATACTATGAGCTGGCTTAAGAGCAGCCCCCAAAGATATCCCTGTATCCCGAAACAGGGAATCGCCAGGAAGACACCTGCGATCCTGACAGCAAGGCCGCATGTGTTGATGAGAAATGTGGACGTTGTCTTCCCATATCCGTTGATAGCGCTCAAAAGTGCGGTGTTCGTGTACAAAAACGGACAGATCCATGCCAGCGTCAGGATAAATCTGCCGGCGGATTCACTGTGGAACAGCATTGTTCCGATCAGATCTCCGAAAATAAGAAAGAAAAGACAACAGGACAGTCCAAGGATGAAGCAGCTTCCGACCGCTTTCTTAAGCAGCTGAAGCAGCGCTCTGCGGCTGCCGGAAACACTTGTGGCGCTGACAGCAGGCATCAGGACGGTTCCTACAGAATTGGTGATGGCAGAAGGAAAGAGGATGCAGGGGAGCGCCATTCCTGTGAGGACGCCGTAGAGACTTACGGCTTCAGAAGCATCCATGCCGTAAAGTTTCAGGCAGGCAGGGATCGAGGCGGCCTCTATGCTCTGCAGCAGGGTGACGATGGTTCTGTTCGCGGTCAGAGGAAGCGACTGTCCCAGCAGCAGGCGCAGGCTTTCCGATATCCTGCCCAGGCGGGGGAAACTGCCGGGCCTGCGGCGGCGGGAGAGCATCTGTACAGAAAAGACGGCTGAGGCAGTCTCTCCCGCTACGATCCCTGCGGCAGCGATCTGAACGGAAGGAGTCCTGCCTGCATCCTGCAGGAAGAAAAAGAGCAGGAGGACGAACAGAATACGGAGCACCTGTTCGATCAGCTGGCTTATGGCGGGCAGTTTTGTATCCTGCAGGCCGAGACTGTATCCGCTGATGCAGCTGTGGACTGCAGCGCATGGAAGGGCGTAGGAAATGATGATGAGCAGATCAGCGCACCGTACATCCCCCAGAAAGGAGGCCGCGATGAAAGAAGCGTTCCCCTGAATGAGAAGGATTTCGATAAATGAGATGATAAGAGTGAGGCAAAGAGCGATGGAGAGCACGGTCTTTGCCTCACCTGTTTTTCCGAGAGAGACTTTCTCTGCGGTAATGCGCGATACTGCTGTCTGGATGCCGGATGTGCCGACTGCAAGACAGAGAGTGTATACAGGGAAGATAAGCTGATAGAGGCCAACGTTTTCCTCGCCGAAAGCATGGCTTAGAAAGATGCGGAAAAAGAATCCCATGATACGGCTTATGAATCCGGCGGCTGTGAGGATCACAGCGCCCTGGAACAGTTTATGCTTTGCTGACATACGAGTCACCTCAGGGAGAAGTTCCTGCCGCTTTCAGTAACAGCAGACTTTTTACAGCATATGTCAGATGACTGCTTGACAGAACCTGTGAGTAGTGATATTATTCTACAGTAGTAATTCCTAGTAAAAAGATAGGGAATGAAACACCAGGAATTATCACAGACCAATACAGTACAGGAAGGTGAGAAGGTGAAACTGTCTACGAAAGGAAGATATGGCCTGCGCGCACTGATTGACCTTGCACAGTACAGCGGCGATGCCCCGGTCTCGATCACGAGCATCTCAGCACGACAGGATATTTCGGAACGTTATCTGGAGCAGTTAATGTCTATGCTGAAGAAAGCCGGGCTTGTGAGCAGCGTGCGGGGCGCGGGCGGCGGCTATGTCCTTGCAAAAGATATAAAAGAAATTTCGGTCGGGGACGTCCTGCGGGCTCTTGAAGGAAGCCTGGAACCTGTGGACTGTGCGGGGCTTGATCCGGGCGGCGGCTGCCAGGTGTCAGACAACTGTGTGACAAAATACGTCTGGCAGAGAATCAATGAGAGCATCAATAAGACGGTAGATGAGATCGGCCTGGACCAGCTCGTTGATGAGAGCAGGCGGAAGAACTGTCCGGAGACCGGACAGAGGTTATGCAGGAACTGAGAAAAAGGTATAAGAGATCCTATAAGGAACAAAAGATAATTCGTAAGATAAGAATAGGAGGCAGGGTTATGAAAAAACTGATCTATCTGGATAATGCAGCTACTACGAAGACATCCTCTGAAGTTGTCAGCGCGATGCTGCCGTATTTTACAGAGCATTATGGAAATCCGTCCAGCGTATACGGATTTGCAGCGGAAAATAAAGAGGTTATCACAAGACAGAGGGAGATTATCGCAGACGTTCTCGGAGCAAAAGCAAATGAGATCTATTTTACGGCAGGTGGAACAGAAGCGGATAACTGGGCCCTGGTCGCTGCGGCGGAGGCGTATGCCGCAAAGGGGAAACATATCATAACGAGCAAGATCGAGCATCATGCCATACTGCATACATGCGAGTATCTGGAAAAAAGAGGATACGAAGTGACGTATCTCGATGTGGATGAAAACGGACTGATCGATCCGGCGGCAGTGGAGGCTGCCATCCGCCCTGATACAATACTCATTTCTATTATGTACGCAAACAATGAGATCGGTACACTGGAGCCGATCGCTGAGATCGGACGGATTGCCCGTGAGCACAAAGTCCTCTTCCATACAGATGCAGTGCAGGCGTTTGCCCATGTCCCGATCAATGTGGATGAGTGCGGCATAGATATGCTCAGCGCCAGCGGACATAAACTGAACGGCCCAAAGGGCATTGGTTTTCTCTATATCAGGAAAGGCGTTAAGATACGCTCCTTTATCCACGGCGGCGCTCAAGAGAGAAAACGCCGTGCCGGCACAGAGAATGTGCCGGGCATCGTGGGACTTGGGAAAGCGGTGGAACTGGCCGCAGCTTCCATGAAAGAGCGTATGGACTATGAAACAGAATTGAGGGATTATATGATCGGGCGGATCGAAAAGGAGATCCCGCACTGCAGGCTGAACGGAGACCGTAAACACCGGCTTCCGAACAATCTGAACTTCAGTTTCCGTTTTATCGAGGGTGAGAGCATGCTGATCAAGCTGGATCTGAAAGGGATCTGCGCATCCAGCGGTTCGGCGTGTACTTCCGGTTCGCTGGATCCGTCGCATGTACTTCTTGCGATCGGACTGCCCCATGAAATTGCACACGGATCTCTGCGTATCACGCTGAGTGAGGAGACGACAAAGGAAGACGCGGATTATGTCATCGACAACCTGAAAGTTATTGTACAGGAGATCAGGGAGATGTCACCGCTCTATGAAGACTTTGTAAAAAAGCAGGCATAAGCCGGAATATAGCAGAAATAACAGGAGGGACAATATTATGTATACAGAGAAAGTAATGGATCATTTTGAACATCCGAGAAACGTAGGTGAGATCGAGAATGCCAGCGGCGTTGGTACGGTGGGCAATGCAAAGTGCGGGGATATTATGAGGATCTATCTCGATATCGATGAAAACCAGATCATCCGTGATGTGAAGTTCAAGACATTCGGATGCGGAGCAGCCGTGGCAACGAGCAGCATGGCGACAGAACTCGTAAAAGGAAAGAATATCAGAGAAGCGATGCAGGTGACAAATAAAGCGGTTATGGAGGCGCTGGACGGACTTCCGCCTGTGAAAGTCCACTGTTCCCTCCTGGCAGAGGAGGCAATCCACGCGGCTCTGTGGGATTATGCGGAGAAGAACGGCATTAAGATCGAAGGCCTTGAGAAACCAAAGTCAGACATCCATGAAGATGAGGAAGAGGAAGAAGAGGAGTACTGATGAGCAGAGTAGTCGTAGGTATGTCGGGCGGAGTGGACTCTTCCGTGGCAGCGTATCTTCTGAAAGAGCAGGGATATGAGGTGATCGGGGTCACGATGCAGATCTGGCAGAAAGAAGACGCCTGTTCTATTGAGGAGAATGGCGGCTGCTGCGGTCTGAGCGCCGTGGAAGATGCCAGGAGAGTGGCGTCTTCCATCGGGATCCCTTATTATGTCATGAACTTCAGACGGGAGTTCAGGGAGTCCGTGATCGACTACTTTATGTCTGAATATCTCAGTGGGAGGACGCCGAATCCCTGTATTGCGTGCAACCGCTATGTCAAGTGGGAAGCGCTTCTTTCCCGGAGCATGGCCATCGGGGCAGACTATATTGCAACAGGGCATTATGCAAGGATCGACAGGCTGGACAACGGCAGATATGCGGTCCGCCGTTCGGCTGCGCTGTCAAAAGACCAGACGTATGCTCTTTATAATCTGACGCAGGACCAGCTTGCACACACTCTTATGCCTGTCGGGGCATACACGAAAGAGGAGATCCGTGCTGTGGCTGAGAAGGCAGGGCTTCTTGTGGCGGACAAGCCTGACAGCCAGGATATCTGTTTCGTGCCGGATGGAGACTATGCGGCTTTCATACGTGAGAACACAGAGCAGGAGATCCCTGCCGGTAATTTTGTGACGCCGTCCGGAGAGATACTCGGGCGGCACAAAGGGATCATACACTATACGGTCGGCCAGAGGAAAGGGCTTGGCCTTGCGCTCGGATATCCTGCGTTTGTTCTTGAGATCCGCCCCCGGACGAATGAGGTGGTTATCGGCACATATGAAGAATCTCTGACACAGACAGTGAAAGCGGACAGGGTTAATTTCATGTCTGTTGAAGACCTGACAGAGCCAAAGCGCGTCTTTGCCAAGATACGCTACAATCACAAAGGCGCCTGGTGTACAGTGGAGAAGACAGGAGAGGACGAAGTGACCTGCCGGTTTGAAGAGCCGCAGCGCGCGGTGACGCCGGGACAGGCGCTCGTGCTCTATGAAGGCGAACATGTGCTCGGAGGAGGGACGATCCTGTGAGACTGGACAACTCGATGATACAGAGTGATTTTCATATGCACACAGAATTTTCCACAGACAGCAGTGTCTCGGTCAGAACGATGCTCGACGCATCTGTGGAAAGAGGCCTGAAGACTGTCTGCATTACAGATCATCTGGATGTGGATTATCCGCCGGATGAAGAACTTGGGGATGCGCCTTTCCTGTTTGATCTGGAAAGATATTTTTCTGAGCTGACAGCCCTCAGAGAGGAATACAGCGGAAAACTCGATGTGAGGATCGGAGTGGAGCTCGGCCTGCAGCCCCATCTTGGAAAAACATGCGGGGAACTTGCAGGGAAATATCCCTTTGATTTCGTGATCGGTTCCCTCCATCTCATCCATGGAATGGACCCGTATTACGGGACGATCTTTGAAGGGCGGACGGATGCAGAAGTCTACAGGGAAGCTTTCCGGGAGACCATCAGATGTCTGGAGAATATCTCCTCTTTTGATGTGCTGGGACATCTCGACTATGTGGTCCGTTACGGCAGATGCCAGGCCCAAGAGTATTCCTACAGGGAGTTTGCCGATGAGATTGACGAGATTCTGAAGATGCTGGTTTCGGCGGGCAAAGGGCTTGAAATGAATATGGCGGGCATAAAATACGGTCTGGGATTTACGAATCCGCATCCGGAAGTGCTCAGACGTTACCGGGAACTGGGCGGTGAGATCGTGACGGTAGGCGCTGACGCGCACCAGCCGGAACATACCGCGTATGCTTTTGAGAAAGCGGGGGACATCCTTAAGTCCTGCGGCTTCCGGTACTATACAGAATTTGACAGGAGAAGACCGGTTTTCCTGCCGATTCCCTGACCCCGTCAGGACATGAAGCGGCAATTATAGCCATAAAAATGTATTTAGGACTTGAATTTTTGTTTTTGTTTTAGTACAATTATTCTAGTTGATGAATCCTTAACAATCTTGAACTTGTAAGGATTCATTGCCATGACTGGCTTACAGTCAAATATCAAATATTTTTTAAACTTTTAGGAGGAATTAACATGGCAGTAAAAGTAGCGATTAATGGATTTGGACGTATCGGGCGTCTCGCTTTCAGACAGATGTTTGGGGCAGAAGGATTTGAGATCGTGGCAATCAACGACCTTACATCTCCGACAATGCTGGCTCACTTACTGAAATATGACTCAACACAGGGAAAATATGCACTTGCTGATAAAGTTGAGGCAGGAGAGGATTCAATCACTGTAGATGGAAAAGAGATCAAAATCTACGCAGAGGCTGACGCTAACAATCTTCCGTGGGGCAAGATCGGCGTTGACGTAGTTCTCGAGTGTACAGGCTTCTATACAAAGAAAGAGAAAGCTCAGGCCCACATCAATGCAGGCGCTAAGAAAGTCGTTATTTCCGCTCCGGCAGGCAATGATCTCCCGACAATCGTTTACAACGTAAACCATGAGTCACTTACAAAGGATGACAATATCATTTCTGCAGCATCCTGTACAACAAACTGCCTGGCTCCGATGGCTAAGGCTCTTAACGACCTTGCACCGATCAAATCCGGTATCATGTGCACAATCCACGCTTACACAGGCGATCAGATGACACTTGACGGACCGCAGAGAAAAGGCGATCTGAGAAGATCACGTGCAGCGGCTGTAAATATCGTGCCGAACAGCACAGGTGCAGCTAAAGCTATCGGTCTTGTTATTCCGGAACTGAACGGAAAACTGATCGGATCTGCGCAGCGTGTTCCGACTCCGACAGGTTCTACAACAATTCTGACAGCAGTTGTAGAGGGAGAAGTTACAATTGATCAGATCAACGCAGCTATGAAAGCAGCAGCTAACGAGTCCTACGGCTATAACACAGACGAGATCGTATCCAGCGATATTGTTGGTATGACATATGGTTCTCTGTTCGATGCTACACAGACAATGGCTCTGCCGACAGGCGATGGAAACACAGAGGTTCAGGTTGTTTCATGGTATGACAACGAGAACTCTTACACAAGCCAGATGGTAAGAACAATCAAATACTTCGGAAAACTGCTTGAGGCTTAATCCATTCTGAACAGTGAGGACAAGCGCTCAGGACTATTCTGAATCATTGACTCACAATGGGGTCCGGTCTTGTTGTAGGACCGGACCCTGTTTTTGAGCGGCTGTACAGATCGGAGTGAGATCCGGATGCAGCCGTGCAGTAAATTATGCAGGAGGCTATATAAAATGGCAGCACTTAACAAAAAATCAGTAGATGATATCAATGTAAAGGGCAAAAGAGTCCTTGTAAGATGTGATTTTAACGTACCGCTTCAGGACGGAAAAATCACAGACGAGAACCGTATCGTGGCAGCGCTTCCGACGATCAAGAAACTGATCGCTGACGGAGGAAAAGTAATCCTCTGCTCACACCTCGGAAAACCGAAGGGAGAGCCGAAGCCGGAGCTTTCTCTTGCACCGGTTGCGGTAAGACTTTCCGAGCTGCTCGGACAGGAAGTAAAATTCGCGGCTGATCCGGAAGTTGTAGGACCGAACGCAAAGGCGGCTGTAGAGGCTATGAACGACGGAGATGTTGTGCTTCTTGAGAACACACGTTACAGAGCAGAAGAGACAAAGAACGGCGAAGCGTTCTCCAAAGAGCTTGCATCTCTATGCGACGTATTTGTAAACGATGCATTTGGTACAGCTCACAGAGCTCACTGCTCAAACGTAGGCGTTACACAGTACGTTGACACAGCAGTTGTGGGATACCTGATGCAGAAAGAGATCGATTTCCTCGGAAATGCAGTAGAGAACCCGGAGAGACCGTTCGTGGCGATCCTCGGCGGATCCAAGGTGTCCAGCAAGATCTCTGTAATCAACAACCTGCTTGAGAAAGTTGACACTCTGATCATAGGCGGCGGAATGTGCTATACATTCACAAAAGCCCAGGGCGGAAATGTAGGAAACTCTCTTCTTGAGGAAGATTATCTTCAGTATTCACTTGATATGATTAAGAAAGCAGAGGAGAAAGGCGTGAAACTTCTTCTTCCGGTTGACGCTGTTGCAGCAGACGCTTTCTCCAACGATGCAGACACAAAAGTAGTTGCACAGAATGAGATCCCGGACGGATGGATGGGTCTTGACATCGGACCTGAGACTGCAAAAATGTATGCAGAGGCTGTAAAATCAGCTAAGACAGTCGTATGGAACGGACCGATGGGATGCTTCGAGATGCCGAAGTTCGCAGACGGAACAAAGACAGTTGCAGAAGCTCTTGCAAACACAGACGCAGTGACGATCATCGGCGGCGGTGATTCCGCAGCAGCAGTAAACCAGCTCGGTTACGGCGACAAGATGACACACATCTCAACAGGCGGCGGTGCTTCCCTTGAGTTCCTCGAAGGAAAGGAACTGCCGGGCGTAGCAGCAGCAAACGATAAGTAAAAAGCTTAGTGAAGCCAAGCCAAGGGCGCAGGCTGAGCTTAGCGTTTACTTAGTTCGGCGCACTTGGCGAGGTATTGTCGAGCCTAGTAAGGCGAATATCCCCTTTCCCATCGCGGGTGGGGGAAATGATTTCAAGGAGAAAGAATAAAATGGCAAGAAAGAAAATTATTGCAGGCAACTGGAAAATGAACAAAACTCCGAGCGAGGCAGTTGCTCTTGTAGAAGAACTGAAACCGTTAGTAGCAAATGAAGAAGTTGACGTAGTATTCTGCGTACCGGCTATCGATATCGTTCCGGTTGTTGAGGCGGTAAAGGGAACAAATATCCAGGTTGGAGCTGAGAATATGTACTTCGAGGAGAGCGGGGCCTACACAGGAGAGATCTCTCCGGCTATGCTTGTAGACGCAGGCGTGAAATACGTAGTTCTTGGACACTCTGAGAGAAGAGATTACTTCGGAGAGACGAACGAGGATGTGAATAAGAAAGTCCTCAAAGCTCTTGAGCACGGCATCACACCGATCATGTGCTGCGGCGAGACTCTGGAGCAGAGAGAACAGGGCGTGACAATGGACTTCATCCGTCAGCAGGTGAAAGTTGGTCTTCAGAACGTAACGGCTGACCAGGCTAAGACAATGGTCATCGCTTACGAGCCGATCTGGGCGATCGGAACAGGCAAGACAGCTACAACAGAGCAGGCTGAGGAAGTATGCAAGGGCATCCGTGAGTGTGTTGCTGAAGTGTACGACGAGGCGACGGCAGAAGCAATCCGTATCCAGTACGGCGGATCTGTAAATGCAGGAAATGCGGCAGAGCTGTTCGCACAGGCTGACATCGACGGAGGTCTTGTGGGCGGAGCTTCTCTGAAAGCTGACTTCGGAAAGATCGTAAACTACAAATAAGCAGTTGAGATTTTGTCGGATATCATGTGATCAGAAGACCGGATATCGTGTAAAAGGCGGTTTGTCTTGTAATGATTTGCAAGATGAGCTGCCTTTTCGTAATAACATCCGTCAGGAAGATACCTGACAAAAGGGCAGGTATGAGAGAGGACAGGATCCGTCCTGCATATTAGCATCTTGAAAAATCCCGGGAAAACGGGTACAATAATCAACGGGACAAGGCCCCAAATGTACAGAATAAAGGAGATATGGAAATGAGCAAAAGACCAACCGTATTGATGATATTAGACGGATATGGATTAAGAGATGACAGACACGGCAATGCTGTCGCTGAAGGGAATACTCCGGTCATGGACAGACTGATGGCTGAGTGCCCGTTTGTGAGAGGAAATGCAAGCGGAATGGCAGTAGGGCTCCCGGACGGACAGATGGGAAATTCTGAGGTGGGCCATCTGAACATGGGCGCAGGACGCATCGTCTACCAGGATCTTACAAAGATCACAAAGGCGATCCAGGATGGAGATTTCTTTGAAAATAAAGCGCTGGTGGCAGCATGTGAGAATGTAAAGAAGAACGATTCCGCTCTCCATATGATGGGACTCGTATCTGACGGCGGCGTACACAGCCACAATACACATATCTACGGCCTCCTTGAGCTGGCAAAGAGACAGGGGATCGAGAAAGTCTATGTACACTGCTTCCTGGACGGTCGTGACACACCGCCGGCGTCAGGAAAAGAGTATGTAGAAGAGCTGGAAGCAAAGATGAAAGAGATTGGCGCAGGCGAAGTTGCAACAGTGACAGGACGTTACTATGCCATGGACCGGGATAACCGCTGGGACCGTGTGGAGAGAGCGTACAGGGCGCTTGTAAAAGGCGAGGGCGTCGAGGCTTCCTCTGCAGCAGAGGGAATCCAGGCATCCTATGACAATGAGAAGACCGACGAGTTCGTTGAACCGATGGTAATCATGAAGGACGGCGCTCCGACAGCAACAGTGAAAGACGGAGACTCCATTATTTTCTTTAATTTCCGTCCGGACCGCGCAAGAGAGATCACGAGAACATTCTGTGATGATGATTTCACAGGATTTGACAGAGGCGAGAGAGTAAAGACGACATATGTATGCTTCACAGAATACGATGTCACAATCCCGAATAAGCTGGTGGCGTTCGTGAAAGAAGAGATCACGAATACATTCGGAGAGTTCCTTGCGGCAAACGGATTGAAACAGGCCCGCATCGCCGAGACAGAGAAGTACGCTCACGTGACATTCTTTTTTAACGGCGGCGTTGAGGAGCCAAACCAGGGCGAGGACCGTATTCTTGTGAAATCCCCGAAAGTTGCGACATACGACCTGAAACCGGAGATGAGCGCATATGAAGTGTCCGATAAATTGTGCGAGGCGATCCGGTCAGGCAAATATGACGTCATCATCATCAACTTTGCAAATCCGGATATGGTAGGACACACCGGGGTAGAATCTGCTGCGATCAAAGCGATCGAGGCAGTTGACGAGTGTGTCGGAAAAGCAGTTGACGCCGTCAAAGAGGTGGACGGACAGATGTTCATCTGCGCAGACCACGGAAATGCAGAACAGCTTATCGACGAAGAAACGGGTGAGCCTTTCACAGCTCATACGACAAATCAGGTTCCGTTCATCCTCGTAAATGCAGATCCGGCTTACAAATTAAGAGAAGGCGGATGCCTTGCAGATATTGCTCCGACGCTCATTGAGATGATGGGCATGGAGCAGCCTAAAGAGATGACAGGAAAATCTCTGCTCGTAAAGTAAAATAAGCCGATCGGACAGATAACGGCATGTGAAAAGACAGACGGAGGCACGGTGCGAAAAAGGGCCGCGCCTCTGTCTGTATATCGGGGCATAATATTGGCGGGAGAACAGACCGGAAAAAAGGAGTGCAGAAAATGCGTGAGAAACTTACAAAAAGTGATGTCAAAAAGATCGAGGCAGAAATCGAGCACCGTAAGCTCGTTGAGCGCAAAGAACTCATTGAAGCTGTGAAAGAAGCCCGTTCACATGGAGATCTAAGTGAAAATTTTGAATATCATGCTGCAAAAAAAGAAAAAAACCGTAATGAGAGCCGCATCCGCTATCTCGAGAGAATGTTAAAGACGGCTGTCATTGTAGAAGACCACTCAAAAGCGGACGAAGTAGGGCTGAATAACACTGTGGAGATCTACTGTGAAGACGACGATGAAGTGGAGACCTACCGGATCGTCACATCGGTGAGAGGAAGCTCTCTCAACGGTCTGGTCAGTATCGAGTCGCCCCTGGGAAAAGCCCTCCTTGGCCGCAAAGAAGGTGACAGGGTTTATGTGAAAGTCAATGAGAATTACGGATATTATATTGTGATACGCAGGGTAATCAAGACTAAGAGTGAAGAAGGGGACCAGATAAGAAGTTTTTAGGATTCTTCTTAATGAAAGGGAAATAAGCGATGAAGTACACAACTGCAATTTTTGATCTTGACGGGACGATCACTGACTCGGCGCCGGGAATCCTGAATTCAATCCGTTATGCGCTGGAGAAAAAGGGGATCAGACAACCGTCTGAAGAAGTGCTCAGATCATTCATCGGACCGCCGCTTAAGGAACAGTTCCAGTGTGTTTTCGGCCTTACAGCTAAAGAGGGCGAGGAAATGGTTTCGCTGTACCGGCAGTACTATGGCGATAAGGGGATATTCGAGAACCGCGTTTACGACGGCGTGATGGAAATGCTGGAAAATCTGAAAAGATCGGGCATCAGGATACTGATGGCAACGTCGAAGCCGGAGAAATATGCCATAAGGATAGCAGAACATTTCGGGTTTGGCAGATACTTTGAATTTATCGGCGGCGCCTGCATGGACGGGACGAGAACGGCCAAACATGAAGTGATCGAACATGTGCTGAAAGCGTGCGGTATTCCAGAGAGTGAAAGAGAAAATGCAGTGATGATCGGAGACCGCCGTCATGATATCCTGGGAGCAAAAAAGTCGGGGATTCACAGTATCGGAGTCCTGTATGGATATGGGAGCAAAGAGGAACTGACTGCAGCAGGCGCAGAAGAAACAGCGGCGCTTCCATCGGATATCACAGGACTATTCTGAAGATACTATTTAACGAGAAATTTGCAAAATATCGGGTATGTTTTTTACATTCACTGTTTACAATAAGGACGTAACGGAGATGAAGGTGCTCTTCAAAAATGATGCGTCAGATGTATGCATCGTGCAGACAGGGGATGAAAAAATGTACAGAGGATTATGGAATTTTGTTACAAAATATATGGATGACAGCCACGCAGTGTCAGTCTTTCTCCCGGTCATGATTATCGGGTGGACGCTGGCGGGAGTACTGGCCGGACTCATTGTATGCATGTATACAGGAACGGGTGTCGTCACAGCACTGGCCGATCTGATATGCGCAGGCGGATATGCGGGACTCATACTCGGATTGTTTGGCGGCTGTTTCTTCCTATACAGAATCAGAGACTGAGAGATTTTTAATGAAAATCCCCTGCCGGGTAAAAGCGGCAGGGGATTTGTTTAGTTCTTTTCGAGATTTTTAAATGCTGTTGACAGCATCAGCTTAATCCTGTTGAGCTGGTTTACTTCGCTTGCACCCGGATCAAAGTCAATGGCAACAACGTTGGACTCTGGATGGAGCCTTCGCAGCTCTTTTATGACGCCTTTTCCTACAACGTGGTTTGGCAGGCAGGCAAAGGGCTGTGTACACACAATATTGCCGGCGCCGCTGTGAATAAGTTCCAGCATCTCTCCGGTCAGGAACCACCCCTCTCCGGTCTGGTTGCCGATGGACACAATCTCGGAGGCCATTTTTGCCAGATCCTCGATGTGTGCAGGCGGATCAAAATGCTTGCTGGCGGCAAATGCCTTTGACGCCGGAGCACGGAGCCACTCTACAGCCGCAATTCCCAGATTTCCGACAAGTGCTTTTGTCTTCTTGAATCCAAGATGGGACACCTTGAAGTTCTGATTGTAGAAGCAGTACTGCATAAAGTCGATGAGATCCGGAACGACTGCCTCGGCGCCCTCAGCCTCCAGCAGCTCTACCAGATGATTGTTTGCAGCCGGCAGGAATTTCACAAGGATTTCTCCGACTACGCCCACACGCGGTTTCTTGATATCGAGTATTTCGATATTGTCAAAGTCGTTGATGATATCACGGCAGAGTTTTTTGAATTTTCTGCGTGACGGATATCCTTCGGATACGAATTTCTGAACGACCGTTACCCATTTACGGTGAACTGCGTCTGTTGTTCCGGGCACAGCTTCGTACGGGCGCATCCGGTAGACACATTTCATAAAAATATCGCCGAACACAGCCGCGTATGCAAGGCGCACAGCCAAAGGCAGCGTGATTTTGAATCCCGGGTTTGCCTCCAGTCCGCTTAAGTTGATCGAGATGACAGGAATATGTCCGTATCCGGCTTTTTTCAGCGCACGGCGGATGAAGCCGATGTAGTTGGAGGCACGGCATCCGCCACCAGTCTGGCTGATGATGACTGCCAGATGATCTGTGTCGTAACTGCCGGAGAGGATCGCCTCCATGATCTGTCCGACGACGATAAGGGACGGATAGCAGGCGTCGTTGTTTACGTATTTGAGTCCCATGTCCACTGCCTGCCGGTTGTCATTCGGGAGCACCTCGATCTTGTATCCGGCAGCCTTGAAAGCAGGCTCCAGAAGCTCAAAGTGGATCGGAGACATCTGCGGGCAGAGGATCGTATGGGTCTTGCGCATCTCTTTTGTAAACGGTACTTTCTCGATGGCAGCCGGGCGGATCGTGCGCCCGGCTTCTTTCTGCTCACGAACGCGGATAGCGGCAAGCAGGGAGCGCACACGGATGCGGGCTGCGCCGAGGTTGTTGACCTCGTCGATTTTCAGTGTGGTATAGATCTTATCGGAACCGGTCAGGATATCTGCCACTTCGTCAGTGGTCACGGCGTCCAGTCCGCACCCAAAAGAGTTGAGCTGGATCAGATCCAGATTCTCGGTTGTTTTCACATAGTTGGCCGCTGCGTACAGACGGGAGTGGTACATCCACTGGTCCATGACATTGAGCGGACGCTCCACCTGATGCAGGTGGGAGACAGAGTCCTCTGTCAGCACGGCAATGTTGTAGGAAGTGATCATCTCGGGCAGGCCGTGGTTCACCTCCGGATCGACGTGATACGGGCGCCCGGCAAGCACGATGCCGCGGTTCCCGGTCTCGTTTAAGAATTTGATCGTCTCCTCACCTTTCCTGCACATATCCTGACGGCATGCAGCAAGCTCTGTCCACGCCTCATGAACGGCGGATCTGATCTCGCTCTCACTCAGGGAAAATTTTTCCCCAAGCTCATCGATCAGGCGGTAGGAGAGTGTCTCCTCGCTCTGGAATGAGAGGAACGGATGGATAAAATCAACGTCTCCGTTTACGATCGTGTCCATGTTGTTCTTAATGTTCTCCGGATAGGAAGTTACGATCGGGCAGTTGTAGTGGTTGTTGGCATCTTCAAATTCGTTGCGCTCGTAAGGAACGGACGGATAGAAGATATGCCGGATCCCTTTGTTGATCAGCCACTGCACATGTCCGTGGGCGAGTTTTGCCGGATAACACTCGGACTCACTCGGGATGGACTCGATTCCAAGCTCATAGATATTCCTTGTGGAAGCGGGGGAGAGTACAACCCGGAAGCCAAGTTTTGTGAAAAACGTAAACCAGAACGGATAGTTCTCGTACATGTTCAGAACCCGGGGGATACCGATTTCACCGCGTTTTGCATCGTCTTTGGAGAGCGGTTCATAGTCAAAGTAGCGGTGCAGCTTATACTCGAACAGGTTCGGCATGGTATTCTCTGTTTTTTCTTTACCGAGCCCCCGTTCACAGCGGTTTCCTGTGATGAATTTACGTCCGCCGCTGAAGTGGTTGATCGTCAGGCGGCAGGTATTTGTACATTTGCGGCATTTTGTCATTGTTGTGGAATATTCCATGGACTTGATATCATCGATGGAGAGCATGGTAGTGCCCTCGCAGTCTGTATATCTCTCACGGGCGATCAGGGCGGCTCCAAACGCCCCCATGATGCCTGCAATGTCCGGACGGATCGCTTCACAGCCGGCAATCTTTTCAAAGCTCCTCAGAACCGCATTGTTGTAGAACGTACCGCCCTGCACGACGCTATGGTTTCCAAGTTCAGATGCGCTGGATACTTTGATGACCTTAAAGAGCGCGTTCTTGATGACAGAGTATGCCAGTCCGGCGGAAATGTCGGCGACAGACGCGCCTTCTTTCTGCGCCTGTTTTACTTTGGAGTTCATAAATACCGTGCATCGGGTTCCAAGATCAATCGGATTCTGCGCATAGAGAGCTTCGTGCGCAAAGTCTTCCACAGAATAATTCAGAGACTTTGCAAATGTCTCGATGAAAGAACCGCATCCGGAGGAACAGGCTTCGTTGAGCTGTACGCTGTCAACGGTCTGGTTCTTGATTTTAATGCACTTCATATCCTGTCCTCCGATGTCCAGGATACAGTCCACGTCAGGCTCAAAGAATGCTGCCGCGTAGTAGTGGGCAACCGTCTCTACTTCACCTTCGTCCAGCATGAGGGCGGCTTTGATAAGCGCCTCCCCGTAACCGGTGGAGCAGGAGTGGACGATCTCGACTCCTTCCGGAAGCTGGCTGTAAATGTCTTTGATTGCAGAGATCGTCGTTCCCAGGGGATCTCCCTCATTGTTATGATAGAAAGAATAAAGCAGAGTTCCGTCCTCGCCGACGAGAGCGGCTTTTGTCGTGGTGGAGCCTGCATCTATGCCGAGGAACGCTTTGCCGCGGTATGCAGACAGATCTTTTACCGGCACCTGGTGTTTCGCGTGGCGGGCGGTGAATTCCTCATATTCTGCATTAGTGGAAAACAATGGTTCCAGCCGGTCGACCTCGATCTCCATCTTCACTTTTTTAGCCAGCCGGTTCTGAAGCTCTCTTAAAGCGACAGGAGTGTCTTTCTTCGAGTTCAGGGCAGAACCGATAGCAGCAAAGAGATGAGAATGATTCGGGGCTATGATATGCTCATCGTCCAGCTTCAGCGTGCGGATAAATGCAGCGCGCAGTTCAGGGAGGAAGTGAAGCGGTCCTCCTAAAAACGCCACATGTCCCCGAATCGGCTTTCCGCAGGCAAGTCCGCTGATTGTCTGGTTTACTACGGCCTGAAAGATCGAAGCGGCCAGATCTTCTTTCGACGCCCCGTCGTTAATGAGGGGCTGGATATCCGATTTGGCAAACACACCGCAGCGCGCAGCAATGGAATAGAGCGCCTTGTAATTTTTGGCATATTCATTCAGACCGGACGCGTCCGTCTGGAGAAGAGATGCCATCTGGTCGATAAACGAACCGGTACCGCCGGCACAGACGCCGTTCATTCGTTGTTCGACGTTTCCGCCCTCGAAATAGATGATCTTGGCGTCTTCTCCGCCAAGTTCAATGGCAACGTCTGTCTGCGGAGCATAATCCTGAAGAGCCGTGGACACAGCGATGACTTCCTGGACAAAAGGAACTCCCAGGTTCTTTGCGAGCGTGAGCCCGCCGCTCCCGGTAATAACCGGGGAGACATGGATGGCGCCAAGCCTGTAGAGGGCGCGCCCGAGAAGATCGGACAGCGTCTCCTGGATGTTTGCATAGTGGCGTTCGTAGTCGGAGAAGAGTACCTCGTTTTCTTCATCCAGAATCGCAATTTTAACTGTAGTGGAACCGATATCGATTCCGAGAGTATGTAATTCTTTCAGATTCATTGTGTGATCTCCAATCTTTTGTATGAAACAATTATATGTGTTATTTCCTATTAAATGCATATCTGTATTTCGCAGCAATATACATTATACGACAGAATTATAAAAAAGACAATTGTTATTATTATGAGTGTTTTCAAAATAATTCCTGCGCTTATGGATAAATTATATAAAGATCATGTGAAAGTCATAAAAAGGGTAACTACTGTTTGACAAACAGTAAGACGGAATGTACAATTGTATAGGATTAAACAGAGAAACTACAGGATTTACAAATATATTCTGAAAGTGAGGAGAGATCATACTTGAACTGGCTTGATAAATTAGAGAGGAAGTTAGGACGCTTTGCAATTCCAAATCTTACGATATATCTGCTGATCGGCTATGTAATTGGATTCGGCGTCATGTATCTCATGCCTGAGATGCTCGGATATCTGACACTTGAGCCGTACCTGATTTTAAGAGGCCAGGTATGGCGTATCATATCATGGGTTCTCATCCCGCCGACAACGAACATCATCTCACTGGCATTTCTCGTGCTGTTATATTATTCCCTTGGAACAGCTCTGGAGAGGACGTGGGGAAGTTTCCGGTACAATGTGTACATCTTTTCCGGACTTCTGTTCACTGTGCTTGCAGTGTTTGGACTGTACGTGTTTTTCTATTTCAGATACGGGATCGAGATCCCATTGTCTTCTGTTGGCCTGATCAGCACAAACTATATTACGATGTCCATATTCCTGGCTTTTTCGGTGATCTATCCGGACATGGAAGTGCTGCTGTATTTTATCCTTCCGGTCAAGATGAAATGGATGGCGCTCGTCTATGCGGCAATGGCGGCGTATTATTTTTTCAGCGGCGGTATTGGGGTTCGTGTGGCGATCGGCGCATCACTTTTGAACTTTGTCATATTTTTCCTGTCCAGCCGCAATATGAAGCGGTTCGGCCCCAGGGAGCAGGCGAGAAAAGCTAAATTCAGGCGTCAGTCAGCTCCCCATATGAAGTATTCAAACGGGGCGAAGCACCGCTGCGCAGTGTGCGGCAGGACCGAACTGGATGATCCATGTCTGGAGTTCCGTTTCTGTTCAAAATGCAGGGGAAACTATGAGTACTGCCAGGATCATCTGTTCACGCATGAACACGTGAAATAGTGCGGCTGGCGCGTGGATTCTTTTCCTGATGTGTCAGGGGAGGCTCTGGGTATAACATAAAAAGGAGAGTATATATATGAAAAAGACAAAAGTAGTATGTACAATGGGACCAAATACAAATGACAGAGAGCTTATGAAAGCTTTGATTCAGAACGGGATGGATGTGGCCCGGTTTAATTTCTCACACGGGGATCACGAGGAGCAGAAAGGGCGGATGGATCTTCTCAAGCAGCTCAGGGAAGAACTGAACGCAAATACGGCGATCCTTCTGGATACGAAAGGGCCTGAGATCCGGACCGGCATGCTCAAAGGCGGTAAGAAAGTTATACTGGAGAACGGCGCTTCCTTTACCCTTACGACGGATGAGGTCGAAGGGGATGAAACAAAAGTATCGATTACCTATGCCGGACTTCCGGAGGATGTGGACCGGGGCAGCACGATCCTGATTGATGACGGGCTCATTGGGCTGAGGGTCGTCAGAAAAACAGAGAAAGACATTGTCTGCGAGGTAGTAAACGGCGGTGAACTCGGTGAGAAGAAAGGCGTAAACGTACCGAATGTGGCGGTGCGTCTTCCGGCAATCACAGAGAAAGACAAAGATGATATCAGGTTTGGTGTGGAGCAGGGAATTGACTTTATCGCAGCATCGTTTGTAAGAAACGCCGAATGTGTGCTCGAGATCAGAGCCTTTTTAAAGGACCTGAATGCACCCTATATTCCGATCATCGCGAAGATAGAAAATGCAGAGGGGCTGCGCAATATTGATGAGATTATCCGGGCGGCAGACGGCATAATGGTGGCAAGAGGAGACCTGGGTGTCGAGATTCCCGCAGAGGAAGTCCCCTATCTGCAGAAGATGATGATCCAGAAATGCAACAGCAACTTTAAGACAGTCATCACGGCAACACAGATGCTGGATTCCATGATCCGCAACCCGCGTCCGACAAGGGCGGAAGTGACAGATGTGGCAAATGCGGTATATGACGGCACAGACGCAGTCATGCTCTCCGGAGAGACTGCGCAGGGGAAATACCCGCTCGAGGCGCTTCAGATGATGGTGCACATCATCGAAAACACGGAGCAGCATCTGGACTATGAGATGATGCTCAATAAAGCGGGAGAGCATCTGAAGAGCGGACTGTCCAGCGCAATCGGGTATTCTTCTGTGCTCGCTGCAGCGAACCTGGATGCAAAATGTATCATCACGCCGTCGGTATCAGGAGCCACGACAAGAGTTGTCTCGAATCTGCGCCCGAAGCAGGACATACTCGGCATCACGCCGAATGAGCGCACACTCAGAAGAATGTCCATCTACTGGGGAGTACGTCCTCTGAAATCGATGCAGTTTAAGACAACAGATGATATCTGCAATGGCGCAATAGAGCTTGCCAGCGTGAAGCAGTACATTGAACCCGGTGACGTAGTTGTGCTCACAGCGGGCATCCCGTCCCAGAATATCAGCCAGGAGCACACGACAACAAGCAATATGATGCGCATTGCGACTGTGGAATAGATGAGGAGACAAGACAGATGATAAAGAAGAAACCATTTGTGACAAAAGAACAGATAGAAGAGATCGCAAAGACATATCCGACGCCTTTCCATCTCTATGATGAGAGAGGCATCCGTGAGAATGCGAAAGCATTAAAAGAGGCGTTTGCGTGGAATCCGGGATATAAAGAATATTTCGCAGTCAAAGCAACGCCGAATCCGTTTCTGATAGATATCTTGAAGGAGTACGGCTGCGGCTGCGACTGTTCCTCCTACACAGAACTTATGCTCTCTGAGGCGCTTGGCATCTGCGGAGAGGATATCATGTTCTCATCAAACGATACTCCGGCAGAGGATTTTATCTATGCGGACAAGCTCGGGGCAATTATTAATCTTGACGATATCACGCATATTGAATTCCTCGAGAAAGCGATCGGCCATATTCCGGAGAAAATAAGCTGCCGTTATAATCCCGGCGGACTGTTTAAGATCAGCAACGATATCATGGACAATCCGGGCGACGCAAAATACGGCATGACTTCGGAGCAGATCCTTGAGGCGTTTCAGACACTCAAGAGCAAGGGGGCAAAGGAGTTTGGCATCCATGCATTTCTTGCCAGCAATACAGTGACAAACGACTACTATCCTATGCTTGCAAAAGTGCTGTTTGAGCAGGCGGTAAGACTTGCGAAGGAGGCAGGCGTCCACATCAGTTTCATCAATCTGTCAGGCGGCATCGGCATACCGTACCGGCCGGATCAGGAACCCAACGACATCCGTGTCATCGGAGAGGGCGTGCGCAGAGTATATGAGGAAGTACTTGTTCCGGCAGGAATGGGAGATGTGGCAATCTATACAGAGCTGGGACGCTACATGATGGGACCGTACGGATGTCTTGTGACAAAGGCGATCCACGAGAAGAATACGTACAAGGATTATATCGGCGTTGACGCCTGCGCTGTAAATCTGATGCGTCCGGCAATGTACGGCGCTTACCATCACATTACAGTGCTTGGGAAAGAAGACGCGCCGTGCGTCTGCAAGTATGACGTGACAGGTTCCCTGTGCGAGAACAATGATAAATTTGCTGTTGACCGGATGCTTCCGAAGATTGAGAGAGGGGATTATCTTGTGATCCATGACGCCGGAGCGCACGGATTTTCCATGGGGTATAACTACAACGGCAAACTTAAGTCTGCAGAACTTCTCCTCAAAGAGGATGGAAAGGTACAGCTCATCAGAAGAGCGGAGACTCCGGCAGACTATTTCGCCACATTTGACTGCTTTGATATTGGGAAGAAACTTACAGGAGCAGATAAAAAATAGTTGTTGCACAGTATATTTTTTAATGATATAATTTACACGTTCTCCGTCAGATTATGGAGAACGTGGACAGGCCGATGTGGCGGAATTGGCAGACGCACTTGACTCAAAATCAAGCGGAGCGATCCGTGCCGGTTCGAGTCCGGCCATCGGCATTATAATGGGGTGACAGAAAGTCTGTCACCCCGTTTTGCTGCAGCTTTTATGCCGTCGGATGTTCTTCGTCCTGACAATATTCTTTTTTGATGGCCTCGATCAGGGCAATCACACGTTCGTCCTGAATCCAGTAAAACACATTCATTCCCAGTTTTTCAGAAGAAAGGATGCCTGCCATTTTCATCTGGCTCAGGTGCTGTGACAGGGCGGAAGCCGTAATGTTCGGGGTGTATTGATGAATCTCCCCTACGGTGCGCCTTTCCTTAAGCAGTGCGCACAAAATCAGCAGCCGGTGCTCATTGGCCAGCATCTTCAGCAGCTCTGCGATCTTCTTTGCCTGTTTTTCCATATTCTTTTGCCTTCTTTCCATTCCTTAGTCTGCAGATTCCCTGTGTCATTGTTCCCATCGGACAGTACACGCACCACGAACGGGGACGGAACAATACCATAGTCACCAGTCCCAGGACGGTAGAAGTAAGCATAACTCCGAAAAATCCGAAAGCGAACTGACCAATCCACGGGGATACAAAACTTATGTCCGCCCACTGCCAAGGAAGTCTGAACACCCATAAAAGGGTTACGGTCTGCGAGAGGGGCGCGCCTGTAAATACCTTGTAAGTGCTGAACAGCATTAAACCGAACATAATCATAAAGAAGGTCAGAAATCCGTACCGAAACCACAGACTGCGCAAAAATTCAGGCGGCGGTACGTTCCTTGACAATTTCAGTTTTTCTCCCAGAATACCGAAAAGCTGCCCGCGCCCACAGTAGCGGTTGCAGTAGAGCTTGCTGCCGCCAAATATGGCCAGTAAAAGAGGAATACAGAAAAACAGCATCCCCAGCCAAGCGAACAGGATATTAAATAGTCCTAAAAACAGATAGCACAGTTCAACAATCCAGAGGTAATCCGACCATTTCTTTTTTTTCACAGAGCAGCACTCCTTTCTACTATGTTAATCACTGCTGCGGGACAGACTTTTGCACATTTTCCGCAGCCGACGCATTTTGCCTGATCCACACAGGCGGAAATACCCCATGCGATCTGGATAGCTTCTTTCGGGCATACGTGAAGACAGCTGCCGCAGGCCACACATTCTTTGCCGATAGCGGCAATTTTGCGAGATGTTTTCATGACACATCCTCCAATATTAAGTATTTTAGACATTACTAATATACTTAATATATGAAACTATGTCAAGCGTATATCTGATATTTTCTGCTCTGTTCTTTGCTGGCGGGATTACAGTGCGATGTCTTTAAGATCAGAGAATTTCTGTATGCGGATCTTTGCCCCGGGCACGTCTCCGAATCCGTATTCGGCAAAGATAAAAGGGATTCCAGCGTGTCTGCACGAATCCGCATCCCCTTGTGTATCTCCTACATAGACGGGATCTTTCAGAGCGTTTCTCTCAATGAGCATCCGCAGCGTCTCCCCTTTGCATACCTGTGTCTCTCCAAAACAGAGGTGGTCCCTGATATATGGTTCCAGCCCGGTTGTTCTGAGCATGACCTCGATATATCCGCACTGGCAGTTGCTCACGATATAGAGAGGATATCTTTTGGAGAGTTCTCTCATCGTCTCTGCGACACCTTCGTAGAGGCGCCCGGGGTGGTCTTCCAGATATCTGTTTTCAGTCTCAAAGCAGACTTTCAGCAGTTCCATGCGCCCGGCAGTGGTAAGAGAGGGGAAGAGAGCGTCCGCAATCTCGGTCATTGTCTTTCCGAACAGCCTGCTCAAAGAGCCGGGTTCGAGGGTGAGATTAAGGTCGGAGTTTTCTTTGATCGCTTTATTCCAGGAGTCGGCCACAGATCTGGCAGAATCCCAGATTGTGCCGTCGACGTCGAAAATAATACTGTCCATAATACAGGTTCTCCTTTGCTCAGTATGTCTTTCATGATAACACAAAAACAGCCTTTAAAAAAGAGGGTTTTTAGTGTATACTTGAGTAATGGCGGTTAGCGCGGATGGAGGATGATGATGAGAGAAAAAATCGTTTTGATAGACGGACACAGTATTTTGAACAGGGCGTTCTACGGGGTTCCTGATCTGACAAATTCGGAAGGACTGCACACAAATGCAGTCTATGGTTTCCTTAATATCATGTTTAAGATGTTAGATGAGGAACAGCCGGAATATCTGACCGTGACATTTGACGTACATGCGCCCACGTTCCGGCATAAGATGTTCGCAGATTATAAAGGCACACGCAAGCCCATGGCAGAGGAACTCAGAGAGCAGGTGCCGGTTATTAAGGATGTTCTCAGGGCGATGGATATCGAAGTCATCGAGCAGGAAGGGCTGGAAGCAGATGATCTCCTGGGGACGATCTCCCGGATCTGTGAGGAGAAAGGGATGGATGTCTCTATCATCTCCGGCGACAGAGATACGCTCCAGCTTGCAACAGATCATGTGAAAATACGTATCCCCAAGACAAAGCAGGGGAAGACGGAGGTAGAGGATTATTTTGCATCGGATGTAGAGGCGCGTTACGGCGTCACACCGACGGAATTCATAGATGTAAAAGCGCTGATGGGAGATGCGTCGGATAATATCCCCGGTGTTCCGGGCGTGGGTGAGAAGACGGCGACGAAGATCATACAGGAGTATAAATCCATTGAAAACGCGTACAGTCATGTGGATGAACTCAAGCCGCCGCGGGCCAGCAAAAATCTGAAAGAATACTGGGAGCAGGCGAAGATGAGCAAGGTCCTGGCAACGATAGAGACTCATGCCAAGTTAAACTTTGACCTGGAGGGAGCGCGCCATGGGAATCCTTATACGCCGGAGGCGCATGATCTGTTCAGAAGACTGCAGTTTAAAAATCTGCTGAGCCGTTTTGACCTTGAGGCTGCGTCCAATGAGATAGAAAAAGGGTTCCGCGAGGCAGCGGGCAGAGAGGAGATAGAAGCTGTGTTCGCTGAGGCAGAGAAAGCGGACCGCGTGGGCGCTGCACTTTCCAAAGATCCGGGCAGTGTACTCCCGCTCTTTGCACACCCGTCAGGCTTTGGCCGCATCGCTCTTGCATGGGGGAAAGACAATATCGTGACGATCCCATGTGACATGGAGACAGATCTTGACTGGCTTCTGGCAAGGCTGTCCCGGATTGCAGGGAAGGTAAAGTGCTTTTCCATGTGCGGCCTGAAAGAACATCTCTCATTTCTTCCCGATGCAAAGATGGAGAACTGCTTTGATGTGATCGTGGCGGCATACCTTTTAAACCCGATCAAAAGTGACTATGACTGTGAGGATGTGGCAAGAGAACAGCTCAATATCCTGATCGACGAGAAAACAGACGATGCTGCAAAAGCGTGCTACGAGGCTTACACTG
The DNA here is from genome assembly GCA_019116885.1 of Candidatus Mediterraneibacter pullistercoris. Lineage (GTDB taxonomy): Bacteria > Bacillota > Clostridia > Lachnospirales > Lachnospiraceae > Mediterraneibacter > Mediterraneibacter pullistercoris. Next base: position 61,369 of record DXAU01000030.1, on the reverse strand, counting down.
CATATGCAGCAGTGCCTGTGCTTGAAAAGAAGCTGAAAGAACAGGGGATGGAACGGCTTTTCCGTGAGATAGAGATGCCCCTGATCGCTGTGCTCTTCCACATGGAGAGAGCCGGGGTAAAAGTAGAGGCACAGGCTCTGAAAGCGTATGGAAACCAGCTCGGGGAGCGGATCACTGAGCTGGAAAAAGAAATCTATGAGATGGCAGGAGAGGAGTTTAATATCAATTCTCCGAAACAGCTCGGAGTCATACTCTTTGAGAAACTCGGGCTGCCCCATGCGAAAAAGACGAAGACAGGATATTCCACAGCCGCGGACGTACTGGATAAACTTGCGCCCGATCATCCGGTGGTGGCAAAGATCCTTGAGTACAGACAGCTTGCAAAACTGAAATCGACCTACGCGGACGGGCTGGCAGCTTTTATCGGTGATGACGGAAGAATCCACGGGAAATTCAACCAGACGGTTACAGCCACCGGGCGTCTGAGCAGTACGGAACCGAATCTCCAGAACATCCCGGTGAGGATGGAACTTGGACGTCTCATAAGAAAAGTATTTGTTCCAAAAGATGGATGCATATTCGTGGATGCGGATTACTCCCAGATCGAACTGCGCATACTGGCCCATTGTTCCGGGGATGAACAGTTGATCAGAGCGTACCGGGAGGCGAGAGATATCCACAGGATGACAGCTTCCCAGGTGTTCCATATACCGTTTGATGAGGTTACTGATCTGCAGCGGCGCAATGCCAAGGCGGTCAACTTCGGGATTGTGTACGGCATCAGTTCTTTCGGGCTGAGCCAGGACCTGAGTATCACGAGGAAAGAGGCTGCCCGGTATATCGAGCACTATTTTGAAACTTATCCGGGGATTAAGAAATTCCTCGATGATTCCGTGGCCCATGCAAAGGAGAATGGATATGCGGTGACGCTGTTTGGGCGCAGACGCCCGGTCCCGGAGCTGAAATCGAGCAACTTCATGCAGCGCAGTTTTGGCGAGAGGGTTGCCATGAACGCCCCGATCCAGGGGACTGCGGCAGATATTATTAAGATCGCCATGATCGGCGTGGACGAGGAACTCAGAAAACGGAGCATGAGATCCAGGCTGATTCTCCAGGTTCATGACGAGCTTCTGATCGAGGCGGCGGAGAGTGAAGTGGACGAGGTGAAAGAGATTCTCAGAGACAAGATGGAACATGCAGCAGAGCTTCTGGTTCCGCTGATCGCGGACATGCATACGGGAAATAACTGGTATGAGGCGAAATAGGAGCGGCAGAAAGGGCGGAGAACAGAGATGAAAGTCCTAGGGATTACAGGCGGAGTCGGTTCCGGTAAAAGTAAGGTTTTAAATTATCTCAGGGAAGCATACGGGGCATCTGTCTGCCAGATGGATGAGACAGCGAGAGAACTGCAGAGAAGAGGTACACCGTGTTTTGAACGTATTGTAAGGGAATTTGGAAGAGAAGTCGTAGGAGAAGACGGGGAACTGGACCGGGCGGCTCTTGGAAAGATCGTGTTTGAGGATGCCGGGAAACTGGAGCGGCTCAATGAGATTGTCCATCCGGAAGTGCTCCTTAAAGTACGGCGTGATATCCGGGAGAAAGCAAAGGAGAATGTCCGGCTCTATGTCGTGGAAGCCGCGCTTCTCCCGGTGGCCGGCAGGGAACTCTGTGATGAACTGTGGTATATCTATGCGGATGAACGTGTGCGCAGAGAGCGGCTGAGCCGGTCGCGCGGGTACACAGGGGAGAAGACCTCGCAGATGATCGCGTCCCAGCCGGGGGAAGAGATGTTCAGAAAAGCATGTGCTGTTGTGATAGACAACAGCGGCACGTTTGAAGATACAAAGAGACAGATAGGAGAGAAATTAAAAATATGAGAATGTGCAGCATTGCCAGCGGGAGCAGCGGCAACTGTATCTATGTGGGAAGCGGAAATACGCATCTTCTTGTTGATACAGGGATCAGCAGAAAGAGGATCGAAGAGGGGTTAAGAGAACTTGACATCAAAGGAGAGGAGCTTGACGGGATACTTATCACCCACGAGCATTCTGATCATATCCAGGGATTGGGGGTGTTCAGCCGGAAGTATGAGATACCAGTCTACGCTACACCCGGAACGATCGAGGGCATCCGAAACTGCTCCACCCTGGGACGCATGCCCGGCGGGCTGCTCCACCCTATACATACGGACGAACCGTTCGTGCTTGGAGAGATGACGGTGAAACCGTTCGCCATTTCCCATGATGCGAACGAGCCGTCAGGCTACCGCCTGGAGTGCGGTGGGAAATCGGCGGCAGTCGCCACGGATCTGGGAAAATACGATGAATATACGGTGGAGTACCTGAGAGGGCTGGATGCGGTTCTCCTTGAGGCGAACCATGACATCCACATGCTTGAAGTCGGGGGCTATCCGTACTATCTGAAACAGCGCATCCTCGGCGACAGAGGGCATCTGTCAAATGAATTGTCAGGGCGTCTGCTTTGTGATATACTACATGATAATCTGAAGCATATCATTCTTGGGCATCTGAGCAAAGAGAACAATTACGCGAGACTTGCATATGAAACAGTGAAATTGGAGGTCACGCTTGCCGACAATGATTACCGGGGCGAGGATCTGGATATGTTTGTCGCCAGCCGGGATGCTGTTTCGGATATTATCACGGTCTGATCCAGGAGGAAACGAAAAATGAAGAAATGTATTGTCACAGTATTGGGAAAAGATACGGTCGGGATTGTCGCAAAAGTGTGTACTTATCTCGCGGAGAATAAAATAAACATCCTCGATATCTCCCAGACGATCGTCCAGGGTTATTTCAATATGATGGTGATCGCGGATGTGACAGATCTCGAAAAGGACTTTACGGTCCTGTGCGATGAGATGATGAAACTCGGCCAGGAGATCGGAGTAAACATCCACTGTCAGAGAGAGGATATCTTCGAGAAGATGCACAGGCTCTGATACACGGATGCATAGATGGAAAGATTGCGAGGAAAAATAAATATGATCAACATGTACGAAGTGTCAGAGACAAACAAGATGATCGAGAACGAGAATCTGGACGTGAGGACGATCACGCTCGGGATCAGCCTTCTCGACTGTATCGACTCTGACTTAAACGAACTGAACCGTAAGATATATGACAAGATCACGCGGACGGCCAGAGACCTTGTCTCTGTCGGACAGGATATTGAGAAAGAGTTCGGAATCCCAATCGTAAACAAAAGGATATCTGTCACTCCGATCTCCCTTGTGGGCGGCGCTGCCTGCAGCACGCCGGATGATTTCGTGGAGATCGCAAAGACGCTGGACCGTGCTGCGGAGACAGTAGGCGTCAATTTCATAGGCGGATACTCGGCCCTGGTATCCAAAGGGATGACGCAGAGCGATGAGAATCTGATCCGTTCCATTCCGAAAGCGCTTGCTGTGACAGAGCGCATCTGCAGTTCTGTGAATGTGGGATCTACAAAGACAGGCATCAATATGGATGCGGTCCGTCTGTGCGGAGAGATCGTGAAAGCGACGGCAGAAGCGACAAAGGAGAGGGATTCTCTCGGATGCGCGAAACTTGTGGTCTTCTGCAACGCACCCGATGACAACCCGTTCATGGCGGGCGCATTTCTCGGAGTCACAGAGGCGGACGCCGTCATAAATGTAGGAGTCAGCGGGCCGGGTGTAGTAAAGAAAGCGCTCGAAAAAGTGCGCGGAAAAGGATTTGAGGAACTCTGCGAGACGATTAAGAAGACCGCTTTTAAAGTCACGCGCGTCGGACAGCTTGTGGCCGGGGAGGCTTCGGATCGTCTCGGCGTTCCGTTTGGCATCGTGGACCTCTCCCTTGCGCCGACGCCGGCTGTGGGAGACAGTGTGGCTGAGATCCTGGAGGAGATCGGTCTGGAGAGGGTTGGAGCGCCCGGCACGACGGCGGCTCTCGCGCTTCTCAACGACCAGGTGAAAAAGGGCGGAGTGATGGCCTCATCCTATGTCGGCGGCCTGAGCGGTGCTTTCATTCCGGTGAGCGAGGATCAGGGAATGATCGATGCAGTGCATGCAGGTTCCCTGACGCTGGAGAAACTTGAGGCGATGACCTGTGTCTGCTCTGTTGGACTGGATATGATCGCGATACCGGGAAAGACTTCAGCCAGTACGATAGCAGGCATTATCGCAGACGAGATGGCGATCGGCATGGTAAACCAGAAGACAACGGCAGTGCGCCTGATCCCGGTCATAGGGAAAGATGTGGGAGATATGGCAGAGTTCGGCGGTCTTCTCGGATATGCTCCGGTTATGCCGGTAAATGAGTTTGGATGTGAGAGCTTTATCAGCAGAAAGGGCAGGATACCTGCTCCGATACACAGCTTCAAGAATTAGTTTTCTTACGGATACAGCACTGCTGAATGTGAGAGCAGAGAGAACATAAGAACAGGGAGAACAGATATGAGCAGAGTAGCGATCGTTACAGACAGTAACAGCGGGATTACTCAGAAACGGGGGAAAGAACTGGGAATCTACGTGCTTCCCATGCCGTTTTTTATCGATGAAAAAATTTATTATGAAGACATCACTTTAACGCAGGAGGAGTTCTATAAGCGTCTGGGCGCTGATTCAGATATCTCCACGTCACAGCCGTCTCCAGCCAGTGTGATGGAACTGTGGGAAGAGGTACTGAAAGATTACGACGAGCTTGTGTGCATCCCCATGTCCAGCGGGCTGAGCAGTACCTGTTCCACCGCCATGTCCATTGCGGATGAGTATAAGGGCAGGGTGCAGGTTGTGGATAATCAGAGGATATCTGTGACGCAGGAGCAGTCTGTGTATGATGCCATGCATCTGCGCGACCAGGGAATGAGCGCCTCCCGGATCAAAGAGATTCTGGAACTTGAGAAGATGCAGGCGAGCATCTACATTACAGTGGATACGCTCAAATATCTGAAAAAGGGCGGGAGAGTCACCCCGGCAGCCGCTGCCATAGGCACGGTGCTGAATCTGAAGCCGGTTCTTCAGATCCAGGGAGAGAAACTGGATGCTTTTGCAAAGGCGCGGGGATGGAAGTCAGCAAAAAAGACGATGCTTGGCGCCATAGAAAAAGATCTCAGCGAACGTTTCGCCGGAGTGAAAGACCAGATGGTGCTCGGCATGGCATACACATGCACAAAGGAGGAAGCCTCTTTGTGGAAACAGGAGATTATGGACCGTTTCCCGGGGTACGAGATCATAGAGGGGCCGCTGTCACTGAGCGTGGCATGTCATATCGGACCGGGAGCCATGGCTGTGACCTGTATGAAGCGGGTATAGACAGAATATAAGAAAGTGCAGAGAAGACATGAAAGGGCGAAGGACAAAGGTAAGGTTGAGGGACGCCTCAATCCAGAAGAGACTTACTTTTTCTATGTGGCTGGTAGCGATCGTGCCTATCACCCTTATTTTTGTTGTTGTATTGTGGGTTTTGATCAGTACCGGGATCGAGAATACAAGGCGCCAGTCCCAGATGCTTTTGGATAAAAGTGTTGAAGAAGTGGATACTGCCTTTCTGCGGGCAGAAGACAGTATTGAGACACTGGTTACGGATATCAATGTGCAGTCTGCCATTCGAGATTATGTCAACGGAAGTCACAAAGAACAATTGGATCTCAGAGATTTTTTGAGAAACCGCCTCGCAAGCATCCCAGTTGTCGGCATGGATACAGTGAATATCTCTATCTACATAAAAGAAGCGGACAAAACGTACTCAAGAGATATGAATGATATAGAGCTTTCTGATGCTTACGGAGAAGAGGACTGGTTTCGCGAGATTTTTGAGCGTGGATATTTTTTACGAATGATGGAAGGACATTCTGTACAGGACGGAAGACCGGTCTGGATTCTGGCATCAAGCATCATCAGCGTGCATGATGGAAAGATGCTGGGGCTTTTTTACATGGAATTGGACAGGGAAAAGCTGCTGATGCCGTTTGAGGAGCTTGTAAGAGGAAACGGCGGAGCGATTTTTCTTGAGGGAAAACAGGTGGCGGCGGTGGACGAGATGGAAGGCGGCTCAGCCTCTTTATTTAGCGAATCTTCTTTTTTAGGAGAGGTGGAATACCGATTGAGCCATGAGGAATTATTTGTCGAATACCGGGTAGCATGCTTTTGTTTTTTGATTGGAATGGTGGTGATCATCTTTCTGATATATATGGCGGACAAACAGCTGGCTGACTGGTTTTCGGGAAGGGTTATCCGGCTGCAGGAGGCCACAAGACGGATTGCAGCAGGGGATCTGGACGTGGTGGTGAAAGACGACTTAAAGGATGAGATCGGAGAGCTGGCTCAAAGCTTCAATACGATGGCAGGAGATATGAAACGCCTTATTGAAAGCGAATATCTGGTAAAAATCGAGAGCCAGCAGGCGACGTTGAAAGCCTTGCAAAGTCAGATAAATCCCCATTTTGTCTATAATACTCTTGAGAGTATTTCCATGATGGCGCTGGTGCGCGACCACTATGAGATTGTGGATATGGCTCAGGCTTTTTCACGGATGATGCGGTATTCCATGGAAGAAGAGTCTCTAGTGACTGTGAAAGAAGAACTTGAGAACGTGCAAAGTTATGTGACCATACAGGAGATACGTTTTCCAAATTGTTTTACGATTGAATACTCAATAGAAGAGGAATGTATGGAACTGAAACTCCCCAGACTTACGGCACAGCCCCTTGTGGAAAATGCTTTCCGCCATGGCTTTGAGGATGCGCCGGATCACAAACACATCCAGCTTTTTATAAAGCGTCGGGGGAATTATATGAGAGTGGTTATCTTTAATGACGGAACTTCAATTCCGAAAGAACGGCTGCTTCAGATCAGACGGTTTCTGGAACCGAGCTGTGTAGAGAATCCTATGGATTGTTATGCTATGCGCAATTTAAGCAGAAGGCTTCGCCTGCTGTTCGGCAAGGGGAGCCGGGTTATGATCCGCTCTAAATCAGGTGTGGGGACTGTAGTCACACTCTGGGTTCCGATGGCGGAGTAAGGGGGAACGGATGAAGAAGATATTGATATGTGAGGATGAAGTCCTGATCCGGACTGGAATCTGCAAGATCATCGGAGATGCTTTTGAGAATGTGCAGATCAAAGAGTGTCATGATGGTTTTGACGGGTATAAGACTATCACAATGTGGGATCCTGATATCGTACTCACGGATATCAGGATGCCGGGCATGGACGGCCTTACGATGATAGGAAAGGCACAGGCGGCGGGAACGAAATCAAAATATGTGATCCTGAGTGCTTACCGGGATTTTGAATATGCAAGGACTGCCCTTAGGTATGGAGTGGAAGAGTATCAGGTGAAGCCGGTGAACCGGTTTGAGCTGCTGAGCTGTCTTGAGCGTCTGCTGGGCTCGAAAACAGCGGAAGAGACGAAGGCTGACGTTTTAGAAAGTAAGGACAGAGGCAGCATCGGTAGAGCGCTGGAGTACATTGAAAATCACTTTTACCAAAACATCAGTCTGGAAGAGGTGAGCAGGGAGATAGGGATGAACACAGCGTATTTTTCCACCCTGTTCAAAAAACAGACGGGAAAGAAATATATTGATTACCTCACGGACCTGCGCATGGAAAAGGCGAAGAATCTTCTTGACAACACAGATCTGAAGATCAGCATGGTGGCAGAGATGGTAGGATATGGGAGTACAAAACATTTTGCAAGGATTTATAAAGGCAAATTCGGGATTACTCCAAATTCAAATCGTCAATCTGCACAAACAGAACATAAAAAGTATTGAAAAACTATAAAAATAGCACCAAATCTAAATTTTAAGTCTCTTCAATTTTGAAGAGACTCTCTTTATAATTAAGATAACAAATAGCTTCAAACAAAGGAAAAGGAGGTTTACATTTATGAAAAAGCTGTATGGAACTTTATTATCTGCTTTATTAGGTGGGACGATGCTTTTGACAGCCTGCGGCGGCTCCGCCGATTCGGGAAAAGCAGCAGATTCCGGTGGAGGAGATTCGGAACAGGTTACGATCACGATCAGTAACTGGCTGGAGGCTGAGGAGGCGACAGAAGCGATCTTTAAGGAGATGCTCGATGATTTTATGGCGCAGAACCCGGATATAAAAGTAGAGTCTCAGGCGATTCCTTTTAATCAGTATAAAGATCAGGTGCTGATTGCGGGAACGTCAGGGAATGCGGCTGATGTAATCTTGGGAAATTCGCAGATGATGAGCGCATTTAACGGCGCGGGCCTTCTGGCAGAGCTTGATACTGAGATTTCACAGGATATTTTGGACGATATCTATCCCGGATACCTGGAAGGGACAACCTATGACGGTAAAGTAAAGGCAGTCTCGTGGGCTCCGCACCCCATTGCCATGTATTACAATAAAGATCTTTTTGAACAGGCAGGACTTGATCCGGAGACTCCGCCTGCTACATGGGAAGAGATGACGGAGGCGGCAAGGGCCGTTGCAGCTCTGGGACAGGACGATTCAGGAAACACCATCTACGGTCTGGGAATCCCGACTGGGAAGGTGGCTCACTCAGGAACTGTATTTAACGGGATTTTCTACGCGTTTGGCGGACATTATCTTGATGAATCCGGGAATGTGGATCTGAACAATGCAGGAAACAAAGCGGCGCTTGAGTGGACCAAGGAACTGGTTGATGAAAAAGTCATTCCGGCAGGGTTGGAGATCAAAGATTTACGCGGTCTGTTTGCATCCGGGCAGCTCGGCATTGTTTTTGACGGTGATATGGGACGCGCAGCATTCCGTTCAAGCAGCGGACTGGATGAGGCGTTTGATGAGAAAATGGGTGTGGCTATCATTCCTGTTGGTGAGACGGGACGCAGCGAAACTGTGTATACAGAACATCAGCTTGGAGTATTCGCTCAGTCCGAGAATAAAGAAGCGGCAGTGCGACTTGTAGAGTATCTGATCAGTGAGGAGGCTATGGTTAAATATCATAAGTCAAATGCGGTTCTCTCAGCCAGAGAGTCGATAGCGACTCTTCCGGAAATGAACGAGGATACTTTTATGGAAGTATTTAATAAGCAGTCTGAAACTGCAAGTCCGCTTCCGGCGACCAACGCTATGTTTGACAATGCCATGAACGAAGTGACGAAAGCGATTGAACGTATTATGGTGAACAATGAGGAAATTGATACGGTACTTGATGAGACAAATGCAACGATTACAGAAATGTATGCAGAATAGGGAGGTGTAATATGCGGACAAAGCGGAAGATCAACTGGTTTATGATACTGCTGCTGATCCCGGCTGTCGCCATGTTGACAGTGACCATTATCATGCCGGTTTTCGTTGTAGTCGGAATGAGTTTTTTTCGCTATAATCTGCTGGATATGGCAAATGTACACTGGAACAATTTTGCCAATTACAAAGCAGTGTTCGCAGATCCGGAGTTTGTAAAGACATTCGGCAGGACGCTGACCTATGTATGCGGAACTGTTGGAGCTCAATTTGTCATCGGGCTGGGGGTAGCGCTTCTGCTTAACAGCAAAAGAATCAGAGGAAGGAGGATATTCCGCAGTCTTCTGTTCCTTCCCTGGACCATTCCGTCTCTGGTGGTGGCGGTTACTTGGATGTTTATCCTCCAGCCTCAGTATGGCGTTATGAATTATCTTTTGGGGCTTGGTGATTACAGCATACTTGGCAACTCGTCGACAGCGATGCTGGGGATCATAGTATCAGCCGTATGGAAACAAATGCCGTTGATGATGATCATGCTGCTGTCAGGTCTTCAGACGGTTCCCGAGGATTTGAAAGAGGCGGCAGAAATTGACGGCGCAAACGGTTTTCAGAAGTTTCTGTGCATCACGATTCCGTGCATTATGCCGGTAATTAAGACAGTGACGCTTACTTCGATCGTTTCTAATTTCCAGATGTTCGTCCTGTTCTTCACAATGACGGGCGGTGGTCCGGTTCGTGCGACGACAACGTTACCGCTGTATACTTATGAGACTGCTTTTACAGGATTTGATCTTGGAAAAGGCGCGGCTATGGGGGTTTGCTGGCTCGTATTCCTTGTAGTTTTTTCTGTCATATATAATAAAGTCTTATCCGCAAAAGAGATTGAATATTAAGGGGGTGGGCAGATGAAAAAGAAATCATGGCGGTCATTCCTCAATTACGGAGGGCTCATAGCGATCACAATCGGTTTTGTGTTTCCTATTTATTGGATGATCGTGACGTCGATCAAACCGAACGAGGCGATCCTGCGTCTGCCTCCCCAGTTTATACCGGATGGGGCTACATTGGCGAACTATCAGGGAATCTTGAATGACGGAAATTTTGTAGTGTTTTACAAAAATAATGTGATCGTTTCAGGAATTACCACAGTACTTACGCTCTTCCTGGCAGTGCTGGCAGCTTATGCCTTTTCACGGTATCGTTTTAAAGGAAGCCGGTTTTTAATGATGCTGTTTCTTTCGACGCAGATGTTTCCAGCTATGACGCTGCTGATTGCCCTTTATAATATGTACTATAAAATGGGACTGTTAAATACTTACACTGCTCTGGTGCTGGCATGTTCTACAAATGCCCTTCCAATGTCGGTGTGGATACTAAAAGGGTTCTTCGATACGATTCCGAAATCACTGGAGGAGGCTGCCTATATCGATGGCTGTTCCAAAGGGAGAACCCTGGTTCAGGTGATCCTTCCGCTTGTGAAGCCGGGAATTCTCGCTGTAGGACTTTATTCTTTCCTTATATCATGGGAAGATTTCCTGTGGGGGCTTACCCTGGTGAACAAATCAGAAATGCGGACACTGGCAGCAGGAATTGCCATGACTTATCTGGGCGAATATAATTATGACTGGGGACGTGTTATGGCCGCGGCGGTCAGCGCTGCAATCCCTATACTGATTATCTTTATCTTCCTCCAAAAGTACATGATTGCCGGGCTTACGGCGGGGGCTGTGAAAGAATGACGAGGAGGGTGTGATGAAACGCAGACAGAATATTGTATTTTTCTTTTCTGATCAACAAAGAGCAGATACGCTGGGATGCAACGGGCAGCCTCTGCCCGTCACTCCCATACTGGACGCATTTGCAAGGGAAGAAGGGGTGAACTTTTCTAATGCTTACACGCCTCAGCCTGTGTGCGGCCCTGCAAGAGCAATGCTGCAGACAGGGCTTTATCCGACGCAGACTGGCTGTTACCGCAACGCTATTTCCCTTCCGGCTGATCAGAAGACTTTGGCAGATTATCTGCATCAGGCAGGATACAGGACGGGATATGTAGGAAAATGGCATCTTGCGTCTGATGAAACGGAAAATCATTATGAAACACTTCCTGTTCCGGTCAACAGACGGGGTGGATATGACGATTACTGGATGGCGGCGGATGTGCTGGAGTTCACTTCTCACGGATATGGCGGATATGTTTACGACAAAGAGGGGAAGAAACATGAGTTTACAGGTTACAGAACAGACTGCATCACAGACCACGCTGTACGCTATATAGAGAACTATCAATCGGAGGATCCATTTTTTCTCATGATTTCCCATATCGAGCCTCATCATCAGAATGACAGAGGGGATTACGAAGGTCCGGAAGGCAGCAGAGAACGCTTCGGCAACTTCGTTCCACCAAAAGATTTAGAAGGCATGGAAGGAGACTGGAAAGAATTTTATCCGGATTATCTTGGATGCTGCAGTGCGCTTGACAGAAATTTCGGAAGAGTGGAAGATGCTTTAAAAAGGCGGGGGATATATGATCAGACCATGATCATTTACGCCAGCGACCACGGATGCCACTTCCGTACCCGGATGGATGAAGTGGTGGAAAAAGGATATGACGATTATAAACGGAACAGTTTTGAGGGAACAATTCATGTGCCTCTTCTGATTAAAGGAGACGGTTTTGATAAAGGACGGCAGGAATCTAAGCTGGTCAGTCTGCTGGATGTACCTGCAACGATTTTAAGTGCGGCAGGCATGGATCCAAAGAAACTGGGATTAAAAGGAAGACCTCTGCAGGAGGTATCCGGTTCGGAGTGGCAGGAAGAAGTATATATTCAGATCAGCGAAAGCTTTGTAGGGCGTGCTCTGAGGACGAAACAGTACAAATACGTAGTCTGGGCACCTGACAAGAATCCATGGACAGAGAGTGGGAGCGGACTGTATGAAGAGAAATATCTTTTTGATCTTGAACAGGATCCGCTGGAAGCACATAATCTTCTCGGCGATCCTTCCATGGATGCAGTCAGGATGGAGATGAAAAAACTTCTTCTGTCAAAAGCAGAGGAAGCGGAAGAACAGTTCGAGATAAAAGACAGGTACAAATCAGGCATAAAAGAATAAACAAAAATCAGATAAAAAATAAGCGGATCAGCTTAGGCTTCAGATTGACCCGGCCAGGTACAATCGGTCTAAGCTGAAATGCGCGTAAGACGCATTGTGCAAGGAACGCAAAGCCGGTTCCTTTTGGAAGAGGCATCCGGAAGAGCAAGATGTTTCTGATTCAGAGATAAAAAATGGATTGGAAATATTGACAAGAGGGAATGGATATGTTATATTACATCCTGCGTGAAGCAAAAAACAAAGTAGAGTATCCACTCTCACCATAGCACAATCGGGTGACTATTGGTCTGATATTGATACAGCGGTTTCCGTTATGGCGGGACTGTATGGTTGATCGTCGGGTGGATATGATATTCACTCGTTTTTTTGTGTTTTCGCATAAGAACCTAAAGGAATTCATTTGACGGAGGTATACGACCATTAGCGATTTAATGATTAACGAGCAGATCAGAGACCGTGAGATCCGTCTGATCAGCGAGAATGGAGAGCAGTTAGGCATCATGTCGGCCCGTGAGGCAATGAAGATCGCTCAGGAGGCGGAACTTGACCTGGTGAAGATCGCACCTGCGGCCAAACCGCCGGTCTGCAAGATCATCGATTACGGAAAGTATAAGTATGAGCAGACGAGAAGAGAGAAAGAGGCGAGAAAGAAACAGAAGACAGTTGAGATCAAGGAAGTGCGTCTTTCGCCGAATATCGACACCAACGACCTGAACACGAAGATGAACAATGCCAGAAAGTTCCTGTCAAAAGGAAACAAGGTAAAGGTGACGCTTCGTTTTCGCGGCAGGGAGATGGCGCATGTTCAGCAGAGCAGACATATCCTTGATGATTTCGCTGAAAGCCTTTCTGATATCGCAGTCGTTGAGAAGCCGGCCAAGATGGAAGGAAGAGCTATGAGCATGGTTTTAACTGAAAAGCGTTAAGAAGTATGCCCGGGATGGATATCCGGCAAGGCAGCACAATAAAGGAGGAAATTATCATGCCAAAGATCAAAACAAATAGAGCGGCAGCAAAGCGTTTCAAAAAGACAGGTACAGGAAAACTGAAAAGAAATAAAGCTTACAAGAGCCATATCTTAACAAAGAAATCAACAAAGAGAAAAAGAAATCTCAGACAGTCAACGATCACAGATGCAACAAATGTGAAGAGCATGAAGAAAGTTCTGCCATACCTGTAAACAGCGCGGGAATGGCAGGAATGTCTGGACGATTACGAATCAACTTGTTTTTGATGATAGGAGGATTAGGAAATGGCAAGGATCAAAGGCGGAATGAACGCTAAGAAGAAACATAACAGAACACTGAAACTGGCAAAAGGATACAGAGGAGCCCGTTCCAAACAGTACAGAGTGGCAAAGCAGTCTGTCATGCGGGCGCTTACATCCGCATATGCCGGAAGAAAGCAGCGCAAACGTCAGATGAGACAGCTCTGGATTGCGCGTATAAATGCGGCGGCAAGAATGAACGGTCTGTCATACAGCAGATTCATGCATGGCCTGAAGCTGGCAAACGTTGATATGAACCGGAAGATGCTGGCAGAGCTGGCCGTAAATGATAAAGAAGGATTCGCGACACTTGCGGCGCTTGCAAAAGAGAAAGTTGCGTAGTAGAATGAGTACAGAAGCCCGGTCCCTTTTGGGATTCGGGTTCTTCTTTTATCCGGGCAGAAGAATGTGCAGAGAGGAGTGACAGCTTTTGAGACAGCATGAAGTTACGAAGGAACAGCCGCTGCTTGATGCAGATGGGAGGATAAGGGAACCGGGATGGGCGCGCAGACAGGTATGGAAGTATGACAGAAATCAGATCCATTCGCCGAAATTCCGGATCAAAGAGCGGGATCGCTATCTGGTAATGAACGAAGATTTTGGAGCTGCTTTTACGCTGTCTGATAATGGATATTTTGGTCTGCAGAGCGTATCTCTGCTGAATTTTAAAGAAAAGTGGGAGCACACAGAGCAGATCCTTACTCCGGTGCCGATGGGCAGGATGCATATGCCGGCGTCTTCCGGCCAGGGCGATGTGGTCTATAGGGATAAGAAGCTGCGTCTGGAGTACAGGGTGGATGAGGGCAGACGCCGGATTTCCTGTGATATGAAAGATTTCTGGAAAGGAAAGCCTTTCTGCTGTGAGGTCACTCTGGAACAGCCGGAGATGGACACGATCGTAACTGCGGTGCCGTGGAAAGGAAAAAGGACATTCTGCTATCATCAAAAGATAAACTGCATGCCCGCCGAGGGATATATGGCATTTGACGATGTGACATACTGGTTTGATCCTGCAAAAGATTACGGAACGCTCGACTGGGGACGGGGAGTATGGCCTTATGCAGGTACATGGTACTGGAGTTCCGGAAACGGGACGGTGGGCGGAAAACCGTTCGGTTTTAATATCGGCTGCGGTTTCGGGAATACTTCGGCAGCTACTGAGAATATACTGTTCTATGACGGTGTGGGGCACAAACTTGGCGATGTGGCTTTCCATGCTCCTGAAACAGACGACCGGAAGAAGTGGACATTTACATCCTCGGACGGACGTTTTGAGATGGAGTTTGAGCCGGTTCTGAACCGGGTTTCTTCAATGTCTGCGCTGATTGTTTCTTCCGACGAGCGCCAGGTGTTCGGGCGCATGAGCGGAAGAGCGGTACTTGACGACGGTCGGTTCATAGAACTTAAAGACTTTATGTGCTTCGCGGAAAAAGTGAATTGCAGACATTGAAAGCCGTCTTTCAAAAAAGCATTGACAATTCCCCAATAGCATGATAAAGTCATTTTAAACCAGCGAGGAAGAGTAAGTAATTTCATGAAAGTATCCCAGAGAGCTGCGGGCGGTGAGAGCGCAGTATATGGACATGGAGTGAATGGGCTTCTGAGGGCGAGCTGAAAACGGACGCATTATTTACTGCAGTGCGGACGGGGTAGGTGAGACGGAGAATAAACTTCGTTAAAAAAAGAAGCATATGTTAGTATGCATGAGTGGGTGCGCAGTGCGCATCAAGCCGGGTGGCACCGCAGGAGCGCGAAGAAACAGCAGCTCTTGTCCCTGCAATGTATCAGTTGTATGGGACGAGAGCTTTTTTGTCGTTGACTGGAAATTCGATTGGGAAAGCTTCGAGTCCCGGGAAGAATGAAAGGAGAAGAAAAGATGAGTGAAAAGACGATTCCTTACAAAATTTATCTGGAAGAGAGCGAAATGCCAAAAGAATGGTACAATGTCCGTGCAGATATGAAAAACAAACCTGCACCGCTCTTAAATCCGGGGACACTTAAACCGATGACTGCAGAGGAATTAAGCGCCGTATTCTGCGAGGAACTGGTGAAACAGGAGCTGGACAATGACAACCGTTATATAGAAATTCCGAAGAAGATCCGTGATTTCTATAAGATGTACCGTCCGTCACCGCTTGTGAGGGCGTACTGCCTTGAGGAGAAGCTTCAGACTCCCGCGAAGATCTATTACAAATTTGAAGGAAACAATACAAGCGGAAGCCATAAACTGAACTCTGCAATTGCCCAGGCGTATTATGCTAAGGATCAGGGACTTAAAGGCGTCACTACAGAGACCGGAGCAGGACAGTGGGGAACCGCCCTTTCCATGGCGTGCGCGTATCTTGATCTGGACTGTAAAGTCTTCATGGTAAAATGCTCTTATGAGCAGAAGCCGTTCCGCCGTGAAGTGATGAGAACTTACGGGGCGAGCGTGACTCCGTCGCCGTCTGAGACGACGGAAGTCGGGAGAAAGATATTAGCAGAGCATCCAGGGACGACAGGCAGCCTGGGATGCGCGATTTCTGAGGCGGTCGAGGTGGCGACGCATACCGAAGGATACAGATATGTACTTGGAAGCGTTCTTAACCAGGTGCTCCTGCATCAGTCGGTGATCGGTGTTGAGACAAAGACGGCTATGGATAAATACGGCATCCGGCCGGATATCATCATCGGGTGTGCAGGCGGCGGATCGAACCTCGGCGGACTGATCTCTCCATTCATGGGCGAGAAATTAAGAGGAGAGGCAGACTATAAATTCATTGCGGTGGAGCCGGCATCCTGCCCGAGCCTGACAAGAGGCGTATACGCCTATGATTTCTGTGATACAGGAATGGTGTGCCCGCTGGCGAAGATGTATACGCTTGGGAGTGGCTTCATCCCGTCGGCAAACCACGCGGGCGGACTCAGATATCACGGTATGAGTTCCGTGCTCTCACAGCTTTATGAAGACGGTTACATGGAGGCCCGTTCCGTTGAGCAGACGGCTGTCTTTGAGGCGGCAGAGCAGTTTGCACGAGTGGAAGGAATACTGCCGGCACCGGAGAGCAGTCATGCAATCAGAGCGGCCATAGACGAGGCACTGAAGTGTAAGGAGACAGGGGAGGAGAAGACGATCCTGTTCGGACTTACCGGAACCGGATATTTTGATATGGTTGCATACGAGAAGTATAATAACGGCGAGATGTCGGACTACATCCCAACGGACGAAGAACTGCAGGCTGGATTTAACGGTCTCCCGAAGATTCCGGAGAACATGGCGTAAGGTGAGCCTGATCTATAATTTTCAAAATTGTATAAAAAACTGTTGACATTTCCTGCAGGCCATAGTAATATATCATTTGTGGTCAGCGCCAAACGGCAGAGGATCACAGAACATATGGAATGCGGAAGTGTCGGAACTGGCAGACGAGCAAGACTAAGGATCTTGTGACATTCGTGTCGTGTGGGTTCAAGTCCCATCTTCCGCAGTGAAAGCAAGCTCTGCCCATACGGGTAGAGCTTGTTAAAATTATACAGAGATTTGGAGATGCGGTATCATGAGAAAAAAAATAGTATTAATAGCTCTTGCGGCAGTGTGTTGTCTGGCAGGCTGCAGTCAGGAGAAAAAGGCAGGAGAATCTATGACCGGAGAGGTGGACGAGTTTGCAAACGAGGCAAAAGAGTCTCTCGGGAGCAATGTCAGCCTGCCGAGTGAATCCGTGACAAAAGCCGTCTCTGATACATGGCGGGTGGACGGTACAGAAGAGATCTATGTGCTGAAAGAGGACGGCACAGGAACAAAAGATGGCAGTCCATTTACATTTGAGTGCGGTTTTGACGATGAGAAGAATATTACGCTGCTTATTACTATGGATGATACGAATCAGGAAGCGCTCTATGCACTTTCAACTGACAGGACGGGATATGGCATAGACCTGGCATCTTTAGATGGAGGAGAAGATTTGAGATTCCTGCCTGCAGATCTGGAATTTCTGGATATCACTGACGAGCGGGCAGCCGGCATTGTCGGGGAATGGTCGGATAAGAGCGGGAACAGCTATATCTTTGACGAAGACAACAAAGTGACGATTAAGAGTTCCGACAGCAGTACAGAAGGAACATACAGCGTGGTCGCAGACGAGGCGGGAGGGTTGTTCTTCCGAATTGCGGTAGACGGCGGCTCTCTTGAGTACGGATATACTCTGAATGAGGATGCCACACAGATGGAGCTGTCAATTCCAGAAACAGATACCGTCCACAGATGGACGAAAGAATAAAAAGCCGGCGTATAACGCCGGACTCAAAGCAGTAAGAAAAAAGGATGCCCTGAGCATCCTCTTTTTTGTGTCAGCCGTCAGACTTAAGCGTCTTCCCTGTCTGCAGGCGTTTCGGAACGTCCGGTGAGTTCATCCAGTGAGATCCCGAAATAATCGGCGATCCGTATCAGCACATAGATATCGGGCAGAGTGACGCCGCGCTCGTACGCAGATACGGACTGACGGCGGATGTTGAGTTCGTCAGCAAGCGTTGTCTGCTTGATTTCCTGTTGTTTCCGCAAGGTGCGTATATTTTCTCCAATGATGTTTTCTATTCGCTCTTTCATCTGAATCCTCATCCTGCTCTCCCCTGAAATCATTTTATCACTATTTGTAGTATGAGTATCCTGATATCCGAAATATGAGTGCAACGATACATTGCATTTGGATATTACATCCGGTTTTATCAGATACAATAAATGTAAAATACTAAAGGGTGTGATGAGATACTTTGGATAACCGGATCAGAGAACTGCGACACGAAAGAGGGCTCAGACAGGAAGATCTAGCCGGCATGCTGAATGTCTCCCAGCAGACGATAAGCCGGATTGAAAACGGAGAAAATTCTCTTCCGGCAGATATATTGAAAGATCTTTCCAGACTGTTCCGCGTATCGGCTGATTACATATTGAAGCTGTCTGACTCAAGAATGACAGAGGAATACAGAATCGAGATTGAAAAAAATATAGGACAGAAGATGGATTTTATCCGCGCTTACAGCAGGCTGAACCGGACGAATCAGGAATTGATCAGCAGGCTTATGGGACAGCTTCAGGAACAGCAGCATGACAGATAATAAAATAAGACAAAAGGTATGAAAAGAAAGAATCTTATGCGGATTTTTTCTTTTTTTCTTTATTATATGATATAATTACAATAATTTAGGGAAAGACGTCAATAATATCAGAATAAGAGAGATGGAGGAAGCAATATGTTGGAAAAAGTGGATCTTACAAAAAACATTTCTAAAGAAGAGTATAAGAAAAAGATGCCTGAGCTGGAGGCGAAGCTGGGAAGGCTGCAGAGGGAGTGTAAGGCGATGGGCATCCCGGTTCTGATTGTATTTGAAGGCTTTGGCGCCGCGGGGAAAGGGCTTCAGATCAGCCATCTGATACAGAGCATGGATCCGCGTGGGTTTGAAGTGCATCCGGTCAAAAATGAAACTGAGGAGGAGCGGATGCATCCGTTCATGTGGAGATTCTGGACAAAGACGCCGGCGTGGGGAAGAATCGCGATTTTTGACGGAAGCTGGTACAGGAAAGTGCTCATAGACCGGTTTGAAAAACGTACGAAAACCAAGGAACTTCAGGCAGCGTTCCACTCCATCAATTCATTTGAACAGCAGCTTGCGGAAGACGGCGACCTTATCATCAAATTGTTTCTTGATATTGACAAGAAAGAACAGAAAAAGAGATTTGATAAACTTGCAAAGAACAAAGAGACGGCGTGGCGCGTCAGCCAGGGCGACCGGGAGAGAAACGCCCGGTATGAAGAGTATGCGGCAATGATGGAGGACATGCTTTTTGAGACGGATACGGAGTATGCTCCGTGGACAATCATAGAGGCGATGGACCGCAGGTTCGCTACAGTCAAGATTTATACGGCAGTCATCAAGGCGATGGCGGACCATATAGAAAGGGTGAAGCAGCAGAAGGATGAACGTGCGCAGACGCCGGAAGACAGCGCTGGAAATGAGATCAGGGAGATTGCGGGCGAGGCGGATGCGCAGATGAAAGAACTTCAGGTATCGATCTTGTCAAAGGCAGACCTGAGCCTGAATTATTCAAGGGAAGAGTACAGGGAAAAACTGGAGAAACTCCAGAAGAAGATGGAGAAACTTCATGGAGAACTGTACCGGAGAAGGATTCCGGTGGTTCTGGGATTTGAAGGCTGGGATGCCGGAGGAAAAGGAGGCGCCATCAAGAGACTGACGGAAAAGATGGATCCCAGAGGGTATGTGGTGAATCCGACAGCATCGCCGAATGATATTGAGAAAGCACATCATTATCTGTGGAGATTCTGGCGGGCAATGCCAAAAGACGGGCATGTGGCAATCTTTGACCGCACCTGGTACGGGCGAGTGATGGTAGAACGGATTGAAGGGTTCTGCACGACAGAAGAATGGAAGAGAGCCTACAGGGAGATCAATGATATGGAGAAAGATTTGTATGATGCAGGTGCTATCGTCATCAAATTCTGGATGCATATCGATAAAGACGAGCAGGAGAGAAGGTTTAAGGAGAGGCAGGAGAACCCTGAGAAACAGTGGAAAATCACGGACGAGGACTGGAGGAACCGCGAAAAGTGGAACCTGTATGAGGATGCGGTGAATGAGATGCTGATGCGTACTTCGACGGATTATGCTCCGTGGGTTGTCGTCGAGGGGAACAGTAAGTACTATGCGCGTGTGAAAGTGCTGAAGACGGTAACAGACGCGATCGAAAAGCGTCTGAAAGAGGAGTGACACTATGACCATCAGGGAACAGCTTGAAGAAAGAGAAGTGAAATATCTCAGTCCATATGCTGCGCTGAGCAGCAGGACAAAGGGAAGAATGAAGGAGGAGCCGCAGTGTGATATCCGTCCGGTCTTTCAGAGAGACAGGGACCGGATTCTGCACTGCAAGGCGTTTCGCCGGCTGAAACAAAAGACACAGGTATTCCTGCTCCCCAGCGGAGACCACTACAGAACCAGATTGACGCATACTCTGGAAGTATCCCAGAATGCAAGAACGATCGCCAAAGCTCTGCGCCTCAACGAAGATCTGGTTGAAGCAATCGCTTTGGGACATGATCTGGGACATACGCCTTTCGGACATGCTGGCGAAAGGGCGCTAAACTCTGTCTATCATTTTTCGCATCAGAAGCAGAGTCTCAGGGTCGTGGACTGCATTGAAAAGGAAGGAAAAGGACTGAACCTGACATGGGAGGTGCGGGACGGTATACTGAACCATCAGACGGCAGGCCATCCGCATACGCTGGAAGGGCAGGTTTTAAGGCTCTCAGATAAACTGGCATATATCTATCATGATATGGATGATGCAATACGGGGCGGAATACTGACGGAGGAGGACATCCCGACAGATATCCGGAAGGTTCTGGGCAGCTCCTGCAAAGAGAGGCTGAACAGGATGGTACATGACGTCATTACGACCAGCATGGACCGTCCAGAGATCTGTATGTCCCCGGCAGTGGAACGGGCAATGGCAGATCTTCGCCGGTTTATGTTCGATAATGTTTATCTCAATCCGAAAGCAAAGGGTGAAGAGGATAAGGCAGTACATATGATTGAACAGCTCTTTGATTACTATATGAAACATCCGGAGGCGCTTCCGGAGCAGTTTCGGAAATCGCTGGAACTGACAGATATCAGCCGGGAGCAGGTCGTCTGCGATTATATTGCAGGAATGACGGATTCCTATGCCGTAAAGAAATTCCAGGACTATTTTGTGCCCGAATCATGGAAAATTTAAAAAAATAAAGGAAAGTAAAAACTTTTGTCGAATATATATTATAGGGTATTCTTTATGGAGGCGGAACATGTACTATCCTGATGAACTGATCGAAGAGATAAGGGCCAGAAATGATATAGTAGATGTAATCTCCGGCTATGTCCGGCTGCAGAAGAAGGGCAGTTCGTATTTTGGACTCTGCCCTTTTCACAATGAAAAGTCCCCCTCATTTTCTGTCAGCAGACAGAAGCAGATGTATTACTGCTTTGGATGCGGAGCAGGCGGCAACGTATATACGTTTCTCATGGAATATGAGAATTTTTCGTTTATGGAAGCTGTAAAATTTCTGGCAGACCGGGCGGGAATCACGCTCCCGGAGATGGAATACTCAAAAGAAGCAAAGGAAAAGGCTGATCTGAGGGCAGCCATCCTGGAAGTGAACAAGAAAGCGGCGCGGTACTTTTACGCGCAGCTTAAGTCTGAGCGGGGAAAGAGGGCATACTCTTACCTGAAAGACCGGGGCCTGTCCGATGAGACGATAAAAACATTCGGTCTGGGATACTCCAATGTGCTCAGTGACGACCTGTATCAATATCTTCGTTCGCAGGGATACAGCGAAGAGCTGATACGGCAGGCAGGGCTTATCAATACAGATGAGAAGAAAGGGGTATATGACAAGTTCTGGAACCGCGTCATCTTCCCGATCATGGACGTAAACAGCCGGGTGCTTGGTTTCGGCGGCCGGGTGATGGGCGACGGGAAGCCAAAATACCTGAACTCTCCGGAGACTCCGGTCTTTGACAAAAGCCGGAATCTGTACGGCCTGAACCGTGCACGGACATCGAGAAAGCCGTATTTTCTCCTGTGTGAGGGATACATGGATGTGATATCGCTCCATCAGGCAGGATTTACCAACGCAGTGGCGTCTCTTGGAACAGCGCTCACGCCAGGCCATGCATCTCTCATCAAACGCTATGTAAAAGAGGTGTACCTTACATACGACAGTGACGACGCCGGCACAAGGGCAGCTCTCAGGGCTGTTCCGATCTTGAGAGAGGCAGGGATATCTGCGAAAGTCATCCGTATGACTCCGTACAAAGATCCGGATGAATTTATCAAAAATCTTGGTGCCGCGGAATATGAGAAGCGAATCCAAAATGCGGGCAACGGCTTCATGTTCGGTCTTGAGATGCTTGAAAAAGATTATGATATGGCATCTCCTGAGGGAAAGACAGCGTTTTTCCGAGAGGTATCAAGACGTCTCCTGAGCTTTGAGGATGAACTTGAGAGGAACAATTACATCGAGGCGGCGGCTTCTGCGTATAAAGCAGACCCAGAGAGTCTCCGGAAACTTGTCGCTAAGACAGCCGTAAATGAAGGGATGGCCAGACCGGTGGAGCGTCCCAGGCGCTCTGGTGAGAGCAGAAAGCCAAAAGAAGACGGCGCCCTGACTGCACAGAAAGCGCTCCTCACCTGGATGATAGAGGATGAGCGTCTGTATGATAAGATCAGCAGCTACATACACCCCGGGGATTTTGAGGAAGGCATCTACCGCAGGGTGGCTGAGCTCCTGTATGAACAGCGTGCAGCAGGCAGTCTGAATCCTGCCGGGATCCTCAATTATTTTACAGAGGAAGAAGAACACCGGGAAGCGGCGTCACTGTTCAATACGAAGATCCGGAAACTCCGGACAAAGGAAGAAGAAGAGCAGGCTCTGAAAGAAATTATTTTGCAGGTGAAAGCCCGCAGCATCGATGAGCGCACAATGAACCTGGATCCTGCCGACATGGCGGGCCTGCAGCAGCTTATGGCAGAAAAGCGCAAACTTGAGGGCCTCAGGACACTGCATATTTCTATCGATCATGGATAAAATAAAACAAGATGGCCCGCGCCTGTGCGCAGGCAAAGGAAGGATGGACACATGGAAGAGAACACACAGAAATTTCTCGAAAGAATGAATGAACTGGTAGCGCTTGGGAAAAAGAAGAAGAGCATACTGGATGTTCAGGAGATCAATGATTTCTTTACGGACATGGAACTGACTACCGATCAGATGGAGAAAGTATTTGACTATCTGGAGACAAATAATGTCGATGTCCTGCGCATCAGCGGAGATGTGGATGACGATGCGGATATGGATATCGACGATCTCATATCTGATGAGGAAGAAGTGGACATGGAAAATATCGATCTGTCAGTCCCTGAGGGCGTCAGCATTGAAGATCCGGTCCGCATGTATCTGAAAGAAATCGGAAAAGTCCCCCTTCTGAGTGCAGAGCGCGAGATTGAACTTGCAAAACGGATGGAGGATGGAGATGAAGAAGCGAAGAAAGAACTAGCGGAAGCCAACCTCAGGCTTGTTGTCAGCATAGCGAAGCGCTATGTGGGGCGGGGCATGCTCTTCCTCGATCTGATCCAGGAAGGAAATCTGGGTCTGATAAAAGCGGTCGAGAAATTCGATTATCATAAAGGGTATAAATTCAGCACCTATGCGACATGGTGGATACGTCAGGCGATCACCAGAGCGATTGCGGACCAGGCCAGGACGATCCGCATCCCCGTACACATGGTTGAGACGATCAATAAGCTGATACGGGTGTCAAGGCAGCTTCTGCAGGAGCTGGGAAGGGAGCCGCTTCCCGAAGAGATAGCAAAAGAACTGGACATGCCTGTGGAGAGAGTGCGTGAGATTCTTAAGATATCCCAGGAGCCTGTGTCCCTCGAGACGCCCATCGGAGAAGAAGAAGACAGCCATCTCGGAGATTTTATCCAGGATGACAATGTCCCGGTACCGGCGGAGGCCGCTGCGCAGACTCTTTTAAAAGAGCAGCTTGACGAGGTGCTTGATACTCTGACTGAGAGGGAACAGAAAGTGCTCAGACTTCGTTTTGGCATGAATGACGGAAGAGCGCGCACTCTAGAAGAAGTCGGCAAAGAATTTGACGTCACAAGAGAGCGTATCCGCCAGATTGAAGCAAAAGCCTTAAGAAAGCTCAGACATCCGAGCAGAAGCCGGAAACTGCGGGATTATCTTGATTAAGCTTTGCACATGCGAAAGTGAAAGAGGAAGCGGGTATGGAACTGTCAAAAAGACTGAGAGCGGTAGCAGAGCTTGTGGAGAGTGGAAATACTCTGGCAGATATCGGGACTGACCACGCATATATTCCCATCTATCTGGTCGGGCGCGGGCGTATATCGTCTGCTGTCGCTATGGATGTAAACCGGGGACCTCTCAAAAGAGCAGAAGAAAACATCTGGGAGAGCGGATACGCAGACAAGATCACTGTCCGGCTCTCAGACGGCTTCGGCGCCCTCAGAGAAGGAGAAGCGCAGAGCGCTGTGATCTCGGGGATGGGCGGCAGCCTTATGATACGCATCTTAAGAGATGGGGAACAGGCTGTAAGGTCGTTAAAAGAGTGTATCCTGCAGCCCCAGTCGGATATAGAAAAGGTGAGAGCCTTTCTGACCGGCGAGGGCTTTTCCTTTATACAGGAAGATATGGTCGAGGAAGACGGCAAATATTATCCCATGATGAAAGTAAAGCCGCCGTCCGGCACAGCAGGACAGGACGAGGGATTTGCTGAGGACTGGAGCGTGACAGAACTCCGTTACGGAAGGCTGCTCCTGCGGGACAGACATCCGGTCCTCAGAGAGTATCTGGAGAGGGAGATGCGTCTTTACAGAGAGATCCTGGAAAGGCTGGGGAGAGCAGGATCAGGAAAAGATACGGAACGTACGGAAATGCGGCGCCGGGAACTGGTATCCCGGCTGAAATGTGCTGAGAAAGGGATGGAATATTATGCTGTGCAGAGAGATTGTTCAGGTGATCGAGGCTGCTTACCCGAGGGAGGCGGCTCTTGATTTCGACAATGTGGGACTGCTCGCCGGGCGGGCAGAGAAGGAAGTTAAGAAAGTATATATCGCGCTTGATGCGACAGATCAGGTGATTGATGAGGCGCTGAAAGAAGGCGCAGACATGCTGATTACCCATCATCCACTGATATTTTCTCCGCTTAAGCGGGTGACGGATGAGGATCTTGCAGGGAGGAGAGTGATGCGCCTGATAGGAGCTGACATCTCCTGCTATGCGATGCATACGAATTACGATGTGCTCGGGATGGCTGAACTTTCAGAAAAGGTGCTCGGCATCAAAGACACGGAAGTTCTTGATGCTACGATGATGAGAGAAGGAAAAGAGGAGGGCATCGGAAGAATAGGAAATCTGGAAGAGCCGATGACGCTCAGGGAATGTTGCGTGTATGTCAAGCATAAACTGAACCTGGGGAGCATAAAGGTATTCGGGGATATGGACCAGAATATATCCAGGATGGCCGTTTCTCCCGGTTCGGGAAAATCCGCGGTAGCACCGGCGATCGCAAAAGGAGCGGATGTTCTCGTGACAGGCGACATCGGACATCATGACGGACTGGATGCAGTGGGTGAAGGACTGGCGGTGATTGACGCCGGTCATTACGGGACAGAATATATCTTTATGGAAGACATGAGAAGGTTCTTTGAGCATAAGCTCCCGGGGATAGAGGCGGTCACGGCGCCGGTTGTCCATCCTTTTCAGGTGATCTGACATATATTTCTGCGGAGCGGGCACAGACAGATTGTAAAGACTGATGATATGCAGGAGGTGGAAAGTTTGGCAGAGAAGATGTGCAGAGTCGAGGTGTGCGGCAGAACAAAAGAATATGCGGCGGGTACTACATATCAGGAGATCGCGGAGGAGTTCCAGCCTCTCTATGAGCATCAGATCGTCCTGGTGTTTGCTGGGAAATACCGTCTGCAGGAGCTGACAAAGACACTTGACAAAGACTGCGAACTCAGGTTTGTTACCACGGGGGACGCGATCGGGCACAGCACGTACAGGAGAAGTATGTGTTTACTACTCGTCAAAGCGGTTCATGACGTGGCCGGACATGACAAGATCGAGCGTGTGAGGATTCATTTTTCTCTTGATAAAGGATATTACTGTACAGTGGAGGGAAACGTTACTCTGGACGGGGAATTCCTTAAACGTGTCGAGGCCCGCATGAGAGAGCTCGCTGAACAGAAGATCCCGATTGCGAAGCGGTCTGTCCATACAGATGACGCCATTGCTCTTTTTCACAGACATGGCATGTATGACAAGGAGCGCCTGTTTGAGTACCGCCGGGTATCCAAGGTCAATATATACAGCATGAACGAGTTTGAGGATTATTACTACGGCTACATGGTTCCGGATGCCGGCTGTCTGAAGTACTTTTCCCTGAATCTCTATGACGAGGGATTTGTGATCCAGATGCCGGCAAAAGAACACCCGGAGCAAGTGCCTGAGTTTAAGGCCAGTCCAAAGCTGTTTCAGGTCTTAAAGGAATCTGTGCGCTGGGGAGACCGTCAGGATATCGATACGGTCGGGGCGCTCAATGATATGATTACAAAGGGAGACATGCGGGAAGTGGTTCTCGTGCAGGAGGCGCACCAGGAGCGGCAGATCGGAGAGATCGCAAAGAGCATCTCTTTGAAGGACGGAGCAAAGTTCATTCTGATCGCAGGGCCGTCCTCCTCAGGAAAAACGACGTTTTCGCACAGATTGTCTATACAGCTTCGGGTAAACGGACTCAGACCTCATCCAATCGCTGTGGACAATTACTTTGTGGACAGGGAACACACGCCGAGAGACAAGGACGGAAACTATGATTTTGAATGCCTTGAGGCGATTGATATCGATAAATTCAATACAGACATGGAAGCGCTTTTGTCAGGCAGGGAAGTCTATCTTCCGGTATTTGATTTCAAGACAGGGAAGAGAACGTATGATGACCGTCCAAAGAAGCTGGGTAAAAACGATATTCTCGTCATCGAAGGAATCCACTGCCTCAATCCGAAGCTGACAGAGGCGATGAAAGACAACAGCAAGTTCCGGATTTATATCAGCGCCCTGACCCAGATTAATATCGATGAACATAACCGTATCCCTTCTACGGACGGGCGTCTGATCCGCAGACTGGTCAGAGATGCAAGGACAAGGGGAGCCACGGCCATGAGGACGATAGGAATGTGGCCTTCTGTGCGCAGGGGTGAGGAGAAAAATATTTTCCCCTATCAGGAACAGGCTGACGTGATGTTTAACTCTTCTCTGCTCTATGAACTTGCGGT
This sequence comes from Candidatus Mediterraneibacter pullistercoris, assembly GCA_019116885.1. Classification (GTDB taxonomy): domain Bacteria; phylum Bacillota; class Clostridia; order Lachnospirales; family Lachnospiraceae; genus Mediterraneibacter; species Mediterraneibacter pullistercoris. The sequence continues at coordinate 33,916 of DXAU01000030.1, read as the reverse complement.
CCTGAAACAATATGTGGAACCTCTTCTTTTTGATGTAGACAAAGAATCGGAAGAGTATCTTGAGGCGAAACGTCTGCTGAAGTTTTTTGATTATTTTGTGGGAATCGGGAGCGAATATGTGCCTGCCAATTCCCTTCTCAGAGAATTTATCGGCGGCGGATGTTTCCGGGTCTGATATCAGGGATAAAGAAAAGCGGGGCGTCCTCTCTTATGGGAGGCCGCTCCGCTTTCTCATCAGGAACAGGCTGTGCATCCTGATTTTCAGAGCTGTTTTAACGGTAAAACTTCTTTATATTTTCCATATTGGACGATATATTCTGCAGGACAAGATCTGCAAGGGTGAGCGCAGTCATGGATTCCACGACAACGACGGCGCGGGGGACGATGACCGGATCGTGCCGTCCCTTTACGGTGATCTCGGTATTCTCTCCGGATACGGTGACGGTCTGCTGCGGCCTTGCAATCGAAGATGTGGGTTTGACCGCAGCCCTTATGATCAGACGGGAGCCATCGCTTAGTCCCCCAAGAGTGCCCCCTGAGTGATTGGTCTTTTTGGATATGACGCCATTCTCCGAGAAGAAAGGATCATTGTTCAGGCTCCCCAGAGACTCAGACACGGCGAATCCATCTCCGATCTCAACCCCTTTAACAGCTCCGATAGAGACAACTGCCTGGGCCAGCAGGGCGTCCAGCTTGTCAAATACAGGTTCGCCAAGACCTGCAGGAAGACCGTCCGCCAGACATTCTATGATTCCGCCGCAGGAGTCACATTCAGACATGAGAGAAGAAATGTATGCTCCGGCCTTTTCAGCGACGTCATTATTCGGCATATAGAGACTGTTCTGATCGATATGGTCATAGTGAATATCGTTGTCAGGGACTTTGTGGGGACCTATGGCTTTTGTGTAAGCGCGGACGGTGATCCCAAGCTCCCGGAGCATCAGGGAGGCGATTGCTCCTGCGGCAACGCGTCCGATCGTCTCGCGTCCGGAAGAACGCCCGCCGCCGCGATAGTCGCGTATGCCGTATTTTACTGTGTAAGGGTAATCCGCATGGCCGGGACGGAAAAGGTCAGCAATATTCCCGTAATCTTTAGACCTGTGATCCTGGTTGCGGACAAGGAGGGAGATAGGAGTTCCGGTCGTCTTTCCCTCAAATACGCCGGAAAGGATTTCCACAGAATCCGCCTCGTTTCTCTTAGTCGTATATTTACTCTGGCCCGGTTTCCTCCGGTCGAGAAAATCCTGGATGTCCTGTTCGCTCAGGCAGATTCCGGCAGGGCAGCCGTCGATCACAACGCCGATTCCGGGCCCGTGGGACTCTCCCCAGGTGGTTATGCGAAATATTTTTCCAAATGTTGAACCGCTCATGGTATGTATTCTCCTTTCTAATCCTGGCAGCAGGATGGCGGATACCGTGAGACTGCCACATCCTGCACGGGGCCGGTCCGCTGCACAGAACCTATTATATAGGATGTCTGACGGTATTGACAAGGACTGTTAAGATTTCTTTAAAGATATTATAATTTTCTGTACATTTTACAGTATTCGTACTATAATGTTTCAGAGACTGTAAAGGAGAGAATGTCTGATGAGTGAGAAAGACAGATATGATGCTGACATACATCAGGAAAATACAGATGAGACGGACAGTGGTCTCACAGAAGACATGACCGCCCGTGAAGATACAGGGCAGGCCGAAGCCCCTCAGACAGCGGAAGAAGCCGGCTCCCCTGAACAGAAGATGGACAGCTCAGATGAGAAAGTGGAGGAAGATACCGGGACAGATCAGGAAGACGGACATCCGGAAGAAAGCACGCAGGAAGATTCGGAAAAAGATTCGGAAGAGGACCTGGGAGAAGATCCAGAGGAAGATTTGGAAGAAGACCTGGAAGAAGATGAAAGCAGCGGTCCGGATGATGAGGAAACAGAAAGCAAGATCCCTGCTGCGAAGCGTTCCAGAAGAAAGCGCAGAGGCAGGCGGCGTAGCAGGATGATCAAACAGAAAAGAAAGAGCGAAAAGAAAGGTAAGAAAGGCTGGATCATAGCGGGAAGCATCACAGGCGCAGTCCTTTTGATGTATTTGGGTGCAGCGGCTTTCTTTTACAGCCATTTTCTGATTAACACAACCATCAATGGAAAAGATTTTTCGGGGAAGACTGTTGAGGATGTCAAGGAGTATCTGATCGGGCAGGTGGCAGGATACCAGCTTACGCTCGTGGAACAGAACAATGTGACGGACGTCATCACCGGAGCAGATATTTCGCTTGTATATAAAGAAAACTCAGACATTGAAGATGCGCTCCGCGGGCAGAACCAGCTCTTGTGGATTGTTTCGCTGTTCTCAAGATCCAGTACGGATATCACGATAGAAGTGGAATATGATGAAGCCGCGCTTGAGAAGAAGATACAGACAGTGCAGGCTGTTACGGCAGAGCAGAAAGAACCGGTGTCCGCCCGTCCGGAGTATGACGGCAATGTTTTCGTTGTTGCGCCGGAAGAGTATGGAACGGCTGTTGACATGGAGACTTTTACTGCAAAGATCAAGGAGTATATTACAGAGTTCAGGCCTCAGCTGGACATGATGGATGAGGGATGCTATATACTGCCGAAATACACTTCGGAATCCCCGGAAGTACAGGAGGCGTGTGATACGATGAATCAGTATCTTTCCGCGAGCATCACATATCCCATGACAGAAGATGTGGTGGTTGATAAGGAGCTGATTTCGTCGTGGCTTTCTTATGATGAGGAGATGAAGGTTACTTTTGATGAGACAGCGGTAAGAGAGTGGATGCGCGGGTTTGGCTCGACTTATGACACAGTAGGTACGACCAGGTCTATCACTTCACCGACCGGGGAGACGACGGAAGTATCAGGCGGAACTTACGGCTGGTCCGTAGATGAAGATACGGAAACACAGAAACTGATCGACAGTATCAAAAACGGAGAGGTGGCTGAGAGAGAACCTGTTTATAACCAGACCGCTGCTTCACATTCCGAACAGGACTGGGGAACCACATATATCGAGGTTGATATCTCTGAACAGCATATGTGGTATATCGTGGACGGCGCTGTGGCTCTGGAGTCAGATGTTGTGACGGGGCTTCCGAAAGACGACCGGGATACGCCCACAGGAGTGTATTCTATCCTTTATAAAGAGAAGGACTCTACGCTGAAAGGGGAAACAGACCCTGACACAGGAAAGCCAAGTTATGAGACGCCGGTTGATTTCTGGATGCCGTTTACATGGCAGGGACACGGATTCCACGACGCTACGTGGCAGCCGTCTTTCGGCGGTTCCCGCTATCAGACAAACGGATCTCATGGCTGTGTGAATATGCCCCATGACAAAGCGTCGCAGCTCTTCGACATGATCGAGGACGGAACGCCTGTGATCGTGCATGACTGATAAGCGGTGCTTTGGATATGGGCGTGGGACCATACGGTACAGTGAAAATTCAGGATAAGGTGATCGATGACATATGTATGAAATATTGAAAAAGGACGGCCGGGCAAAGCGCGGAAGACTTCACACGGTACACGGTACCATAGAGACGCCGGTATTTATGAACGTGGGAACTGCGGCTGCGATCAAGGGCGCCGTGTCAACGGACGATCTCAGGGAGATCAAGACGCAGGTGGAACTCTCGAACACGTATCATCTGCACGTCAGGCCGGGCGATGAAGTAGTGAAGAAGCTGGGCGGCCTGCACCGGTTCATGAACTGGGACAGACCGATACTTACAGATTCCGGCGGATTTCAGGTGTTTTCTCTGGCGTCTCTCCGGAAGATAAAAGAGGAGGGAGTCCATTTTCACTCCCACATTGACGGACATAAGATATTCATGGGACCTGAGGAGAGCATGCAGATCCAGTCAAATCTTGCCTCCACGATCGCTATGGCGTTTGATGAGTGTCCGTCCAGCGTGGCAGATAAGAAATATATTGAGGATTCGGTGGCGCGCACTACGAGATGGCTGAAGCGGTGCAGGGATGAGATGGCAAGGCTGAACTCTCTTCCGGACACGATCAATCCCCGGCAGATGCTCTTTGGCATCAACCAGGGGGGCGTTTATGAGGATATCCGCATCGCCCATGCGCAGCAGATTGCAGAGCTGGATCTCGACGGGTATGCTGTGGGCGGACTCGCAGTAGGCGAGAGCCATGAAGAGATGTACCGTATACTGGATGCGGCAGTGCCCCATCTTCCTGAAAATAAGCCCACATACCTGATGGGTGTGGGGACTCCGGCCAATATACTGGAGGGTGTGGAGAGAGGCGTTGATTTCTTTGACTGCGTATATCCGACGCGGAACGGGAGACACGGCCATGTCTATACGAACCTGGGAAAACTGAATCTGTTCAATGCGAAATATGAGCTGGACGACCGCCCCATCGAGGAGGGCTGCGGCTGTCCCGCGTGCAGGAGTTACAGCCGCGCTTATATCAGACACCTGCTCAAGGCGAAGGAAATGCTGGGGATGCGATTGTGCGTTCTCCACAATCTGTATTTTTACAACACGATGATGGAAGAGATACGCGGCGCTATCGAGGCGGGAGAATTTGCGGCGTACAAGAAGAGAAAGCTTGACACAATGTCACAGGGCCGCAAAAGCGGCAAGTAACAGTTTTTCAAAAAGATACTTGAAGAAACTGTAGTTTTTGTGTATAGTAGACTTATTGCTGGATAGAAAGTTAGGAGGAAATATCATTATGGGTGAAATGGCTAGTATGCTGATCCTTTGGGTCGTAGTGATCGGACTGATGTGGTTCCTGCTCATGCGTCCTCAGAAAAAGGAACAGAAGAGAATTCAGGCAATGCTGGCGTCCATGGAAGTAGGCGATACAGCACTGACAACAAGCGGATTCTACGGGGTGATCATCGATATCACAGATGATGACGTGATCGTAGAGTTCGGGAACAACAAGAACTGCCGCATCCCGATGCAGAAAGCGGCGATCGCTCAGATTGAGAAACCGAGCGCCGAGTAGGGAGCAGATAGAATGAGAATGTGGAGCCGGAGAGCAGCCTGGTGTAAGAAGACAGGGCTCTCCGGTTTTTGCGTGGGCGGCGGGGCAAAGTCCGGGCTTGTCCGGGACCTTGGCGGCCGCTTACAATCCCGGAATGTGCCTTTCGACACTTCAGGTGATTCGTTACACGAATTTCAGAGTGCCCTCTATTTTTTGGGCCGTACTACTTGAAACGCTTATCGAAATGAGGTATGATAAACAATAACATTTTGAATTGGAAGGATGAGCGGCTATGAATATGAAGATTGGAGTGATAAAAGGGGATGGCATTGGCCCGGAGATCGTAGATGAGGCGGTAAAAGTCCTTGACAGGATCGCAGAGGCTTATGGACATTCCTTTTCTTATACCCAGCTCCTTATGGGGGGAGCGTCTATCGATGCGAACGGAGTTCCGTTGACAGAAGAGACACTGGAACAGGCCAGGGCGAGCGATGCAGTCCTCATGGGATCTATCGGCGGAGATGCCAGAACTTCTCCGTGGTATAGACTGGAACCGGAAAAGCGTCCGGAAGCAGGGCTCCTGGGGCTGAGAAAGGGACTTAATCTGTTCGCAAATCTGAGACCGGCCGTACTTTACAGGGAATTAAAAGAAGCCTGCCCGCTCAAAGCTGAGATCGCTGAAAAGGGATTCGATATGATGATCATGAGAGAACTGACCGGCGGGCTTTATTTCGGGAACAGAAGCACTGTGGAAGTGGACGGCGAGACAGTGGCGAAGGACGAACTTGTATACAGCGGGACAGAGATCCGCCGCATTGCAAAACGAGGGTTTGACATTGCAATGAAGAGAAGAAAGAAAGTAACCAGCGTGGATAAGGCAAATGTCCTGGATTCCTCGAGACTCTGGAGAAAAGTCGTAGAAGAGGTGGCAGAGGACTATCCGGAAGTCACTCTGGAACACATGCTTGTCGATAATTGCGCCATGCAGCTTGTAAAGGACCCGGCCCAGTTCGACGTCATCCTTACGGAGAACATGTTCGGAGACATTCTTTCAGACGAGGCGAGCATGGTGACCGGATCCATCGGGATGCTTGCAAGCGCCAGTTTAAATGAGACGAAATTCGGGCTTTATGAGCCCAGCGGCGGTTCGGCGCCTGATATTGCGGGAAAAGGAATTGCCAATCCGATCGCTACGATTCTGTCAGCGGCCATGATGCTCCGGTATTCATTTGACCTTGACAAAGAGGCGCAGGCTGTTGAAGATGCAGTGAGCGCTGTGCTCAGAGACGGATACCGCACGGCAGATATCATGTCCGCAGGCATGAGGCAGATCGGAACGAAAGAGATGGGCGACAGGATCTGTGGATATATCAGATGAAAGAAAGGAAATGAGATATGAGAAGTGATACAGTGACAAAAGGCGTACAGCAGGCACCACACCGTTCGTTGTTCAATGCGCTCGGGATGACGCAGGAAGAGCTTGACCGCCCGCTCATCGGCGTGGTCAGTTCATACAATGAGATTGTGCCGGGACATATGAATCTTGACAAGATTACAGAGGCGGTCAAGATGGGAGTCGCGATGGCAGGCGGAACTCCCATCATGGTACCTGCCATCGCAGTGTGCGATGGGATTGCCATGGGCCATATCGGAATGAAATATTCCCTTGTGACAAGGGATCTGATCGCGGACTCTACAGAGGCGCTTGCCATGGCGCACCAGTTCGACGGTCTTGTGATGATTCCGAACTGCGACAAGAATGTACCAGGTCTTTTGATGGCGGCAGCACGCGTCAATATTCCTACAGTCTTTGTAAGCGGCGGACCAATGCTTGCAGGACGTGTGGCGGGAGGACGCACCAGTCTTTCCAGTATGTTTGAGGCGGTGGGAGCGCACGCGGCAGGAAAGATTTCTGACACCGAACTTTGTGAATTCGAGAATAAGGCATGTCCGACCTGCGGTTCCTGCTCCGGTATGTATACGGCGAACAGCATGAACTGCCTGACAGAAGCACTTGGCATGGGACTCCGGGGAAACGGCACGATCCCGGCTGTATATTCTGCAAGGCTGCAGCTTGCGAAACATGCAGGCATGCAGGTCATGGAACTGGTGAGAAAGAATATCAGACCCCGTGACATCATGACAGAAGATGCGATTCTCAATGCCCTTACAGTGGATATGGCTCTGGGCTGTTCAACGAACAGCATGCTTCATCTCCCTGCCATCGCCCATGAGATCGGGATGGATTTTGAGATCGATTTTGCAAATGGTATCAGCGAGAGAACGCCGAATCTTTGTCATCTCGCGCCGGCAGGGCATACTTATATAGAAGACCTCAATGAGGCGGGAGGCGTGTACGCCGTCATGAACGAGCTGAGTAAGAAAAATCTTCTGAATCTGGACTGCATGACAGTCACAGGAAAGACGGTGGGAGAGAATATCGCCGGATGTGAGAACTTAAATCCGGAAGTCATCCGTCCGATCGACAATCCGTACAGTGAGACAGGCGGGCTGGCTGTTCTGAAAGGAAATCTGGCTCCGGGCGGCAGCGTGGTCAAACGCTCTGCGGTCTGCGACGAGATGCTCGTACATGAAGGTCCTGCAAGGATCTTTGAGAGCGACGAAGAGGCGACGGAGGCGATCAAGAGCGGAAGGATCAATCCCGGAGATGTCATTGTGATCCGCTATGAAGGGCCAAAGGGCGGGCCCGGCATGAGAGAGATGCTCAATCCGACCTCTGCGATTGCAGGATACGGCCTCGGTTCCACGGTGGCTCTTATAACAGACGGCCGTTTCAGCGGGGCTTCCCGAGGAGCTTCCATCGGCCATGTCTCACCCGAGGCGGCTGTGGGCGGTCCGATCGCTCTTGTCGAAGAAGGGGATATCATCAAGATCAATATTCCCGAATTCAGGCTGGAACTCGATGTCTCCGACGAGGAGATGGCAGCGAGAAGAGCGAAATGGCAGCCGAGAGAGCCGAAAGTAAAGAGCGGATACCTTGCAAGATATGCCGCTATGGTCACATCGGGAAACAGAGGAGCGGTCCTCGAAGTACCAGGAGAGAAGAAAGATTTGGAAGGAGCTTGATAGCAGGATGCAGTTAAACGGATCTGAGATAGTGATAGAATGTCTGAAGGAGCAGGGCGTGGATACCGTATTCGGTTATCCGGGCGGAGCGATCCTGAATGTTTACGATGAACTGTATAAACACCGGGATGAGATACGTCATATCCTGACTTCTCACGAGCAGGGGGCGGCACATGCCGCAGACGGTTATGCAAGGGCGACAGGGAAAACCGGAGTGTGCCTTGCAACGAGCGGACCGGGCGCAACGAACCTCGTCACCGGCATTGCCACCGCGTATATGGACTCCATTCCCATTGTCGCCATCACGTGCAATGTGGGCGTATCTCTCCTTGGAAAAGACAGTTTCCAGGAGATCGATATCACAGGAATTACGATGCCCATTACAAAATACAGTTTTATCGTAAAAGATGTAACGAAGCTGGCAGATACGATCCGAAAGGCATTCCGGATCGCCAGGACGGGACGCCCAGGACCTGTCCTTATCGATATCCCCAAGGATGTCACAGCGGCGGTCACAGAGTATGAGCATCAGGAACTCGGGAAATATGTTCCGGATCACCCGCATATCAATGAAGAGGGGATCAGGCGGGCGGTCGACATGCTTGAGTCGTCAGAACGTCCCTATGTATTTGTCGGCGGCGGTGCGGTACTCTCCGGTGCGAGCAGCGAGATCAGGGAATTCGTTGATAAGCTTGACGCTCCTGTCACGGATACGCTGATGGGAAAAGGAGCATTTCCCGGAACAGACCCCAGATATACCGGCATGCTCGGTATGCACGGGACAAAAACATCAAACTATGGGGTCAGTGAGTGTGATCTGCTCGTCGTGCTCGGCGCAAGGTTCAGCGACCGTGTGACGGGGAACACGGAGACATTTGCGAAAAATGCCAGAATCCTGCAGATTGATATTGATCCGGCCGAGATCAACAAGAACATCATTGTCTCCGAGGAGATCATCGGGGATATCAAAGAGGTGCTCAAGATACTGAACCGGAGGCTGAAGCAGCAGGAACATTCCGAATGGCTGAACAAGATACAGAGATATAAGGCGGAATACCCGCTGAAGTATCACCCGGATGTGCTCACAGGTCCCTTTATCGTAGAGGAGATCTATCGTCAGACAGACGGCGACGCTGTTATCGTGACGGAAGTCGGACAGCATCAGATGTGGGCGGCCCAGTATTACAAGTATACAAAGCCGCGTACACTCCTTACGTCGGGCGGGCTTGGCACGATGGGATACGGCCTTGGCGCCGCTATGGGAGCAAAGACAGGACTTCCGGACAAAAAAGTCATCAATATCGCGGGAGACGGGTGTTTCCGGATGAATATGAATGAGATTGCGACAGCGGTCCGTCATAATATCCCGGTTATTGAAGTCGTGGTGAACAATCATGTGCTCGGAATGGTGCGTCAGTGGCAGGATCTCTTTTACGATGAACGCTACTCTGCGACTGTGTTAAGAGATGCTGTGGATTTTGCAAAAGTCGCTGAAGCGATGGGCGCTGCCGGTATCCGTGTGACGACCCGGGAGGAATTCAAAGAAGCATTTGCAAGAGCGCTCGCAATGAACAGACCGGTTGTGATCGACTGCCAGATAGACAGTGACGACAAGGTGTGGCCGATGGTCGCTCCAGGTGCAGACATCAAAGAAGTATTTGACGAGGAGGATATGAAAAATGGGCAGAGTGTATAACTTTTCGGCGGGACCGGCAGTCCTGCCCGAGGAAGTATTAAGAGAAGCCGCAGCCGAGATGCTCGACTATCACGGAACAGGGATGTCCGTGATGGAGATGAGCCACAGGTCCAAAGCGTTTGGAGAGATCATTGACACTGCGGAACAGGACATCAGAGATCTGATGGGGATTCCGGATAATTACAGAGTGCTGTTTCTGCAGGGCGGGGCTTCCCAGCAGTTCGCCATGATACCGATGAACCTGATGAAGAATCGTGTGGCAGATTACATCGTTACAGGACAGTGGGCAAAGAAAGCTGCCAAAGAAGCTGAAAAATACGGGAAAGTAAACCGGATTGCCTCATCTGAGGATAAGACGTTCTCCTACATACCGGACTGTTCAGATCTTCCGGTGTCAGAGGATGCAGATTACGTATACATATGCGAAAATAACACGATCTACGGAACCAAATTCAAAAAACTTCCTGATACAAAAGGGAAGACGCTTGTAGCCGACGTATCCTCCTGCTTTCTGTCCGAGCCGGTGGATGTGACGAAATATGGCATTATCTATGGCGGCGCCCAGAAGAATATCGGACCGGCCGGAGTTGTCATCGTCATTATCCGGGAGGACCTGATCACTGAGGATGTGCTTCCCGGCACGCCCACTATGCTTGCATACAAGACGCACGCAGACGCCAAATCACTCTATAACACGCCGCCGGCATACGGGATCTATATGTGCGGAAAAGTGTTCAAATGGATCAAATCCCAGGGTGGCCTTGGAGCAATGAAAGAGAAAAACGAGAAGAAAGCAAAACTGCTTTATGATTTTCTCGACCAGAGCAGACTGTTCAAAGGTACGGTCGTGCCTGAAGACCGCTCTTTGATGAACGTTCCGTTTGTGACGGGAGATGAGGATCTGGATGCAAAGTTTGTAAAAGAGGCGAAGGAAGCCGGACTGGAAAATCTGAAAGGACACCGCACTGTGGGCGGTATGCGCGCCAGCATATATAATGCAATGCCATATGAAGGCGTTGCGGCACTCGTTGAATTCATGAAGAAATTTGAAGAGGAGAATCTGTGAGATGTATAAATATCATTGCCTGAATCCGATCTCTGACAAGGGACTGAAGCAACTGGACGAAAACTACACATGTACTGACAAAGCCGAAGAAGCAGATGCAATTCTTGTCCGCAGCGCCAAAATGCATGATATGGAGTTTGGCAGCGGCCTGAAAGCGATCGCGCGGGCAGGTGCAGGCGTCAATAACATCCCGCTCGAGAGGTGCGCCGAAGAGGGGATTGTAGTTTTCAACACGCCCGGAGCTAACGCGAACGGAGTAAAAGAGCTGGTCATCGCAGGCATGCTGCTCGCTGCCCGTGATATTATCGGCGGCATCAACTGGGTGCAGGAGTACGAAGAGGACGGAGATATCGCCAAGATCACAGAAAAGAAGAAGAAGGCATTTGCCGGGACCGAGCTTCAGAACAAGAAACTGGGAGTCATTGGACTTGGAGCGATCGGGGTGCTCGTAGCCAACGCAGCGGTTCACCTGGGCATGGACGTGTACGGATATGATCCTTACGTATCCGTTGATTCCGCATGGAATCTTTCGCGAAGCATCCACCATGCGAAGACTGTGGATGAGATATATAAAGAATGTGACTATATCACGATCCACGTTCCGGCTACGGATGACACGAAAGGAATGATCGATAAAAATGCCATCGGCCTTATGAAGAGCGGCGTTGTCATCCTCAATTTCGCAAGAGACGTACTTGTGAATCAGGAGGATATCGTAGATGCGCTCGTCTCAGAGAAAGTCCGCAGTTATGTGACAGATTTCCCGACGAAAGAGATCGTCGGGGTAAGAGGAGCTATTGTGATCCCGCATCTCGGGGCTTCTACTGAGGAATCCGAGGATAACTGTGCGCGGATGGCAGTGGATGAAGTGAGGGACTTCCTTGAAAATGGAAATATCGCACATTCCGTCAACTATCCGGACTGCAATATGGGTGAGAAAGAAGCAGGGCCGAGAATCACGATTCTGCACAGGAATATCCCGAATATGCTCGGGCAGTTTACAACTCTTCTCGCTGACAAGAATATGAATATCGCGCTCATGACAAACAAGAGCCGTAAGGCGTATGCCTACACGATGATCGATGTGGATACCGAAGTCTCTCCGGAGCTCACGCAGCAGCTCTCCAGCGTGGATGGGGTTCTCAAGGTCCGTGTGCTCTAGGGCTGGAAAGCCATATACTGTGTAAAGTTTCACCGTATATGGCTTTTTTATTGACAAAAGATGTATAATTGTATACACTTATACAAGCGGCAGACGCGTTACTGTCTTGATGCGCCTGCCATCCTGCAGCATGAGATATTATGACGGGAGGACTGGATTCGATGGAAGATCATCAGGAACATTCGCTCGGCGGGCGGGTCTTTCAGAAGATACGAGAGGATATCTTAAAAGGAAGATATAAAGAGAATGACGAACTCCGGGAGAACACGATCGGGAAGGAACTGGGCGTGAGCCGCACGCCTGTCAGAGAAGCCCTGCGCCAGCTTGAACTGGAAGGGCTTGTGACGATCATCCCGAACAGGGGAGCATATGTAATGGGAATCACCCATAAAGATATCTGGGATATCTTTATGATCCGTTCGTATCTTGAAGGACTGTGTGCGCGCTGGGCAGCCGAGAACATTACGGATGAACAGCTTGACGAGCTGGAGGAAACTCTGATTCTTTCAGAGTTTCAGATGAACCGGGAGAGCGGTTTTAATACCGACCAGGTGACGGCATTGGACGGGCGGTTCCATGCAGCGCTTTACGAGGCGTCAGGAAGCCGTATGTTAAGCCGTGTGCTGACGGATTTTCACAATTATGTTCAGATGGCGAGAAAGACCTCTTTTGTCTCTGAGGAGCGCGCCAGAAGATCCATCAGAGAACACCGCCAGATCCTGCGCGCCATCCGCGACCGGGACGGGGAGACGGCAGAACAGCTCGCCAACGAGCATATTATGCATGTGATGCAGAATCTGAAAAAACAAGGATACTGACATGCCGGAGATCAGGAACCGGACAGAAAAATCAAAAGATCAGGAGGAGAAGCGAGATGGATAAGATCAAGATGACAACACCACTTGTAGAGATGGACGGAGATGAAATGACAAGGATCCTCTGGAAGATGATAAAAGATGAACTGCTCCTGCCGTACATCGATCTGAAAACAGAGTATTACGACCTTGGGCTTGAGCACAGAAATGAGACGGACGATCAGGTGACGGTTGACTCCGCGCTTGCGACAAAAAAATATAAAGTTGCGGTAAAATGCGCCACAATCACTCCGAATGCTGCCCGCATGGACGAGTACGACTTGAAAGAAATGTGGAAGAGCCCCAACGGAACGATCCGCGCGATACTTGACGGGACCGTGTTCCGTGCGCCTATTGTTGTAAAAGGGATCGAGCCGTGCGTGAAGAACTGGAAGAAGCCGATCACGATCGCAAGACACGCGTACGGCGATGTGTACAAAGGAACTGAGATGAAAGTGCCGGGTGCCGGCAGAGTGGAGCTGGTTTACACGGCTCAGGACGGCACACAGACGAAAGAACTGGTACATGACTTTGACGGTCCGGGTATTGTGCAGGGCATGCATAACATAGATCAGTCCATTGCAAGTTTTGCGAGGAGCTGCTTCTCCTATGCGCTTGACACAAAGCAGGATCTGTGGTTTGCCACAAAGGATACGATCTCCAAGAAATATGACCATACATTCAAAGACATTTTCCAGGAGATCTATGATGCTGAATTTGATGCGAAATTCAAAGAGGCGGGCATTGAGTACTTCTACACACTGATCGATGATGCGGTTGCGCGTGTCATGAAATCAGAAGGCGGCTACATCTGGGCGTGCAAGAACTACGACGGGGACGTGATGAGCGATATGGTCTCCTCAGCGTTCGGCTCACTTGCGATGATGACCTCCGTGCTCGTATCTCCCGAAGGCTACTATGAATATGAGGCGGCTCACGGCACGGTACAGCGCCACTATTACAAACACTTAAAAGGCGAGGAGACTTCCACCAACTCTGTGGCGACCATCTTTGCATGGACGGGAGCTCTCAGGAAACGGGGAGAACTTGACGGCAATAAAGAACTGATGGAATTTGCAGATCGTCTTGAGCAAGCGACCATCGATACGATCGAGGCAGGGGAGATGACAAAAGATCTGGCCCTTATCACATCGATCGAAAATCCGACCGTATTAAACAGCCAGGAGTTTATCCGGGCGGTCGCAAAGAGACTGTAGATCTGCAGACGCCAGGAAATCAGACAAACTTACAAAAGTCCCGGAATGTTCCGGGGCTTTTTGCTTTGCGTAAGAGAGATCCTTTTGGACTCCCGGGATTTTGGCGGCGCGTCTTATACTTTCAGAAGCGGCTGTTTATATTCGTTCTCGAAAGCAGTTTTGTACCGGTCTGTCACAACCGACATGTACAGGTTGGAGGCAAGGATATCGTTCCGGAGCATTTTCTGACCGACGGGAGGGAGCTGGGAACTGTCAGCCAGCCGGGTGAGGAGAGGAAGGGCGCTTTCCTTTGCAATGCGCGGCAGCAGCCTCTCCCGGTCTTTCCGGAATCCAAGCAGCCGGGCGTAGTAATGGTATCCGCCGTTCATGTAGAGCTCCACGTCCTCTTTCTTTAATCCGAGCATGATATGGAGCAGCGCCCGGTTGACGCGGGTCTGGGTTATGTCGCGCGTCTTGATAAGCTCACAGAACTGCCTGTAGTTAAAGAAATTGTTAAGCTGGGCGCATATCCTGTTGGCCAGTTCTTCCGAGACGTCCATATAGCGCAGAAGTCCGGCAGGATGTTTGTTCAGAAGTTTGTATTTCAGCAGGAGAGAAAAATCATTCTGATAGATCGGATAAGATACCCGGTGATAATCTTTCAGCAGTTCAAGGCAGGTCGGCGGCACCTGTCCCTCCAGCTCGCTGAGAATACCGGAAAGCGGAGGGTTTTCAAAGGTTCCTCCTGTGCGGTCTGTGGACAGTGCGGAACCTGAGTATGCGAGGAGAGAGCGGATCGCAGACGCTGAACTGTAGTGATCGGAATGGAGATCCGTGTCGTGGTAGTGAGCCCCCTCGCGCCGGATCGTGTAGGGCTGGAGAGAACTGTTTGATTTTTTCAGCGCTTTTAAGTACTCGATTCCAAGGATATTGTTGGGATCTGACATAAGAGATGAGTATTCTTCAGAATGGGAGTATTCTTTCAGCGCTTTCTGCCGGGCTTCCGGAAAGGAACAGCCTTCTTTCAGATGTTCTCTGAGGTACTCTTTGTATTCTTCAGGTTCCTGGCAGAGGATATCGGCAATCTCGCTAAGCGACGTCAGGTCGTCACATTCGCTTCCGAAACAGATGGAGTCGACAATCCCAAGTCTGTCCAGCAGGGAAACGGCTCCTTCGGCAAAGAGCTCGGCGCTCCCTGTGGCATAGCAGACCGGAAGTTCAAAGACAGCCGCCGCACCGCATTTTAAGGCCATCTGTGCTCTTAAACGTTTCGGCATGATTGCGGGGACTCCGCGCTGCACGTAATCGCCGCTCATGACGACGATGGCGGCATCCGCTCCGGTGACGCGCACCGCTTCCTGTATATGATGGAGGTGTCCGTTGTGGAAAGGATTATATTCTGTGATCAGTCCTACGATTTTCATAAGAATCTCCTTGTATATCAATTTCCACCATATTATACTATAAAAAGATAAGATCATACAGATAAAAATTATCCTGTTTTTCTGCGGTACGAAGATGCAGGACCAGCTTCTCATGGCGGGAAAGCAGCAGGATGGCAGAAGGGTGAGGGCATGGAGAAAGACATCAAGGCAGCAGCAGAGCGAATGAGCGAGCTGCTGGAGAGACACGATTTTAAAAAACTGAAAGAAGAACTTGAATCCATGCATCCTGTGGATATCGTGGATGCTTTTGAAGAGCTGGGCAGGAAGCAGCAGACACTTGTATTCCGCCTTCTGGCAAAGGAGGAAGCGGCAGAAGTTTTTACCGGTATGAACAGCGATATGCGGGAGGATCTGATCAATGCACTGTCTGACTCGGAACTTGAGGAAGTCATGGACGAGATGTATGTCGACGATACGGTGGATGTACTTGAAGAGATGCCTGCCAATGTTGTGGACAGGCTTCTCATGGTGACAGATGAGGATACGAGACAGAAGATAAATGTTCTTCTGCAGTACCCTGAGGACAGCGCCGGCAGCATCATGAATGTCGAGTATATCAGTCTGCGCCGGGATATGACTGTCGCCGATGCGATCCTGAAAATCCGGCAGGTTGGAATTAATAAAGAGACGATATACACCTGCTATGTGACGGAAAAAAAGAAACTGATCGGCATGGTGGATGTGAAGGATCTGCTCACTGCCGGAGAATCCCGGAAAATCGAGGAGATCATGGATGAGAACGTGCTCTGCGCCAGGACGCTTGACGATCAGGAGTATGTGGCGAATATGATTAATAAATACGGACTGGTGGCAATCCCGATCATCGATCACGAAGACTGTCTCGTGGGAATCGTTACCGTTGATGACGCCATGCTTGTCCTGCAGGATGAGACGACGGAAGATATCAGCATCATGGCCGGCGTCAGCCCGAATGAGGATTCTTATTTTGAGACTTCTGTGCTGCAGCAGGCAAAAAACCGGACGCCCTGGCTCATGCTGATGATGCTGTCAGCCACGGTGACCGGGGAGATACTTGGATATTATGAAAACGCGATGGCAGTGATGCCGGTTCTCATCACATTTATCCCCATGCTCATGGGAACCGGAGGAAACTGCGGCTCCCAGAGTTCCACTCTTATAATCCGAGGCATTGCGGTGGGAGAGATTGAATTCCGGGATATTTTTAAAGTGATCTTCAAGGAGATACGAGTGGCGGTTCTTGTGGGCGTTCTCCTTGCAGTTGTGAATGGTCTGCGCATCTGCCTGATGTATGACTGGAATGTAATGCTGGCGCTGGCGCTGGGCATCACGATGACAGCAGTGGTCATCATGGCGAAATGCATCGGATGTGTCCTGCCTCTGATCGCGAAAAAAGTAGGACTCGATCCGGCGATCATGGCGGCGCCGCTCATCACCACAATACTTGACACGTGCACGATCCTCGTATACTTCAATATTGTGACTGCGTTTTTTCAGATTTGACGGGACCGGAGCGTCAGCTGCCACAGCAGAATGGCAGCAGAAGATCGTTATTTTTGTAACAAACATATAAAATATATGTCCAAAGAACAACGATTGTACTCAAAAATGCACATAAAATGCTGATAAAATCTGGCAGAATCCCTTGTATACAAAATTAATTTGCTTTATAATGAATCTGTGTGATAAAAAATGAAAGGTGGCATATTTAATATGAGATTTATTGATGAGATCAAGGCGCGGGCCAAGGCGGACAAAAAGACGATCGTCCTCCCGGAGACAGAGGACGAAAGGACTTATAAAGCAGCCGAGACAGTCCTCAAAGAAGGGATCGCGGACCTGATCCTTGTCGGAAACAGAGATGAGATCGAGAAGAAAAAAGGTACATATGACATTTCGGGAGCAGTGATCGTAGATCCGGCGTCATATGAAAAGACAGATGCATATATTGCAAAACTTGTTGAACTCAGACAGAAAAAAGGCATGACAGAAGAGCAGGCAAGGGAACTGCTCCTTAACAATTATCTGTATTACGGCGTAATGATGGTGAAGATGGGAGACGCGGACGGCATGGTTTCCGGGGCATGCCATTCCTCAGCGGACACGCTGCGTCCGTGTCTGCAGATCCTCAAGACAAAACCGGGGACAAAACTTGTATCAGCGTTCTTCCTTATGGTAGTTCCGGAGTGCGATATGGGTGATAATGGAACGTTTATCTTCAGCGACGCCGGACTGGAACAGAATCCGGACCCGGAGAAACTGGCGAATATCGCGATCTCTTCCGCAGAGTCTTTCCGGACTCTGACCGGACACGAGCCAGTTGTGGCCATGCTTTCTCACTCTACAAAGGGAAGTGCGAAGCATGCGGATGTGGATAAAGTGGTGGAGGCCACAAGAATCGCTCATGAGCTTGACCCCGAACTGAAGCTGGACGGGGAACTTCAGCTTGATGCGGCGATCGTACCGGAAATCGGAGCTTCCAAGGCGCCGGGCAGTGAGGTGGCAGGACATGCCAATGTTCTGATCTTCCCTGACCTGGACGCAGGAAACATCGGTTACAAGCTGGTACAGAGACTTGGAAAGGCTGAGGCTTACGGCCCGCTTACACAGGGGATCGCAGCTCCGGTCAATGACCTGTCGAGAGGATGCAGTGCAGAAGACATTGCGGGTGTTGTGGCGATCACGGCAGTCCAGGCACAGGCCATGTAGTTCATACGGAGAGCTGCTGCTTATCGCAGTATCTTAAAATAAATGTTCGGGAGGAAAGAAAATGAACGTATTAGTAATCAACTGTGGAAGTTCTTCACTGAAATTCCAGCTCATCAATGCGGCTTCCGAGGAAGTCCTGGCAAAAGGAATCTGTGAGAGAATCGGGATCGACGGAAGACTGACTTACCAGCCTGAGGGCGGTGAAAAGGAAAAGTCGGACAAGCCGATGCCCACTCATACAGAAGCGATCCAGTATGTGATCGAGGCGCTGACCAATCCTGAGACAGGAGTCCTTAAGAGTCTTGATGAGATTGGCGCTGTCGGACACCGCATGGTGCATGGCGGAGAGAAGTTTGCTTCATCTGTAGTCATCACGGATGATGTCAAGAAAGCGGTCGAAGAATGTAACGACCTTGCACCGCTCCACAATCCGGCAAATCTGATCGGTGTTGAGGCATGCGAGAAACTGATGCCGGGCACACCAATGGTCGGAGTCTTTGATACAGCTTTCCACCAGACGATGCCGGAAAAGGCGTATATGTACGGCCTTCCGTATGAATACTATGAGAAATATAAAGTAAGACGCTATGGATTCCACGGAACGAGCCACAGCTATGTATCTAAAAAAGCCGCAGAAGTGATGGGCAGACCGTATGAAGATCTTAAGACTATCGTATGCCATCTCGGAAACGGCTCCAGTGTGACGGCTGTCCTGAACGGAAAGTCTGTGGATACCTCTATGGGACTTACCCCGCTTGAGGGCCTTGTGATGGGAACCCGTTCCGGTGATATCGATCCGGCGATCATGGAGTTCATCGCTCAGAAAGAAGGTCTGGATATCCCGGGCGTGATGGACATCCTGAACAAAAAGTCGGGCGTGTTCGGTCTCTCAGGCGAACTCTCCAGCGACTTCCGCGATCTCACTGACGCCATGAACAACGGCGATAAGAAAGCGAAGATTGCGATGGATGTATTTTCCTACCGTGTGGCGAAATACATCGGTTCTTATGCGGCAGCCATGAACGGTGTGGATGATATCGTCTTTACAGCCGGAATCGGTGAGAATGACGATTATGTAAGGGAGCAGGTATGCAGTTATCTCGGCTATCTCGGCGTTATCTTCAATAAAGAGCTGAACACCGGACTTAGAGGAAAGCAGGTAGAGCTCACAAAAGAAGGATCGAAAGTCAGAGTGTTTGTAATACCTACAAACGAGGAGCTGGCGATTGCCAGAGAGACGCTTGCTCTTGTACAATAACAGGATAAAGCATTTCCTGGTTGACAAACGCATTTTCCGTGATATAATAGTCTAGGTGTGAATAGGAGGATAACTATGTTGATCAACCTATCAGACGTTTTGTCAGACCAGCATAAGACAGTGGAGGAGACTGTGCCGCTCACGATGGATATGATTCATCTGAGATCCGGAGATTATCCGGTCATCAAAAGTGAGCCGGTCCGCGTCCGGGCAGAGCATTTAAAGGGAAAGGAACTTCTCATCACGGCAGATACATGCCTTACAGTACTGATCCCGTGTGACCGATGCCTGGAGGATGTAAAGCATGAATTTGTACTGGAGTGTACGAAGCATGTGGACGTAGGTCTCTCTGACGCAGAACTGACAGAGGAGCTGGACGAGTCAAACTTTATCGACGGACATCAGCTTGATGTTGACAGATTGATTTTTGGCGAGGTCCTGTCGGGCTGGCCGGAGAAGGTGCTCTGCAGCGAGGACTGCAAAGGTCTCTGCGGAGTGTGCGGACAGAATCTCAACACCGGATCCTGCGACTGCGAGGAGCCGGGACTTGATCCAAGGATGTCAGTTGTCCGTGACTTATTTAAGAATTTTAAGGAGGTGTAACCTATGTCGATCTGCCCAAAGAATAAATCTTCAAAAGCAAGAAGAGATAAGAGAAGAGCGAACTGGAAGATGAGCGCTCCGAACCTTGTCAGATGCAGCAAGTGCGGCGAACTTATGATGCCTCACCGCGTATGCAAATCATGCGGCGCATATAACAAGCGTGAGATCATCTCTGTTGACTAATAAGAAAGCAGTGTGAAAAGACGTAAAAACTTTGTGTTTTGCGTCTTTTTTTTGTTGATTTTTATAATGTTTTCCAGTAGAATGATTTCAGTAGTGTTAGGAGGAGAAAAAATGTCTGATGTTACGAGAGTAGCTCTTGATGCGATGGGCGGAGACAACGCGCCCTCGGAGATTGTCAAGGGCGCAGTCAGAGCGGTACAGCAGAGAAAAGACATTCAGATTCTGCTGACAGGACAGGAGGATGTTCTGAAAAAGGAACTGGCGCAGTACACCTATCCGCAGGAACAGATTACGATTGTAAATGCGACAGAAGTCATAGAGACTGCAGAGCCGCCGGTGAAGGCGATCCGCGGAAAGAAAGACTCTTCTATCGTAGTTGCAATGAAGATGGTCAAAAACGGAGAAGCAGACGCGTTCGTCTCAGCCGGGAGCACCGGAGCCGTGCTTGTAGGCGGACAGGTGCTTGTCGGCAGGATAAAAGGAGTGGAGAGACCGCCTCTTGCGCCGCTTCTGCCCACACTTTCCGGAGTGTCGCTCCTGATCGACTGCGGAGCCAATGTAGATGCGCGCCCTTCCCACCTGGTGCAGTTTGCGAAGATGGGTTCCATTTACATGGAGAGCGTGGTCGGGAAGAAGAATCCCACGGTAGGTATCGTGAATATCGGAGCCGAAGAGGAGAAAGGCAACGCGCTCGTAAAAGAGACATTTCCGCTTCTCAAGGAGTGCAGTGATATTAATTTTGTCGGCAGCGTTGAGGCCAGAGAGATCCCCTATGGGAAAGTGGACGTCATAGTGTGTGAAGCATTTACAGGAAACGTGATCCTCAAACTTTACGAGGGTGTTGGCGGCGCTCTGATGAAGAAAGTAAAGCAGGGGATGATGTCCAGCCTCCGCAGCAAGATCGGAGCGCTTCTTGTCAAACCGGCACTGAAAGCTACATTAAAAGACTTTGATGCCAGCGAGCACGGCGGAGCGCCGCTGCTCGGTCTGAACGGCCTCGTAGTCAAGACACACGGGAGTTCAACTTCCACAGAAGTGTGCAATTCTATCATCCAGTGCGTCACATTTAAGGAACAGAAGATCAATGAAAAGATAAAGAATGTGATCCAGGGGACGCCGGAATAGGAAATGAAAAAAGCGAGCAAAGGTAGGAGGATTTGTCATGGAATTTGAAAAACTTCAGGAAATTATAGCGGATGTTCTCAATGTACAGCCGGAAGAGATCACGCCGGAGACAACATTTGTGGATGACCTTGGAGCAGACTCTCTTGATATCTTCCAGATCATCATGGGGATCGAGGAAGAGTTCGACATTGAGATCGACAATGACGAAGCTGAAAAGATCGTGACTGTACAGGATGCAGTAGATCAGATCAAAAAAGCAGTGGAATAAGTAAAAAAGCAGTGATAATAAGTAAAAAGGACGAAAAAGCCCCTCTGGGCTTTTTCGTTTTCATGCAGGAACAGGCCGGGAGCGCAGACAGAATGTTGTCTGCATATCCCGGCATGAGATTAGACAGGAAAGGGAATATTACGGAGTAAATACTATGGATGACAGCAGGTTAAAAAAACTGGAAGCAAAGATAGGATATACGTTTCAGGATTTTTCCCTCCTCAAGCAGGCGATGATGCACAGCTCCTATACGAACGAAAAGCACCTTCCGAAATACCAGTGCAATGAGAGACTCGAATTCCTGGGAGACGCGGTGCTGGAACTGGTATCCAGTGAATATCTATTCCTGGATTCCCCCCGCACGCCGGAAGGGGAACTGACAAGAGCGAGGGCCAGCATGGTGTGCGAGCCGTCACTCGCTCTCTGTGCGAGGGATATCGGTCTGGGCGAGTATCTCCTCCTTGGGAAAGGAGAGGAGACAACAGGCGGAAGAATGAGAGACTCGGTTACTTCTGATGCGATGGAAGCGCTGATCGGCGCTGTCTATCTGGACGGTGGTCTTACTAATGCAAAAGAGTTCATACACAGATTCGTGTTTACGGATCTTGAGGATAAGAAGCTCTTTTATGATAGTAAAACTATCCTTCAGGAGATCATCCAGGCAAAAAAGACCGGAACGATCACATACCGTCTGGCCGGGGAAGAGGGACCTGACCACAACAAATCTTTCTGCGTGGAAGTTCTCATTGGCGGAGAATGTTTTGGACAGGGAAGAGGAAGATCAAAAAAAGCCGCAGAGCAGCAGGCGGCATATGAAGCGATCCTCAGGCTCAGAAAACAAGGATAAAGCAGGTGTCATATGTACTTAAAAAATATAGAAGTGCAGGGGTTTAAATCCTTTGCAAATAAGATAAAATTTGACTTTCACAACGGCATTACAGGAATCGTGGGACCAAACGGAAGCGGAAAGAGCAATGTGGCGGATGCGGTCCGCTGGGTGCTTGGAGAACAGCGGGTGAAGCAGCTCCGCGGGGGCAGCATGCAGGACGTCATCTTCTCAGGCACAGAGAACCGAAGGCCGCTGAGCTATGCTTCTGTGGCGATCACACTGGATAACTCGGACCATCATCTTCCTGTTGACTTCAAGGAAGTGACAGTGACGCGCAAACTGTACCGCTCCGGTGAGAGCGAGTATCTTATCAATGGAGCGTCATGCCGGCTGAAAGATATCAATGAGATGTTCTATGATACCGGTATCGGCAAAGAGGGATATTCCATTATCGGTCAGGGGCAGATTGACAAGATTCTGAGTGGAAAACCGGAGGAGCGCCGCGAACTTTTTGACGAGGCGGCAGGGATCGTCAAATTTAAACGGCGTAAAAATCTTTCGCTTAAGAAGCTCGAAGAAGAGCGGATGAACCTTACAAGAGTAAACGATATCCTGGCGGAGCTTGAGAAACAGCTCGGCCCTCTTGAGAAACAGGCGGAGACGGCAAGGGAATATCTGAAGAAAAAGGAAGAGTTGAAGACATACGATATCAACATGTTCCTTTTGGAAGAAGAGCGGCTGCGCGAACGCATCCGGGAAATCGAGGAAAAGTATGAGATCGCCGCATCGGAGATGGAAGAGTCAAACAGCCGGTACGATGAGATGAAGACCGAGTATGAGGCGATCGAGGAGGAAGTCGAGAGCATCGAGCTGGCTATCGATACCGCAAGAAACCAGCTCAATGAGACGAACCTGTTAAAACAGCAGCTCGAAGGGCAGATCAATGTTCTCAAAGAACAGATCAACACGGCGCGCATGAATGATGAGCACTATGATAACCGTGCCAATACGATCCATACAGAGATCGACACCCGCCTGGAGCAAAAAGATTCTCTTGAGAGGGAGAGAAAAGGGGTTCAGGAGAAATTAAAAGAGGCGTCGGACAGAGATGCGGCGGCAAGGAACGCACTCATAGAGGTGCAGTCCCGGATCGCGGAACATACAGCCGTGATAGAGGAGAAAAAGCAGGAGATCATGGAGCTTCTGGGGAGCCGCGCTTCCACGAGAGCAAAAATACAGCATTACGATACGACGAAAGGGCAGATCGCTGCAAGAAAGGCTGAGATCGCGGGAAACATGTCAGAGACGGCCGAGGAGTCAAAACGTCTCTCGCAGCGGCTGGACGAGTATGAAGAAGAGTTCCGGAAAGTACAGAAGACGATCCGGGGATATAATGACAAGATCAGTGAGAATGAGCAGAAGATAGAAGCCCTGCAGAAAGAGCTCAGCGAGAAGCAGGAAAAACTCAGGATCGGGCAGACTGCATATCACAGAGAATCTTCCCGGCTGGAATCCCTTAAGAACATAACAGAACGATATGACGGATACGGGAACAGCATACGGAAAGTGATGGCGAACCGGGACAGCGAGAAAGGCCTGCTCGGAGTTGTCGCTGATATCATCAAAGTGGACAAAGAGTATGAGATCGCTGTGGAGACAGCTCTTGGCGGAAGCATCCAGAATATTGTGACAGACAATGAGGACACTGCAAAGCGGATGATCGCTTTCCTGAAGAAAAACCGGTTCGGACGGGCAACTTTTCTGCCTCTTACGAGTATGCGCGGCGGCGGTGGGGTACGGACGCCGGAAGCACTCAGCGAGAAAGGCGTGATCGGTCTTGCGAACACACTTGTCCATGTAGAGAAGCGTTTCGAGGGACTGGCGGATCAGCTCCTTGGCCGGACGATCGTAGTAAGAAATATCGATGACGGCATTGCGATCGCGCGGAAGTACAGACAGTCCCTGCGTCTTGTTACATTGGAGGGCGAACTAATCAACCCTGGCGGCTCTATGACAGGAGGCGCGTTCAAGAACTCCAGCAACCTGCTGAGCAGACGAAGGGAAATCGAGGAATTTGAGAAAACAGTGGCGCTTCTGAAAGCTGACATGGATGATATGGAGAAAAAAGTCGGCGAGATAAAGACTGCCCGCACAGTATGTTATAATGAGATAGACGAGATACAAAAAGAACTCAGAAAGGCATCTGTTCTCGAGAATACAGAGCGGATGAATGTAGAGCAGACGCAGGTACGCCAGCGGGAGATGGAGGAGCGCCGTGAAAAACTCCGGCGTGAAGAGGCGGATCTTGAGAGAGAACTCCGGACGATTGCGGACAATGAAGAGTCCATACAGATGGAACTGGAGACTTCCGAGAGCCTGGAGAAAGAACTCAACGAGACGATCCGGGATCTGCAGAAAGCGCTCGAGGGAGAGAAAGAAACTGAGAGCAGGCAGCTAGGGGAATCGGAGAAAGTACACCTTGCACTCGCGGGCCTTGAACAGCAGCATGTATTTATCGAGGAGAATATCGGGCGTATCAGTGAAGAGATAGAAAAATTTGAGGCGGAGCTGAGAGAACTGGACGCCAGCAAGGATCATGCATCCGGGGAGATACAGGAAAAAGAAGAAAAGATCCGGGACTTACGGCAGACGATCGAGGATTCCAAAGAACTGTACGATGAGATCGGCGAAGAGATCAAAGCACAGAGCAGAAAGCGCGATGAACTGAATCAGAAACACCGTGATTTCCTGAAAATGCGGGAAGATCTGTCCAAACATATATCTTCTCTGGACAAAGAATGTTTCCGGCTGAACAGCCAGAAAGAATCCTACGAAGCGTCCTCGGAAAAGCAGATGAACTACATGTGGGAGGAGTATGAGATCACCTATAATCACGCGATGGAACTGCGTGACATGAATCTCACAGATCTTGCCTATATGAAGAAGCAGATACAGACGCTCAGAAACGATATACGGAAACTTGGAACTGTAAATGTCAATTCCATAGAAGATTACAAAAATGTATCCGAGCGGTACGGGTTTCTGAAAGGACAGCACGACGACCTGATAGAAGCTGAAACCACTCTCGTACAGATCATCGAGGAACTGGACGCGGCGATGAGAAAACAGTTCAGCGAGCAGTTCGGGAAGATATCGGCGGAGTTCAATACAGTATTCAGAGAACTTTTCGGCGGTGGAAAGGGAACTCTGGAACTGATGGAAGATGAGGACATCCTCGAGGCGGGGATACGTATCATCGCACAGCCGCCAGGCAAGAAACTCCAGAATATGATGCAGCTTTCCGGAGGAGAAAAAGCGCTGACGGCAATCTCTCTGCTCTTTGCGATACAGAACTTAAAGCCGTCGCCGTTCTGTCTTCTCGATGAGATTGAAGCAGCGCTCGATGACAATAATGTGAGCAGATTTGCACGATATCTGCATAAACTGACAAAGAACACACAGTTCATCGTTATCACCCACAGGAGAGGGACCATGTCGTCGGCTGACCGGCTTTACGGGATCACCATGCAGGAGAAAGGCGTGTCCACACTCGTGTCCGTGGACCTTCTGGAAAAGGAGCTGGATGATTAGCAAAAAAGGCGGTTTACATATTACGGAATTGCCGGAGAGAAGGAAGAGGAGATTAGAATGGAAGAAAAGAAAGGCTTTTTTAAGCGTCTCGTATCAGGACTCACAAAGACAAGAGATAATATCGTTTCCGGTATGGACAGTATCTTTCACGGATTTTCAAAAATAGATGAGGACTTCTATGAGGAACTGGAGGAGATGCTCATCATGGGGGATCTGGGAGTCCATGCGACGATGAACATCCTGGATGATCTCCGGGAGAAAGTACGCGCACAGCATATCAAAGAACCTCTTGAGTGCAGGCAGCTTCTGATCGACAGCATCAAGGAACAGATGGATGTCGGGGAGACTGCGTATGAGTTTGAAGAGCGCACGTCTGTCGTCTTTGTGATCGGCGTCAATGGCGTTGGGAAGACGACTACGATCGGAAAGCTGGCCGGAAAACTCAAAGGACAGGGAAAGCGTGTCGTGCTTGCTGCGGCAGATACGTTCCGCGCCGCGGCAGGCGAACAGCTGAAAGAGTGGGCCAGCCGTGCGGGTGTAGATATGATCGGCGGTCAGGAGGGAGCAGATCCTGCATCTGTAGTTTTTGACGCGGTATCAGCCGCAAAAGCAAGAAAAGCGGATATTCTCCTCTGCGATACCGCAGGCAGGCTGCACAATAAAAAGAATCTTATGGAAGAGCTTAAGAAGATTGACCGTGTCATAGACCGGGAGTATCCGGAAGCATACAGGGAGACACTTGTGGTCCTCGACGCAACAACGGGACAGAACGCTCTCGTGCAGGCCAGAGAGTTCAATGAGGCTGCGGATATAACGGGAGTGATACTGACGAAGATGGACGGGACGGCAAAAGGCGGAATCGCTGTTGCGATCCAGGCAGAGCTCGGGATACCTGTAAAATATATCGGAGTTGGAGAGACGATAGACGATTTGCAGAAATTTGACTCAGAAGAGTTCGTAAACGCACTGTTTTACCGCGAAGAAGAGTGAGGACAGGATTCCCATGAAAATGGATGATTATGTTAAGAAAGAAGGAAAATAAGATGATGACACTGGAGAAATTTGAAGCGGCGAGCGAACTGGTCAAGAAAGTCACGAATCCGACAAAACTCATACACAGCGAGTACTTGAGCGAACAGACCGGCGGAAAAGTGTATCTGAAGCCGGAGAATATGCAGCATACGGGCGCTTACAAGATAAGAGGGGCCTACTACAAAATCAGCACGATGACGGAAGAAGAACGGGCGCGCGGCCTTATCACGGCATCTGCGGGAAACCATGCGCAGGGTGTGGCGTTTGCAGCAAAGAAATTTGGCTGCAAGGCTGTGATCGTCATGCCGACAGTGACTCCCCTGATCAAAGTAAACCGGACAAAGAGCTATGGAGCGGAGGTCATCCTTTACGGGGACGTGTATGATGATTCTTATGCCTATGCCTGCGAACTCGCTGAGAAAAACGGGTATACGTTCGTCCATCCTTTCAATGACCTGGACGTAGCGACCGGACAGGGCTCTATTGCCATGGAGATCGTCCAGGAGCTTCCGACAGTGGATTATATCCTTGTGCCCATCGGCGGCGGCGGTCTGATTTCAGGCGTAGCTACGCTGGCAAAGATGCTCAATCCCAAGATCCGGGTGATTGGAGTGGAGCCTGCCGAGGCAGCGAGCATGACGGCCGCTCTTCAGGCTGGTGAGGCGGTGGAGCTTGAGAGCGCCAATACGATTGCAGACGGGACGGCGGTCAAAGCTGTGGGAGACAAGATACTGCCCTATGTACAGGAAAATGTGGACGACGTACTGCTTGTGGAGGACGACGAACTGATCGGGGCCTTTCTCGACATGGTAGAGAACCACAAGATGATCGTGGAGAATTCTGGACTTTTGTCGGTAGCTGCACTCAAACAGGTGGACCTGAAAGGAAAGAAAGCAGTCTGCATCTTAAGCGGCGGGAATATGGATGTCATTACCATGTCTTCCATCGTCCAGCACGGACTGATCCAGAGAGACCGCATCTTTTCCGTGTCGGTTCTTCTCCCGGATAAGCCGGGAGAACTCGTTCAGGTGGCGAAGACCATCGCGGACGAACAGGGAAATGTGATCAAACTGGAGCACAACCAGTTTGTGAGCACCAACCGTAATGCCGCTGTTGAGCTGCGCATCACAATGGAAGCGTTCGGGACAGAACATAAACACCGTATCCTTGACGCACTTGAGAAAGCCGGATTCCGGCCAAAGCTGATCAGTGCGAAACTGTATTAATGAGCAAAGGAGCTGGGTACTGTATCATGGAAAGAAGAATCCCGAAAAAAGGCGACATCTATAAACATTTTAAAGGAAAAAAGTATAAGATACTGGAACTTGCAGTGTGCACGGAGACAGGCGAAGATATGGTCATTTTTGAGTCTGCCGGGGGTACGCGCAGAGTCTATGCAAGCTTTCTGGAAACATTCCTGTGTCCTCTGGACCCCGGAAAATATCCTGACTCGGAACAGAAGTACCGCTTTGAACTGTGCAGGGACAGGGAGATGCAGGAGCGGTCCGGCGCGGAGATGAAAAGGCACGGAAGCACTACGGCGCTGATTCTGGATTTTCTTGAACTTGTGGATAATGAAGAGCGGATACGGTTTCTACAGAAACATCAGGCACAGATCGATTCCCGGTTTCTGACCGCAGCGGCGGAGAGTCTGGAATTTGCGGAAAATTATGAGACGGTAGAGGAACGGTATGCAGCGCTGATGCGGTTTTTGAAGACGAAAGCAAAATATGAGAGCCGGAGACTGAGGTAGTCTCCGGCTCCTGCTCTTTATCCGGATACTGCAGAGACCGTCAGATCTGTTCGCCTTTTGCACGCTTCTCAAGAAGAGAGTGGATTTTATCTGTAGGATTCATGACAGAGCCGATCGTGATATCATGGTTCAGTGAATCGATGATGAGTGCAAGAAATTTACTCATGTCTGCCGGTACGAAGTAAGGCTTCTTATATAGTTCAGGCGGCAGATACGTAAGGTTTGTCGTGATTACTTTATGAATATAGCCTTTCTCGAAATACTCGTCAAATTTGTCGAAACCGTCCGTAAACAGTCCAAAAGTAGTGCACACAAAAACGCGGCCTGCGTTCCGTTCTTTTACCTGCTTGGCGACGTCAAGCATGCTGCCGCCGGAAGAGATCATGTCGTCGATAATGATTACATCTTTGCCTTTTACGTCGTCGCCGAGGAATTCGTGCGCTACGATGGGATTCTTGCCGTTTACTATGACAGAATAGTCCCTCCTCTTGTAGAACATTCCCATATCTACTCCAAGAATGTTGGAGAGGTAGACAGCGCGGTGCATGGCGCCCTCGTCCGGGCTTATGATCATGAGGTGGTCTTTGTCCGGAATCAGGTCCGGCACGGCGCGGAAGATCGCTTTCATGAACTGGTACGAAGGACTGAAGCTGTCGAATCCGCTTAAAGGGATCGCATTCTGAACTCTTGGATCATGGGCGTCAAAAGTAATGATGTTGGACACTCCCATAGATGTAAGCTCCTCCAGAGCGAGAGCGCAGTCGAGAGACTCTCTTTTTGTCCGCTTGTGCTGACGGCTCTCGTAGAGGAATGGCATGATGACGTTGATGCGGCGGGCTTTTCCCGTAGCGGCTGATATGATTCTTTTTAAGTCCTGGTAGTGGTCGTCAGGAGACATATGATTCAGATGGCCGCTTACAGTGTAGGTGAGACTATAGTTACATACATCCGTCATGATGAACAGATCCGTTCCCCGGATTGTTTCTCTTAAGATGCCTTTCGCTTCGCCTGTCCCGAATCTCGGACACTCGCAGTCGACGAGGTAATTGTTTGATTTATAATTGACATAGAGGGGGGATTCTGACACTTCATTGATCGTATTTGCCCGGAATGACACGATGTAGTCATTGACTTTCTGGCCAAGTTCCCGGCAGCTCTCCATTGCGACGATCTTCATGGGGGCAGTGGGAAGGGTTTTTTCCAAAAGTTCGATATTTGACATTTTTTTCTCCTGTTAGTTGATCTTTCTGTAGATTTACATATCTTTTATATCATTTTTCTTATGCAAATTCAAGCGCGTTTTGGCAGATAACCGCTTTGCGCGTGTTAAGAATTATGTTATACTTGACAAGGATAAAACGTAGAAGATTCGAGGAGTTTTATATATATGACGAAACATGTGCATGTGGTAAAGGACGTTCTGCCGGGGAGCATTGCGCAGGAGATGGGGATAGAAACAGGGGATAAACTCCTGTCGGTCAATGGGCACGAGATCCAGGATATTTTTGATTTTCAGTATTATGTCGAGGACGAGGAGATTGTGCTTCTCATCGAGAAGGCTGACGGAGAACAGTGGGAGATGGAGATTGAAAAAGACGCCGATGAACAGCTGGGGATAGAGTTTGAGCAGGGGCTTATGGACGAGTACCGTTCCTGCTGCAACAAATGCATATTCTGCTTTATCGACCAGATGCCCCCCGGAATGAGGGACACGCTTTACTTTAAGGATGATGATTCCAGGCTTTCTTTTCTCCAGGGCAATTATGTCACGCTGACGAACATGAGCAGCCACGATATTGAGAGGATCATCAGATACCGTCTCGAACCCATCAATATTTCATTTCAGACGATGAATCCCGAGCTCCGCTGCCGGATGCTCCACAACCGTTTCGCAGGAGAAGCGCTGAAAAAGGCAGATATGCTCTATCAGGGCGGGATAGAGATGAACGGACAGATCGTGCTGTGCAAAGGGATCAATGATGGTGCTGAACTGGAACATTCGATCCGGGAGCTGACACGGTACCTCCCACTTTTAAAGAGCGTTTCTGTCGTTCCGGTCGGACTTACGAAGTACAGGGACGGTCTTTATCCACTGGAA
The DNA here is from genome assembly GCA_019116885.1 of Candidatus Mediterraneibacter pullistercoris. GTDB lineage: Bacteria > Bacillota > Clostridia > Lachnospirales > Lachnospiraceae > Mediterraneibacter > Mediterraneibacter pullistercoris. The sequence goes on along the minus strand of DXAU01000030.1, from coordinate 3,009 downwards.
CCCTTTACAAAAAAAGATGCAGAAGAAGTGCTGGGAATCATCCACAGATGGCAGGAGAAACTGTACAGAGAGCATGGCACGCATTTTATCCATGCGGGGGATGAGTGGTATCTGCTGGCCGATGAGGCGGTTCCGGAGAAAGAACGCTATGACGGATATCTTCAGCTCGAGAACGGGGTGGGGATGCTGCGCCTTCTGTTTGAGGAGTTTCAGGATGCCTACGAAGCGCTTCCCGGAGATGCGGAGAAGAGGGAAGTTTCAATCGCTACGGGGAAGCTCGCCTATCCTTACATCAGTGAGCTGGCAGGGCGGCTCATGGAAAAGTATCCGGAAACAAAGATCCATGTCTATGCTATCCGGAATGATTTCTTCGGGGAGAGGATCACGGTGTCAGGGCTTGTCACAGGGCAGGATCTTCTTGCCCAGCTTGAAGGCAGGGAACTTGGTAATGCGCTTCTCATCCCCTGCAATATGTTAAAGGCGGATGAGGATGTGTTTCTGGACGATATTACAGTGGAACAGCTCTCTGACGCTTTACAAGTTCCGGCAGTTATTGTAAAATCAAGCGGACAGGATCTGATCAGCGCGATCCTGGAAGAGAAACAGCAAAGAAAGGTTGAATAAAATGAGCAGACCAGTAGTAGCCATCGTAGGGCGTCCAAATGTCGGGAAATCGACGCTGTTCAATGCACTGGCCGGGGAGATGATTTCCATTGTAAAAGATACTCCCGGAGTGACGAGGGACAGGATCTATGCGGACGTCACATGGCTGGATAATGAATTTACAATGATAGATACAGGCGGTATTGAACCGGACAGCAGAGATGTGCTTTTATCCCAGATGAGAGAGCAGGCTCAGATCGCGATAGATACGGCGGACGTAATCATTTTCATGACAGATGTAAGGCAGGGACTTGTGGATGCGGACTCTAAAGTTGCCGATATGCTCCGCCGTTCCGGAAAGCCTGTCCTTCTGGTCGTCAACAAGGTGGACAATTTCGAGAAGTATATGCCGGACGTCTATGAATTCTACAATCTTGGGATCGGAGATCCGGTGCCTGTTTCTGCGGCTTCCCGCCTGGGGATCGGGGATATGCTGGAACTTCTGGCAGAACACTTCCCTGAGAGCGGCGGCAGCCAGGAAGAAGACGACCGTCCCCGCATCGCAATCGTCGGGAAACCCAATGTCGGAAAATCTTCGATTGTCAACCGCCTGCTTGGAGAAAACAGGGTAATTGTCTCCGATGTGGCAGGAACGACGCGCGATGCCATCGATACAGCCATTATTCATAACGGAAAAGAATATGTATTCATCGACACTGCAGGCCTGAGGAGAAAGAGCAGGATCAAGGAGGAACTTGAACGCTACAGTATCATCCGCACAGTGACTGCTGTTGAGCGGGCGGATGTGGTGCTGATGGTCATCGATGCCACAGAGGGCGTCACCGAGCAGGACGCCAAGATCGCAGGGATCGCTCATGAGCGGGGGAAAGGCGTCATAATTGTGGTTAATAAGTGGGACGCAATCGAGAAAGATGACCGCACGATGAAAGAGTATGAGAAGGACATCCGTCACGTCCTTTCCTATATGCCTTATGCAGAGATCATGTATGTATCCGCGCTCACAGGCCAGAGACTCATAAAACTCTACGATATGATCGATATGGTCATCGAGAATCAGACGCTGAGGATCGCAACCGGAGTCCTTAATGAGATCATGACCGAGGCGGTTGCCCTGCAGCAGCCGCCGTCAGATAAAGGAAAACGTCTGAAACTCTACTATATCACACAGGTATCGGTGAAGCCGCCGACGTTTGTGATATTTGTAAATGACAAGGAACTGATGCATTTCTCATATACGCGATATCTGGAGAATAAGATCAGAGAGGCATTCGGGTTCAGGGGGACTCCGCTGAAGTTCTTTATTAGAGAGAGAAAGGAAAAGGAGCAGTAAAGTTATGGAACGATTGATCTGTCTTGCGATCGGTTATGTGTGCGGCCTGTTTCAAACCGGATACATTGTCGGGGAGATGAGCCATGTAGACATCAGGAAAAAAGGGAGTGGAAACGCAGGCACGACGAACGCTTTGCGGGTGCTGGGGTGGAAAGCGGGACTTCTCACCTTTTCCGGGGACGTGCTGAAATGTGTGGCGGCGTTTCTCATCGTATTTTTTATGTACCGCGGCAGCGATTACCGGCCCCTTCTCACCCTCTATGCAGGCGCGGGAGTGACACTTGGGCATAATTTCCCGTTTTATATGAATTTTAAAGGAGGGAAAGGGATTGCTGTCATGGCGGGACTTGTCGCGGTCAACAGCTTCTGGCATCTGCCGGCGAGCCTGGCTCTTATCCCGGTTACACTGGCAAGTTTCCTGATTCCGGTAGTAATGACGAGATACATATCCGTAGGTTCGCTGGCTGCATACACCGTTTTCCTGATCGAAATGGTTCTCATCGGGCAGTGGGGATGGTTTGATATGGAGAGTATACGCTGCTATGAACTTTACATTGTGCTCTTCCTCATGACAGTTCTTGCATGGTACCGCCACAGGGAGAATCTCAAACGGCTTCTAAACGGGACAGAGAATAAATTCGGATCAAAGAAAAAGGAGGAGTAGATCATGGCAAATGTAAGCGTTCTGGGCGCCGGGAGCTGGGGAACGGCATTGTCCGTCCTGCTCAGAGACAATGGAAACCAGGTGACGGTCTGGTCCATCGATGAAAACGAAGTGAAGATGCTCCGCGAGAAAAGGGAGCATGAACTGAAGCTTCCGGGGGTGAAACTCTCCGAGGATATGGAGATCACAGGAGATCTGGAAAAGGCAGTAAGGGGAAGAGACTTCCTTGTGCTGGCTGTCCCGTCTCCTTATACCAGGGCGACAGCCCGCAAGATGAAGCCCTATGTCACAGAGGGGCAGATCATTGTGGATGTGGCGAAAGGAATAGAGGAGTCTACTCTTATGACACTCTCCGAACAGATCAGCCAGGAGATCCCCCAGGCGGATGTGG
>DXAU01000029.1 GCA_019116885.1 Candidatus Mediterraneibacter pullistercoris | reverse complement strand
CTGAGAGAGTCGGCAGGATCGGCAGTCCTGCCCGGAGAAGACAGCGGAAATACCGACGACAGTGGAGGAAGTGAAAAGAGTACGTCAGATCCTTTCACATATCTGGAACAGATAGAAAAATCCGGCATACTATCTGTTGTAATGCCGAAAGACATGGAGCTGTCCGGGCTTAAAATTGACCGGATGGATCAGGCATCAGGACGGAATTTGAGGAGAGGAAGAGGTACATTCCCGAAACGTCAGGAAACGGGCGGTCTGGAGGAGCGCCTTCTGTTTAATGAATATGTACTGATGAATTTTACGAACGCAGCTCAGGAGGCGCCCAATGGAACAGAGGCAGTGACAGAGCAGATCCCGGAAACAGAGGGGCGTTCGCTGGCCTACGAGACAGAATATATCCTTGAAGGAAAAGATTCAGATAAGGAGAACTTAGAAGCCGTGCTCATGAAACTTTTTCTGATACGTATGGCACTGAATTACACCTGCCTGCTGGGAGACAAGACGAGACAGGCGGAAGTGACAGCGCTGGCCGTAGCGGTGACGACAGTACTTCTTATGCCGGAAGCTGCTGAAGTGGTAAAGCAGCTCATTCTTCTGGCATGGGCAGCAGGTGAAAGTGTGGTGGATATCCGCACACTCCTGTTGGGAAAGAGAACCGCTCTTATAAAAAAGCCGGAGAATTGGCAGCTTTCCTTGTCTTCTCTGCTCACACTGGGGAGCGGTACAGAACAGACAGAGGGAGAAGACGTGCCCGGCGGGATATCATATAAGGAATACTTACGGGCATTTCTGTTTTTGAAAGATGCAGACGACGTCACGATGAGGACTCTTGACAGGATCGAGGAAAACCTGGCTTCAGAACATGGAATGAAATATATCAGGGTGGACCAGTGTGTCACAAAACTTGAAGTGGAGAATACAGCTCAGATATTTGGCGGACTTACGTATACGTTTCCTGCTTACTTCGGATATGAATGAAGATTGCCGCAGGAACTGCGGTGTATCGTTATCCCCGGTGCAGATGCCCTTTCTCGCCGCATTCCCTCATGCGGGCATAAATCACCATCAACCATTATATTTTAACGAAAGGAAAAATCGGCTGCGATGAAAACATATACGAATAAAAACACATCCTTAATGACATCTGAAGGGGCATCTGCACCGGGGATAACAAAAAGAAACATGACTGACAAAAAAGAGCAGACGGGAGCAGTACGGATGAGAGGCAGTGTGACGATAGAAGCATCTGTCGGGATTCCCCTTTTTCTGTTCGCATCGGTCTGCCTTATCTGGATGATCGAAGTACAGAGCATCAGGATCAGTATACTGACAGCGGCTCAAAGCGCGGCAAAGAGCGCAGCAGAAGATACCGCCATCCTGCCGGTGCTCAATACAATAAAACTTAAGAAAGATATCATATCGTTTATTGGAGAAGACAGGATTAACAGAAGTATCATACAGGGAGGGACGTCAGGGATATCCTGCTGGAAATCTCATGTTTCTCTGTCATCGAAAGAGATATCTGTTACAGTGAGATATAAGATACAGCTTCCTCTGCCGCTCTTTAACAGTCCGTCGGCAGAACTCGAGGAACATTTTATCATCAGTGCGTGGACCGGGTATCAGGGCGGCAGAAATGAAAATGACGCCGGCATCGTCTATGTAACAGACAACGAGGCTGTGTATCATGAAGAATATGGATGTTCCTATCTGCAGCTCTCAATCCGGTTCGTCCCGGCATCGGAACTCGAGATGATGAGAAATGAAGGCGGTGGAAGATATCATGCCTGTGACAAATGCGTGTTTGGGACAGCCATGACAGGTGTGTACATCACAGAGACAGGAAATAAGTATCATAATTCCCTGAACTGCAGCGGATTAAAAAGAACGATCCACGCAGTTGAAAAATCAGAGGTGAGCGGGATCGGAGGGTGTTCCAGATGTTCGGGAAAGAAATAGCAGCAGAAATCTTTATAAAAAACAGCTGGATGATATACAGGATATTATTTGCAGGCTACATGTGCGTACTTGCAATCATGGATATCAGATCAAAAAGGCTGAATCTTCCTGTTCTCCTCTCAGGATCTGTACTTGTCGCGGCAGGGGCATCCTGTGACAGGGATATCCCATTGGCAGTGCTGGCGGCAGGCGGGGCGGTCGGCATCGCTTTTCTGCTTATGAGCAGGGTAACAAAAGAAGCGTTCGGATATGGAGACAGTATCCTGATTGTAATTATGGGGAGCTTTCTCGGATGCTGGAATGTTCTGTCAGTACTAATGACAGCATTTTTTATGGCGGCAGTATTTTCCGTATTCATGCTGATCAGTAAAAAGTTTAATAGGAAGTCAGCGTTTGCGTTCGTTCCGTTTCTGACAGCCGCATATATAGGAGGTATGATATTTGGAGTATATTAGAGAAACGGAGAAAAACAAAAAAGGACTTAAGGGAAGTACAGTCGTAGAGATGTCATATATCATTCCTTTATTCCTGGGACTATTCGTACTCATCCTGCATGCGGTTTTTTATTATCATGACAAAGCGATCCTGAACGGAGCAGCCAGTGAAACGGCAATACTGGGAGCGCAGGCAGCAAGAAGGGCAGATACCGAGTATGACCTTGAAGCATTTTTCCGGGACAGAACAAAAAGCAGACTGATCTATCTGACAGACATATCTGTGACTGTCAGGGAGAGTGAAGACGCTGTCGAAGTATCAGCGGCCGCGTCCAGAAGCATCATGAAACTTGATATCATCCAGAAAGCAGAGATTGTACGGCCGGAAAAAGCCCTCAGGAGGATGGGAGTGATACAATGAAAGTGACATATGAGAATGGCTGGGAACATACGGATATCCATATAGATCTCGGGATACCTTACAATGAGGACTATCAGATGCGCATGCTCAGTGCAAATGATATCCCCGGCCTTATTAAAGTAAAAGGCAGCGGAAGAGAAGACCACAGCAGATATACTTATCGTATAAATGGAGGGATCAGCATGGAAAAGAAGTACGGAGTTCAGGAGATGAAAGGAGAGGATGTAGAGAGGTTTATAGAAGATCTGCTCCGGACAATAGGGGATGTTGTCAGACATCTGCTCGATCCGAACAGGATCATATTGTCTCCGGATATGGTGTTTATAGAAGACGGGAGGTACAGTTTCTGCTATCTTCCGGCGTCCGAAGAAGTGGGACAGCTTTCCTTGTGCAGGGCATTTCACCAGATGACAGAGTATTTTGTAAAGAGACTCGACTACCGTGATACAGAAGGAATATTTCTGGTATATCTGCTGCATAAAGATACGATGCAGGATGGCTTTGAACTGAGGAAGATAATAGAAGAGTGCCGCAGAGAAGAAAAAAGATACAGAGCGGAAAAAATGGAGCAAAGCAGGCTGGCACAGCAAGAGGAAAAGACCGGCATGTCCCGGGATGCAGTGTTCTCTCCAGATGATGAATATGACGAGGATGAAGCGTACACAGACAGAGAAAAGGATTACCGGAAGACACAGACGGATGTTCTCAGAGAGCCGCCTGCAAAGTACGGACGTGTCAGGAAAGCCGTCCGAAGGATAAAGAACGGGCGGTGGGGAGAATGGAATGATCTGATAACGGAAATGGATGGACACGGGAGAAAGGGTATCTTATAATGAAAAGGCCAAAAGGTAAATCTTAAAAGAAAAGAGGAGAAAAAGTGAAGAGAAAACCTGAAGCTCTCTGTACTACAAGTCTGATCATTATAAACGCGGCAGTATTTCTCATTCTGACAATATTCGGAGATACAGAAGACGGCCTGTATATGATGCAGCATGGAGCCATGTATACTCCTGCTATTATACAGGGACATGAGTATTACAGGTTATTCACCTGTCTGTTCCTGCATTTTGGGATAGACCATCTCCTCAACAATATGGTCATACTGGGCGCTCTGGGATGGAATCTGGAACTGGAGATCGGGAAAGTACGATTTCTTATCATCTATTTTGTAAGCGGCATAGCTGGCAATATCCTTTCCCTCCGCTTTGACATGATGACCGGAAGAGAGGTCGTATCGGCAGGAGCTTCCGGGGCGGTATTCGGACTGATGGGCGCCCTGCTCTATGTAGTAATCGCCAACAGGGGAAGACTGGGAAGGCTGTCCGGACGCGGGATGCTTATCATGGTCATACTGAGTCTCTATTTTGGGCTGACAAGCAGCGGGGTGGACAATACAGCCCATATCGGCGGTCTTGTAAGCGGATTTGTCATGGCGGTGATTCTATATAGAAGAAAAGAATACCGGCCTCCACATTAAACAGCAGATGTACTACAGACGGGACGGATGCTCTGTGTCACAGGTATTATATAGGGAGCGTGACAGTGAACGTGCTTCCTTCACCGAGTACGGAGTCAACTGTAATAAACCCGCCGTGTGCTTCTATAATGCGCCTGGCGAATGGAAGTCCGAGGCCTGTACCATTTTCTTTATAAGTGACGAACATATCAAATATCCTGGTCATGTGGTCGGCGGGAATCCCACAGCCATTGTCCCGGCATTGGATCACGATATCATCGGCCGAGCGCTCAGCGGAAAGACAGATGGAACCAGATTCTCCGACAGCATCTCTGGCATTTTGAAGAAGATTGAGCAGGACTTCTTCCAGTTTGATCTTATCCCCTGTAAAATCTCCCATTCCCTGAGAGATTCTCGAGGAAAATTCAATATCGCAGTCTGAAGCGTCCAGTGATATAGCAAATGAGACAGCAATATTTTTGAGAAGCTTTTCAATGGAAAATACAGAGTGGTGCAGTGTATTACTGTTATTAAAAGAAGACAATTCATTCAACAGATCACACATGAACTGGATATCTTCCATTGTCTGTTTCCAGTTGTGGAACTCTTTGACCTCAGGGTGCTGTACTTCCATGATCTGAAGAGATGAGGATACAAGTGTCAGGGGATTACGGATTTCATGTGCGATCATGGATACTGCTGTATGGTGATTTTCCAGAAGCTGTGAGATGATCTGCTTTACATCCTTGTTTTCTTCCATCAAACGGTTCATTTTATTGATATCAACATCAGTAAGCATATCGGCTCCCTCTTTTCCAGTAATTATTCACGACAGTTCATGGTTAAAATTCTGTCAACATTTAGTCTAGCATGTCGGCAGAGCCTGTTCAACAGAATCTATACGACAGATTTCGACAGAGGAAAGAAACAGACAGATTCATTCCGAAGTATACACTGAAAATAGAAAAAACTTCTCTTTTTCCAGAAAATGGTCTATACTACAATCAGAAATAATCTGTGAAAAGAGGAATGAGCATGAAAGATGAAAATTGCATTTTTTGTAAGATTGCAGCGGGAGAGATTCCGTCAGCAACACTGTATGAGGATGAAGACTTCCGGGTGATCCTGGATCTTGGACCTGCATCTAAGGGACATGCCCTCATCCTTCCGAAAGAACATTTCAGAAATCTTTATGACATTGATGAAGACGTGGCAGCAAAAGCCATGAAACTCGCGAAGAAGATGGTAAAGAAGATGACGGATGTTCTTGGCTGTGACGGATATAATCTTGTGCAGAACAATGAGCCGTGTGCGGGTCAGACCGTATTTCACTTTCACATGCACCTGATTCCAAGATATGAAGGAGACCAGGTAGGATTGGGATGGCCGGCAGGCGAACTGACAGATGAAGTAAAAAATGAGATATTCAATAAAATGAAATAAACCGGAGTAATTATGTTGACAGGAAATCGTGAATTTAACGAGATTTATGAAAAACACAAGAATCTCGTCCTGAAAGCGGCATACATTTATTCAGGTGATAATTACGATGTGGCAGAAGACATTACTCAGGATACATTTCTAAAACTGTACAAAGTATTTGAAGATCTCAAACATGGGAATATCTCTGCGTGGCTGTATACAACTGCGAAAAATGCAGCATTGAATTACAAAAAGAAGTACGACCGTGAGATTCTGATATTAGACGACGGAACGCATCATGCAGAAGAAAGAATAAGGGAGAGTACGGAAGATGAATATGCAGAAAATGAACTTAAGCGCAGGAGAAGAGACCTTCATGAAAAGATATTCTCAGATATGTTAGAGAAAAATCCGAGATGGTATGAGGCGATGATCCTTGTTTATTACATGGAGATACCTCAGACAAAAGCGGCTGAAATGATGGGAATACGCCTGTCTGTTCTTCACAGTATATTGCACAGAGCGAAGAAGTGGATCAACAAAACATACGGTGCAGAGTATGAAGAAATGAAAAAGCAGGATGGATGAGCAGGCGTCTGACGGCGTTTGCCGCCAGACCTTGGGGAATCAGCAGAAAAATCCAGAGTTTAATTGCCGGATGATTCTTCTTCAATGAGGGAAACAATAGTATTGATAGAATCCTGCTGATCAGAATTTCTCATTGCATCAATAAATGTTCCGCGGTTTTTGTAAAGCTCAAGGACAGACATAACAAGGGAGTCTTCAGTGAGAGTTTCCTCTTCAAGCACCATGCTGAATCCCTGGCGTTCAAATGAGCGTGCATTTAAGATCTGATCACCCCGGCTTGCTTTTGCAGAAAGCGGGATCAGAAGATTTGGCTTTCTCAGAGCCAGTAATTCGCAGATGGCATTGGCTCCCGCTCTGGAGATAACGATATCTGCAAGCGCGAAGATATCACGCAGCTCATCCCGGATATATTCAAATTGACAGTACCCCTTTGTATCCTTGAGCGAATCATCTGTTTTGCCTTTCCCACAGAGGTGGATGATCTGAAAGTCGTCCAGCAGACGGGGAAGACTCTGGCGGACTGCATTGTTTACGATGACGGAACCCAGACTTCCGCCTATCACGAGGATGACAGGCTTGTCGGCGGTAAATCCGCACATGTCCATTGCAGCGATCTTATTACCTGAGAGAAGTTCCTGACGAATCGGAGAACCGGTAAGGACAGCCCGTCCCTTGGGCAGGAAGTCCAGTGTCTCGGGGAAATTGCAGCAGACTTTGGAAGCGGAAGGAATGGCGATTTTATTTGCCAGTCCAGGCGTCATATCTGATTCGTGGATGATAACAGGAACTTTGCATCGTTTGCCGGCCAGGACGACAGGCACGGATACAAAACCGCCCTTGGAAAAGATAACGTCGGGCTTCAGCTCTTTTATCAGTTTGCGGGCCTCGCCGAAACCTTTCACGACCCGAAATGGATCTGTGAAATTCTGTATGCTGAAATAACGGCGGAGTTTTCCGGAAGATATCCCATGGTAAGGGACACCGAGAGGTTCGATGAGCTCTTTCTCGATACCGTTGTATGAACCAATATATTGAATGTCGTAACCCAGCTCCTGGAGTCTGGGAATCAGGGCGATATTAGGAGTAACATGCCCGGCAGTTCCACCGCCGGTTAAAATGATTCGTTTCATAAGAAAATAACCTCCAGAAATAGTCGTATTAAAGCTAATTTCATCTTAACCTTATTTGGTGAAAAGTCAAGAAAAAGATAGGACAGAAAAAGGTGTAAGAAATGAAAGAACTAAAAAAGCTGTCACTCAAAGAAGAAGTTGACAGAGAGGCCAGAAAAATACAGAGAGAAATCGAGGACAGGGATGATCTCGATGATATCAGCGTGTCTGAAGATATGGAAACCTCTCTTTTTGAAAAGATACAGGAATACGAATATGATAAAAGACTAAAAAAAGAAGTGCGCCGCAGAAAGAAAAAGCACCGCTTGTTCTTCGCCTTGGCGGCTGTACTTATTCTTGTATGCGGCAGCGTGATGACAGGGACAGGAAGCAAGTCTTACTGGAAGGTATTATGGGATAGAATCGCAGGGGATGAGAGTGCAAATCTCATCAATGTAGAAAATATGGATGCACAGGAAACAGAAGATATTGATGAAATACAGGTGTACAATGAAATAAGAAGGAAACTTGGAATTTCACCAGTCAGATTTGGATATATGCCTGTAGATATGTTTTTGCAGGATTTTGAAATAGATGAGGAGCAGAACAATGCAGTTCTCTTTTATACTTATAATGATAATATCATCAAATACAGCATGTATATGAATGATGACGACTCTTCCCAGGGACAGATAGAGCCAGATGAACTCATCCGGGCATATCAGATCGATACGGGGGACGGTATCCCGGTAATTGTGAAAGAGTATGCGGTGAAAGATTCAGAGGATAGCAGGTATATAGCGGAATTTGAATATATGGACGCCCAGTATGAGATCAAAGGAGTGATGGAAAGGGAAGAATTTGAAGAAATGATAAAAAATTTAATTTTTTATAATGAAAACGCGTAAGTTTTCTCCGGGATAATTGTTTACTTTATAGAAGAGTAAATAGTGAGTTATCTACAAAGGAGCAAAACGATGAAAAAACGTATCTTATCAATGGTATGCAGCGCAGCGATCCTGTGCGCCATGCTGACAGGTACTGCGATCAGTGCGGAAGCGTCCAATCCGGATCCGAAAAAGGTCGACGGCTCTTATCTCACAGAGGAGGAGAGTTCCACAGGCACGACAGGCAGCCGGGTTACGAGAGGGTACTATCTGATGGATGGGGTGAGCACCATCTCAAGGGCAGGGCTTACCCGAGTGTACGCCTATGCATCCACGACAGCCAATAGGGAAGTCGACTATATGGCGACTATTGTGTATGTCGAGCGATATAACAAAGAAGCGGATGCATGGGGGCAGGTTGACTGGTGGATGGAAGAGGCACATAACGACTACTTCCTGTCCACGGCAAAGACGCTTACCGTGGACCGCGGTTACTATTACCGGGTGAGGGCAAATCATATCGCCGGAGACCAGTATCCGTATGATGAGTCCGCTTCATTTACAGACGGAATCCTTCTACCGGAATAAACGAACAATATAAGTAATTGTTACCCTGAGTCCCTTAAATCCTGGGAGCAGACGCTATTGTGCGCTACGGAAACTATTAACAATCAGATTAAAATAAATTTGAGAAACCTGTTCCGAGAAACACCACAAATCAAAGTGTACATATAGCGTCTGCTCCCAGGATTTAAGGGGCACCCCATTTCTGTTATATTTATATTCCGGATCATAACATGTCTTTTTGCAATCGTTATAAATCATTTCATAATTGCATTTTTATTCATTAACTTTGATTATCCCATGTTCACAATGAAAATTCAACGACAAAACCGATAAAAATCAAGCAGGCAGGGAACAGAAGTATAAGCTGTGATCTGAATACAGGGGATATTATGCTTTACATGATACGTCGTTGTGTTAAAATAAGCATAGGGAATCCCTTTCCTGCCAATTTAGCAGTACAGGAGAGGGTATATGAAAAAAGAGAATGACAATTTTATAATGCTTCCCACCGTTGACATCTGCTTTAAAGGATTGATGAATAATCCAAAGGTGAGAAAAGGGTTTATTGCGTCGCTTCTGAAGACAGATCCTGAAACTATCCGCGAGACCCGGCTGCTTCCTACAGAACTCAGACAGGAGTATCCGGATGATAAACTGGGGATTTTGGATGTAAGGGTCATGATGGAAGATCAGAGACAGATTGATATGGAGATGCAGGTAGCTTACTTTGAATACTGGGATGCAAGGAGTTTGTTCTACCTGAGCAAAATATTCACAGACCAGTTAAAAAAAGGCGAACCATACGAGAACCTGAAGCAATGTATTCATGTGAGCATCCTGGATTTTATCTGTTTTAAAAATGATGAGAAATGTTATCGAACAATCTGCTTTTGTGATGAGAAAACAGGTGAAAAGTACACAGATCTGATGGAGATGCAGGTTCTGGAACTTAAGAAGCTGCCGGAAAAAGCGAAGAACGGAGAAGATATTATCAAGTGGATGCATTTCCTCGGAGGGAAGAACCGAAAGGAGTTCGAGGACATGGCGAAAACAGATGAATATATTGAAGAGGCTTATAAAGAGCTGGAAAAGCTGAGTGCGGATGAACGGGCAAAGCTGGAGTACGAAGCGCGGGAACGTGCCATAAGAGATTTTAATTCTCAGATGAGCAGCGCTTTGAAGAGGGGAACGCAAAAGGGGATAGAACAAGGCCTCCAACAAGGCCTACAGCAAGGGAAAGCATTAGGTGAGCAAAGCAAGCTGCGTGAGCTGACAGAAAGAAAGCTCAATAAAGGGATGAGTATAGAAGCGATAGCCGATCTGTTAGAGGAAGATACGGAAACGATCCGGAGTCTTGCGGAAGAGATCCAGAAAGAGCAGCAGGCAGCGGCGCTGAATTCGGGAGGGAATACGGAAAGTGAAATCACCGGAAGTGCTAAAAGGCACATTCCGGGATTGTAAGCGGCTGCCAAAGTCTCTGGAAATCCCGGATTTTGGCTTGCCGCCTGTACAAAAAGAGGCAGATGGTCATTGACCAACTGCCTCTTTGAGCGCCTGCGCAAGCTGATCGGGACATGATGTGGCTTTAAATCCGCATTTGATCCCCTCGATTCGCGAGATCGCATCATGAACGTCCATTCCTTCTATCAGCCGGGAGATACCCTGAAGATTGCCATTACAGCCGCCGAGGAAAGATACATTTCTTACCTTGTCATCTATTATGTCAAAATGGATCTGCTGAGTGCAGACTCCTTTTGGTCTGTAATCCATTGTACAAAACACCTCCATAGATTCACCATATAAAATATCAATCATGCAAAGAAATCGTGCAGATATATACTAAAAACTACGGCTGAATTATAGCAGACAGGGGAACAAATGTAAAGCCGGCACTTTCGTATGCCATGTTTCAAACTTATATGACAGAATATGACATTGAGAAAAGACTGCAGGTGCAGGAAAGGTTTCTTAACATCAAAGTATTTTGGCTTAATGTTTTCGAGGGCTTTCTTAACATGAGAAAGAAATCTTTTCCCAGGGATATTAGGGCTGGCAGTCGACGCGAAACTGTAGAAATATGTAGAACGGTTTTTGAGGACAACCTGCCCGGGATGGACTATAATTACCACAAACACAATAGGCACCGTCATAAGGACAAGTGCAGCGGATCACTGCACAGGGGGCGTTGTGGGAGATTAAAATAACAGGAGGGTTTGCTATGTTAGAGAGACTGGCAGCGGATACCAGCGTCATCACGTATCTGATGGCGGCGATCGGCGTATTAGGAGTGCTGGCTAAAATTATCAATCAGGTCACTTTACACAGGCTGGTGAAAGCGGCGGGGAACATGCCGAAAAGTACGCACAGGCTGATAAAGCTCGTAAGAGCTAAGTATGAACACGCGTGCATGATACGGGATTCAGTGGAGAATATCGATGCTTTTGTAGAAAAGTATATCTATGAATACAGGGGATTTTTATTCCGCATACATACATGGAGACAGATCGAGATGATATCTGTTTGGCTTGCCGGGATACTGGCCGCTCTCGGGGCGTCAGTACTTTATTTTTCTTCCGGGTTTTCAGAACCCGTTTATCAATATATAGCAGCAGGAATCGCTGAAGTGGTGCTTCTCTGGGTAGTTATGCATCTGACGGATGAGCCGTATAAGGTAAATGCGCTCAGGATGTATATGGTAGACTATCTTGAAAATATATGTACGTTCCGGCTGAAACGGCAGAACTCCAGGGAACGTGAGTCTATCGATGTCATAGCTGCAGAGGGGAATATAAAGAATATACAGGCTTCAGAAGATACTGCGGAATCTGTGAAACAGGAAGCACGGACATCCGGAAGAGGCGGCAGAAATGCCAGGGCATCCAGAAGCGCTGACAGATACAGCCGGGCAGATGCGGTTCTTGAAGGCGGCGGAAGTACGGCGGTCATAGATGACAGATCCCCGTCTGCGCCGGACAGAAGCCCGGGAAGGAACAATCCGTCAGGTAAGAGCGAAAGATCTGCTGCCAGGGAAGACAGATTGTCTGAAGGAAAGGAGAGAGGACTATCGATCAATATCGAGGGAGAACCGAGAAGCAAAGAGAAAGGAGAGGCGGCTCGTCAGGCAGTGCGGCATACGGTCCAGGGAGGCGCTGAAGAAGAACGCCCGGCGCTGAGAGAAGAGGCGATCCGTCAGATACTGGAAGAATTTCTTGCATGATTTCCGGCTGTATTTCTGCAGGGAGCGTACACGAAGAACTTTACACGTAAGGAATAACTTAACTTGAATAAGGCATACGGATTTGGTAAAATATGCATAGAGTATCGGCAGCAGCCATATGCAGCATTGCCGGAATTCAAATGATGATATTGATATTTGAAGAATATCAGAGAGGAAGGATAATGATGAGCAAAGTAACATTTGATTATTCAAAAGCCTGCAGTTTTGTACAGGATCATGAGATGCAGTACATGAGCGAGCTGGCTGCACAGGCGAAGGACAAACTTCTTGCAAAGACCGGTGCGGGAAATGATTTCCTTGGATGGATCGATCTTCCGGTCAATTATGATAAGGAAGAATTCGCACGTATCAAGAAAGCGGCGGAGAAGATCCGCGAGGATTCGGAAGTCCTCCTTGTGATTGGGATTGGCGGTTCCTACTTGGGAGCCAGGGCTGCCATCGAGTTCCTCGGACATTCTTTTGCAAATGTGGTATCCAAAGATATCCGCAGATCTCCGGAGATTTACTATGTAGGAAACAGCATCAGCAGCACTTATATCAAAGATTTGATCGACGTGGTGGGAGACAGAGATTTTTCGATCAATATGATCTCCAAATCAGGCACGACTACAGAACCTGCGATTGCGTTCCGCGTTTTCAAGGAGATACTGGAGAAGAAATATGGAAAAGAGGAAGCTGCGAAGAGAATCTATGCAACGACAGACCGGGAGAAGGGAGCCTTAAAGAACCTTGCAACAGAAGAGGGATATGAGACATTTGTAGTGCCGGACGATGTAGGCGGTCGTTTCTCCGTACTGACAGCAGTAGGACTGCTCCCGATCGCTGTGAGCGGCGCTGACATCGATAAGCTGATGGAAGGCGCGGCAGCGGGAAGAAAAGCTGCGATCGAAAATGATTTTGCTGACAACGATGCGATGAAATATGCGGCGGTAAGAAACATCCTCCTGCGCAAAGGCAAGACGATAGAGGTGCTGGCGAACTATGAGCCGAGCCTTCATTATATATCCGAGTGGTGGAAACAACTCTACGGCGAAAGCGAAGGCAAGGACCAGAAAGGCATATTCCCAGCATCTGTAGACCTTACAACGGACCTTCATTCTATGGGTCAGTTCATCCAGGACGGCAGCAGAACCCTGTTTGAGACTGTTCTCAATGTTGAGAAGTCCAGGGAAGAGATCGTTATCAATGAAGAGCCGGTAGATCTGGACGGACTGAACTATCTTGCAGGAAAGAACGTCGACTTTATTAATAAAAGTGCGATGAATGGCACGATTCTTGCGCATACGGACGGAAATGTCCCGAACCTTATGGTGAAGATTCCGGAACAGAATGAATTCTGTCTGGGCGAATTATTCTATTTCTTTGAGTTCGCATGCGGTGTGAGCGGATACTTACTCGGCGTTAATCCGTTCAACCAGCCGGGTGTCGAGAGCTATAAGAAGAATATGTTCGCACTGCTCGGCAAACCGGGATACGAGGAGCAGAGAGAGGCTCTTCTCAAGAGGCTTTAAGGCGGGTTATGGGATCATAAAGCTGTGTGCAGTACGGCGTCATAGGCAGGCTATGCTTGTGGCGTCGTATTCTGTTTTACTGTAATCATGCTATTTTTACTGTTATTTCCATAGGAATAGATTATTGTCTGCGGTAAAATAGATACAGATATTGCAGGAGGAATATAATATGCATGCAGCGATCATAGACGATTCTGCGACAGATATCAGATTTCTGTTTGATAATATCTGCCGCTATTGTGAGGAACATAAGGTACATATGCAGGTTGACTGTTTTGATAACGAGCAGAAATTTCTTACCGTTCTAAAGGAAAAGAAATATGACCTTGTGATACTTGACATTTATATGAAACGGATTAACGGAGATCAACTCGCGCAGGTTATTAGAGAAAAATATCCGAAGTGCCAGATCATATTTACGACAGCAAGTCAGGAACACGCAGTGAAAGCTTTCAAAATAAGGGCGCTTGATTATCTTGTAAAGCCTTACAGTTATGAGGAACTTGAAAATTCGCTCAACCGTTTTGAGGAGGTATATAAAAGCTTCCTTCACTATATTGAGGTGAAAGAAGGGCGCCAGTATACTAAGATCCTTATCACCGATATTCTGTATGTAGATTATCATAATCATTATATCCAGATACATACGACTTCTAATGTGGTGAGATCCTATATGCCGTTTGACAAATTTGCACCTGAACTGCGGCCCTACGCCCAGTTCCTCTGGTGCTACAGAAACTGTATGGTGAATATGGATTATATCACAGCTGTCGAGGATAAAGACTTCGTATTAACAGACGGAAAACGCATCCCCATCTCAAGAGCAATGCATCAGGAAGTCACACAGGCATATGCAGACTACATGTTTGAATATGTAAACCGGAGATCTCCAGTATGAATATCACTCTCAGCTTTATTATTAATACTGCAACCTACGTTGTGGTGATCGTGGTCGTACTTTACCGTACGTTTAAAGATAAGATCATGAAGCCTTTCTGGAAGCGCCTTATCATGGCGCTTTCCGCGTTTGCTTTTGTGGCAGTGGTGGGATCGGCCGGTTTTTCTATCTTCGGGCCAGGGAGCTACGTTCAGCCTTTTATTACTCTCATTACATCTATGTGCGGATCTTTCATTCCGTATATCGTGCTGAATTATAATTTGGGCCAGTGCCTGTTCATATCAGGAATTGTAAAATGCTATGCAGATGATATCGCCCTTATAGCGACGGTTTTCTATTATCTGGTTTCAGATGAAATTCCGGCTTTCTATATGGAGTTTCCCGTGTGGCCGATAATGACGATCACAATTCTCTCTTTCCCCTTTATCATGAGGTTTTTTACAAAACTGATGCGTCCGGCGCTGGACTGCGGCGGTATTCTTTCGTCATGGTCTTATACATGGCTCGCACCGTTTATGACAAATGTGATGTATGCAGTATATATGCAGCCTGTATTTACTGAGATCACTGACTTTCCTGGAAAAGAGTTCAGTTTTGTACCGTTTTTGTGGGTAATCCTGACATTTTCCAGCTTTTGCATACTGTTGAAAGCACTGGTTGGACAGAGCGCCGCTGTGAGACTTCAGGAGGAACTGCATATCTCCGAGATCCAGATGACAGCTCAGCAGAAACAGCTTGAACACCTCCAGGATCATATCGAGAACACTGCAAGAACGCGTCACGATATGCGGCATCACTTTCTGGCAATGAAAGGGTTCGCTGTGAATAAGGATTATGAGAGGATGGCGGAATATCTGAATAGCTGTCTCTCTGATATCGACAGACAGGAAAGGAATATCTGCACAGGAAACACAGCCCTGGATACAATGCTTGGGTATTACATGCACATGGCTGAGGACGGCGGTATCGATGTCAGGATCAAAGTAGAGCTGGACGGACCTCTGATTGTCTCAGATACGGATATCTGCATTATTATGGGCAATCTTCTGGAGAACGCATCAGAGGCATGCGGGCGCCAGGACAGCAGCAGACGATATATCAAAGTGAACATCCATCAGACAGGGAATATACTGGTAATCATGACAGAAAACAGCTACAGTGGAACGATCCAAAAACAGGACGGAACATTCCTCTCATCGAAAGCAAAAATGCGTAAAGGGATAGGCATCACATCAGTTCTCGATGTGACAAAGAAATACCATGGTATCCCCAAATTTGTATATGACGGAGAGATATTTAAAGTTTCCCTGTTGTTGAATGGAAATCATAAATAGGGTATAATAATAAGCAGTCGGAGAAAGCCGGCTGCTTATCCTGTTATGTCCGTGGATATCTGTAAACGGGATCATCTTGGCTGGCATGGAAAAGGCCTGCACAGGAAGAGCAGAGACAGGCACCGGTGAGATAAAGGAGGAAATGTAATATGTTACGTATCGGAATGTTGACAAGCGGTGGAGACTGTCAGGCGCTCAATGCAGCCATGCGGGGCGTTGTAAAGGGCGTGTGCTCAAAGAGAGATGACGTGGAGATCTATGGTTTCAAAGATGGATATAAAGGTCTGATCTATGCGGATTTCAGCATGCTTACATCGAAAGATTTCTCAGGCATCCTGACCCGGGGCGGTACGATTCTGGGAACATCCAGACAGCCATTTAAACTGATGAGAGTCCCGGATAAGGACGGGCTTGACAAGGTAGAGGCTATGAAACATACATATCATAAGCTGAACCTGAACTGTCTTGTCATTCTCGGCGGCAACGGGACGCATAAGACGGCGAATCTGCTAAGAGAAGAAGGGCTCAATATCATTACGCTGCCGAAGACGATCGACAATGACCTCTGGGGAACAGATATGACATTTGGCTTCCAGAGTGCTGTGGATATCGCTACAGATACCATAGACAGGATACACACAACAGCAACGTCTCACAGCCGTGTATTTATCATAGAAGTCATGGGACATAAAGTAGGACATGTCACTCTGCACGCAGGCATTGCCGGCGGCGCCGATATCATCCTCCTTCCTGAGATTCCGTACGACATCAAAGCGATCAAGAGAGTGATCGAAGGCCGTTCCCATGCAGGTAAGCCGTTTACGATCCTTGCAGTGGCAGAGGGAGCCATCTCCAAAAAAGATGCCAAGCTCTCTAAAAAAGAGTATAAAGAGAAGCTGGCAAAGAGGAAATACCCGTCGATTGCTTATGAGCTGGAGGAGCAGATCCGGAAAGAGACGGATAAAGAAGTCCGTATCACAGTACCCGGACATACCCAGAGAGGCGGATCTCCGTGCCCGTATGACAGAGTGTTCGCTACAAGAGTCGGAGCAAAAGCAGCCCAGCTTATACTTGAGGAAAAATACGGATACATGGTAGCAATGAGGAACGGCGAGACGGCGAAAGTACCGCTCTCTGAGGTCGCAGGAAAGTTAAAGTCAGTAGACCCCAAGTGCAGTCTGATCGAAGAGGCGAGGATGGTAGGCATCAGCTTCGGCGATGAGTAATGCACACTGTAGAAAAGTATTTAAATGAGGTGTGATACATGTCATATACGGCACTTTACAGAAAGTTCCGCCCTGTTGAGTTTGCGGATGTAAAAGGGCAGGACCATATTATTACAACTTTGCAGAACCAGATCAAAGCCGACCGTATCGGACATGCATATCTTTTCTGCGGGACCAGGGGGACCGGAAAGACGACAGTCGCGAAGATATTTGCGAAAGCGGTCAACTGTGAGCATCCGGCAGATGGAAGCCCCTGCGGGGAGTGTGAGATGTGCAGGGCTATCGCCTCGGGGACATCCATGAATGTGATCGAGATCGACGCGGCGTCCAACAACGGAGTTGACAATATAAGGGAGATCCGTGAGGAAGTCGCGTACCGTCCGACGGAGGGGCGCTACAAGGTCTATATCATCGATGAGGTGCATATGCTTTCCATAGGCGCGTTCAACGCACTCCTTAAGACTCTCGAAGAGCCTCCGGAGTATGTAATATTCATTCTGGCGACAACGGAAGTGCATAAGATACCTGTTACTATTCTCTCGAGATGCCAGCACTATGATTTCAAGCGCATCAGCATTGGGACGATTACGGACCGGATGAAAGAACTTATGGACGCAGAACATGTGGAAGCAGAGGAGAAAGCGCTCCGCTACATTGCAAAATCCGCAGATGGCTCTATGAGAGATGCGCTGAGCCTCCTGGATCAGTGCATTGCATTTTACATGGGACAGAAAGTGACATATGACAATGTCCTGGAGGTTCTAGGGGCAGTGGACACAGAGGTGTTCAGCCGTCTGCTCAGAAAAGTGATTGAAAGAGACGTATCCGGTGTGATGGATGTGGTGGATGACCTGGTTATGCAGGGCCGGGAACTGACCCAGCTTGCAGCGGATTTTACGTGGTATCTGCGGAACTTGCTTCTCGTGAAAACTTCTGATAATATAGAGGATGTTCTGGATGTATCTACTGAAAATATGATTCAGCTCAAAGAAGAAGCCCGGATGATCGAACCGGATATGCTGTTTCGGTATATCCGTATCTTTTCCGAACTTTCCAGCCAGCTAAGATATGCGTCCCAGAAAAGAGTGATGCTCGAGGTGGCGCTTATTAAACTGTGCACTCCTGCGATGGAGAGCTCCCAGGACTCTCTGCTGGACCGTATCCGTGCGGTGGAGGAGAAAGTGGAAAAAGGGATCTCAGCAGCTCCTGAGCCTCAGAGCGGACATGGATCTGGCGGAGCCGGATATAGCCGGGATCGTGGGGATTTCGGAGAAAGCGGCGGCAGTCAGAGAGCGCTTCCCGCCGCAATACCTGAAGATGTTCAGGAAGTAGTGAGGAATTTCCGGACGATTGCAGGAGAGGCTTCCGGCATGATACGGACTTATCTGAAGAAAGCACGTTTAAGTCTCGGCGGAGACAACCGTCTTCTGATTGTTCTTCCAGACAGTCTTGCGGCAAGCGTGGTTGGAAGTGACGACCATGTGCAGGAACTGGAATCGCTGATCGAAGAGCAGATTGGAAAGAAAGTCGAAGTGGAAGTGCGGCATGTTGAAGAGGGAAGGCATTTTGAAGATACTTTCGTAGATATAGAACAGAAGATCAATATGGAAATAACAGTGGAGGATTAGATATGGCGAAACGTGGCGGATTTCCCGGCGGCATGCCGGGAAACATGGCAAACCTTATGAAACAGGCGCAGCGTATGCAGCGCCAGATGGAAGAACAGCAGAAAGAGCTTGAGACGAAAGAATTTACTTCGACTGCAGGCGGCGGTGCAGTGGAAGTGACTGTATCAGGGAAACGTGAAGTGCTCAAGGTGAAATTATCTGAAGAGGTGGTCGATCCGGATGATATCGAGATGCTCGAGGATCTGATTGTGGCCGCTGCGAATGAAGCTCTTCGCCAGGTAGAAGAGGAGACAGGTTCCGCCATGTCAAAACTGACAGGAGGACTTGGCGGCGGTATTCCGGGAATGTTCTGATGGATGCCCGGTCTATAAGTCAGGACAGGAGTGCGACAGATGGATTATTACAGTAACCAGATCAGCCGGCTGATTGAAGAATTCTCCCGTCTGCCGGGTATTGGAAGCAAGTCTGCTCAAAGACTTGCTTTTCATGTCATAAATATGCCCGTAGACCAGGTGGAGGGACTCGCGCAGGCGATCGTGGAAGCGAGGAAAAACGTCAGATACTGCAAGGTATGCTGTACACTGACGGACAAAGAGATATGCCCGATCTGCAGCAATCCGGACCGTGACGGAAAAACGATCATGGTCGTAGAGACGCCGCGCGATCTGGCAGCTTATGAGAAGACAGGAAAATATAACGGATTATATCACGTACTCCATGGAGCGATCTCCCCCATGCTGGGGATCGGCCCCGGAGATATCCGGTTAAAAGAACTGATGGAGCGTCTTCAGGGCGATGTGGATGAAGTGATCATAGCTACCAACTCAAGTCTTGAGGGAGAGACGACAGCGATGTACATAAGCAAGCTCATCAAACCTGCGGGTATAAAAGTAAGCAGGATTGCCAGCGGCGTGCCGGTAGGAGGCGATCTGGAATATATCGACGAGGTCACCTTGCTGCGTGCTCTTGAGGGCAGGACGGAGCTGTAACTGTCTGGAAAGCATCGGAACGTGAGGTGGTTTCTGTTATGGGAAAAAGTAAAGTGACGTCTTCTGATGTCGCAAAGAGGGCAGGGGTATCCCAGGCAACGGTATCCATGGTCTTAAATAAGAAATATAATGTCTCATTTTCCAAAGAGGTCATACAGAGAGTCGAGGATGCGGCAGAGGAGCTGGGATACGAACTGCCCAGGCGCAAAAAGAAAAAGGAAGAGCGCAGGGAGAACCTGCTTGTCGTTATCAGTCCCAATCTTACAAATCCTTACTATGTAATGCTCCTTCAGGGGATTGAATCCAGAGCCGCAGAACAGGGCTTTGGGATTTTTGTGTGCAATACACAGAGAGATCTCAAGATTGAAGAGAGATATCTGAAGATGATATCCTCCCTGAATCCTCAGGGGATCATCTACATGTGCAATCCGAGCCAGTGCTTTATGGATCAGGTAGAGGAACTGTCAGAGCGCATCCCCGTGGTGGTCGTCAATAATCAGAACGAGCGGCTGAGTGTAGATGCTGTGGAACTGGATAATTCAAAACTCGGGCGCCTCATGGCGCGTCATCTGCTTGAACTTGGACATAGAGACGTGGGATATGTGGCTCCGCCTCTCACAGTCAGACAGAAGCAGAGATCCAAGAGAGTAGAAGGATTTCTCAAAGAGTTTCAGAATGTAGGGCTTAAGGATCATGTGATCATCAAGGCCGCTGACGAGCAGATTGATAAAGACATTCCCGGGATCGATTCAGAGTACAGAATCGGCTATGACCTGACAAAAGAGCTTCTCAGAGAACACCGCGAACTGACCGCTATCGTGGGACTCAACGACATGATTGCTTTCGGCATCATGGATGCCCTATATGATGAAAAATATAAAGTTCCGGGCGACATGTCTGTCATGGGCTGCGATAATACGCTGTTTGCAAAGGTGAAAGAAGTCTCGCTTACTACGATTGAGCACTTCGTCATATACAAGGGTATGGACGCCTGCGATATTATTATGAAAAAAATCGGTTCTCGTGTGAAAAAGTATACGGAGATTGAGCCTGTGAGTATCTATCATGTGGAATATGAACCTAAGATCGTAGTGAGGGGAACAACTTCATATCCAAGAACTGAAAAAAGAAAAATTAATAAAAAATGCAAAAATATTAATAATAAAGTGTAGAAATCTCAGCTTTGAAATTTGGGAAAATCCTTAAAATATAAATGTTTATCAAAGAAATGAAAGTTAAATATTAGTTAATATAAATAGATATACAATGATAACTGCGTTTGTTCAATGATTTTGCCGGTTAATAATTTTTTGGAATGTTGACCAGAGTTTTTTTACCCGATATAATCAAATCAGAAGAACAAAATGTGCCCAGTTTTAAGGAGGAGCAAAGATGAGATTTTTTATTGACACGGCGAATGTAGACGATATTAGAAAAGCTAACGATATGGGCGTGATATGCGGCGTTACGACCAATCCGTCTCTGATCGCCAAAGAAGGACGGGTGTTTGAGGATGTGATCGCAGAGATCGCTTCTATCGTGGACGGGCCGATCAGCGGTGAGGTGAAAGCCACCACGACAGATGCGGAAGGTATGATCAGAGAAGGACGTGACATTGCGAAGATCCATCCCAATATGGTTGTTAAGATCCCTATGACAGCAGAAGGGCTCAAGGCAGTGAAAGTCCTTTCAGCTGAGGGGGTCAAGACCAATGTGACGTTGATCTTCACGGCGAATCAGGCGCTTCTTGCTGCAAGAGCGGGAGCAACGTATGTCTCTCCGTTTCTTGGGCGTCTGGACGATATTTCTGTAAGGGGCGTTGACCTGATCGATGAAATTTCGGAAATTTTCAGCGTGGCGGGGATCGAGACAGAGATTATTGCTGCCAGCATCCGAAATCCAATGCACATAACAGACTGCGCGCTGGCGGGAGCGGATATTGCTACTGTACCGTATAAGGTAATCGAACAGATGACGCATCATCCCCTGACAGATGCGGGCATCAGAAAGTTCCAGGAGGATTATATCGCTGTATTTGGCGAGTAACAGAAAGTTCCTGTGATATTAAGGTTATACAAAGACCATGAGAAGGAGAAATCAATGGACAAGCTTAAATTAATGAAAACTGCAAATGAGGTCCGAAAGGATATCGTTACGGCAGTTCACAGTGCGAAAGCGGGACATCCCGGCGGTTCTCTGTCTGCAGCAGAGATATTTACATATCTTTATTTTGAAGAGATGAACATCGATCCGAAAGATCCGAAGAAAGAAGACAGGGACAGGTTTGTCCTCTCCAAAGGCCACACGGCGCCGGGGCTCTATGCGGCTCTGGCTGAGAGAGGATATTTCCCGAAAGAGGATCTGAAGACACTGCGGCATACAGGCTCCTATCTCCAGGGGCATCCTGACATGAAGCATATTCCGGGAGTGGATATGTCCTCGGGTTCCCTTGGACAGGGGATCTCAGCGGCTGTGGGGATGGCCATTGCGGCGAAACTAAAAGGCTCTGATTTCAGAGTATATACTCTGCTGGGAGATGGCGAGATCCAGGAAGGGCAGGTGTGGGAAGCAGCCATGCTGGCAGCCCACAGGAAGCTGGACAATCTGGTGGTGATCGTAGATAACAATAATCTGCAGATCGACGGCGCGGTCACGGAAGTAAACTCCCCGTATCCGATCGATAAGAAATTTGAGGCGTTCAATTTCCATGTCATTAATATTGACGGCAACGATCTCGACCAGATAGATGCAGCATTCAAAGAGGCAAAGACTGTGAAAGGACAGCCGACTGCCATCATTGCGAAGACATTAAAAGGAAAAGGCGTGTCTTTCATGGAGAACCAGGCCGGATGGCACGGAAAAGCGCCAAATGATGAAGAATATAAGATCGCTATGGAAGATCTGGAAAAGGCAGGTGAAGCGTTATGTCAGATGTAAAGAAGATCGCAACAAGGGAGAGCTACGGAAAAGCTCTGGCTGAGCTTGGCACAGAGCATGAGGACGTGGTCGTGCTGGACGCGGATCTTGCAGAAGCGACAAAGACCGGAGTATTTAAAAAAGCACATCCGGAACGTTTCATCGACTGCGGCATCGCTGAGTGCAACATGGTTGGCGTGGCGGCGGGACTTGCGGCAGCGGGCATGGTTCCCTTTGCCAGTTCTTTCGCTATGTTCGCGGCAGGGCGGGCGTTTGAACAGGTAAGAAATTCTGTCGGATATCCGCATCTTAATGTGAAGATTGGAGCGACACATGCCGGAATCTCCGTTGGTGAAGACGGGGCGACCCATCAGTGCAACGAGGACATTGCCCTGATGCGTACGATCCCGGGGATGATCGTCATCAATCCGTCCGACGACGTAGAAGCAAAGGCGGCAGTGAAAGCGGCATATGAACATCAGGGACCGGTCTATTTAAGATTCGGGCGTCTTGCAGTGCCGGTGATCAACGACAGGCCGGGGTATGAGTTCAAGCTTGGAAAGGGCGTTGTATTAAGAGAAGGAAAAGATCTTACAATCATTGCCACAGGCCTTCCGGTGAGCGGGTGCCTTGAGGCGGCAGAAAAACTGTCGTCAGAAGGGATAGAAGCCAAAGTCATTAATATCCACACGATTAAACCTCTTGATGAAGACTTAGTGACAGAGGCGGCAAAAGAGACCGGGAAAGTCGTTACAGTTGAAGAACATTCGATCATCGGCGGTCTGGGAAGCGCTGTGTGCGATGTGCTGGCAGAGAAAGCTCCGACACCGGTCATGAAGATTGGAATCAACGACACATTCGGAGAGTCCGGACCGGCGGCTGAACTGCTGCGCAAATACGGACTGGATGCAGAGA
This sequence comes from Candidatus Mediterraneibacter pullistercoris, assembly GCA_019116885.1. GTDB lineage: Bacteria > Bacillota > Clostridia > Lachnospirales > Lachnospiraceae > Mediterraneibacter > Mediterraneibacter pullistercoris. Next base: position 7,414 of record DXAU01000029.1, on the reverse strand, counting down.
GCATCTACAATAAGATAAAAGAGTTTGTGTAAAACAGCAAAAATTTACCAAGTGTTATCCGGGGGCTCCTTTCAGGAGTACCCCGGTTTTTGTCGAACTCACCTGACACCAACTGATAAATTCAGATGTTTTCCCTGTGCTATCATCCTGGAAGACGCCGGGAAAATCATTTATCAGGAAGGTGAAGTATATATGGAAAGACAGATACCAAAAAATGTTCGTCAGATAGGAAATGTGAGCGACAGCCCGAAGATATATGTAGAAGATTATGTGGATACGTTTTTTAGCCAGTTGTGCGAAAAGTGCGGCGAAAAGGGGAATGAGCCGGTAGGCGCGTTTCTCATAGGAGATATACAGCAGGGGGGAGAAGAGGACTATGTGTACATCTACGGCGCGGTCAGGATGCACGGCCTGAAAGTATCGGGGAATGAATATGTGATTGATGAGGATACATGGAAACATGCCTATGAAGACTGCAAACAGTTTTTTGAAGACGGAGAGATGCTGGGATGGTTCGTGGCACAGCCCGGCGTGCCGCTCATGCCGGAGCCGTCGACAGTAAAACTGCACAAAAAGTCATTTCCGAAGAAAAACACAGTCTTTGTCATGAAAGACCCTATGGAAAAGGACGAAACCTATTACGTACATAAAATGAATGATCTTATGGAGATCGGTGGTCATTACACGTATTATGAGAAAAATCCGTGTATGCAGAACTACATGATCGCCAATCGAAAAAAAAATGGGGCGGTTTCCTCGGAGACTGTGGAGGACAGAGCTGCACAGGACTTTCGTGATCTGGTCAGAAAGCGGAGCGAGCGTCAGAAAAAGAAAAAGGCAGGAAGCCTGATGTATGCTGCCAGCGCTTGTCTGCTGCTTGTGCTCATCATCATGGGGGTATCTATGATAAACAGTTTTGACCGGATGAAGTCCGTACAGGATACGCTGGACACGCTGGCAGGGACATCGGATACCGTAGAGACACAGGAGGCGGCGAGCGGGGCCGTGACTGCTGTAACACCGGAGGAAGAGACGGGAGCGGCGGATAACGCGCCGGCGAACTCTGCAGATGCGCAAGCGTCCCAGTCAGGGGAAGAGACCGAAAGTCCGGGTGCGGAAGATGCTTCGGACAGCAGCGGAGAGACAGACAGCTCCGGCAGCGCAGGACAAGCCCTGAGAGTTACCGAGGGAAATGGAAGTGACGGGGTCTATGTTGTGGAAGAAGGGGATACTCTCGCAATCATAAGCATGAAAATGTACGGCGACGTAACACATGTAGATGCAATATGCAGGATGAACGGTATTACAGACGGCAATTTGATCTACGTAGGCCAAAAATTGCTATTACCATGAAATCATGATATAATGAGCGTCAGTGGACAGGAGCAGAAGGAGACTGCTCACTGTGAGCGGCAGAGGCGGATGCAGACCGTCTGCAAGAACAGAAATAAAGGGGAGTTTTATGACGCAAAAGAAAAAGACTCATCTCAGAATTTTAGCGCCCCCGGAGAACCTGGATGAGGCCAGAGAGAAAGTGAACAGGTTCCAGCGCGCTAAAATGCGGCGGATACTTGTATTTGTCGTGATTCTGATACTGGCTGCATGCGGCACATATCTTCTGCTTGATAATCAGTCGTATGGACATGCAAGAACATCGGCCCGCTATCAGGGGAGTATCTCAGATACAAGCAGCTATGTACAGTTCGCTGATGGGATCGTGCGATATAACCGCGACGGAGTTGCATTTCTCAACAAAAAAAATGAAGAGCAGTGGATACAGCCTACACAGCTTCAGAATCCGGTCGTAGAGGTGAAACATGAGTCATTTGCCGTGGCGGATAACGGCGGTAATAATATACTTGTGTTTACAGAGGAAGGTCTGACCGGAGAAATAGAAACGACACTTCCGATCGAAAAGATTGCGCTCTCAGATCAGGGGATAGTGAGTGTGGTGCTGAGAAATGAAAGCGCGCCGGAAATCGTCACTTATGATGCGACCGGAAATATCCTTGTAGAACTCCAGACATCGCCGGGGACGACAGGATATCCGACTGCGCTGGAACTTTCTGATGACGGAAACATGATGGCTGTCTCCTATCTGACGCTTGACGGGACAGGCATAAGCTCCAGGGTCATATATTATGATTTCAGCGAGTCGGGTCAGAGCAGGCAGGATAATATCGTGTCTTCAAGAGAGTATGAAGACACGGTCATGGCGGATATTTTTTTCATGGGATCCGATCGATCCGTTGTAGTGGGCGACAGTTCTTTCGTAATATACAGAGGAACAGATTCGCCTGAGGTGGAAAAAGAGATTACGCTGGATCAGGAGATCCAGAGCGTATTCCATTCCGGCCGGTATATCGGCTTCGTGCTGCTCAACCAGGAAAAATCGGGATATGAACTGAGGCTGTACAACAGGCAGGGAGAACAAGTTGTCAGCAGAGAACTTCCGGGAAAATACAGCAATGCAAAGATCGATGGCGATGAAGTCATTCTGTTCGATGGAGACAGATGCTGTATTGTCACAGCGTCCGGCATCATAAAATACGAAGGGGAGCTGGACATAGAAGCCCTGGAGATGTTCCGCGCTTTTGGAGTAAACAGATACTATGTGATAAACGTCGATGAATTACGGGTGATTTATTTGACGAAATAGGAGAGGTTATGAATAACTGGCTTTTGATCATTGTGATAACGATCGTTATTGTGTGCATCGTAGTGGGATATGTGAGGGGATTTCTGAAACTTGGACTGTCCCTGCTCTCAACGATTCTCACACTTGTGATCGTGCTGTTTTTATCGCCCTATGTGGCTGATGCACTGGCAAAATATACACCGGTGGATGATTACATAGAAGCGGGGCTTGTCGAGGCGTTTATGCCGGAGATTACACCGGAAGACCTCGCGAAGTATGATTTGAGCGGTACGCCGCTGGAAGACCTGTCGCCTGAGCAGCTCCAGAATCTCAATAACATTGACTGGGACCTGCTTGGAATTACAATGGACGACGTGCTGGGAATGATGGGCGATATTCCGCAGGATATCCAGATACAGGAGATTGAGGACTCTCCGATGCCTCAGTTTCTGAAAGATCAGCTTCTGGAAAATAATAACAGTACGATATACAGCGAGCTTGGCGTGCAGAGCTTTCCTCATTATGTAGCTTCGTACATATCCCGGCTCGTACTCAATCTGGTTTCATTCCTTGTGACATTCCTGCTTGCGATCATCATCGTGAAAGCGCTGATGTTTGCAGTACATATCATAGGAGAACTTCCAGTGCTTGGCCTGGTGAACCATATTGCCGGCGCAGCGCTGGGACTTGTGCTCGCCATTGTCATTATATGGATCGGATTCCTTGTCATGACTCTGGCCTATACGACAGCAGCAGGAGCAGCCTGCTTTGAGATGATGGAACAGAGTCCGATCCTGCGGTTCCTGTACGACTCAAATCCGCTGCTGATCAGACTGCTGGGATTTTAGAAGAACAGAGATATTTTGAGTGAAAGATATTGACATACCCCCGGAAATGTGGTATTTTATAAAAGTTCTTATTAAGAATACATTTTCTGGGGGATTAGCTCAGTTGGGAGAGCGCCTGCCTTGCAAGCAGGAGGTCACGAGTTCGACTCTCGTATTCTCCATTCAGCAAAGAGTACTGAGGATAAAGACAAATGAAAGACCATTTATATCTGTATGAAGTGGGATTTCATTTGTCTTTATCCATAAAGCGGAAGCCTGCGGGCTGACTCTGCTCTTAGCATACAGTACCCTGTGGCTGTGATAAATAATGATCCTCCTTAGCTCAGTCGGTAGAGCATGCGGCTGTTAACCGCAGTGTCGTTGGTTCAAGTCCAACAGGGGGAGCTGGACAGTGTTCCGGGATTGCCTTATTTTTAAGGTTTCCCGGGCTTTTCTTTTCTATAACTTTCAAAAATGGGGCAGATAAATCTGCTTGATATCCATACATTATTTTTCCTTCATCATGAGTAGATTAATTTCTTTTGCTACCAGGACTTCCATACAAATACCCATTCCAATTAATATATACATGTAAATTGATAAACGAAATTGGGATAATAGAAATAAACCGATCATATACTATATAGAGATAGGGAAACAGAGATAATTAAGAACTCTGCTTGACAACCTTATCTTTGGATGTGTATAATTAAGACACAAAAAATGAGCGTGGTCCTGCTTAGTGGACGATTCAAAATGAGCGTGGTCCTGCTTAGTGGACGATTCAAAATAAGGTGTGTCCCTACCTAGTGGGAAAGAAATAGCCGCTGTAAAGCGGCTATTTTCAAAGGAGAAAAATGAAGTTACTGGAAGAAGATTTGAAATGTACCAAACCGATTTTGTGCGAAATAGAGCGGGATTATATGAAGTACATGCATGAGGCAGATTGGCGGGTAAGTGTAAAATACAAAAGAAAATTTGTAGGTTTGGCTGTTAGAATTAATGGGAGAATTTATGTTGTACCATTGACATCACAGACTACAAAAGAGCGAATCGCAAGAGGGAAAAAGAAAAGAAGCGCCGCTATTACTACTTTTATAAAAATTAAAGGTGGAGAAATAGCAAATCTGTTGCATAATAATATGTTTCCAGTTCCTAAAAATCAGTTGAAAAAAATCAAAATTGATCCACTTGTAGATACTTATCTCGCAAATGAAGAAAGGCAGATCAGAAAGCACTGGGCAGAGATCAATTTAAAATCCATAGCGGTTTATCGGGAAAGATATGACAATGAGTCAAGAAATTATCATTTTTTCAATAAAACATGTTGTGATTTTAAAAAGTTAGAAGAAGAATGTGATCGATGGGAACGAGAACACGTAAATTAAATAAAGATTTACATAGCCGACTGGTTCAATCAAGAATCAGTCGGCTATTTTCATGTCCTGACAGATCTAAACTATCAAATCCGGGGCAGGAAAGGAGTTGGATTGTATGCTGAAAAAAGCCTGCCATATCATAAAATATACCCATGACTTTCTAAACTCCAGGAACTATTTTCGTTATCGCGTACAAAAAGCCAGGAATATTCTGTATTCAGGACTCCGGGGTCATGAGGTCCTGGTCCTGCGTCATCAGTAACATAAAAATCCATTTTAAGCAGGAGCGTTTCTTTTCCATCATCATTATACCGTTGAATCAAAGGTTTAAATGCTGTATCATCTTCATACAATCGTGTTATTCTGCAATAAGGCATATTAGTAATGAGGCTTTTTTCTATTAAATGAACTGCTTCATCTGCGTTTGAAGCAGTTTCTGGAATATCAATGACTGCTTCGCTGAATATGCGGTCTGCTGTATTTTTTTGAGTTATTATATATATGATTACTGAACTTGCTATTATAAGAAAAATAATTAAGGCAGTACATAGTTTTTTGAGATTTTTTTCATAATATTACCTCACTGGTATTTCGGTGAATTTTTATGTATTATTGAATATAATAGCATTTTTGAAGATAAGAAAAAAGGAAATGTATCGAGGCAAATTACACAAAATAATTACAGTATGATTGGTAAAAATAGAGAAAGTAAAGAGATTGATGGAAAATGAGAATTTTATTGATTGAAGACGACACCCAGATGAATGAAGCTTTAAAAATCTTCTTTCGTAAAGAAGGCTACACGGTACTTCAGGCGTATAATGCAAAAGAAGCAGAGCAGTGCCTGAATAAAGAACCGGATGTAATTATTGCAGATATCGGACTGCCGGGCACTTCGGGAATCGATTTCTGTAAGAAACTGCTGAAATATAAAACAATACCGGTTATCTTTCTGACTGCCAAGGACGATGAGGAAGATATATTGGAAGGGTATGAGGCAGGATGCCAGGAATATGTAACCAAGCCGGTTTCACCGAAAGTCTTATTAAAGAAGATTGAAGTGATCTTAAAACGCAGCGGATCAGGAAATATTATGGAGTATAAAGAGTTGAGAATTGATTTTGATAAGCGGAAAGTATGGAATTGTGACAGGGAAATCAAACTTACGGCAAAGGAATGGGAGGTCCTTTCCACATTGGCGGCAAATCGGGGAAATATTGTAACTAAGGAGATTCTTCTGGAGAAAATATGGGAGGCTGACAATAATTTTGTAGATGATCACGCGCTGACGGTGGTTATTAACAGATTGAGAAAGAAAATAGAGCAAAATCCATCTGCCCCGGTTTATATTAAAAATGTTTTCGGGGTTGGATATACATTCGGAGAATAAGAGGCCGGTTATGATGAAAAGAAGTATAGCGGGGATTAATGCAGTTGTAATTGTATGTTTTGCGATAATTTTAGTTTATCAGGCGGATTGGATCTTATTGTTCTTATTCGCGCTGTTATTGGCAGGACTATACTTATTATGGGCTGTTCAGCAAAAAGAATATCAGGGCGAACTGGGAGAAATCTCGATGTGGCTGGATGATTTGCTGGAGAAGAAAGATATTTCCTGTTCTTCTGTCCAGAAGGATACTCTAACAGCAAAGATCTTGTCACAGCTCCAGAGAGTTCAGGAAATGTATGACGGAATAACTGCGCTTGTGGAAAGTGAACGTGACGGAATTAAGAAACTGCTGGCGGAAATCGCTCATCAATTGCGAACACCGCTATCCAATATGGAAACGTATCTGGCTCTGCTTGAAGATAACAGTACCGGGGATAGGGAAAAGGAGACGTACATACGGGCTGTGCAGCGATCAGAGAATAAACTCCATTTTCTGATTGAGAAATTTATTGTGGCAGCCCGATTGGAGAATCAGATCATTCAGATTCATAAATTTGACAGTAATCTAAAAGAAACGGCTGCCCAGGCTGTGTTTCAGGTACGGAAAAAGGCGGAAGAGAAAAACATCAACATTGTCATACAAGGGGAAGATCGAATATGAAAAAATATGTTCAGGAAGCAACAGATATAAATGTTTGGACATCTTTAAAGGAGAATACTTTTAATAGGGGTAAAGATATTCAGGAATTCATAGAAGGGTTGGAATTGATAGAAGGAAATGCTTTTATTAGTCTGGATGCAAAATGGGGAGATGGAAAGACTTTCTTTGTTAGACAGATCGAGGAAACATTAAAATATTTCCGGGCAAAGCAGATGGAAACAGGGGAAAAGTTTTTGAAGGATTTAGACTCATATGAGTATTTAAAGGACAGTGTAGCTGTAAAGGAAACTACAGTGGAGCATATTTATTTGCCGGTTTATTATAACGCATGGATGTATGATGATCATAATGATCCATTAATGTCACTATTACTTGTAATGACGAAACAGTGTGGTGGATTATATAATACGAAAATCAATAGGAAATCCCTCGGAGAACAGTTGCTAACAGTTGCCTCTTCCCTGCCAATTTCAATCAAAAAGATAAATCCTGCTACACTTATAAAAGATATCCAAGAGG
>DXAU01000002.1 GCA_019116885.1 Candidatus Mediterraneibacter pullistercoris | reverse complement strand
TGCCTCAACTCTCTCAAACGCTCCGTATACAATCTTCTGTGCTACGCCTTTCTTACCATCAAGCATGATGTTGTTGATAAGTTTGGTAACAACTTTATTGTTGTATATCGGATCGGCTAATACATCTCTCTTCTGAGTATGTCCTTTACGTGGCACGGTCCTTCCCTCCTTAATCATATTTTCCGGATAAACCGGGATTAATTCATCGGTACTCACATGTGTCTTTCTATGGAATCGCATAGCATGTGCTCGCGGCCGCAGGACTTCTATCACTTAAGATGTCCGGCTCCCTAAGCTCGCATGAAAGTACTCTCAGCCGCGCTTCAAGTATCTGATTTCTCACCAGGTGAGGCAAGCCCCTTCCAGGTGTTCCATGCATCGCCAGGTTCCGCCGAACCAAGCTCGCACTGGACTCGCATAAGGACCCCCATTTTCTTCCGGGTATCCGCTTCCCCGCCAGGCTTGGCAAAACCTCACCAGGCGCTCCTTGCATCGTCAAGTGCTCTGCTCATCCGCAACCTTACGATAATCATAGTTCTGTTTGTGATACGATTTAACTACTTAGTTTCCTTATTTCGCGTCTTTCGGTCTCTTAGCGCCGTATTTAGAACGCGCCTGGCGTCTCTTTGCAACACCTGCCGTATCGAGTGTACCACGGATGATGTGGTATCTTGTACCAGGCAGGTCCCTAACTCTTCCTCCACGGATCATGACAACGCTATGCTCCTGCAGATTGTGTCCCTCGCCCGGGATGTAGCTTGTCACTTCGATTCCGTTGGAAAGACGAACTCTGGCGATCTTTCTCAGAGCTGAGTTAGGCTTCTTCGGTGTAGCAGTCTTAACAGCTGTGCAGACACCTCTCTTCTGCGGTGAAGATGTGTTTGTCGCACGCTTTTTCAGAGAGTTATATCCTTTCTGAAGTGCCGGTGCTGTAGACTTTTTCTCAGAAGTCTGACGTCCTTTTCTAACTAACTGGTTAAATGTTGGCATTCCTTTTCACCTCCTATGAATTATTCGTTTCCTCACGGATCATTCCGCAAGGGGCTGCGGATAATCATATCATTATCCATTTGAGCGCACAAAAAGAACAATGCCTTTTCATGCACGCTAAATTAGTTTATTACGTTTATATTGGAAAGTCAAGGGATTTTTCGATATTTAGGGATAATTACGTGACAGTACAAGGAGCCGCCTGTAAGATAACAGGCAGCCCCCAACGTCACATCATCTTTCATCTGTACAGACCGGGCATCTATTCTTCGCCCGTCCCCCGTTCAAACAACGGTGTGGAGAAATATCTTTCCGCAGTATCCGGAAGTACAGTTACAACCGTCTTCCCTTTCCCCAGCTTTCTCGCCAGCTTCAGCGCTGCCGCCACATTAGTCCCCGAGGAGATCCCACACATGATCCCTTCTTTTGCCGCCAGCTCCTGGGAGGTTCTGATGGCTTCTTCATCTGTCACGATGCAGATATCATCATAAATCTGCGTATTCAGGATCTCCGGGATCAGTCCGTCTCCAATCCCCATCTGGAGATGAGTCCCGATAGAACCGCCCGAAAGGATCGCCGCATGTTCCGGCTCCACCGCCCAGATCTCCATGTTTGGATTCTTCTTTTTGAGCACTTCTCCTATGCCGGTGATGGTTCCGCCGGTCCCGATCCCTGAACAGAATCCGTCTATCGTACAGCCCGCCTGTTCCAGTATCTCGACCGCAGTCTGGTCTCTGTGCACTGCAGGATTGGCCGGATTCTCAAACTGCTGGGGAATAAAGACTCTCGGATCTTCTTCCGCCATCTTTAACGCTGTATTCAGGCATTCCTCAATACATGCTCCGATATTCCCTGCATCGTGTATGAGTATCACTTCCGCGCCATAATGGCGCACCAGTTTCCGCCTCTCCTCACTGACCGAATCAGGCATGATGATCTTCGTCTTATACCCCCGCACCGCACCTACAAGCGCCAGTCCGATGCCCTGATTTCCGCTGGTCGGCTCAACGATAACGGTATCTTTCCCGATAAGCCCTTTCTTCTCAGCGTCCCGTATCATATTGTAGGCAGTCCTTGTCTTGATAGAACCGCCCACATTGAGTCCCTCGAACTTTACAAGTATCTGCGCGCTTCCATCCTCCGCCATGCGTTCCAGCCGTATCAGAGGTGTATTTCCCATTGCTTCAAGAATATTATTGTAGATCACTGTTGTTCCCACGCCTTTCCGAAAAACATTTAACTGATCCTGTATTATACTACGTCATGCAGAGGCGCTCTGTGCAATATTTTCCATTCACACTTTCTGCAGCCTAATATGCTCTTCCCCAGTATACCATGTGCTTCGCAGGCTTTCCACAGCACACGCACACGTCGGAAAGGTGCTCTTCCTCCATGGGAATACACCTTGATGTCACACCGCCTGCCTGCGCTTTGACTTCCTCTTCACACTCCTCGCTGCCGCACCACATAGCTTTGACGAATCCTTTCTTATTCTGGACGGCGTCTTTCATCTCTTCGAGCGTAACCGCTGTGCTGATGTGTTCCTCCAGGAATGTCTTTGCTTTCGCATAGAGATCTTTCTGAATCGTCTCCAGTATCTCATTCAGCTTTGCAGGGATCTCATCGATGGAAACGGTAATTTTCTCCCTCGTATCACGGCGCACAACCACAACCTGTCCATTCTCGATGTCTTTCGGTCCGATCTCGATACGTGTCGGGATACCGAGCATTTCCTGCTCGCTGAACTTCCATCCCGGGCTCTTCTCTGAGGCGTCGAGATTCGCGCGGTATCCTGCCGCTTTCAGAGCGTCAAGCAGTTCGTTCGCCTTGTCAAGCACACCCTCTTTGTGCTGTGCGACAGGAACCACTCTTGTCTGCACCGGAGCAATCCTCGGCGGAAGCACCAGCCCGCTGTCGTCTCCGTGAACCATAATGATAGCTCCAATGATCCTTGTAGAAAGTCCCCAGGACGTCTCATATACACTGTGGAGTTCATTATTCTTATCCGCATATTTAATATTGAAAGCATCCGGGAATGCACTGCCAAAGAAATGACTGGTAGCCGACTGAAGCGCCTGTCCGTCATGCATCAGCGCCTCGATCGTGTAAGTATCCTGCGCCCCGGCAAATTTCTCACTCTCAGTCTTGCGCCCGGCGACTACCGGAATCGCAAGATCTTCCTCGACAAAATTCTTATATACTTCCCACATCATTTTGGTGCGCTCTTCCGCCTCCTCATATGTGGCGTGGATCGTATGTCCTTCCTGCCACAGGAACTCTCTGGAACGCAGGAAAGGTCTGGTGCTCTTCTCCCACCGGAGAACGGAACACCACTGGTTCCACACTTTCGGCAGATCGCGGTAGGACTGCACCGTCTTGCTCCATACGTCGCAGAACAGCGTCTCAGAAGTCGGGCGGATGCAGAAGCGTTCCTGGAGCGGCTCGGACCCCCCCTGCGTAACCCATGCAACTTCCGGGGCAAATCCCTCTACGTGGTCTTTCTCTTTCTGGAGCAGATTTTCCGGAATCATCATCGGAAGATATACATTTTCTACGCCTGTTTCTTTAAAGCGTCTGTCGAGATCCGCCTGGATATTCTCCCACAGGGCGTATCCGTTAGGCAGATAGTTCAGACATCCTTTTACCCCTGAATAATCACACAGCTTCGCCTCACGGACAACGTCTGTATACCATTGGGCGAAGTCTTGGTCTCTCGAAGTAATCGACTGTACCAGTTTCTTTTCCTTTGCCATCTTTTCTTCTCCTTTATCACATTCTTTTCTTTCATGGCAACAATTCAGCCATCCGGCTCCAGGAGACGGATTTATGACTGCCAAACTGTTGCAATATTATGCGTTGTTCCGCAAAACGAACGCCGGGACATCTTAAGTCCCTCATAACAAGGGACCGGATATCCCGGCGGTACCACCCTAATTAACTGCGCCTGCATATCTCCGGCTGACAGCTTAATCTGTGAGCAGGATCTGTTTTTCTGCGCGGTTCACTCTTTCGCCCTTAACGCGGCACACACGCTGCACTTTCATGCAGAAGCTCCCGGGCCGGTTCTATACAGTCCTGCAAAAGGCTCGCACCATCCGCCTCCTCTCTGGAACATTTCCTGCATGTACTAATCCCGTTCATCGCCTGTATTCATGTCCTTTACACATGTAACGCCATCATCCGGCGTTAACAGTGATTCTAACCAAAAAACACAGTTCTGTCAAGCTGTAGGGGAAACTCTTTTACTATTCTCAAGTCCTCAGCAGAAGATCTTCAAAGTCCTTACTCGGAAACAGAGAGAAGCTCTCCGCTAACTGAGCTTCTCTCCGTTCCCTCTGCGCCCTCATCAAGGTTCGCAGCCGCAATCCGTACAGACCCCATCTGGGAGGCACTGTCCCGGCTGCTTTCCCTGACCCGCTACTGTGCACCCGAGAAAGAAACCGGCATCGTCTCTTTTGCTGCCTGTCTCTTTCAGGGCTACGGAAACCATGCGTTCTTTGAACGCCGGACGAAACAGAGGAAACACTTTCTATACAAAAAAAGCTCCTCGCACACTCGTCCGCATCCAAGAAACTCTTACCACGTTTTTATTATATCATAAAATTTTCAGAAGCACAAGAAAAAGGTGTAAAAAATGAGACTTTATGCTTTATATCCTTTAAGGAACCGCAGATTCTTAAATTTTTTTGTAATTTTGTTTATGATTTAAGTAATGTACTTGAACATCTTCTGCCTGACAAGTATAGTAAAGCGGCAGCAGCGATACACTTAGAATATTTTCCGGAATATCCGGAGAATACATACAAAACAAAAGAGGAATTTATATCTATGAAATCAAAAAGAAGATCCGCACGCACACGGAAGAAGCAGAAAAAAAGTAAATCAGTCAGGATCATAACTGTTTTCCTGCTCATGCTGATACTAATCCCATCCGGTATCGGGGCCTGGTTCTACACTCATCCGCTGGAACTTAAGGACACAATCATCCGCCATGAACTCATGGAGCCGTTCGATCCATGGGACAATATAAAGAAACTTTATTTTTCTGATAAGGAGAGTGTTAAGATAAATTCCAGGACAGATACTGGAAAGATCGGGGATTATCCAGTCATCTATGCGTGCCGCGGACGCCGCTATGACGTGACGGTACAGGTCCGTGATACCACGCCGCCCAAGCTTCAGACTCGTCCTTATGCAACAGATCTTTCCGAAGAGCTTAAACCCGAACAGTTTGTGGAAGAGGTCTCAGATGCTACGGAAGTCACCATACAGTTTCAGAATGGTGCTCCACCGGCAGAGGAGGGCACTTTTGACGTGCCGATACTGGCAATGGACAGCTCCGGCAATCAGACTGTCAAAAACGCATCCCTGACACGCAGAAAAGACAGTACGCCGCCGCTGCTCCGGGGCGCTGAAGACATCGAACTCCTGCAGGGAAGGACGCTGGATTTTGAGAAAGGGATCACAGTTGAAGATGACATGGATCCCGCCCCGCAGTTTTCTTTTAATGCAGATAAAGTTGATTTCACAGTCCCGGGTACATACGAGATTGTATATACAGCAAAAGACCGTTCTGGAAACACAGGAAAAACAGTGCGTAAGGTTACAGTAAAGAAAGATAAAAACTATGACCGCAAGATTGTCTATCTCACTTTTGACGACGGTCCTTCTGACAACACCGAAAAGATCCTGGATATCCTGAAGCAGTATAATGCAAAAGCCACTTTTTTCGTAACCGGAAATAACCAGAGTAAGAACAGTGTTTTGAAGCGGATCTACAAAGAAGGGAGCGCGGTAGGACTCCACACTTACACTCACGATTATGCCGAAGTCTACGCTTCTGAAGAAGCATATTTTGCCGATCTTGGAAAAATATCAGACATGGTTAAGGAAGTAACCGGCAAAGAATCCCGCATCATCCGTTTTCCCGGTGGATCAAGCAACACTGTGAGCGCCCGGTATGTTCCGGGATTGATGACCATTCTGACTAAAAAAGTCCAGGAAAAAGGATATCAGTATTTCGACTGGAACTGCGATTCCACCGACGCCAGCGGAAACAATATCCCTGTAGAAGAACTGGTGAAGAACGCCGTATCCTGCAATGCAAAGCATATCAATATCCTGATGCACGATACAGACGCTAAGAGCACCACCGTGGAAGCGCTTCCCAAGATCATAAAATATTACCGGAGCAGAGGATATTCCTTTGAACCTCTTACTGTCGACTCCGCTCCGGTTCATCACTCGGTAAATAACTAGGCGTTGAGAGCCTGCCGTAGTTTAGCAGTCCTTATCCCTGTATCTCAAGCAGTTTTGTTTTGAGTTCCCGCTCCATGCTGCGGAGTCCTTCTTCCGCTTCCTGGCGCTTCTGTCGTCCTTCCCGCTGGATGTTCATCACCTCATCCAGCGTGGAGATCAACGATTCGTTTGTCGCCCTAAGCGTCTCCATATCCACAATGCCCCGCTCTGACTCTCTTGCCGTCTCGATTGTAGCCATTTTCAGTTTCTCAGCGTTCTTTTTCAGCAGTTCGTTTGTCATATCTGTGACTTCACGCTGTGCGGCTGCCGCCTGCGCAGAATGTTCCACGCCAAGGGCAAGCAGCATCTGGCTCTTCCACAGTGGAATCGTGTTGACGATAGTAGACTGTATCTTCTCCACCATCTGCGTATCGTTGTTCTGCACGAGGCGGATCTGGGGCGCTGTCTGGATCGATATCATCCTCGTGAGCTCCAGATCATGGATCTTCTTCTCAAACCTGCCGCACATAGAGTCCAGATCTTTAGCTGCCTGAGCATCCTCAGGAAGCCCTGAGCGCTGCGCTTTGTCCATCAGCTCTTGCAGTTGTGTGCTTTTTACCTCTGCAAGCTTCTTCTTTCCGGCCAGGATATACATGGACAGCTCTTTAAAATAGGTCAGATTCAGCTCATACATCTTGTCCAGAAGCGCAGTGTCTTTCATAAGCTGGATCTGATGCTTCTCCAGCACTTTCACAATCTCATTGACATTTGCCTCAGCCTTGGCATATTTTGCTTTCATGGATGCGATCCTGCCGGATGCTTTTCTGAATATTCCGAAAAAGCCTTTTTCCTCTTCCTCATCAAAGCCTTTCAGCTCTTTGACAACTCCGCTCAGCAGCTCCCCCACTTCTCCGAGATCTTTTGACCTGACATTCTCCAGAGCATCCTCTGAGAAATCCGCCATCTTCTTCTGCGTGCCTGCGCCATATCGAAGCACCATTGCGGAATCTGTCAGATCGATCTGCTGCGCAAAAGAATCCACCATCCGGCGTTCTTCATCCGTGAGAACATTGTCGTCTAAAGCCGGCTCTGTGTTCTGTTCCACTGGCGGCTGTTTCTGCGTGTTATCCTGGAACGGGTCCAGCGTCAGTGTCGGAGCTGTGCTCATATCCTCAAAATTATTGCTCATCTCTGTTTCCTCCATTCATACAATCTCATCCTTTTGTTTTCCTGTCTGCTGATCTCAGACCGTCATCTGTCAGCCCTTCCCGGGCCAGCATCATCTGCAGCACGGAGATATCTGACGAGACGTCCCACGCCGTATCCTGAAACAGGTCGTCCAGCAGCTTCTCAAACGCTGTATTTAATGTATCTATTGTCTTCTCTATCTCACGCTTCGAGGAGATGATATTCTCACCCTGCACAGGCTGGGAATCAAGCTGTTCATATGCATCAAGGAGTTTGATTGTTGTCGGCAGATAATATTCCATCAGTTTCCTGATATCATCTATAGACTCAGGGTGCTCCTCTACCCGGTCAAAGATACGGTCTACCAGCATCTCCATCCGCGATATCTTGGCTGATATCTCTTCTCCGGGAATCGCATCATTTGCCGCCCGTATTTTGCGGACATAATCATCGCCTGCCTTTATGACTTTCTGCACCTCAGGTGAGAGCCTGGAGTACTCCTGCTGCTGTTTTGCAGCCGCAGCCTCCCTGTCCGCCTTTTCCTTTTTCATCCGTGCCATCAGCTCTGTATACTGATGATAAGCGCCATCGCTGACCATGAGACATGTTTCCTGTTCATCCAGATGCCCCTGCCGGAACCATCCTTTCTGTATCATCTTCTTCAGATCCTTGACAACTGCTTTCACCGGGCGCCCGGTTCTCTGCGCCAGTTCTTTGATATCACAGTACTCCCTGTCTCTTAGGAGCTTTACGTATTTTCTGAAACGTCCAACCGTACAGACCATATTCGTCCCTGACAGCGCCATCACGATAAATGCTGCTGCACATATGCCAAATACCGCCATTCCGATCTTCAGCGCCAGCCTCCATCCGGCAGCCGCTGCTCCCAGGCTCAGAAAGAGCAGGAAAGCCAGCGATCCTGCTGTGAAGATATAACCTGTCACCGCCAGAAAGATCCCCCCGATCTTCGTCGAGGTTCCTTTCAGGTACAGATGATTCTTCATCTGCCGCCCTGCTGTCTCCTGAGCGCCGCTCTGCACAGGATTTCCGTACGCACCTCCAGCATGGCCTGCAGGCCCGTTCCATCCCGGCTGTCCGGCCTGACCGGCAGGTCCGTTCGTTCTCTTTCGGCCCGGATCATCCCTGTACCAGCCTCCGTTTCTTATCCCTCGGGATACGTTATCCATCGCCCTTCCAATCGTATCCGAGACGGTCTGGTTCAGCCTGCTGAAATCTCGTGTATCTACCGCGTCCTGTATCGTTCTGCGGATCTCATCACCGAATCTTTCCCAGTCATTGTTTATCATGGAGTTCCTCCTCAAAGTGCTTGACCTTAAAATACTTTTATATGATAATCAGTTTAGTCGCAACCTATATAAAAGTCAAGAAATCACAGCGGAAACAAACTGTAAAATCCATATAAATATTGACCTCAGAACAAAGGAGCACAGCTATGAAGCCAGATACCGACTCACTCATCATATACGAAGACCCGCACATCATCGTCTGTCACAAACCCGCCGGAATCCCTACCCAGAGTTCGCGCATCGGCACACCTGACATGGTAAGCCTGCTCAAGTCCGGCCTCTCCGGCCGTACCGGAAGAGCAAATCCTTATCTGGCTGTCATACACCGGCTGGACCAGCCTGTAGAAGGACTGCTCGTATTCACAAAGACGCCTGCCGCCGCAAAAGGACTGAACCGGCAGCTTACATCCGGCGGATTTGGAAAACATTACCATGCCCTGGTCTTTGGTGTTCCCGATCCGGCTGACGGCATCCTGGAAGACTATTTGGTAAAAGACGGGCGCACCAACACTTCCCGTATCTGTACAAAAGACACTCCCGGCGCCAGACTGGCAAGACTTCACTACCAAGTGGTCAGAATATATAAGGACAGATCCCCTGTTACATCTCTTGTAGATATCTGTCTTGATACCGGACGCCATCACCAGATCCGGGTACAGATGGCACATCTTGGATGCCCCCTCGTCGGAGACAGAAAGTACGGCGGAACATCTCTGGGAAAAAGACCGACACGGGAGAGTGGATACGGTCATCTCGGGCTCTGCGCTTATCGGCTCCGGTTCGCACATCCTGTCAGCGGACAGGCAATGGTGTTTGAACGAGAAATCAGGCTGCCGCACGAAAAATAATGCAGCAGCCTGAACTTTTCCATATTCACTTTTTCTTTCCCTCGCAGCCCGGCGCTCTGACGCCGGAAAGCTCACATCTCATCGGCCGCAGCCGGCTCTTCCTCTTCCTCCAGCGACTCCTCATATCTGTTAAGGATGGTCGTCTGTATCCGCTCTCTCGTGCCGGAATTGATGGGGTGTGCGATATCCCGGTATTCGCCGTCCAGAGCTTTCTTGCTCGGCATAGCGATGAACATTCCCTTTTCCCCCTCTATCACTTTGATGTCATGAATCACAAACTCATCATCGATCGTGACAGACACAACGGCTTTTAATTTCCCCTCTTTCGCAACTTTACGTACACGTACATCTGTGATCTGCATACTCTCCAGGTCTCCTTTCTCTATTGCATTACACGCGGGGCCTGTTGTCTTTATATGTTATGTCTCAAATGTCCAGTCTCATTCCGCCCTTTACGTCCTGCAGTTCTTTCTTCTGCATAAAGTTATAATGCATATCGTTCATTCTTTTCAACTACAACTTTCACACCATTTTCTCCGACGTGCCTTGTGTTCGCCCTGATCGTGTCACGGCTCTCCACGATACAATTTTCAATGTAAGTATTATCCCCAAGGTATACATCATTCAAAATAATGGAATTCTTTATCACGCAGTTATTCCCGACAAATACTTTTTTAAAGATAACGGAATTCTCTATTGTCCCGTTGATGATGCTCCCGCTCCCCACAAGGCTGTTCTTCACAACTGCGCCCGGATTATATTTTGCCGGCGGCTGGTCGCTCACCTTGGAGTAGACGCTTGGGAGTTCTCTAAAGAAGTAATTCCTCACTTCCGGCTTCAGGAAATCCATATTCGTCTGATAATATGCGTCCACTGTTGAGATGTTACTCCAGTAGCTGTTTATTTTATAACCGTATATCTTCTTCAGGTTCTTATACCGTATAAGGATATCGGTCACAAAATCATGTCTCTCTTCTTCCGCACAGTGCTCGACAAGATCAATGAGCTGTCTCCTGCGGATCACATAGATCCCTGTCGAAACTGTCTGTGAATGTGCCACCATCGGTTTCTCTTCAAACTCTTCGATCCGGCTTGACTCGTTCATGCGTATCGTACCGAATCTGGTGGCGTCCTCATCAGGCTTAAGCTCTTTGCAGACGACCGTGATGTCTGCTTTCTTCGCGATGTGGTACTCCAGTACCTTGTTGTAGTCGAGCTTGTACACTGCATCACCTGATGTAATGATCACGTACGGTTCATGGCATTTTCTGAGGAAATCAAGATTCTGGTATATGGCGTCCGCCGTTCCTCTGTACCAGTAGCCGTTATCCGCCGTTATCGTGGGCGTAAAGACGAACAGTCCGCCCTGCTTTCTCCCGAAGTCCCACCATTTTGAAGAATTCAGATGTTCATTCAGTGATCTTGCATTATACTGAGTCAGCACTGCGACTTTCTGAATATGAGAATTTGTCATATTGCTGAGCGCGAAATCGATCGCCCGGTAGCTGCCCGCAACGGGCATTGCCGCAACAGCGCGTCTCGCAGTCAGTTCATGCATCTTTCTGCTGTTTCCGCCTGCCAAAATGATACCTACTGCTCTCATACCCTGTCACCTGCCTTTATCAATGTCTCGCCGCTCCCCAGCACGCCGTCCGGATAGTCTTCCAAAACGGTCAGGCCGCTGATGGCGGTATTCTTCCCGATCTGCACACCGGACGGTATCACAGAATTTTCTCCGATCGTCGCCAGACCGCCGCTGTATATGTTCGGTTTCGACTTATTAGGCACTTCACTTCCAATGCCGATCACTGTATTGTCTCCGATCACCGTATCCTCCGCGATAATCGCTTTCTCTATCACACAGTTCTCTCCGATCATCACGCCCTGCATAATGATAGAATCCCTGACAACACTGCCCTTTCCAACCGTCACGCTGCCTCCCAGGACTGAACTGTGTACTTCTCCGTAGATCTCCGAACCGTTGCTGATGATGCACCGGTCCGCCACACCCTGCTCCGCGATATACTGAGGTGGGATATTCGCGCTGTTTGTGTAAATCTTCCAGAACTCTTCATACAGATTAAATTCTGGTATGATATCGATCAGTTCCATATTTGCTTCCCAGTATGAACTCAAAGTTCCGACGTCTTTCCAGTAACCGTTGTATTCATAGGCGAAGAGCCTGTCCCCTTTCTCATGGCAGTAGGGGATGATATGTTTACCAAAATCACAGTTCGGCTGGTCTTTCATCTTAATGAGCGCTTCCCTCAGAACAGGCCAGCTGAAAATGTAGATACCCATGGAGGCCAGATTGCTGCTCGGTTCCGCCGGTTTCTCCTCAAACTCCTGAATCCGGCTTTCTCCGTCTGTTACCACAATGCCGAACCGGCTTGCCTCTTCGATCGGCACCGGCATGGCGGCAATCGTGACATCCGCCTTATTCGCCTTATGGAATTCAAGCATTACTTCGTAATCCATCTTATAGATATGATCCCCTGAGAGAATCAGTACATAATCCGGATTGTATGTCTCCATATAGTTTAGATTCTGATAGATCGCATTTGCCGTACCTGTATACCACTCGCTGTTTGAGCTTTTCTCATACGGCGGCAGGATGGAGACCCCTCCCACATTGCGGTCCAGATCCCATGGGATTCCGATACCGATATGCGTATTCAGCCTGAGCGGCTGATATTGTGTCAGCACGCCCACTGTATCTATTCCTGAATTGATACAGTTACTGAGCGGAAAATCAATGATCCTGTACTTTCCGCCAAACGCCACGGCAGGTTTTGCGACTTTTGACGTAAGGACACCGAGTCGACTGCCCTGTCCGCCCGCCAACAGCATGGCAATCATTTCCTTTTTAAACATTGCGTCACCTCATTTCTGGTTATATGTGCTTATTATACCATATATTTGTGTTTAGAAAATAATTATTTACAATTTTTTCCGGATTTTTTTTAACTTTTTATTGATTTCGCACAAAAAGAACCGCTTTAATTTTTTTTCATATATAGTATAATATAGTAGACTGAGGTATTTTATGACAGT
This sequence comes from Candidatus Mediterraneibacter pullistercoris, assembly GCA_019116885.1. GTDB lineage: Bacteria > Bacillota > Clostridia > Lachnospirales > Lachnospiraceae > Mediterraneibacter > Mediterraneibacter pullistercoris. The sequence goes on along the minus strand of DXAU01000002.1, from coordinate 17,111 downwards.
TATCGCAAATATTTTAAAATATAAAGAGAAGAGGAATACCTATGTATAAGATTGATTTTCAGAAACCGATCCATATCCATTTTATTGGAATCGGCGGGATAAGCATGAGCGGTCTCGCTGAAATCCTGCTCAAAGAAGGATTCGCTGTATCCGGTTCCGACTCAAAGGAATCCCCTTTGACCAAAAAGCTGGAGAGCGCAGGCGCCCGCATCATCTACGGGCAGAAAGCAGAAAATATCACTACTGATATAGACTGCGTCGTGTATACGGCGGCGATCAGCAAGACAAATCCCGAACTCATAGAGGCAGTTGCAAAGAAAATACCAATGCTCACTCGCGCCGAACTTCTGGGACAGCTCATGAAGAACTACAGCACGCCGATCGCAGTATCCGGAACACATGGGAAAACGACTACAACTTCCATGATCTCGCATATCCTGCTTGAGGGCAATCTCGATCCCACCATATCCGTAGGCGGTATTCTGAAAGCCATCGGCGGTAATATACGTGTCGGAAACTCGGAGACTTTTATCACTGAGGCATGCGAATATACCAACAGCTTTCTCCATTTCTTTCCAAAAATCAGCGTGATCCTCAATATCGAGGCAGATCATCTGGACTTCTTTAAGGATCTTGAGGATATCCGTCATTCGTTCCGCCAGTTCGCCGGACTGCTCCCGGAAGACGGCACTCTTGTCATAAACGGAGAAATCGCAGACTACGAAGAAATATACCAGGGTCTTTCCTGCAACGTAGTGACTTACGGTCCTGACTCCAGCCTTGACTACAGTGCCTGCAATATCGCTTATGATGAGAAAGGACATGTCTCCTTTGATCTTCTCAAGTACGGGAGAGATGCCGGGCGTATTGCCCTTTCCGTCACAGGCAATCACAATGTGTCAAACGCACTCTCAGCAATCGCCGTTGCAGAGCTGCTTGATATTCCCATGGATATCATCAGGAAAGGGCTTCTCTCTTTCACTGGCACAGACAGACGTTTTGAATACAAAGGCGAGTTTGAAGGCGTTACAGTCATCGACGACTACGCACATCATCCGACAGAAATCGAGGCCACATTAAAAGCGGCAAGGCACTATCCGCACGCCAAGATCTGGTGTGTCTTCCAGCCTCACACTTACACCCGCACCAAGGCGTTCTTCCACGAATTCGCAGAAGCGCTCTCACATGCAGATCACCTCGTCCTGGCCGATATTTATGCGGCCAGGGAGACAGATACTCTCGGTATTTCATCAGCAGATCTTGCCCAGGAAGTTGAAAAACTTGGTACAGATACTCATTATTTTCCAAGTTTTGGTGAGATAGAAACTTTCCTGAAGAAAAACTGCCGCCCAGGAGATCTGCTGATTACTATGGGAGCAGGGGACGTCGTCAGCATAGGGGAAGATATCCTGCTCTGAATTGTGTATTTTCCGGCTATGCAGGAGTTATCCACACTTTCTGCACATAGTTATCTACAAAAAAGAGAGACTTACCCACCAAAAAATGCTTTTTAACCTGTCGGGGAAATGATATATTAATTAAGTAAGGAAAGCGGATCTATCCAGTCCGCTTTCTATTTTACACTCCTTACCTGGATCAGACAGGTATGGCAAGACATAAAGGAAAGTGGGACAAGAGGGTTATGAAGACATTAACATTGAAAAACCGATTTCAGATAAACGCAACTTTACTGCCTAACGATTTTATTGACAACTATATGGTCGATGCGAACGGAGAATTTGTAAAAGTCTATCTCTTCCTCCTCCGGCATCTGGACGATCCGTGTTCTTCCATCACGATCCCCACGATCGCGGACTGTCTCAACAATACTGAAAATGATATCCTGCGCGCTTTCCGGTACTGGGAGAAAGCAGGTCTTCTCCGCGTCGAGCGTGACAGCGACGGGCGCATCACCGCTCTGGAGCTCCAGAAGACAGCCAGACTTGGAAGAAGCGAAGCCTCTGTAAAGGAAACGGATACCGGGCAGACCGCGCTTCCCAAAGCACAGCCCGCAAAGGCAAAAGCAGTCCCCATCGATGCTTTCCGCGCACAGAAAGAGATCAAATCTCTTCTCTTCATCGCAGAGCAGTATCTTGGGAAAACGCTTACCCATACAGAGATGGAGACGATTACATATTTTTATGATACACTGCATATGTCTGCTGATCTTATAGAGTATCTGCTGGAGTCCTGTGTGGAAAGCGGGCATAAGAGCATGCACTACATCCGGAAAGTCGCTTTTTCATGGGTGGAGGCAGGAATCGAGACCGTCGCCCAGGCAAAGGAGGAATCTGCTCTATACAGCCGGAGCTGTTATACGGTCCTTAACGCTTTCGGCATTAAGAACCGGGGCCCGGCTTCCTCTGAGCTTATATTCATCAGGAAATGGTCCGAGGAATATGGATTTTCTGCTGATATCATCGAGGAGGCGTGCCGCCGGACGATCTCAGCCACACACCAGCCCAGCTTTGAATACGCGGATTCCATTCTGACCAAATGGCATGACAAGAATATCCGCCACCTGGAAGATATCTCTTACCTTGATGAAGAGCATCTGAAAGAGCGTTCCGAGGGAAAAACTGCCAGGAAATCAAAACCCGCTGCAAAAAATCTGAATAATTTCGAGCGGCGCAGTTATGATATGGACTCTCTCGAAGAACAACTATTAAACAGTAATTAAAAGGAGCAGTCTCATGGCACTCAAAAACTCACAATATTACGCGATCATGCGGAATTACGAACAGGTCCGTCTGAAAAACCATGATATACAGACCGCCCGCTACCAAGAGGTATGTGACCGTCTCCCTGAGTATAAATCGCTGGATGAGTCTATCTCCATCCTTTCTGTACAGTACGGGAAAAAGCTTCTGAACGGTGACGAACACGCGCTTTCTTCTCTGAAAGAGGAACTGGATATCCTGCGCAGCAGCAAAAAGAGCCTGCTTATTTCCGCAGGGTATCCCGGAGACTATCTGGAACCAGTCTATGACTGTACAGACTGCAAGGATACTGGATATATCGGCAATGAAAAGTGTCACTGTTTTAAACAAGCAATTATACAGCTTCTGTACTCGCAGTCCAACATAAAGGAATTCCCTACAGATGCTGATTTCAAGCATTTTGAACTTGATTTCTATCCACCAACCCTTTATGATAAAACAACCGGGCGTTCTGCCCGTGCCATGATGGAAGACACTCTGAAGGTCTGCCATCGATTCGTCGATACTTTCGGAAAAGAACACCAGAATCTGTTCTTTTACGGAAGCGTAGGCGTCGGGAAGACTTTCCTCTCCACATGCATCGCACGGGAGATTATGAACCGGGAATTTTCTGTAGTCTATTTTTCTGCACCTCAGCTTTTTAACACTCTGGCGCAGACTAAATTTGACAGAAATGACGCTGACGCCCGAAACATGGCTGAATACATCTATGACTGTGATCTCCTCATCATTGACGATCTGGGGAGCGAATATACCAACGCCTTTATCACGGCGCAGTTCTTTACCTGCATCAATGAAAGGCTCATTCACAGGAAATCAACGATAATCTCAACGAATCTCTCTCTGGAGTCGATCGCGGATCTCTACACAGAGCGGTCTTTTTCCAGAATCACAAGCAGCTATGCATTGTTGAAGATCATCGGTGATGATATACGTATCAAGAAAAAGTTAACACACAGGGAGGAACATTGATGTTACGTCGAACAGAACGAATCTTGGAAAATATCCCCGTTGGAAGCCTGGGGCTCATCACTTTGGCCGGCTGCGAAGAGCTTGGGAAGAAAGTAGATGATTATCTCGCAAAATGGCGCCGCGAGAGCGCTCATGAGTACCGCGGTGATGTCGCTTTTTCCGGCTATGAGAAGGACACTTACCTGATCAATGCAAAAGTCCCACGTTTCGGTTCCGGTGAGGCCAAAGGGATCATCGGGGAATCTGTCCGGGGCAAGGATCTGTATCTTATGGTTGATGTATGCAATTACAGTGTCACGTACTCTTTAACCGGACAGATCAACCATATGTCGCCGGATGACCATTTCCAGAATCTGAAGAGGATTATCGCTGCCATTGGCGGCAAAGGCCGTCGCATCAATGTCATCATGCCTTTCCTATATGAAAGCCGCCAGCATAAAAGAAATTCACGGGAATCCTTGGACTGCGCCCTTGCGCTCCAAGAACTCGTACGGATGGGTGTTGAGAATATCATCACGTTTGATGCCCATGATCCAAGAGTACAAAACGCGATACCCTTAAGCGGATTCGAGACTGTCTCGCCCACCTACCAGTTTATCAAGGGCCTTCTGCGCACTGTGAAAGATCTGAAGATTGACAGCGGCCACATGATGGCGATCAGTCCGGACGAGGGCGGCACAAACCGGGCCGTGTACCTTGCCAATGTTCTTGGCCTGGACATGGGCATGTTCTATAAACGCCGCGACTACACCCGGATTGTCAATGGACGCAATCCGATAGTTGCTCATGAATTTCTTGGCAGTTCCGTCGAAGGAAAAGACGTCATCATCATTGACGACATGATTTCATCAGGAGACAGTATCATTGATGTGGCCACTGAACTTAAACGGAGAAAAGCAAACCGGATATTTGCCGCCGCTACTTTCGGCCTGTTTACGAACGGGATGGAAAAGTTTGACAAGGCCTATGAGGACGGGGTCATCACCGGCATCCTGACTACCAATCTGATCTACCAGACTCCGGAGCTCCTTTCTAAACCTTACTATATCAACTGTGACATGAGCAAATATATCGCACTTATTATTGATACTCTGAATCACGACGGTTCGATCAGCTCTATCTTAAGCCCGAACGAAAGGATCCAGAATGTACTCCGCAAATATAAGAATGGTGAGGATGTATAATCCGCCTTTTTAAACGACCATGTATCCTGAGCGCGCCTGGAAACAGCGCGCTCTGACTATGAACCGCTATGAACAGAAGACTGCTATCCGAGATCTCTTTTACAATACTTATGCTGACTGCAGCAACCGCCATATCTTTTGGCTTCTTTTATCTGGGTAATAAGAATGTGGCGAATATCACTATTATTTATACCCTGGCGCTGATTCTGACCGCCCTGTATACTTCAGGCTATCTCTTTGGAATCATTGCGTCGGTTTTCTGTGTGACAGCAGTAAATTTCCTTTTCTCTTATCCGTATTTCAGGATTAATTTTTCTTTGAACGGATATCCTGTCACTTTTATCGGGATGCTTGCAATCTCTATGATAACAAGCACGACTACCACTGCTTTAAAAAGACAGCGGCGGGCCATTGCAGAAAGAGAAAAAGCATTGGCAGAAGCCGACAAGGAAAAACTGCGGGCCAACCTTTTGAGAGCTGTCTCCCACGACCTGCGCACTCCGCTGACGAGCATTATCGGCTCCGCCTCTTCCTACCTGGAAAATTCTCCTGAATTTTCAGAGGAGGAACGCACACAACTTGTAGCGAACATAAAAGAAGACTCTCAATGGCTGCTCAATATGGTTGAAAATCTGCTCACTGTCACTCGGATCAGAGACAATGATACAGATAAAGTGAAGAAGACCCCTGAGGTCGTCGAGGAAGTTGTCTCTGAAGCGATACAACGGCTGCGCAGAAGATTGCCGAATATCAAGATCCGGGTGAATATGCCAGATGACTTTCTCATGCTCTCCATGGATCCGACGCTCATCGAACAGGTTCTTATAAATTTAATGGAAAATGCCTATCTCCACTCCGGAAGCAATGAGCCGATCCATCTTATCATAGAGGAAAATCCGGACTCCATATCGTTCCGGGTGAGAGACTACGGCACAGGCATCAGTGAGAAACGCCTCCCTTATATTTTTGAGGGACAGCAGATGGCATCTGAGACTCCCGACGGACATAAAGGAATCGGCATCGGCCTGTCTATATGCAAGACAATCATCCAGGCTCACGGCGGACGAATACAAGCTGTCAACCGCTCCCGCGGAGCAGAATTCATCTTTATTCTTCCAAAAGAAAAGGAGACGCATGACAATGTCTAAATACTCTGTCCTCATCATAGAAGATGAGAAGAACATACAGCTCTTTATGGGAAAGATCCTCAAACGCCACGACTACCGTGTCATTTGCGCGGACACAGGGACTCAGGGCCTTGAACTCATCCGCTCCCAGTGTCCGGACATCATCCTTCTTGACCTTGGGCTCCCTGACATGGACGGAGACAATATCATCCGGGAAGTCAGAACGTGGAGCAGCATCCCCATCATCGTCATTTCTGCCCGTACTGCGGAGCGGGAGAAAGTGCTTTCCCTTGATCTCGGAGCTGACGACTACATCACGAAACCTTTCGGAACTTCAGAACTCCTGGCCCGCATCCGCGCCTCACTGAGACACAGCAACAGACTGCGGACCGACAGCGAACTCTATATCCGTCCTTATAAACACGACGGAATGACTCTGGATTTCTCCAGACGCCGCCTCAAAGTAAATGGTGAAGAAATCCACCTGACGCCTATCGAATATAAGATTGTTGCCTATCTGGCACAGAACTCTGGAAAAGTAATCACATATGACACAATCCTTTCCAGTGTCTGGGGGCCCTATGCAGATGGCGACAATAAGATCCTGCGGGTAAACATGGCCAATATCCGCCGCAAGATTGAGGATGATCCGGCTCAGCCAAAATATATCTTTACTGAAGTCGGCGTAGGATACCGGATGGCTGAAGACGAAGAAGAATAAGCGAAATTTTAAGGAGGGCATCCCAAAAGTCTTTTCATGACTTTCGGGATACCCTCCCATTTTTATTGTTTAAACTTCTATGCCTTACTCTTCCGTTTCTTCGGCTGTCTCATCATCAGAAGCGCTCTCTTCAACCGGTTCTTCCTGAAATTCCCCAGCGTCTGTCTCTTCTTTTGCTTCCACATCCCCGGAAACCGTCTCGGGCTCCAGTTCTCCGTATGTCATCCCGCCGGGATTTTCTTCAGATTCCTGATCAAAATCAAGTTCATCCGCCAGATCAAGCTCCTGTTCCATGTGGATATCTGTATTAAGCGCCACGTCACGGTATTTCTTCATACCCGTACCTGCCGGGATATGTTTACCAATGATAACATTCTCTTTCAGACCTGAGAGATGATCTACCTTGCCTTTGATCGCCGCCTCTGTGAGCACTTTCGTCGTTTCCTGGAAAGATGCCGCGGACAGGAACGATTCTGTCGCAAGCGATGCTTTTGTAATACCAAGCATGATCTGCTCTCCTGCAGCCGGCTGCCTGCCTTCTGCTTCAAGCTGACTGTTCACATCCTCGAACTCAAGCACATCTACCATGGTACCTGGCAGGAATTCGGAATCTCCTTTCTCCTCCACGCGGACTTTCTTCAGCATCTGGCGCACGATAACCTCGATATGCTTATCGTTGATATCAACGCCCTGAAGACGGTATACGCGCTGTACCTCGCGGAGCATGTAATCCTGAGCGGCGCGCAGGCCCTTGATCTTCAGAATGTCGTGAGGATTCACACTACCTTCTGTAAGCTCGTCGCCGGCTTCAAGGATATCGCCGTCCTGGATCTTGATGCGTGATCCGTAGGGAATGAGATATGCTTTGGATTCTCCCGTCTCATCGTTGGTGACGATGACCTCCCGTTTCTTCTTCGTATCGCTGATCGTCGCCTTGCCCGCAAATTCTGTGATAATCGCGAGTCCCTTTGGCTTTCTGGCCTCAAAGAGCTCCTCGACACGGGGAAGACCCTGTGTGATATCGTCACCGGCAACTCCACCTGTATGGAACGTACGCATGGTAAGCTGTGTACCCGGCTCACCAATGGACTGAGCTGCCACGATGCCGACAGCTTCTCCGACCTGCACGACTTCTCCGGTCGCCATGTTGGCGCCGTAGCATTTCGCACACACGCCGTCCTTACACTTACATGTGAGGATCGTACGGATCTTGACCTTGCTGATCGGATCTCCGCTCTCGTCCACGCCATTCTTAATCACGCGCTCTGCGCGGTGCGGTGTGATCATGTGATTTTTCTTCACGATCATATTTCCGTCTTTATCCTTGATATCTTCACAGGAGAAACGTCCTGTAATACGATCCTGCAGGCTTTCAATCTCCTCGTTTCCATCCGTAAATGCCTGCACATACATGCCCGGAATCTCCTCGCCAGACTGTACGCAGTCTGAATCGTGGATGATAAGCTGCTGGGACACGTCTACCAGACGTCTTGTGAGGTAACCGGAGTCGGCTGTACGGAGCGCTGTATCGGACAGACCCTTACGCGCGCCGTGAGCGGACATGAAATATTCCAGTACGTCCAGACCTTCACGGAAGTTGGACTTGATCGGAAGCTCGATAGTACGTCCGGTCGTATCAGCCATAAGACCGCGCATGCCGGCAAGCTGTTTAATCTGCTTGTCAGAACCACGGGCTCCGGAATCAGCCATCATAAAGATATTATTGTATTTATCAAGACCGGAGAGCAGAGCGTCCGTCAGTTTGTCGTCCGTTGCTTTCCATGTCTCTACAACTTCTTTGTAACGTTCTTCCTCTGTGATAAGACCGCGTTTATAGTTCTTTGTGATCCGGTCCACGATATTCTGAGCCGTCTCGATCATCTCCGGTTTCTCCGGCGGCACGGTCATATCCGAGATAGAAACTGTCATAGCCGCTCTCGTGGAGTATTTATATCCGATAGATTTTACGTCGTCGAGCACTTCCGCTGTCTGCGTAGCGCCATGTGTATTTATGACTTTCTCAAGGATCTGCTTTAACTGCTTCTTGCCCACATGGAAATCAACCTCCATCAGGAGTTCATTTCCCGGGATATCTCTGTCAACAAAACCGAGATCCTGTGGGATAATCTCATTGAACAGGAGACGGCCAAGTGTCGCATCGATCGTTCCTGTCTTTACAGTTTTGTCCGGCATCGTTCTGGATACCCGCACTTTAATCTGTGAATGTAATGTGATATAGCCGTTTTCATAAGCAAGGATAGCCTCGCTCACACTGCGGAAGAACATTCCTTCCCCTTTGGCTCCCGGTCTCATCTGAGTCAGATAATAGATACCAAGAACCATGTCCTGTGAGGGAACCGCCACCGGGCCGCCGTCAGATGGTTTCAGCAGGTTGTTCGGGGACAGGAGGAGGAAACGGCACTCTGCCTGAGCCTCCACAGACAGCGGTACATGGACAGCCATCTGGTCACCGTCAAAGTCTGCATTATACGCCGTACACACAAGTGGGTGCAGCTTGATCGCCTTACCCTCTACAAGGATGGGCTCAAACGCCTGGATACCAAGTCTGTGCAGCGTGGGGGCGCGGTTCAGCATGACAGGATGCTCTTTGATAACTTCCTCGAGTACGTCCCATACCTCCGGCTGAAGCCTTTCCACCATCTTCTTTGCATTCTTTATATTGTGTGCCGTTCCATTCGCGACAAGCTCTTTCATGACAAACGGTTTAAACAGCTCAATCGCCATCTCTTTTGGAAGCCCGCACTGATAAATCTTAAGCTCCGGTCCCACGACGATAACGGAACGTCCTGAATAGTCGACACGTTTTCCAAGCAGGTTCTGGCGGAAACGTCCTGACTTTCCTTTCAGCATATCAGACAGGGATTTCAGAGCCCTGTTTCCCGGTCCTGTAACCGGACGTCCGCGGCGTCCGTTATCTATGAGTGCGTCCACAGCCTCCTGGAGCATACGCTTCTCGTTCCGCACGATGATGTCCGGCGCGCCAAGCTCCAACAGTCTCTTCAGACGGTTATTTCTGTTGATAATCCTTCTGTACAGATCGTTTAAGTCAGACGTGGCGAAACGTCCGCCGTCAAGCTGTACCATCGGGCGCAGATCCGGCGGAATGACCGGGATCGCTGTCAGGATCATCCAGTCTGGATGATTGCCCGACTCCAGAAATGCCTCGACAACTTCCAGTCTCTTTACGATTCTCGCACGCTTTTGTCCTGTAGCGTTTTCAAGCGATTTCTGGAGCTCGCCGCACTCTTTCTGAAGATCAATAGCCTCGAGGAGTTCTTTTATCGCCTCAGCGCCCATTCCCACACGAAATGCGCCGCCCCATTTCTCTTTCTGTTCCTGGTATTCAGCCTCAGAGAGGATCTGCTTGTTCTGGAGATCCGTCTCACCCTTGTCCAGTACGATATAAGATGCGAAGTAAAGCACCCTCTCCAGAGTTCTCGGAGAAATGTCTAGTATCAGTCCCATACGGCTGGGAATTCCTTTAAAATACCAAATATGGGATACAGGAGCCGCAAGAGCAATATGCCCCATACGCTCACGGCGTACGCTTGCCTTTGTGACCTCAACTCCACAGCGATCACACACAACGCCTTTGTAACGGATTTTCTTGTATTTTCCGCAGTGACACTCCCAGTCCTTGCTCGGTCCGAATATCTTCTCACAAAACAGACCGTCCTTTTCAGGCTTTAATGTCCTGTAGTTGATCGTCTCCGGCTTTGTCACCTCGCCTCTGGACCACTCCAGGATCTTTTCCGGTGAAGCCAGCCCGATCCTGATCGCATCAAAGGTTAACGGTTGATATTGTTGTTCATTGTTATTTGGCATAGATATGGCTCCTCCTATTAGTTTTCATCATATCCTGAATACTCGTCGAATCCGACCTCTTCGAGACCGGCATCTTCCGTCTCCTCTTCAGGCTCAACATCCTCCAGCTCTTCGCCTACAAACTCTTGCTCCGTGAAACCATGTTCGCCGAAAGACTCATTTTCATCGCGGTATTTTCTGTCGCCCTCGATGATATGGCGCAGATCCGTCTCGCCGTAATCCACGTTCTCCATGATCTCTACTTCTGTATTATCGTCCCGCAGCACTCGCACATCGAGCGCCAGAGACTGCAGCTCTTTTAAGAGTACCTTGAATGACTCGGGGATTCCCGGCTCCGGTATATTCTCGCCTTTGATGATCGCCTCGTAAGTCTTCACACGTCCAACTACATCGTCGGATTTCACCGTCAGGATCTCCTGCAGTGTGTAGGAAGCGCCGTATGCCTCGAGCGCCCACACTTCCATCTCTCCGAAACGCTGTCCGCCGAACTGCGCTTTTCCTCCCAGAGGCTGCTGTGTCACAAGCGAGTATGGGCCGGTAGAACGCGCATGGATCTTATCATCTACAAGGTGGTGCAGTTTCAGATAATGCATGTGCCCGATCGTGACCGGACTGTCGAAAAATTCTCCGGTGCGTCCGTCTCTTAACCGGACTTTTCCGTCTCTTGAGAGCGGAACGCCTTTCCAGAGTTCCCTGTGTTCCCTGTTGTCGGAAAGGTACTGGAGCACCTCCGGAAGAAGTTCCTCTCCGTGTTTCTTTTCAAATTCATCCCATTCGAGATTTACATAGTCGTTTGCAAGATCCAGAGTATCCATGATATCCACCTCGTTCGCACCGTCGAATACCGGTGTTGAGATGTTGAATCCGAGCGCTTTCGCAGCAAGACTTAAATGGATTTCAAGTACCTGTCCGATGTTCATACGTGACGGCACGCCCAGCGGATTCAGAACGATATCGAGCGGGCGTCCGTTCGGCAGGAACGGCATATCCTCTGCCGGGAGGACACGGGAAACGACACCCTTGTTACCGTGGCGTCCGGCCATCTTGTCACCCACGGAGATTTTTCTCTTCTGAGCGATATAGATGCGCACTGCCTGATTTACTCCCGGAGAGAGTTCATCTCCGTTTTCTCTTGTAAACACTTTTGCGTCCACAACGATACCATATTCACCGTGCGGAACTTTCAGGGAAGTGTCCCTTACCTCACGGGCTTTCTCTCCAAAGATTGCACGGAGCAGTCTCTCCTCTGCCGTGAGCTCTGTCTCTCCTTTCGGGGTCACTTTCCCGACAAGGATGTCTCCTGCACGAACCTCAGCCCCGATACGGATAATCCCTCTCTCATCCAGGTCCTTGAGAGCGTCGTCTCCCACACCCGGAATGTCTCTTGTGATCTCCTCAGGTCCGAGTTTCGTATCTCGTGCTTCTGCCTCATACTCTTCGATGTGGACGGAAGTATAGACGTCATCCTGTACCAGCCTCTCGCTCAGGAGAACGGCATCCTCATAATTGTAGCCTTCCCAGGTCATAAAACCAATGAGCGGGTTCTTGCCAAGCGCCATCTCGCCGCCGGACGTAGACGGTCCGTCTGCGATCACCTGTCCTTCTTCAACCACGTCTCCCTTGTTGACGATCGGTCTCTGATTGTAGCAGTTGCTCTGGTTGCTCCGCTGGAACTTTGTCAGTTTATATGACTTCCTCGTTCCATCCTCGTGACGGATCACGATCTCTGTGGAAGCAGAACTCTCCACCGTACCAGCCTGTTCCGCAACAATGCAGACTCCTGAGTCAACGGCAGCCTTTACTTCCATACCTGTACCGACTACAGGGGCCTCTGTGGTGAGCAGCGGCACTGCCTGGCGCTGCATGTTGGATCCCATGAGGGCACGGTTCGCATCATCGTTCTGGAGGAACGGAATCAGAGCCGTAGCCACTGAGAATACCATCTTCGGAGATACGTCCATATAGTCAAATTTATTTTTTTCATATTCCTGTGTCTCTTCGCGGTAACGGCCGGATACATTCTTATGGACAAAATGTCCTTCTTCATCCAGCGGCGTGTTCGCCTGAGCAACATGGTAGTTGTCTTCTTCATCAGCAGTCATATACACCACTTCATCCGTTACGCGCGGGTTCTCCGGATCCGACTTGTCTACTTTGCGGTACGGAGCCTCGATGAAACCGTATTGATTGATCCTCGCATAAGTTGCGAGAGAGTTAATAAGACCAATGTTGGGACCTTCCGGAGTCTCGATCGGGCACATCCTTCCATAATGGGAGTAATGGACGTCACGCACCTCAAATCCTGCACGGTCTCTGGAAAGACCTCCCGGCCCAAGGGCTGAGAGACGTCTCTTGTGCGTCAGCTCACCCAGCGGGTTGTTCTGATCCATGAACTGTGAAAGCTGGGAAGAACCGAAAAACTCTTTCACCGCTGCTGTCACCGGTTTGATGTTAATCAGTGACTGCGGGGAGATTCCTTCCTGGTCCTGTGTCGTCATGCGCTCGCGCACGACTCTTTCCAGTCTGGACAGACCGATTCTGTACTGATTCTGGAGCAGCTCGCCCACCGCACGGATACGGCGGTTGCCCAGATGATCGATATCGTCGTCATTGCCAATGCCGTACTCAAGATGGATATTATAATTAATAGACGCTAATATGTCTTCTTTTGTGATGTGTTTCGGAATCAGATCGTGGATATCACGTCTGATCATGCGTTTCATCTCGTCAATGTCCCCGGCTGATTCTTCTATGATCCCTGCCAGAACCGGATAATATACCTGCTCTGTCACTCCGACTTCTTTCGGATCGATGCCGACAACCTCCTGCAGATCCACCATCATATTGGAGAGAATCTTGATATTTCTCGAAGCTTCTTCCGATTCCACCCACAGATATGGAGCTGCTGAATTCTGGATCTTATCAGCGATCTCCCGTGTGAGTTTTGTCCCTTTTTCGGCCACAACTTCCCCTGTAACCGGACTCACCACATCTTCGGCAAGAATACGCCCGTTCACACGGTTCCTGAACATGAGCTTCTTATTGAATTTATAGCGCCCTACTTTCGCCAGATCATAACGTCTCGGGTCAAAGAACATACTGTTGATCAGGCTTTCCGCACTGTCCACTGCCAGCGGCTCACCCGGACGGATCTTTTTATACAGCTCTAAGAGACCCTCCTGATAGTTTTCAGCAGTGTCCTTCCCAAAGCTCGCAGTTATCTTCGGTTCCTCACCGAACAGGTCTATGATCTCGGCATTCGTACCGATGCCAAGCGCACGGATCAGCACTGTAATCGGTACTTTTCTCGTACGGTCCACGCGCACATAAAAAACGTCATTGGAGTCAGTCTCATACTCAAGCCATGCACCTCTGTTCGGGATAACAGTCGCCGAATAGAGTTTCTTTCCGAGCTTATCATGGGCGATACCGTAATAGATGCCCGGAGAACGCACAAGCTGGCTGACGATGACACGCTCTGCCCCGTTAATGACAAAGGTTCCCGTCTTGGTCATCAGCGGCAGGTCTCCCATGAATATCTCATGCTCGTTGATCTCATCAGTCTCTTTATTGTGGAGTCTTACCCTTACTTTCAAGGGCGCCGCATAAGTCGCATCGCGCTCTTTGCACTCGTCGATCGTGTACTTCACATCATCTTCGCAGAGTGTGAAATCCACAAATTCCAAACTCAAATGACCGCTGTAATCTGCGATCGGGGAAATATCGTCGAATACCTCTTTGAGTCCTTCATCAAGAAACCACTGATACGAATCTTTCTGAACTTCAATGAGGTTGGGCATCTCCAATACTTCCTTCTGCCTGGAATAGCTCATGCGGAAGCTGTTTCCGGTTTTAATGGGACGGATCCTGTTTTTCTCCATTGACGTTTCACTCCTCTTGTTAATCTATACATAATGAAAAGAGCCATGTGAAAGTAATACTCTCCGCTAATATGGCATACCTTTCCATAATAGTGCATTTTTTACTATATCACAAAGCTCTTTTTATTGTCAATAACTATTTTTCTGTTTTTCTTGACATTTTTCGGCAGATATGATATCATACGCCTTTTTATGATAATGCAAAGGACCGCAGAAGTATTCATCTCTTCCGCGGTCCTGTAGTGCATATCTCTGTTATTTCAGAGTTACCTCTGCACCCTGCTCCTCAAGTTTTGCTTTCATCTCCTCAGCCTCTGCTTTGGAAACTCCCTCTTTTACTACCTTCGGAGCGTTGTCCACAAGCTCTTTCGCCTCTTTGAGTCCAAGACCTGTGATCTCACGTACAGCCTTGATAACTTTAACCTTGGAAGCGCCTGCTGATGTAAGCTCTACATCAAACTCGTCTTTCTCGTCTGCTGCTGCAGCTCCGTCTCCGCCTGCTGCCGCAACTACAACGCCTGCTGCTGCAGATACGCCGAACTCTTCTTCACATGCTTTTACAAGCTCGTTTAACTCTAATACTGATAACTCTTTGATCGCATCGATCATTTCAGCTGTTGTCAATTTAGCCATTTTTATATCCTCCATTTTCTTATTTTCTGTTTCATGAATCTTTTCTACGTGACCGCAAAGAGCAGATCAATCTTACTCTTCTGCCGCCGGTGCCTCTGCAGTCTCTGCTGCTTCTGGCGCCTCTGCTGCCGGTGCCTCTGCTGCTTCCTCAGCCGGTGCAGCTGCCTCTGCAGCATCTGCTCCGCCTTTCTCAGCGATCTGATTGATGACACGGGCAAAGTTTGCAATCGGTGACTGCATGCTTCCAAGCAGTCTGGAGAGAAGCTCTTCTCTTGACGGGATCTTGGACAGTTCTGTCAGACCTGCTGCGTCATAGACTGCTCCCTCAACAACGCCGCCTTTAAGTTCCAGAGCCGGAGCATCCTTAGCGAATTTGCACAGGATTCTTGCCGGTGCCGTCGCATCATCCTTGGATACCGCGATAGCGCTCGGTCCTTCCAGACAGTTCTCAAGACCTTCAAACTCAGTTCCTTCAAAAGCTCTCTTCATCATCGTGTTCTTGTATACCTTGTATACCACGCCGGCTTCTCTGAGCTGTTTACGAAGCGCTGTGTCCTCGGCAACAGTAAGTCCGCGGTAATCAACAAGCACAACTGACTGAGCGTCTTTGATCTCTTCTGCGATTGCCTGTACGATCGGTTGTTTTAATTCAACTTTTGCCACTTTCTGGTACACCTCCTTATATATTTTGCGTGTACTGCCAAAGTAAAAAACCTCTGCGCGCAAAGACACAGAGGTTTGTAAATTCATACTTTCGTAATAAATCTGACTCTCCTCGGTAGGCGTTTTGATCCTTACGCTTTACAGCACCTACTGTCTTCGGCAGTTGCTGTATTACCATATCACCCGGATTGTTTTTTGTCAAGTACTTTTTACTATTTTTCTCTTAGCAGTGGAATTTACTTTTTCAATCGACCAGCAGCAAAGCTTCCTGCTCGATTTCCATGCCTGTTTCCAGAATACACTCCTTCAATCCGTCCAGATCGCCCGCATCCAGCCTTTGAAGCTTTTCTTTCTTTTCCTTTTTCATAGGAATTCCCGCCCCTTGCGCTATGGCCGTTTCATATGCAGACGCATCCATCCGGTACGGCTTCAGGCCGGGGAACAATTTCCGCTGATTATACAGGAAGATCCTGATACCACCCAGATCCATATCTCCCCAGTGCAGATATTCTGTATTTCCACCTGTAATCTCCGTCAATACACCGAGAAACTTCAGTTCTTTCGGGGAGAAGAAGCCATGGCAGTATATGTACAGGGTATCCTCCCGGAAGTCCATGGATTCATAATTTGCTTTGTTCTCAACGAGTATGATATGCCGGATTCCCGGAACTGCTATTGGCACTGCCTGTTCCAGCGTCTGTGCGTTGATCACGGTCCCGAAAAGGTTCACCGAGCTGTCGATCGGCTTCCCGCTCCCGATCCGGTAGACCAGCGTGCCTTTCCACTCCAGAGTCTGCGAGTAAGTCTTGATCCCGTGTACCCTCAGGATATCATCCGCAGTCATCCCCTCTTCACTCAGCGGCGAATACTTCTCCAGCACAGTCACGACCTTATCCTGATATTTCTTCTCAAACATTTTAGAATCGTGCAGCACTTCACTGCTGAACTGTCTTCTCCAGACCGGAGTTTCAATTACCGCTGCCCGGTTCAGGCAGCGGAAGTAATCCTCATCCTCCATATCCGGCTTCTTTACCTCCTGCCCGGTTTCCAGCCGCCGGAGCAGCGCTTCGTAATAGGGTTCGAGAAAGGTTGCTTCTGCTTCACCAGCCCACTTATCCGCAGTCCGGATCCATCGCAGCTGTCTGTCTCTGGGATCTTCTACACCGGCGCGCCGGCAGAGCTTTGGTATCGCGCTGACCGGATAATGGATACGCACGATATCCGCGCCCAGATTTTTCCGCTCTGTCCGGATCAGGCCTGCTTTCTCCAGCTCATCCGCTTCATTTATCAGATTTCTCATTCCCCCGGCCGCCCGGATCATCCCCCCGTCCACGGCGGGGTGGCGCATCCCGTCCAGATTTCCC
>DXAU01000028.1 GCA_019116885.1 Candidatus Mediterraneibacter pullistercoris | reverse complement strand
GTTTCGGGCTGCGTAAAAGCAGCCCGAAACCCGGCTCTTATTGATTTGCCGTAAGACGACTGTTATCAGGAACGAAGGACAGTCGGTAGAAAAAAGTCGCTCTGAGGATGCGTGCGAAGATGGTCAAGGCAGGAGATGACTTCAGCCAGTTCAAGCGGCTTACAGAGGAAACCTGAAGCCCCGGCTTCTTTGGCCTCTAACACCGTACTGCTATACACCATTGACGTAAGTATGATGATACGAGCCTGGGGATATTTTTTTAAGAGCTTTTTTGTTGTCTCCAGACCATCCATCCCCGGCATGACAACATCCATTATGACGATATCAGGCTTGTCTGTTTCGATGTGCTCCAGAGCGTCCTCGCCTGTTGCATAGTGGGAAACGATCTCATAGTCATTCTGGGCGCGCAGATGGAACTGAAGCTCTTTTACTGTCATATAAGAGTCGTCGACAACCATGATTTTCTTATTCATACATCAAACCTCCCAGCAGATAATTGTATTGTATAGGATTATGTCAGACAGATGACATTTCCATATTTCCAGTTGGGGAAACAGTACCCCTTGAAGATATTATAGCCAATAAAACCGTTAAGTGCAATAATCTTTCTTCAAGGATACGGGGTTGTTTTACAAATATTTTAAATAAGCAGAACAATGATGGCGGAAACTATGAGAATATCCATATAGAAACAATAAAACTGTGAATTTTTGTTCACAGTTCTTGACCGAAAGAGACGAAGTGCTATAATGTTTCTTGGGAAACAGTTTAAAGAGAAACTATTTTTGAGACCAGACAAGGGGCGATGAAATGAGAAAGAGTACAGAATTATTCATGGGGATGAGGAGTCTGTTCCGCCTGTATGACAAGATGCTGAAAAAAGTCTGTACAAAGTATGATCTTACAATTGCGGAGGCAGATATCATTAGTTTTTTGCAGAATAATCCGGAAAAAGACACAGCGGGCGATATTGTTGAACTCAGAAGGCTTTCCAAAGGAGCTGTATCAAAAGCGGTGGAGTCCCTGATACAGAAATCGCTGTTGGAGAGGACTGAGGATGCCAAAGACCGCCGAAAGATTCATCTGGCTTTAAAGCCTCAGGCAGGACCGGTGATGGAGAGTATAAATGAGGTGAGAGAGGATTTTGTAGATACAGTCCTGGATGGATTCACGAAAGAAGAGCTGAAGTTGTATAGCCTCTTTTTTGACAGGCTGTTTGAGAATATCAAAAAAGTAATGGAAAGGAATGAAAAATTATGAGTTATACAGAACAGGATGAAAAGGAATTTCTGCGGACAGAGCCTCTGGGAAAACTGCTCCTGAAGCTGGCGCTTCCGACCGTGGCGGCTCAGCTCATCAATATGCTGTATAATATCGTAGACAGAATCTATATCGGCCATATCCCGGATATCGGCGCGGCTGCGCTGACCGGGGTAGGAGTCTGTATGCCGCTGATTATGATTGTCTCTGCATTTGCGGCGCTGATAGGCTATGGCGGCGCACCCAGGGCATCCATCTTTATGGGAAAGCACGACAAAGAGTCGGCAGAAAAGATTCTGGGAAACTGCTTTTTGCTCCAGATCATTATTTCAGTCATACTGACGGCTATCCTTCTGATCTGGAACCGTGATCTGCTTATGGCGTTCGGAGCCAGTGAGAACACGATAGGATACGCTGTCGACTATATGAATATCTACGCAGTGGGAACGATCTTTGTTGAGCTTACCCTTGGAATGAACGCTTTTATCACTGCCCAGGGGTTTGCAAAGACCGGGATGCTTTCGGTACTGATCGGAGCAGTTGCCAATATCATTCTGGATCCGGTCTTCATTTTTGGATTCGATATGGATGTCCGGGGCGCAGCTCTTGCAACCATTATTTCTCAGGCGCTTTCCTGCATCTGGGTCGTAAGTTTCCTGTGCAGGAAGAAGAGCTTTCTGAGAATAAAAAGAAAGAATCTCGGACTTACGCCAAAGGTCATTCTTCCCTGTCTGGCGCTGGGCGTTGCAACATTTATCATGCAGGCAAGCGAGAGCGTGATCTCTGTGTGCTTTAACAGCTCCCTGCAGAAATACGGCGGAGATATCGCGGTGGGCGCGATGACAATCCTTACCAGTGTCATGCAGTTTGCCATGCTTCCTCTGCAGGGGCTTGGCCAGGGGGCGCAGCCGATCATCAGTTACAATTACGGAGCCGGAGACTCGGGAAGAGTCAGGGCGGCGTTTAAACTGCTGCTGAAAGCCAGCCTGGGGTATTCTGCGCTGCTGTGGGTTCTTGTCATGCTGTTCCCAGGAGGATTTGCAGCTATGTTTACGTCAGACGCGAGCCTGATGGAATATACAAAGACAGCGCTGCGTATCTATATGGGTTCTATGTTCCTGATGGGAATACAGATGGCATGCCAGATGACGTTTAACGCGCTGGGAAGAGCCACAGAATCTATTGTTGTCGCGGTGATGAGAAAGTTTGTTCTGCTGATTCCCCTGATCTATATTATGCCGAGGCTTATAAGCTCCAATCAGGCAATGGCCGTCTATATGGCAGAACCTATCGCAGACCTGATTGCAGTGACATTTACAGCGGTTCTGTTTGCCGTCCGGTTTAAAGCAACTCTTCAGAACATCGTCAATCCGCCGATGTCCCGAACAGATTCAATATGATACATCCTGTTATGATCAGCACGATCGCGATGACGCCGATCGTGTTGATTTTTTGTCCGAATACGGCTGCGGAGATGATAGTTGTAGCGACAATGCCGCCAGCGCACCAGGTTGCATAAGCCACTCCAAGATTAATGCTGAGAAGCGCTTTTGAAAACATATAGAAACAAAGAATATAGAAAACGATACAGCCGGCTGCAGGCAGCAGTTTTGTAAATCCCTCAGAAGCCTTTAACAATGTAGTCGCAATGATTTCCAGTATGATGGCGGAGCCTAATAAGATGTATTGCATTTTATGTATTCCTTTCTTAATGTGCAGTTTTATTTCAGGAGCTATTATACTACGATACAGGCGGGATTACAATGATTCTCAAGTATGCGTATACGTTATAGAATTCTGCGGGATTGGCATTGTACATTTCTCCTTGCCGGATATACAATAGGATCTGGAAAGAGAAAAAGATATCTGAAGAGCAAGGAGGAAACAATCATGGAATATGCAGCATTAAATAATGGATTGGAAATGCCAATGGAAGGATTCGGAGTATTTCAGGGCCTGACCCGGCACAGTGTGAGCAGGCAGTGCTTGACGCGATAGAGAGCGGATACCGCCTGATCGATACTGCGGCAGCTTATATGAATGAAAAGGCAGTCGGGGAAGCCATCAGGAAGTGCGGCGTACCACGCGGAGAGCTCTTTATTACGACAAAGCTCTGGGTGCAGGATGCAAGTTACCAAGGAGCAAAGAAAGCGATCCAGACTTCACTGGATAATCTTGGACTGGACTACCTGGACCTGTATCTGCTCCATCAGCCGATGGGCGATTATATTGGCGCGTACCGCGCTATGGAGGAAGCATATAAAGAAGGAAAACTCCGTGCTATCGGTGTGTGCAACTTCTATCCGGCACGCCTCGCAGATCTCTGTGAGACTGTAGAAGTGACTCCTGCCGTAAATCAGGTGGAGCTCCATCCGTTCTTCCAGCAGGAGAACGCGCTTGAACTGATGAAAGAGTATGGAGTGGTGCCGGAGGCATGGGGACCGTTTGCCGAGGGCAGCCATGGGATATTCACCCATCCGGTATTGACTAAGATCGGTGAAAAGTACAAAAAGAGCGCGGCTCAGGTTGCCCTGAGATGGAATGTTCAGAGAGGCGTGGTCGTAATCCCGAAATCCGTACACAAGGACCGTATGGAGCAGAATATGAACATCTGGGATTTTGAACTCAGTGCGGAAGATATGGCAGAGATTGCAAAACTGGATATCGGACACAGTGAGATCGTAAACCACGATGATCCGGCATTTGTGAAAATGCTCCACGGCATGAAGATCCACGACTAGACCGCCCCGGTCAGAGGATCAGAAGTTATTTGTATCAGGGCGCCGGCGTATCGGGAATATTTTTATCTTTTGATCCGATATGCCGGCCCTTTTATCTCTCGGCCTGAAAGTGCTCAAATACAGCTTTAAATCGTGCCTTTTCAGATCTCAGACAGGTACAGTAATATGTTACGTTTGCCTCTTCATCGAGGATCGGGACAGCGATGCGGTCGGATTCCTGACGGGAGCGTTTCATGACATAATCTGTTGTAAAAGCAGGAAATGCCGAGTTCTCTACCAGTTCTCCGAGCACGTTGTAATCCTGCTGGAGGAGAAAACGGGCAGTGGGCATCTTCTGGCGGCACAGTCCGTCCCAGAAGCCGATCTGAGAGTAGAGCAGGAAAGTCTGCCCGTCCAGGTCTTTTAAGTAGAGACCATCAGCGTCTGCCAGTGGATGAACCGGTGGGAGAGAGACATAGAGATGCTCTCTCTCAACAGGGAGTGAGTAATAGATGTCCTCATCCGGTTTCTCATGCAGGAGGGCGAGGTGGTATTTGTTTTGCTTTAGATGTTCCGCCAGACCAGGATCTCCGGTCACCTCAGTGGATATTGTCATACCCTCATAGAGACTGGATAGAAGAGAGACAAAGTCGGGAATCAGTATAGGTGTGCAGGAACCAACAGAAATCGTCCGTCTCTTACGGTCAAATTCCCGGATCTGTTCGATCATGGAATTCTCCTGCATGAGAAGGCTCCGCGCATAGCGGACAGCGAGTTCTCCGTTCTTATTTAAAGAGAGGCGGCTTTTCTGGCGGTCAAAGAGTTTCACGCCAAGTTCTTCCTCGAGCCTTTGCATGGAACGGCTCAGAGCCGGCTGGGAGATATGGAGCTGTTCCGCGGCGGAAGACAGTGTGCCGCAGGAAGCGAAAGCGACAAGCTGTTCAAATAAATGTATCTCAATCATAAGTACACCCCTTTAAGTATGCTTAAAGAATTACAGTTTGAAAATAGTATGTCTGTATTTTACAGGAATTGAAGACCAGAAGCAAGTATACAGACAGAGATACAGGAAGGAAGACAGTAGGAAAGGGATAGCAGAATGAATCGTTTGAAAGGGAATAAATTGTACAATATAAAACTGAGGAATGGAGTTGAGATGCCTCTGCTTGGATTCGGTACACTGCGGATGAAAGACCCGGAAAAATGTGAACAGACTGTCCGGGAGGCGCTGGAGAGCGGATACCGGATGTTTGATACTGCGGCATCCTATGGAAACGAGATGGCGGTGGGGAACGCTCTGAAAAGCTATATGTCGGAGGGCAGGGTGCGCCGGGAGGAGCTCTTTGTCATTACAAAACTCTGGATTGATAAAGCAGGGGAAGAACCGGCCGTGAAAGCCCTGGAGGAGTCGCTGGAACGTCTTCAGACGGACTATGCAGATCTGTATGTGATCCATCAGCCCTATGGAGATTACTATGGTGCGTGGCGCGCATTGGAAAGGCTGTATGAGAAAGGGAAGATCAGAGCCATCGGAGTGAGCAATTTCAGTCCGGAGCGCCTGACCGATCTGTGTCTGAACAGCAGGATACCGCCGATGGTCAATCAGGTGGAGCTGCATCCTTTCTATCACCAGAAGGACGCCCTGCACATCATGGAGGAACTGGGCGTACAGCCGCAGGCATGGGCGCCTCTGTGCGAGGGATTAAAAAATATCTTTTCTAACAGGACTTTGGAAAAGATTGGAAAGAAATATGGAAAATCTGAGGCCCAGATAGCGCTCAGATGGAATATAGACCGGAACGTGAGCGTGGTGGTGCGCAGCAGTGTTCAGGAACATATGAAGGAAGATATTGATATCTGGGACTTCTGTCTGACAGGAGCAGACAGAAGAGCGATAGACGCGCTGGATCTGGGGTACAGCGAGATCCTGGACTATGGGAATCCATGCATTGCAAGAATGTTCCTGAGAAAGAAAGTTCTGTGATTTTATCGTGGCATTAGGAGGAGGCGCAGTGCTTGACTCTGCTGTCGCAATTGCAGCTATTTATCAGGGATTCGACAGCCCTCTCAGCCATCGAAAACATCGCAAAATATCTTCCCCGTGCAGCCAGGGACGGCAGTGATCTGGAAGCAAGAGAGCATGTGGCATAGGGCAGCACGATGGCGGGTATTGCGATGCAGCTTACCAGTACGACGGCCCAGCACTCCATGTCCCATGTCTGCTGAAGAATGTGCGTCCATTTTTGAGAAATCCTACCGGTAAGAAGACAGGGACTGTGTGAAACCAAGCGGATTTCTGAACTCTGTAAGTGAAAGGGAGGCGGCTGCCGGATCAGAAGCGCTCCGATCAAACAGATGATATCTCAGACTCAACATAAAAAATAATTTTGGTAACGTATTCATTTTCATCGTGAGAAGTAATATAGTCATTGATGCAGAATTCATACGCATCTGAGGAAATTTTAAGAGAATTCTCCTCACAATAATTCAGCAGCTTTTGATACGAGCAGCCGATCGAAAGATAATCTCCCACATGGTAGATACTGACACATTTTCCAGCAGGAAGCCGCTTTATATTTGGCGTTCTGCTGGTCTTCTCGATCGGTAAAAAAGCTGTCACAGCCTCGGTATAGCGTCCCTCTTTAATGTGCTGGAAAGGCACGACCACACCGCTCTGAAAGAAGATCGGCAATTGCTTTTGAAAAGAATCAGCAAAGCATTTTTTGGTCGCAATACTGATTTCTTTTAATGTATATGGTTCTTTCACATCCTGAAACAGAATGTACTGAACGTCCATATCTTCGACTATAACCGCATCGTCATTTCCCCGATATGCTTTAGAAGCTTCCATTTGTTCGCAGCGATGCAGCACTCTGCTGCGGATCAGACGCAGTTCCTCAATCTTCCGTTCGATAACAGTTACCTGCTTTCTGAGGGCAATCAAGCTGCTGTCAATATTGTAATGCTGCATATGGGACTTGATTTCATTTAAGGAAAAACCTATTTTTTTCATAATCAAAATCGTATCCAGGTAGTCGATCTGTCCAGCGCTGTAATAGCGGTATCCATTTTGGGGGTCTACGTAAGCCGGCCGGAACAGGCCGATTTTATCATAATAAATCAGAGTTTGTTTTGAAATGTTCTGGTACTTTGATACTTCGCCGATTGAAAATAAATTTTCCATGTTCTACTCCTTGACATTATAGTTACTATATTCTTTATTATATCTTTGAACAAAGATGAATACAAGGAGAGAAAACATTATGTCGGAAAAAAAGAAGCCTGCATTATTAAAGAAACTAACCGGGGGACTGTCTGTCAGGATGGTCACGTCCATTGCAGCCGGAGCAATGATTTGCTCTTTTGGCATACATAATATCCATCAGCAGACAGGGATTACCGAGGGCGGAGTAATCGGGCTGATGCTTCTGACAGAGCATTGGTTCGGTATTTCACCGGCGTATATTACGCCGGTACTGGATATTGCCTGCTATCTGCTGGCGTTTAAATATTTAGGAGGAACATTTATAAAAATATCAGTTATATCTACTGCATGCATTTCGCTTTTTTATAAAATCTGGGAAATGTTTCCGCCGATGCTGCCGGATTTATCTTCCTATCCGTTTCTGGCTGCTGTCAGCGGCGGTGTTTTTGTAGGAATTGGCGTCGGTATCATTGTACGTCAGGGTGGGTCAAGCGGCGGGGATGACGCACTGGCTCTTACGATTTCCCATGTTACTCACTGGAGATTATCACGGGCGTATCTTTTTACAGATCTGACAGTATTAGGCCTTTCGCTGTCCTATATTTCGATTTCAAAGATTATATATTCTGTCATTACCGTTACGGTTTCTTCTTTTCTGATCGACAGAATACAGAATCTTAAGTTATTTCGGATTCCAGAATAATGCTCTTCAGGCATGGATCAGCATTAAAATTAAGTATTTGATATATCAAAGATCAAGAACTATACTTTACCTGTAAGAAATAATGTCTGGCGGTGAATTACAATGAGGCAATTCATATGCCGGCTCACAGAACCTGCTAAGACAATACCGGATAAGAGGAAGATATTTTCCAACCATGATCTGAAAGTTTTGATCTTTCCTCTTTTCCTTGAACAGTTTCTTGAGGTTCTGGTGGGCGTGTCCGATACATTCATGGTAAGTTACGCAGGGGAGGCGGCCGTTTCGGGCGTCTCCCTGGTAAATATGTTCAACACAGTGTTTATCTTCCTGTTTTCTGCACTGGCGTCCGGAGGTGCTGTGGTTGTAAGCCAGTACATCGGAAATCGTGACCGGAAGAACGGGAATCTGTCTGCAGGTCAGCTCGTGATGATATCTGCTGTGTTTTCAGCGGCAGTGATGACCTTCTCCCTTGTATTCAGCCGGCCGCTCCTTCAGCTTCTGTTCGGAGAGGTGGATCAGGATGTGATGGAGGCGTGTGTGACTTATCTTCAGATCTCCTCTTACTCTTATCCTGCGATTGCAGTCTACAATGCAGGAGCGGCTGTTTACCGGAGTATGGGGAAGACGAATGTAACGATGAACATATCACTGGCGGCGAACGGCATCAACATTGCCGGAAATGCAATCGGCGTATTTGTACTCCATGCCGGTGTGGCCGGCGTCGCGTATCCGTCGTTGATCGCGAGGACTTTTTCTGCGGTGGTCATTCTCTTTCTGTGTTTCAGGCAGAGAGAAAGAAAGGAAAGCCCGCATCAGAACAGGACAGACAGGGAATCGCTTTCCCAGACACCAGTCCTTGTGCGGCTTGAATGGAAAGAGATTTTCTGTTTTCAAAAAAGCATGGTGAAGCGTATTCTCAGGATTGCGGTGCCGAATGGGATTGAGAATGGTCTGTTTCAGTTAGTGAAGGTGGGATTAAGCAGTATTACCGCTCTTTTCGGGACGGTGCAGATCGCGGCCAACGGCGTGGCACAGAGTTTCTGGTCCGTAGCGGCGCTAATGGGAACCGCGCTGGGGCTTGCCTTTGTCACGGTGATCGGACAGTGCATGGGAGCCGGAGACAGAGAAGCCGCGGATTATTATATGAGAAAACTGCTCCGGATCACATTTCTGGCGTCTGTTCTCTGGAACGGTCTGATCCTGCTGGTAACGCCCGTTATACTCAGAGGATATGCAATTTCTGCTGAGGCGGCGCATCTCGTCGTGATCCTGGTTACGATACATAATGTTTTCAACGCGATGTTCTATCCTTTCTCAGGAGCGCTTGCAAACGGGCTGAGGGCGGCAGGGGACGTGAAGTTCACAATGTATGTCAGCGTCTTTTCAACAATTGGCTGCCGTGTGTTCTTCTCGGTCCTGTTCGGGATCTGGATGGGCCTGGGCGTAATCGGCATTGCGTCCGCCATGTGTCTGGACTGGATGATCCGTTCGCTCTTCTTCTGGATACGGTTTTGCAGGGGAAAATGGAAAGAATTCCGGGTAATCGGCTAGAAGCCGGAGCAGAAATAAATGGTATCTTCCACATATGGACGGTCTGCGCCTGCTCCATATGCGGTTTGATATAGATAAACAACAGTAGTTCAGTATGAATCAGGAGGTATATGACAATGTATAATTTCTTTAATCCTACAAGAGTACTCTTTGGCGCTGGCCAGCTCAGTCATCTTCATGAGCAGGTTATGCCCGGAAAGAAAGCAATGGTCGTTATTTCAAACGGTAAATCAACGAGGGAGAATGGCTCTCTGGACCGTACGATGAACGAGCTTCATCAGGCGGGAGTGGAGACTGTGCTTTTTGACAAAGTCGGAGCAAACCCGCTGAAATCCGTAGTGGAAGAGGGCGGAAGATTCGCCCGCGATAATGGCTGTGATTTCGTTGTGGCCCTGGGCGGCGGTTCTGTTATGGACGCGGCGAAGATTATGGCGATGTACGCGCTCCAGCCGGGAGATCTGTGGGACTATGTGGCAGGAGCGACAGGTAAGATGCAGCCCCTTGTGAATCCAACGCTTCGTCTTATCGCGATCACGACTACAGCAGGTACCGGTTCGGAAGTAGACCAGTGGGGCGTGGTGACGAACCCGGAAACCAACGAGAAGATTGGCTGCGGCGGCATGGACAGCCTGTTTCCAGTACTCGCGATTGTAGATCCGGAGCTGATGGCGACGGTTCCACCGAAGTTTACGGCATATCAGGGATTCGACGCACTGTTCCATTCAACAGAAGGATACATATCAGGCGTTACCAGCCTGATGGGAGATATGGTGCAGCTTGCCGCGATCGAGAATATCGGCAGATATCTTGCGCGCGCAGTAAAGGACGGCAGTGATATGGAAGCCCGTGAACATGTGGCGTTTGCCAATACAATGTCCGGATATTCGATGGTTGTGGGAGCCTGCACGAGCGAACACGCGATGGAGCATGCCATGAGCGCCTATCACCAGGAGCTTCCCCACGGCGCAGGGCTTATCATGATCTCGAAAGAGTATTACACGCATTTTATCAACAAGCACTGCTGTGACGACAGGTTCATCCGCATGGCTCAGGCTCTCGGGAAAAAGGACGCAAAAGATCCGATGGACTTTGTCACAGCTCTTGTGGAGCTGCAGGAGGCGTGCGGTGTAGCTGATCTGAAGATGTCTGACTACGGGATTCAAAAAGACGAGTGCATGACGCTGGCAAAGAACGCGCGCGCGACTATGGGAGGACTGTTCCAGGCTGATCCGGTGGAGATGACAGATGAGGAATGTGCTGCAATCTACGAGAAATCTTACCGTTGACGCAGTATAAAACGTATGGCAGCATAACCGGTTCTGAGACGAATCAAGATAACGGGGGCTGTCCTTTCCGGCAGAAAACGGTCAGTTGGCAATGAGGAGGTCATGCTATGGAGATAAGAGTACTAAGGTATTTCCTGACAGTTGTAAGAGAGGAGAGCATCACGCGGGCAGCACAGGTGCTTCACATTACACAGCCTACATTGAGCCGGCAGCTCTCGCAACTGGAGGAACAGATAGGGGTGAAGCTGTTCATAAGGGGAACAAGGAAAATTTCCCTGACGGACGAGGGTATTCTGCTCCGCCGCAGGGCAGAGGAGATCCTGGAACTGGTCGATAAGGCAGAGCGGGAACTTATTACTCAGGAAGAGCAGGTGGAGGGCACTGTATCGATCGGATGCGGGGACTTAAGAGCCGTGCAGCGGCTGCCTGAGCTGATCCGTCCCTTTCATGACAAATATCCTCTTGTCACATTTGACCTGTATACGGCCACAGCGGATCATGTGACGGAGCGGATGGACCGGGGACTGACCGATATCGGTCTGCTGCTCGAGCCTGTCGATCTGGAAAAGTATGATTTTATCCGTCTTGCAGGAAAAGAAACCTGTGTGGTTACCATGCATCCGGACGCACCGCTTGCGGCAAAGGAGTATATCACACCAGAGGATCTAGTGGACGTTCCGCTGATCATGCCCAGAAGAGCAAGTATACAGAGCGAGGTTGCGAACTGGTTCGGAGAGTATTATAACAGGCTCAACGTACTGATGACAAGCAATCTGCCTGCCGGAAGCGCGGTTATGGCAAACCAGCAGCTCGCATATTCGATCAATACATGTGGTTCAGTCGATTTCTGGGATCAGACGAAGCTGACATACCGTCCGTTGAAACCGGAACTGGCTGCGACCTGCGCGCTTGCGTGGAAACGGCAGCAGCCGTTCGGGATCGCGGCGGAGAAGTTTATACAATATGCTAGAAAAGCATTACAGATGGATAAATATTAGATATATGAATATTTCGCATTAAGGGAGTGGGTCAAAGGGATTGACACACTCCTGTTTTTTACGATAGTATAACGTATATACGATAAATCAATGATGCTAAAAAAATATATATGACATAAAGGAGGAACGATTATGTTGATCAGTGAACGCATATATAGATATCTTGAGGAAAAGGGGATATCGCAAATAGAATTTGCAAAAAGAACCGGTATATCTCAGAGTACGATTAGTGATTGGCGGAGAAAAGGTACAAATCCATCGGCTGATAAAATAATGATTATATGTGATG
Source organism: Candidatus Mediterraneibacter pullistercoris (assembly GCA_019116885.1). Classification (GTDB taxonomy): domain Bacteria; phylum Bacillota; class Clostridia; order Lachnospirales; family Lachnospiraceae; genus Mediterraneibacter; species Mediterraneibacter pullistercoris. Next base: position 17,007 of record DXAU01000028.1, on the reverse strand, counting down.
TACTGGAAGTTTCCCCATATGAACTGCTATTGGATACAGATAGTAAAAACCCTAAGGAACACAGGCAGACAGATTACGTTGTAATCGATAAGAACTCGAAAGAATATGCACTGATCAACAAGTATGAAAAACTTGATTCAGATGCAAAAAGGCGGTTGGAAGTCTATTTACAGGCTTTAATCGATATGGGATAAAATGTGATAAACATACGGATTCATGTTGAAAAAACAATAAATAAGTTGTAAAATAAAAGGAGAAAATATGAATTTATATTTTTATGAATCTAAATCCGGAAAGAACGTAATTCTTGAATATATAAATTCACTCTCTGTCGATGAACAGGTGGATGGATATTCGGTATTAAAATGCCTTGAAGAAGAAAAGATGGACAGTGTCAGATTTAAACGCTGGGAGAAGAAAGTGTATGAAGTATATTTTTATAAGCATAATCGTATTTTTTACGTAGCAGCGGATGGAAATAATATGTATTTGCTTCATGCCTGCAGAAAACAAAAGAATAAAACAGAGAAAAAAGACAAAAAGATAGTTGAAACAAGAGCGAAAGAATTAGGAAAGCAATTGGGAAAACTGTTTATTTAGAGTGGAGGTATAGTTATGCCCTTTAAAAAGGTCGATGTTAGCGAGACTATAGAAAAGAAAAAGCGAGAGAATCCGGAGTTTAAAAAAGTATGGGATGACAGCAGAGAGGAGTATCGTTTAATAGGAGAGATGACAGCGCTGCGGAAAGCAGAAAAAATAACTCAGAGTGCTCTGGCAGAAATGACAGGGAGCAGACAGCAGGTGATTTCGCGGATTGAGAAAAAAGAAAACAGTCCATCATTGAGATGTTTTTGTAATATATTAAGTGCGCTGGGGTATGAATTAAAAATTGTAAAGCGAAAAAATATATGAAGAAAGGGCTGGATTTGACATAGAGAAAATCTTATGCTAGACTACACATTGCTCGGAGGGCTGGCCGCTGGGAGAAAACAGTGTCAGCCGGATAAGAGGCAGGCTGAGATGCCTGATCCTCGGAGGGAAATCATTCAGCAGAAATGAGAAACCGGATAAGAGATAAGTTGAGATACTTATTCCTTATCCGGTTTTTTGCGTGGGCGATGAGCCAAAGTCCGGGCTTTCCCAAGACCTTGGCGAACACTTACAATCCCGGAATGTGTCTTTTGGCACTTCCGGTGATTAATTATCAGGTTTATCACAGGAGGATGAGAAAATGGATTTTCTGAATGGAAAGATCAAAACGATCTATTTTAAGTATCTGTCGGCGGCATTTGGAAGCGCGCTGATTACTTCCATCTACTCTATCGTTGATATGGCGATGGTCGGACAGTACCATGGACCGGAGGGGTCCGCAGCGCTGGCGGTGGTGGCTCCGGTATGGAACATCATCTACAGTTTCGGGCTTCTGATGGGAATAGGCGGATCTGTACTTTTCAGCACGATTCGGGGAAAGGCGGACGGAGACGTCAGAAAGTCGAACGAATACTTTACGGCATCTGTGATCGGATCTGTGATCCTTGCGGCGGTCATCTGGCTGATTATCATTCTATTTGACAGAGAACTGCTGCTTATATTCGGAGCCCAGGACAACACGCTTACACTGGCGAGAGAGTATGTGCTTCCGATCAAATTTGCGATCCCGTTTTTCCTGTTTAACCAGATGCTGGCTGCCTACCTGAGAAATGACAAGAACCCGGCGCTGGCAACAGGGGCAGTACTTGCCGGAGGGATCTTCAACATATTCGGAGATTATTTCTTTGTGTTTACATGTGACATGGGCGCGTTCGGAGCCGGACTTGCGACAGCGATCGGTTCCACAATCAGTTTCCTTGCGATGATGTCGCATTTCTTTACGAAAAAGAATACACTCCGTCTTGTAAAACCGGAAAAGCTTATGAGAAAATTAAGGGAGATCACGGCGACAGGATTTTCTACTTTTTTCATCGATGTGGCGATGGGGATACTGACGATTTTATTCAACCGGCAGATTATGGTCTATCTCGGCACGAATGCACTTTCGGTCTATGGGATCATTGTCAACATCAGTACTTTTGTACAATGCAGTGCTTACAGTGTGGGGCAGGCGTCTCAGCCGATCATATCCACGAACTTTGGCGCGGGCCAGGGGAACAGGATACGTGATACTCTGAAGTACGCGCTGGGTACTGTGGCGGTATTCAGTATCCTGTGGACAGCGCTCAGTATGCTGATCCCGAATGTATTCATCCGGTTCTTCATGACGCCTACGGAGGAAGTACTGGAGATTGCGCCCACGATATTCCGGTGTTACGGACTGTCTTTCCTGCTCCTGCCGCTCAATATCTTTTCGACCTATTATTTCCAGGCGCTGATGAAGCCGAAGACCGCATTCATCGCGTCGGTGGCAAGAGGTCTTGTGATCAGCGGCATCCTGATCTATCTGCTCCCGGCGGTATTCAGCGGAAATGCAATCTGGTTTGCGATGCCAGTCACAGAGCTTATTGTTGCTTTCTATGTCATCCATGAGATGATAAAATATACAAGACAACTCAGTACGGAAAGGAAGGGATGAGTATGAACAGGATCATTACGATCGGGCGCGAGTTTGGAAGCGGAGGCAGAGAACTCGGGCGCAGGCTCTCAGAAGAATTGGGGTTTGCCTATTATGACCAGGAGATTATCAGTGAGATCGCCCAGAGAACAGAAATGTCGGAACAGTATGTACAGTCCATCGTAGAGCACCAGCCGGTATTTTCGTTTCCGATCCATATCGGGCGGAGTTTCTATCCGGCGCCCACACCGGTCTTTGACCAGAGCATGGCTGTCTACCAGGAACAGGCGCGGATCATCACGGAGATGGCTCAGAAGTCAGACTGCGTGATCGTCGGACGCTGTGCGGATTATATCTTAAAAGAACATGAGCCGTTCCGCATGTTTGTCTATGCAGATATGGAGAGCAAGATAAAACGCTGTCTGGAAAAGGCGTCAGAGGAAGAGGAGATGACGGACAAAGAACTGAAGCAGCATATACTTGGAATCGACAAGAAACGTGCGAAGTATTATCAGTTCTATACCGGGCACAAATGGGGAGATAAGCTGAACTTTGATCTGTGTATCAACACTTCCCGGACCATCATCAAGGAGATCGTGCCGGCAGTTGCAAAATTGTTTGGAAACTAGGAGAGTTTCCGAATCCTGAGGTGGAAAACAGTCAGCTGCATCGACTATTATGTACGGATTCCCGTTCTATATATGTACGGGAATCCGTATTCTTATAATCTGCCCGTTTTTCTCCGTGCTCCCCACCTCGTCGATCAGCCGTTCTTCGTAAGCATTTCCCGAGATCCGGAAACATTCGTTCCTGATAAACTGAAACAGTCTACGGTAAATATCTGCCGCATCCTCCAGTCCGCCCCTGCCGCAGGCAGTTACGTAATCTCCTGCGGGAATGATTCTGTTTGCATATTGCGCATCATTGACATAAGCCAGAATATTGGTTACCTGATTTGTCTGCTCTTTCAGCAGATCGTTCTCCGGCACAAGATATCCTTCCGGATATCCGAAAGAAACGTCTTTTTCCTTACACTTCATATAGAATCCCAGCCATATGTCATCCGGGAGATGTGCCCGTTCTGCCCTGAAATCATCGCTGACAAAGACAGGAGTTTCTTCAAAATGCCTGACCTGGACTGTGTCAGTATTTTCATCACATCCTTCTTTTAACTTCTTTCGTCTTATATCGAGCATATCCTGAATGGACTGAAGTTCTGCAATCTTCCGGCGTAGACGTATGCCCTGGCTTTTCAGCAGGGACGCGGCGTTTTCCGGAGTGATGCCGGATGTGTATTCTTTGATCTGGGAGAGCGGCATCCCAAGTTCTTTTAAGATATTGACCACTGATATGACATAGATCTGTTCGTGGGCGTAGTAGCGGTATCCATTGGGAGCCGTGTACTTCGGGGAAAAGACTCCGGTATTGTCGTAAAAGATCAGGGCTTTTCTGCTGATTTCTGAGATACGGGAGAACTCGCTGATTGTAAGAAGAGCGGAATGTTTTTTGTCTTTCATTTTTTAAGATTACCTCTTGACTGTCTAGTTACTATACAGAATATACTGTGAAACGTTCCAGCTGTCAAGAAGCAGACTGGGTGAATTGATTTAAGGAGGTAAAATCAAATGAATTCAAAAAACAGGCAGATTTTTTTCTATATACTTCCGTCTGCCGGAGGACTGTGTGTTACATATCTCTATAATATCGTAGACGGCATCTTTGTGGGGCGGGGCGTCGGAGCTCTGGCGCTTGCAGCGGTCAACATCACAGTCCCGTTCATCACCACACTGGTGGCGCTCTCAACTTTGTTTGCTATGGGCGGGTCTACCGTGATCGCCATACGGCTGGGGAGGGGAGATAAGAAAGGGGCTAACGATGCGTTTATGACAGCGCTGGTACTCACACTTCTGCTCTCGATCCTGCTTCTGATCGCAGGAATGGCATTTCCGGAACAGATCGCCCGCCTGTGCGGGAGCAGCGAGCAGGCTCTCCCTTTGGCGAAAGAATATCTGTTCTTTTATACTGCGTTTGCAATCCCGTTTCTTTTAAGCAACTGCCTTGCTATCTTCGTGAGAAATGACGGGGCTCCGGGACTGTCATTCTGGGGAATGTGCGCAGGAGCAGCAGCAAATATATTTCTGGACTGGCTATTTATCTTTCCCATGCAGATGGGGATCATGGGAGCAGCAGTAGCTTCGGGGCTGGGACAGCTCCTTTCCTTTGTAATCCTCATCAGTCATTTTATCCGAAAAAAGGGAAACCTCAGGATATGCAGGTATACACCTTCTTTTGCTCTGATGAAGAAGATCTGCAACCGGGGTGTGCCGGAGTGCTTTTCCCAGCTGAATACGCCTGTCACAGCTTTCTGCTACAACTGGGCGCTCTCAGGCACTCTGGGAGATATGGGCGTAGCGACTTTCAGCGTTCTTAGTTTCATCTATTCGCTGGCGAATGCGATCCTCTCCGGTGTGGCGCAGGGACTTCAGCCATTGTGGGGTCTGGCGTACGGCAGGAATGATAAGAAAGAACTGCGCAATGATTTCCGGGCAGGAATGAAGATCAATCTGACGGCTTCCGTGGTGATATATGTGATCCTTGCAATATTCCGGGTTCCGGCAGTAAGGCTGTTCAACAATGAGCCGGAGCTGGTGGAGATGGCATCGAAAGCTCTTCCGGTATTTGCATTATCTTTTCTGTTTATGGCCGTGAACCTTATCTTTACCGCTTATTATTACTCGACAAAGCAGACATGGAAATCCAATATCATCGCGGTCAGCAGAGGGATTGTGATAAAGGCTGCGGCAATTTTTCTTGTACCGGTGATATTCGGAGAAGCGTGGGTGTGGGCCGCGGCTGCGGCGGCAGAGGCCGCTACTCTGGCTGTGATTTTCATTATTCGATTTTGCACACAGGAAAAAAAGTGTTGACATCAGAGATATAAGTATTATAATGAGGGTGCCTGCAGGAAAGCAGATGAAAAAGGCCCTTTTAAGAATCTTATACGACCATCGGAGGACACATCATCGCAATGATCTCGTGTCGAGAAGATGTCGGGTGCGCCCGGTTATTGTCAGAATAACCGGGCGCATTTTTTGTGGGTGACGAGCCAAAGTCCGGGCTTGCCCGAGACCTTGGCGACCGCTTACAATCCCGGAATGTGCCTTTTGGCACTTCCGGTGATTGCGAATGGCGCGAAATGAACTGTAACATTACAAACATTACTATCATTCATAAGGAGGTTGACCACATATGAAACATTCGCACAGGATCAGACTGCCTAAGGACAGACTGCACCGTCTGGAGACAAATGGCAGGGATAATTACGGTATCTGCCGGAAGATCCGCCGGGGGATTGAGAGTCTGAAGAATGATGCCGGAGATCAGATGGATGAACTGTTATAAAAGATAAATGGAGAAGGAGGATTTACATTATGGACGGGAAAACAACAAACAGCAGACTGCCCTACAGAGTGAAACTGCTGGCTGAATCAGTGCCGCTCTACACAGGTGCAGGTACGGAGTATGTCAGACTGGGAAGCATTACGGAGGATTCCTATGATCTGGAGATCGCGGAAGAACGCATGGGAAAAGGACAGAAGCTGTGGGGAAGACTGAGATCCGATGCGGGATGGATTCTTCTGGAAAATACGCAGAAGATTACTGCTCAGAGCTGCTGAAACAGTTAGAAAATTATCTGGCAGAAAAAATAGATGTCCCTCTTCAGAAAACGAAAGATTTCAGATTTATTAAGAATTCGTTCAGGATTGGTTAAGGTCTGTGCCTGATAATAAGAACCATCAAAGGCAGAGGCAACAGGAACAGTCATAGCAGAGAAGCCTTTGAAATCCTGCTATAAGAAAGAGAGGACAAAGAACATGCAGAAAAGAAACACAACAGAAAAGAAGATAAAAGGATTTATGAAGAAAGGCCTGATTTTGGGAATGGTGGCGATGATGGCAGTGTCAGCCACAGCCTGTGGAGGAAACGACAGCAAGAAACCGGGCAATAAGAGTACCACAAGCACGAGTTCGGGCAGCTCATCAACAAAGAAAAACTCGGGCAGCAGCACAGGTAAGAGTTCCTCATGATGGCTCAGATGGTCATCCTGACACTGCCAAGAGCGCTGGAGTGCTGTGAACGGATCCGGGAGGTGCTCGATCATTCGCCGGAGATCACGGACATGGTGACGGAGAATCCGGCAGAATCAGAGAAAGAGTAAGACAGAAAGAAAGAAGTGCTTGCGTTTAAGGATGTGTCGTTCCGATTCGCAGATGCGGAGGAGAATACACTCCACAGACTGAACTTTGCCTGCCGGCGGGGCGAGACGACGGCGATTATCGGTGGTACAGGAAGCGGGAAATCCACCATCGCTCTTCTGATGCTCCGGTTCCATGACGTAACAGCAGGAAGTATCCGGCTGAACGGAACGGACATCAGACAGGTGACACAGGAGCATCTCCGGGATCATATCGGATATGTTCAGCAGAAAGCATGGCTGTTCTCAGGAACCATCGCTGACAACCTGCGTTACAGCAGGCCGGACGCGACGGACGAGGAACTGATGCATGCGGCGGACATTGCCCAGGCGGGAGGCTTCATCGGTTCTCTGCCCGACGGGCTGAATTCCTATGTGGCACAGGGAGGAACAAACTTCTCCGGCGGACAGAAGCAGCGTCTCTCTATTGCCAGAGCGCTGGTCAAGAAGCCGGAACTCTATATATTCGATGACAGTTTCTCAGCCCTTGACTTTAAGACGGACGCAGCGCTCAGAAAGGCTCTTGCCCCTGAGACAAAGGATGCTGCGGTCGTGATCATCGCACAGAGAGTCAGCTCGATCCGCCATGCGGATCAGATCATCGTCATCAACGAGGGAGAGATGGTCGGCAAAGGAACACACGACGAGCTGATGGAAAACTGTCCTGTTTACCGTGAGATTTCAGATTCACAGACAAAGGAGGCGCAGGATCATGGCACAGAACGTTAAGAAAATACAGAATGTAAATAAGGCGCAGAATGTATGGAAAACGACTGTGCGCCTTGCGGAAAGGCTGCACGGACAGAGAGTGCGTCTGACCATAGTGGGTATTTCGATCATCATTTATGTGGGGCTCAGTATCTGGAATCCTGTCTACAGCGCAAAGGTTATCGACCTGCTCTGGACGAATATTCAGGCAGCGTGGAAAAGCGGCACTCCCTTTGCCATTACATGGGATCATATGGGACGGGAACTTTTCCAGCTTACTGTTCAGTATTTCTTCACATGGATCTTCTATTACCTACAGTCCTATCTGATGGCTAATGTGGCGGAGACGCTGACCTGCACACTGAGGACAGAGATTTCCTGCAAGCTGAACCGGCTGCCCCTGCGGTTCTTTGACCGGAATAAGGCGGGCGAGATCTTAAGCCGTGTGACCAGTGACCTTGACAAGGTGGCGGAAGTCCTGCAGACTGGACTTTTGAAACTGATCGTCGCGATCGGCACGATCATCGGCTCACTGATCGTGATGTTTATCTACAGTGTGCCTCTCACACTGATCTTCCTGCTGTTCATGCTGGCAGCGATCCTTGTGACCAAGGCAGTCTCGAGAATGAGTCTGGAGAGCGCGGCGGCAAGGCAGGAGACGATCGGAGTGCTGACCGGTATCGCGGAAGAATATTATAAAGGAAGAGACGTGATCAAAGCATATAATCACGAGCAGCAGAGTATCGAACAGGTGAAGAAAGCAGCAGAGGAGAACCGGATCGCCAACCAGAAGGCTGACTTCCTGACAAACTGTGTCAACCCGCTGATCCGTCTGCTCACACGACTTGCCCACGTGGTGGTTGCTGTGATCGCCGGAAAGGCCATGCTGGACGGTACGATGACCGTCGGTGTCGTGCAGGCGTTCTTCCAGTACGTGAACCAGACAGCAGAGCCGATGACAGAGGCGTCTTATATGATCAACTCCCTGCAGTCAGCGATTGCGTCCGCGGAGAGAACTTTTGAGCTTCTCGATGAGACGGAAGAGATTCCGGACAAAGAGGCGGCTGCAGACATCGCGCGCGCCGAGGGGCACATTTCATTCGACCATGTGAGCTTTGGGTATGATCCGGATAAGCTCCTGATGAAAGACATCAGCTTCCATGCGGAGCCGGGACAGAAGATCGCAGTCGTGGGAAGTACGGGGGCAGGAAAGACAACCCTTATCAATCTGCTTATGCGCTTCTATGAGATCAACAGCGGAAACATCACTGTAGACGGCGTGCCGACCACAGAGATGACAAGAAGCGGACTGAGGCAGAACTTCGGTATGGTGCTTCAGGATACATGGCTGTTCGGCGGTACTGTGGCAGAAAATATCGCCTATGGTAAACCGGATGCCACGCGCGAGGAGATCGAAGAAGCTGCAAAAGCCGCTAAAGTAGATTACTTCATCCGGACCATGCCGAAAGGCTACGACACCGTACTCGACAACGAGGCATCCAACCTGTCCGCAGGGCAGAAGCAGCTCCTCACTATTGCCAGAGTATTCCTGTGCAACCCGCCGGTTCTGATCCTTGATGAGGCGACATCGAGTGTGGATACCCGTACCGAGGTGGAGATCGGCAAGGCGATGAAGAAACTTATGAAAGGGCGTACCAGTTTCGTGATCGCACACAGACTGTCAACGATCCGCGACGCGGATATGATTCTGTTCATGGAAAAAGGAAATATCATCGAGCAGGGCAATCATAAAGAACTTCTGGCGAAAGACGGGGCTTATGCGAAGCTTTATTACAGCCAGTTTGAATAATTTGAAATGGATGTCTCTAGAGTTGCCTTTTTGAGAAAAACTGTAATAAATGCAATCAATTGAATGTAACTACATACAATTGATTGCATTTATGATATACTACTATCAGAAAGGAGATGGTATTATGTCAAGTACATTAATTCAATTTCGCACAGATGATGCATCGAAGATCAAAGCATCAAATATTTGCGAGCGGCTTGGAATAGACCTTCCGACCTATATGCGTATGTGCATTTCACGGCTTATACGTGAGAACGGGATCCCATTCAGTATGAAACTGGAAGAGGAACAGGAAAGTAAAGGGCTGAAAGCTATGAAGAAGGCAAGCCGGATTGCTGAGGAATATGGAATAGCAGATATGACACTTGACGAGATCAACGCAGAAATAGTAGATGCAAATTAGACATTATTCTGGAGGAGAAGTCATGAAAAAGAAGACACTTCGTTTAACATTTCCGGAATGGCAGGGCGGTGTGAATCCGCCCTATTATGAGGGCAGCCGTATTCTGGATATGATAGCACCGAGAGGTGAGCATATGGAATGTGCGGAAGTTCCGGTGAAGATGAACTTCGCTGACACAGTTCCGGTCACAGACGGTATCGCATGGAAGAATGAACTGATGGAGCAGCAGAGAGCAGCCTATGCGATCTGTGAGGAGAAAGATCCGGACAGGATCATCGTGCTCGGCGGAGACTGCTCCGTGGAACAGGCGCCCTTTGATTATCTGCACGGGAAATATCCGGAGGACACCGCGATCATCTGGTTTGATGCTCACCCGGATTTTACAAGACCGAAAGATTCTTCCCATGAACACGCTATGGTACTGGGGAATCTGATCGGAGACGGAGCCCCGGACTTTGCGGCTATGGTGAAACATCCATTTGATAAGAAAGATGTCATATATGCCGGGATCGTGGTGGATCATCTGGAAGTGTGGGAGGAAGAGTACCAGAAAGAATACCAGATGAAGTTTCTGACACCGGATCAGCTTGCAGAAGACAGCGGGCCGCTCCTTGCCTGGCTCAGGGAGAACGGATATAAGCATGTGATGATCCACTGGGATCTGGACGTGATCTCCCCGGCGGATTTTCGCTCCCTGCTCTGTGCAGAGCCTCATATCCCGCCGGTGGAGTATGCGGTGGGGGAGATGACTCTGGATCAGATACTCCGTCTGATCAAAGATGTATCGGCTGAGTTTGACATTGTAGCTCTGGGGATCACGGAATTCCTGCCCTGGGATATCATCCGGCTGCAAAAAGGACTCGGGGAACTGGAAATTTTCAATTAATATAAATCAGAAAGATATCACGGAGGCTGTTATGGAAATCATTCGTAAATTTACGAAAGAATACATGCCTATGTTTCGGGATTCCGATGCACACGGTCTGATCGGCGTGCGTGCATATTTATACTATTTTCAGGATATGGCAGGATCTGAAAGTTTCCGCAGACAATGAGATATATGCTCTGGGGAGACTGGAAAGCTGTGTCTTCCATCCGGATACACAGAAAATAGGGAAACTGTCAGATATCGAGATGCCGCAGGATGCAGTATGTGACGAGGAGACCGCACTGGCGCCTTTTGCGAAAATAAAACGGGATTTATCAGGGATGGAGTATGTGTATTCTCACAGAGTGCAGTACTCCGATCTCGATAAGAGCCGGCATATGGCAAATCTCAGGTATGTAAATCTTATGGAGAACGTGTTTTCACCGGAGTTCTACGATCAGCATTGTGTAAAGGAACTGGAACTGCACTATGTGACGCAGAGTTTCTATGGCGATGAGATCAAAATGTATAAAAAGTCCGATGGAAACAGCTATCAGATAGCAGGTGTGAAAGCGGACGGTAATATCGCCATCCTGGGAATGATGGTATTTTGAACAAATATATTTCATAATATAATATTGACTATAAGTAACCAATATGGGTATAGAGTAAAACAATATATCCATATTGGTTACTTTGTTTATGGGAATGAAACAGAATTATCATTCGTAAAAAGTATGACAGACGATAAAAGACAGGCATTAGACTTGGGAACAGATTCGTCTTACAATATACGCGAAGGCAGAAAACAGCTTAAAAGCGAAAGGAAGTACAGGAATATGAAGAAGAATATTGGCAAGAGCCTTGCACTTTATCCTACACCGCTTGTTGTAGTAGGAACGATGGTAAATGAAAAACCGAATTATGTTCTGGTGGGACATGTGGGAATTATGGGACATGACCGGATCATGGTCAGCCTCGCAAAGTCACATTATACGAATCAGGGAATCAAAGAAACCCGTGCCCTGACAGTAAATATCGTAGATGAGGCTATGCTGAAGAAAGCAGACCGTACGGGATGTGTCAGCGGGAATAAAGTAGATAAATCAGATATGTTTGTATTCCATACAGAGGGAACAGGTGCGCCGGTAATTGACGAGGCTCCGGTAGTCATGGACTGTACTGTGGATGACATCTACGAGACGGAAGGCTTCGATAACTTTATCTGCAAGATCGACGGTGTTTATGCGGAAGAGAATGTGCTGAACGAAGCAGGAAAAATCGATTACCATACTCTGAAACCTGTTCTTTTTGAAATGCCGACGTATGAGTATCTCCGCACCGGAGACGTCATCGGGAAATGCATGAATCTATAGATGCTGACAGGCAAGGGAGTGATGAATATGGAATACGCAAAACTTGGGAACACGGATATCGAGGTATCGAAGCTCTGTGTAGGATGCATGAGCTTCGGAAAACCGGGAACACTGCATGACTGGACAGTGGATGAAACCGGGACAGAGGAAATCGTAAAACATGCTCTTGACCTCGGAATTAATTTCTTTGATACTGCAAACGGGTATTCAGAAGGAACCAGTGAAGAATATCTTGGAAAGGCACTCAGAAGAAATATTTCAAGAGATAAAGTTGTTATTGCTTCCAAAGTCTACTTTAATCCCGGAAGACTTTCTTCTGAAGCGATCCACCGGGAAATCGAAGGCAGTCTGAAACGGCTTGGCACAGACTATCTGGATTTGTACATTATCCATCGTTTTGATTATGATACACCGATTGAAGAGACAATGGAGGCGCTGAATGATCTGGTGGTATCCGGGAAAGTACGTGCTATCGGGGCATCGGCTATGTACGGATACCAATTCTATAATATGCAGCTTGCCGCCCGGGATAACGGGTGGGCACAGTTTGCGGCTATGGAGAATCATTACAATCTTCTTTATCGGGAAGACGAGCATGAGCTGATCCCCATCTGCCGTCAGATGAATGTATCCCTCATGCCCTACAGCCCTCTTGCAGCCGGGCATCTGACCCGGCCGGAATGGAATTCGGATTCTATTCGCAGCAAAACAGACCGGGCAGCTATGGGAAAATATGACCGGACTCAGGAACAGGATATGGAAATTGTCCGCAGGGTTCATCTTCTGGCAGAAAAATATGGTGCAAAAATGCAGCAGATCGCATTGGCATGGGAATGGGCAAAAGGAGTAACAGCGCCGATCATCGGGGCTACGAAAGCGTCCCATTTTGATGATGCAGCCGGAGCGTTTTCGGTGAAATTAACAGAGGAAGACATCGCATTTCTGGAAGAACCATATGAACCTCACAGGATCGTAGGCGCGGTAGACTGTAATCCGCCGGAGGGCACCAAACTATTGGATGTGAAGAAATAGACCGGATAAAAAATTTATTAAAGAACAGGATAGAATGACAGGAGGAAAACAACATGGCAGAAATAAAAGCAATGCCTAAAATCGCTCTTGGAGCATGGGCATGGGGAAATGACGGAACATTTGGAGGAAATCTGACAAAGGAAGATCTGAAACCGGTCTTCAGAAACTTCAGGTATATTGGACTACTGTAAAGAGAACGATATCATTTTCTTTTCATATATGGTACTTGAACAGGGAGCGCTGACCGGAAAGTATGACACAGCACATCCGTTCCCGGAAGACTCAGACCGGGGAAAAACCTACAATCCGATGCTTCCGCAGTTGGAGAAGCTGAATGCCGGCCTGAAGGAAATTGCCGACTGTCATCATGTGGCAGCAGCACAGATTCCGATCGCCTGGGCAATCGCGAAAGGAACCCTTCCGATCATCGGAGTAACGAAAGTTTATCAGGTGGAGGATGCCGTGAAGGCCGCGGAAGTTGAGCTGTCCGCAGAAGAAATCGAGACAATGGAGAAGCTCGGGGATGAAGCGCAGGTCAACGTGATCCGTTACTGGGAAAAAGAAATGAAATAAAAGTTTGCCATGTTTCAGGCAATGTGTCTGTCTTTCCACAGATAGTATCCGATAAATGCCAGAGCGGTAATCACCCATGTGACCGGATAGCTGAATATAATGGCATGGATCGTGGGAGAAATCTTCATCACGCCTGCCAGCCAGATGATCCTTAAGACGCAGACTCCAAGCAGGGTAATCACTACAGGGACGATCACATTTCCCTGGCCTCTGAGTGATCCGGTGAGCACCTCGATGAACACATAGACGACGTACCATGGGGTAATGAACAGGAGCATGTCAGAGCCGATCTGCACTACGGTGTCATCTGTGGTAAAGAGACGGAAGAGGATGCTTCTTGTGACGATCAGCACTGCTACAAGGGCAGAAGACACCACAAGATCCATGCACAGGCAGACACGGGTGCTTCTGCGTACGCGGTCCATCTTTCCGGCGCCGTAGTTCTGCCCGACAAATGTGGTGATGGAGATGCCGAACGCGGTGCTGACCATCCAGAAAATGGCGTCCAGTTTGCCAAATGCAGACCATGCCGCTGCAGTATCCGTACCAAACGTATTGATGGAAGCATGGATGGCGATATTGGTGATTGCAAACAAAATGGACTCAAAGCCAGTGGGAACCCCGAGCTTTAACTGCATCTTGAGCAGAGATCCGTGGAAACGGATCTTCCTCAGAGAGAGGTGGAGCAGACCGCCGGAACGGATCAGTTTGTATGTTACGAGAAAGGCGCTTACTGCCTGGGCGATCAGAGTGGCGACTGCAACTCCTGCAACTCCCATTTGGAAGACGAGGACAAACGCCATGTCCAGAATGATGTTGATCACACAGCAGGCGATCAGGACGTAAAGGGGGCTTCTGGAATCCCCGGTGGCGCGCAGGATGGCAGAGCCCATATTGTAGACGAGCACGAACAGGATGCCCGCAAAATAAATCTGAAGATAAACCAGAGAGTCTTTCATGATCTCGTCCGGCGTATTCATGAGGCGGAGCAGATAAGGAGCAGTCAGTATCCCGATAAATGTAAGAGCGATACCACCGGCTGCAGCGATGGCGTATGCATTGTGGAGACTGGCATTTGCAGTCTCCTCTTTTCTTGCCCCGACAAATTGGGCGATGGTCACGGCAGCGCCGGAGGAAAGCCCTGTGAAAAAGCCTACCACAAGGGCGACGATCTGGGCGGAAGACCCGCCCACGCTGGCAAGAGCTTCTTTTCCCACAAACTGTCCCACGATTACGCTGTCGATCGTATTATAAAGCTGCTGGAAAAACGTTCCGAGCAGGATAGGAAAAAAGAACAGCAGAAGCTGTTTCCAGATGATTCCATCTGTAATTTTATTTTCTGTCTGACGTACATTTTCCATAAGATCAAATTCCCCTCTCTTGTAAAAAAGCAGCGTAAGCATATGTATTATAATCTCAGTTTACAGAAAGAGCAATATCTTTCTCAGATATGCTTCAGGAGCATTGTAAACCATGAACTCTAAGTATTTGAAGCATCGCCGGTTTTATGACAGAATAGAAACATGGGAGAGACTGGCATCAGGCCGGAAAGAAAGGAGAAGCAATGATGCAGTATGCAAAATTAGGAAATTCAGACTTGAATGTATCCCGGATCTGTATGGGGTGTATGGGATTTGGTGACGCCGCAAACGGGCAGCATACATGGACGATTGATGAGGCACACACACGTGAGATTGTCAGCCGGGGACTGGAATCAGGCATCAATTTCTACGATACGGCGATTGCCTATCAGAGCGGCACAAGTGAACAGTATCTGGGACGGGCGCTGAAAGATTTCGCAAAGAGAGATGAGGTTGTAGTTGCTACGAAATTTCTCCCCCGCACACCGGAGGAGATCGAACAGGGCGTGCCCGCGCAGCAGCATATCACGAAGATGATCGATAAGAGTCTTGAGAATCTGGGTATGGATTATGTGGATCTGTATATTTACCATATGTGGGATTATGCCACACCTCTCTATGATATTATGGAAGGGCTGAACAATGTGGTGAAAGCAGGCAAGGCGAGATATATCGGGATTTCCAACTGCTATGCCTATCAGCTTGCGAAAGCGAACGCTTTGGCAGAAAAAGAAGGATTCGCGAAATTTGTGTCCGTGCAGGGGCACTATAACCTGATCTTCCGCGAGGAAGAACGGGAGATGGCGAAGTTCTGCCGGGAAGACAATATTGCCATGACACCGTACAGCGCACTGGCGGGCGGACGCCTCTCAAAGAAACCGGGCGAGACGTCCAGGAGACTCGAGGAAGACGATTACGCAAGGCTCAAATACGACGGGACAGCGAAGGAGGACGGAGTAATTATCGGCCGCGTGGCAGAACTGGCAGAAAAACGGGGCGTGTCCATGACGGAGATCTCTCTTGCATGGCTGCTCACAAAAGTGACCGCTCCGGTGGTCGGCGCAACGAAGCTGTCTCATGTGGAAGGCATGGCGAAAGCAGCGGAGATCTGTCTGACAAAAGACGAGATTACATATCTGGAAGAGCCGTACGTTCCTCACAGACTGGTAGGCGTTATGGCACAGAATACAGTGGAGCAGGCGAAGGGAAAACACGTCTGGTCTACAGGAAACCAGAAGCTGTAATGGTAATCAGCCATGCAGGGCGGAAAAAGGGGGCATCCTTGCTAGCGTAAAATTTTTGTAGGGCACATAGAAAAGGGAACACCAGTTTTGTGTTATTATATTAGTCGACCAAAACCAATAGCACAAAGGAAGGTGTTCCCTATGATTAAGAGTATACAACAGTTTGAAGAGTCTGGCATTAAAAAATTAGAGAAGATAATTGAAAGTTTTATGAAAGACCCTAAGGATATGGCATCCTTTGTTTATGGAATCCGCGATGAGGTAATTGCTCTGGGGCTGGATCTCATAAAAGAGACATTAGAAGACTGCAACCAGATGCTCTGTGATAGCGCAAAAAGGAAGCAGTCCTGGGAAGTGGTAAGGACCGATGGGAAAAAGCTGACAACATGTCTTGGAACTGTTTGCTTTGAAAAGACATTGTTCCGGAATAAACAGACCAGAGAAAGCGCTTATCTGCTGGATCGGATTATAGGGATAGAAAGCCATGAGCGGCTGACAGAAGACGCTGAAGCGAAACTGCTGGAGGAGGCGGTTCAGACTTCATACCGGAAAGCAGGGGAAGAAACAAGCCTGACAGACCAGGTGAGCAAACAGACCGTCAAGAATAAACTGCATAAACTGGCATTCCCGCAACAGAAGGAAGAAAAGCCGGAGAAAAAGGCAGTTGAGTTTCTGTATATTGATGCGGATGAAGACCATGTATCCCTGCAGTTCAAAGAGATGAAAGGGGATCTGGAGACTGGAGAGAATAACTGGAAGAATAACTGTGTTCTGGCAAAGCTGGTGTATGTGTATGAAGGGATTGAGCCGGAATCTCCAAAGAGTAAAA
>DXAU01000027.1 GCA_019116885.1 Candidatus Mediterraneibacter pullistercoris | reverse complement strand
TGGGTTTGGCGATTCAAATATAACACAAAAGAGTCTATCCTCGCTTTTTAAATATTCAGTTGTAACACATGTATTGTAATCCTACAGAGCTGCCGCTGGTGCGCTGGTATTAAAGTGTTGACCATTCCCGTGCCGGAGGGTATAATACTTTAGATAATAAAGTACAGAGGATGATTTTACATGATAAAGAGCATGACCGGCTTCGGCAGGTGTGAGGTTCAGAAAGATTCAAGAAAGTTCACGGTGGAGTTAAAGAGCGTGAATCACCGCTATCTTGATGTGAATATCCGGATGCCGAAGAAACTGAATTTTTTTGAGACCGCGATACGGACGCTTCTTAAGTCCTATGCGAACAGAGGGAAGGTAGACATCTTCATCACATATGAGGATCTCTCCCAGACGCAGGTGTCAGTGAAATATAACGCGGCGCTTGCGGCGGAGTACCTCAAGTATCTAAGGCAGATGGAAGAGGAGTTCGGGCTGGAAAATGATGTCCGCATCTCCACGCTGTCCCGCTATCCGGAAGTCTTTACGATGGAGGAGCAGAGCGAGGATGAGGAGGAACTCTGGAACGGACTTAAGGAAGCTCTGGAGGGAGCTTTCACACAGTTTGTACAGACAAGGCAGACCGAAGGCGGGAACCTGAAGAAAGATATCCTCTCCAAACTGGATATTCTGATGGAGCAGATCGGGTTTATCGAGGAGCGCTCCCCTCAGATTGTGGCCGGATACCGCGCGAAACTCGAGGATAAGATGAAAGAGCTTTTAGCTGACACACAGATTGAGGAGAGCCGGATCGCAGCAGAAGTAATCCTTTTCGCTGACAAGATCTGCACAGATGAAGAAGTAGTCAGGCTTAAGAGCCATATTCGCCATATGAGGGACACGCTGGAGGAGAAAGATGAGATCGGAAGAAAGCTTGACTTCATTGCACAGGAGATGAACCGTGAGGCAAACACGATCCTGTCTAAGGCAAATGATATCGATGTGTCTGACCGCGCGATCCGCCTGAAGACAGAGATAGAAAAGATAAGAGAACAGATCCAGAATATAGAGTAAGAGGGGATGGACATGGACGAAAAAGGAATATTGATCGTTGTATCCGGTTTCTCCGGTTCGGGGAAAGGAACGCTCATGAAAGAGCTGCTGGCCAGGTATCCGGATACATATGCGCTCTCGGTTTCGGCGACGACGCGTGCGCCAAGAGAGGGGGAGGCTGACGGCAGGGAGTATTTCTTCGTGTCGAAAGACGAGTTTGAAAAAATGATTGCCAAAGGCGAACTGATAGAGTATGCTAGATACGTGGAAAATTACTACGGAACTCCGCGGGATTATGTGGAGAAACAGCTTGAGAAAGGCAGGGATGTGATCCTGGAGATCGAGATCCAGGGCGCGCTGAGCATAAAGAAGATGTTTCCGGATACGCTGCTTCTGTTTGTCACTCCGCCGTGCGCCGAGGAACTCAGAAACCGGCTTGTGGGCAGAGGCACAGAGACGATGGACGTCATACAGTCCCGCATGGATCGTGCATGTGAAGAGGCGGAAGGAATGGAAGATTATGACTACCTGATCGTCAACGACAGCCTGAACCGCTGCGTGGAAGAGATGCATGCCATTATCCGGGGAGAGCACAGAAAGAGTTCCCGCAACCGCGAATTTATCCAGAAAATAAAGCAAGATCTTGAAAGACTGAAACACTAAACACTAAAACATGGAAAGTATACTGTGTGCCTTGAAAAACATGGCAGAAATAATGAAAGGAGAAGTTTGGATTATGCTGCACCCATCTTACACAGATCTGATGAAAGTAGTGAATAAAGACGTTGAGGAGGGAGAAACAAAGGTCGTAAACAGCCGGTATTCCATCGTCATGGCAACGTCAAAGAGAGCCAGACAGCTCATCGCAGGAGATCTTCCTCTTGTAGATGCCAAAGACGGAGAGAAGCCGCTCTCAGTCGCGATCGATGAGCTCAACCAGGGACAACTCAAGATCCTGGCCGAGAATTCAGAGGAAGAGGAATAGACCAGACAGGGCAGATGCACATGTGGTATCTGCCCTTTTGCTGAACGAGAGGAGAACTGACATATTATGAAGATACTCTTTATCTCACTGGGATGTGATAAGAACCTTGTGGATACAGAAGTGATGCTCGGCCTTCTCGCCACGAGAGGCTATGAGATGACGGACGATGAGACACAGGCGGATGTGATCGTCATCAATACCTGCTGTTTCATCCATGATGCGAAAGAGGAGAGCATCCAGAACATCCTGGAGATGGCGGAATATAAGAAGCAGGGAAAAGCAAAGGCGCTCATCGTGACCGGCTGCCTGGCTCAGCGCTACCGGCAGGAGATCATAGATGAGATTCCGGAAGTAGATGAAGTGCTCGGAACGACAGCGTATGACAGGATACTCGATGCGGTGGACGCAGCGCTGAAAGGAGAACATGAAGTGATGCTGTCGGATCTTGACGCCATGCCGCTGCCGGATACAAAGCGTCTCGTGACGACAGGAGGGCATTTCGCATATCTTAAGATCGCAGAGGGCTGCGACAAGCACTGTACTTACTGCATCATTCCGAAGATCCGCGGAAATTTCCGGAGCGTGCCCATGGAACGGCTTCTGAAAGAGGCAGAGGAATTGGCAGACCAGGGTGTGAAAGAACTGATCCTTGTGGCCCAGGAGACGACATTGTACGGAAAGGATCTCTACGGAGAGAAATCGCTCCACATCCTGCTGAAGAAACTCTGTAAGATCAGTGGACTCCGGTGGATCCGTATCCTTTACTGCTATCCGGAGGAGATCACGGACGAGCTGATACAGGTGATAAAAGAGGAGCCGAAGATCTGTAACTATCTGGACCTGCCGATCCAGCATGCCAATGATACGATCCTTGGCAGGATGGGGCGAAGGACGTCAAAGCAGGAACTTGTGGATATCATAGGGAAGCTGAGAATGGAGATTCCGGATATCTGTCTGAGGACAACGCTGATTACCGGATTTCCGGGCGAGACGGAAGTACAGCACGAGGAACTGATGGAATTTGTGGATGAGATGGAGTTCGACCGGCTCGGCGTGTTCACATACTCCCCGGAAGAAGATACACCGGCGGCTGAGATGCCGGATCAGATCGACGAGGAAGTAAAACTGGACCGGCAGGAGGAACTGATGGAACTTCAGCAGGAGATCGCATTTGACAATGAGCAGGCCATGGTGGGGCGCGAGGTGCTCGTGATGATCGAGGGCAAGGTGGCCGACGAGAACGCATATGTAGGACGCACCTACCGGGATGCGCCGAATGTGGACGGACTGATTTTTATTCACACGGACGAGGAACTGTTATCCGGTGATTTTGCAAGGGTGAGAGTGACCGGATCCGTAGATTATGATCTGATAGGAGAATTATTATGAATTTGCCAAATAAACTGACTGTTCTTAGGGTTATCATGGTGCCGTTTTTTGTGTTCTTTATGCTGACTGACGCGGGAGGCGCGGCAAACAAGTGGATCGCGCTTGCACTCTTTGTCATTGCCAGCCTTACCGATATGCTGGATGGAAAGATTGCCCGCAAATACAATCTGGTGACGAATTTTGGAAAGTTCATGGATCCGCTGGCGGACAAGCTGCTCGTCTGCTCGGCCATGATCTGTCTGATCCCGTCGGGAAAGCTGAACACGGCGATCGTGATCGTTATCATCGCCCGTGAGTTCATCATCAGCGGCTTCCGGCTTGTGGCATCAGACAGCGGAATTGTGATCGCAGCGAGTTATTGGGGGAAATTTAAGACAGTATTCCAGATGGCGATGATTATCGTACTGATTGCGGATCTGGGAGGAGTGTTTGACCTGATCGGAGAGATCCTTGTCTGGACTGCCCTCGCTCTGACGATCATATCACTGATTGATTATATATGGAAAAACCGCCAGGTGCTCACGAATGGCGGGATGTGACCCCCAATATGCCGCTTCCCGGCATCTATGCCAGACTGCCGGACGGACTGTCAAAGACGGGGGGCGGCAAGAAACAGGAGGATGTTAAAGTGGATACGGAAAATCTCAGCATGAGCGGCCCGGAAAGCCGGAAAAGTCTTGAGGAGACAGTGGTAGAGCTTCTGGCAGAAAAAAATTATACTGTTACTACGGCGGAGTCCTGTACAGGCGGTCTCATCGCCGGCACACTTGTGAACGCAGCAGGCGCTTCCGATGTGCTGAACGAGGGCTATGTGACCTACTCCAACGAGGCAAAAGAACGCCTTGCGGGGGTCAGACACGACACGCTGGAAAGATACGGCGCGGTCAGTGAGCAGACAGCCCGGGAGATGGCAGAGGGGGCTGCGAAAGCGGCAGGGGCCGATGCGGCCTTAAGCGCTACGGGGATTGCAGGTCCGGGAGGCGGCACAGCGGAAAAGCCCACAGGACTTGTATACATCGGATGTTATCTGAATGGCAGAACGACTGTGAGAGAGTTCCGTTTTACAGGGAACAGGCAGGAGAACCGGCTGCATACGGTGGAGATGGCGCTTGCCATGCTGAAAGAGGAACTATCTAAAAGCAGGTGAAGATCGGCGGTTCTGATAAAAATCTGACAAACTGATGATTGACGAATAATGTAAATTATGAGAGAATGAATCTATATGGGGCAGACGAAAACATCCGCATCAGGCAGCGGTATGTCATGCGTCATATGCGAAGAAAATCATACATATTGAAAGGAGTTTTAACATGATTTATTCACATGAAGTAGAGATGATGTGTCCGGTGGCTCAGGGTGCAAATCACGGACCAGCTCCGATCCCGGAAGAGGCGAAATGGGTGCAGGCTAAGGAAGTCAAAGATATTTCCGGATTTACACACGGCGTGGGCTGGTGTGCGCCTCAGCAGGGAGCATGTAAACTGACCCTGAACGTGAAAGACGGTATCATTCAGGAAGCCCTGGTAGAGACGATCGGATGTTCGGGAATGACCCATTCTGCAGCTATGGCGTCTGAGATACTTCCCGGAAAGACAATTTTGGAAGCGCTTAACACAGACCTTGTCTGTGATGCAATCAATACAGCAATGAGAGAACTGTTCCTTCAGATCGTTTACGGAAGGAGCCAGAGTGCATTTTCTGAGGATGGACTTGCGATCGGCGCAGGACTGGAAGACCTTGGAAAAGGACTCCGCTCTCAGGTCGGCACTATGTACGGCACACTTGCAAAAGGTCCTCGTTACCTTGAGATGGCAGAAGGCTATGTGACAGGTATCGCTCTCGACAAGAATGACGAGATCATCGGCTACCAGTTCGTAAGCCTCGGAAAATTCACAGACTTTATCAAAGCGGGAGATACTCCGAATGACGCCTGGGAGAAGGCAAAAGGACAGTATGGCCGCGTTGATGATGCAGTGAAGATCATTGATCCGCGTAAAGAGTAAATCTCAGCAAAGGTAAAATAATCAGGAGGATATATAAATGGCTTTATTTGAATCATATGAAAGAAGAATTGATAAAATCAATGAAGTTTTAAACAGCTACGGCATCGCTTCGCTGGAAGAGGCTGAAAAGATTACAAAAGATGCCGGACTGGACGTTTACAACCAGATTAAGGGCATCCAGCCGATCTGCTTCGAGAATGCATGCTGGGCTTATATCACAGGTGCGGCAATCGCGATCAAGAAAGGCTGTACAAGAGCGGCAGACGCAGCGGCAGCGATCGGAGAAGGCCTTCAGGCTTTCTGTATCCCGGGATCAGTGGCAGACCAGCGTAAAGTAGGCCTTGGCCACGGCAACCTTGGAAAAATGCTTCTTGAAGAGGAGACGGACTGCTTCGCATTCCTGGCAGGACATGAGTCATTCGCGGCTGCAGAGGGCGCGATCGGTATCGCTGAGAAAGCAAACAAAGTCCGCAAAAAACCGCTCCGCGTCATCCTGAACGGACTTGGAAAGGATGCAGCGAAGATCATTTCCAGAATCAACGGATTTACATATGTTCAGACAGAGTATGATTACTATACAGGAGAGCTCAAAGAAGTTTCCCGTATATCCTACTCTGATGGACTCCGCTCAAAAGTAAACTGCTATGGAGCAAACGATGTACGCGAGGGTGTTGCTATTATGTGGAAAGAGGGCGTTGATGTTTCCATCACAGGCAATTCAACGAACCCGACACGTTTCCAGCACCCGGTGGCAGGCACATATAAGAAAGAATGTGTGGAAGCAGGAAAGAACTACTTCTCTGTTGCATCCGGCGGCGGTACAGGACGTACACTCCATCCGGACAATATGGCGGCAGGCCCGGCTTCCTACGGTATGACAGATACACTCGGACGTATGCACTCAGACGCACAGTTCGCAGGATCTTCTTCCGTACCGGCTCACGTTGAGATGATGGGTCTGATCGGAGCAGGAAACAACCCGATGGTAGGCATGACTGTAGCAGTTGCAGTTTCCGTAGAGGAAGCAGCTAAGGCTGGCAAGTTCTAAACAGACAGCGGAATAGTGATATGAGAATGGAACCGCACCGGCAGACAGTCGGTGCGGCTGTTTTTTCCAACAATAGAAATGCAGAAAAGGAGGAACAGTGATGAAAGTATTGATGATCAACGGAAGCCCTCATGCAAAAGGGAATACTTACATCGCCCTGCACGAGATGGAAAAGATCTTTGCAGAGGAAGGGATCGGGACAGAGATCGTGCATGTGGGAAATAAAGATATCAGAGGGTGCATTGCCTGTTATTCCTGTTTTGAAAAAGGGAAATGTGTCTTTGATGATCTGGTGAATGAGACGGCTCCCAAATTTGAGGAGTGTGACGGGATTGTGGCAGCAAGCCCGGTCTATTATGCCTCGGCAAATGCGACACTGATTGCTTTTCTTGACCGCCTGTTTTACAGCACGCGGTTTGATAAGTCGATGAAAGTGGGAGCGAGTGTGGTAGCAGCGAGACGAGGCGGCCTGTCCGCGACATTTGATGAGCTCAACAAGTACTTTACGATCTGCGGCATGCCGGTAGCATCCAGCCAGTACTGGAACAGTATCCATGGCAGAGAACCGGGCGAGGCACAGAAAGATGCAGAGGGGCTGCAGACGATGCGGACACTGGCGCGTAATATGTCGTTTCTTATGAAGAGCATTGCGCTGGGAAAAGAAAAGTACGGACTGCCTGAGAAAGAGCCGGCCTGTCATACAAATTTCGTCCGCTAGCCTCCACAGGACTGTGTTTTAGTTTTTTCAGGATTTCTCTTTACAATCAAAAAATAAAATGATATCATATTGATATCAAATAGATTATGTGCTTTGGTGTAAGGAGGTCTGATGTTATGGAAGAAAAAGTATTATTACACAGAAAGAACGGCATGCTCGTCCTGCTGCTGACGACTCTTCTGTATCTGGGTGCGGTTGCAGGATGCATATTCGGCGGCATGATGGTCGCGGAGGACAGAGGACCTGCCCTGCTGGCCATAAGTATCATATGGCTGTGTATCGGCTGGCTCCCTTACTGTGGACTCCGGATCTTAAAACCACAGGAGGCGCTTGTGCTGACATTGTTTGGAAAGTATACGGGTACTTTGAAAAACGAAGGATTCTATTTCGTAAATCCGTTCTCATCGAGCGTGAATCCTGCAGCGTCAACACATCTGCACCAAAGTGGGGATGTGGATAACAACAGGAGTAAGAAGCCGGCTTTTTCCATGGCTTTCAATGCAGGAAAGACAGAAGTAGATCTGTCGAGCAAAAAAATCTCTTTGAAGATCATGACACTCAACAATAACCGGCAGAAGATCAACGACTGCCTTGGCAATCCTGTAGAGATCGGGATTGCAGTCATGTGGAGAGTAGTGGACACGGCAAAAGCAGTGTTCAATGTAGATAACTACAAAGAGTATCTGTCCCTGCAGTGTGACACAGCCCTGCGCAATATCGTACGGATCTACCCCTATGACGTAGCGCCCAACGTGGATACAACAGGAGACGGCATTGCGGATGAGGGCAGCTTAAGAGGATCCAGCGAGATTGTAGCGGCGCGGATTCGCGACGAGATTCAGAAGAGAGTGACGGAGGCCGGGATCGAAGTGATCGAGGCAAGAATCACCTATCTGGCATATGCGCCTGAGATAGCAGCGGTGATGCTCCAGAGACAGCAGGCATCAGCAGTCGTTGACGCGAGAAAGATGATTGTGGACGGAGCTGTCGGCATGGTTGAGATGGCTCTGGACCGGCTGAATGAAAAAGGCGTAGTGGAACTGGATGAAGAACGGAAGGCTGCCATGGTGTCAAACCTGCTTGTCGTGCTCTGCGGCAACCGGGATGCCCAGCCGGTCGTGAACTCCGGCAGCCTGTATTGAGATGCGGGAAAAGAGAACAGACATGGCAGATCAGAAAAAGAAACAGATCCCGCTCCGGCTTTCCGCCAAGCTGTACGATGCCATTGCAGCCTGGGCAGAAGATGATTTCCGCTCGGTCAACGGACAGATCGAATACCTGCTGACCGAGTGCGTGCGGCAGAGGAAAAAGAACGGAAAATATGTTTCGGAACATCTGGATGAACCGATCGAACTGGATATTCAGTGAATTATAGAAGAAGATCACAACTGCGCGAAAATGCATTGGGCAAAGAAGCGGACTGTACACAAAAGGATGTGGACAGTCCGTATTTTTGTGCGATATAATAATACCATACGAAATCAACGAAAAAAGGAGAGACAGACTATGAGAACGATCAAAGCAGAACCACTGACACATGAGGCTTATGCTCCGTACGGAACTTTTTATCATATGACAGAGCCGTCCGGCTATTCCCTGAACGGAGAACTCCACCGTTTCTTCCCGGACCGGATGACAGAGTCCTACACAACCAGGGCAGCATTTTCACCGATCCTTGTCAAAAGGCCGGAAGTGATGAAGATCACACAGGCCGAGTATCATACGACCACACCGGAGATCATCCTTCCGATCAACGACGATATGATCCTGCACGTGGCCCCCGCATCTGCAGGGACACCGGTACCTGAACTTACAAAGGCGTTTATCGTGCCGAAGGGGACTCTTGTTAAGATCAATACTGCAATCTGGCATCTGGCGCCGCTCCCTGTGCATGAAGAGGAACTGCAGGCAATGATCATCCTTCCGGAGTGTACATATGCAAATGACTGCACAGTCGTAGATTATCCGGAAAAAGATCAGTTCGTGATCGAGGTGTGACGGAGAAAGTATACAGAAAAGCATTTCTCCCAAAATAGAAAGTGGCTGTCCACAGAAACCATAGAAAAAACGAATACCTTGTCATACCTGACGCGTATTAGACAGAATGAAGAGAACCGGATATAATAGATAAGGAAATATAAGGAAAAGCGTCTGCCGTAAGCGGCGCAGATTCAGGAAAGAAGGAATACAGACTATGATTTACAGAGATTTTCAGGATTTAAAACTCTCCGGTCTTGGGATGGGCGCAATGCGCCTGCCGGTGGTCGACGGAGATGACAGCAGGATCGATGCCGCGGCAGCGGAAGATATGGTCGCATATGCCATGGAGCACGGCATCAACTATTACGATACGGCATGGGGCTATCACAGCGGCCAGTCAGAGATCGTGATGGGAAATGCACTGAAGAAGTATCCGCGGGACAAGTTTTATCTGGCAACAAAATTTCCGGGATATGACCTTTCAAATTTCGGCAAAGCAGAAGAAATCTTTGAAAAACAGCTTGAAAAATGTCAGGTGGAGTATTTTGATTTTTATCTGTTCCACAATGTCTGCGAGATGAACATAGATTCTTATCTGGATAATGAGAAATACGGCACTTATGATTATCTGATCAGCCAGAAAAAGAAGGGACGCATCCGCCATCTCGGATTCTCCGCGCACGGGAAATATGACGTAATAAAGCGGTTCCTTGAGGCGTACGGAAAAGATATGGAATTCTGCCAGCTCCAGATCAACTATCTTGACTGGTCTTTCCAGGATGCAAAGGCGAAAGTGGAGCTTCTGCGGGAGTACGGTATTCCGGTGTGGGTGATGGAGCCCTTAAGGGGCGGAAAACTCGCATCCCTCTCGGAAGAAAACGCACAGAAATTAAAAGCGCTCCGTCCTGATGAGGATGTTCCGGCGTGGGCGTTCCGCTTCTTGCAGTCCCTGCCGGATGTAAAGGTTGTCCTCTCCGGTATGTCCAATATGGAACAGCTTAAGGCAAACATCCATACATATGAGGAAGAGAAGCCGTTAAATGATGAGGAAATGAAGACGCTGCTCAAAATAGCGGACACTATGCTTGAGAAGAAAACACTTCCATGTACGGCATGTCACTACTGTGTGAGCCACTGTCCTCAGGAGCTTGACATCCCGGTTCTCCTCGAACTGTACAACGAACACTGCTTCACAGAAGGAGGGTTCATAGCTCCGATGGTGCTTTCTTCCTACGATGAAGCCAAGAAGCCGGGGGCTTGTATTGGATGCAGGAGCTGCGAGGCTGTCTGTCCGCAGCAGATCAGGATATCCGAGGCAATGGCAGATTTTGCAGAAAAACTTGCATGAGAAAGGGATACTGATATGAAGACCGAACGTGTGGAAAATATGGCCGGCGGAAGAGGGCATGTGACCATTAAGCATATTCTCGGGGAAAAGGAGCTGAACGGAAAGTGCCGCCTTTATGCTGAAGTGACGATCGAACCGGGATGTTCTCTGGGCTATCATGAGCATCACGGGGAGAGTGAGACGTATTATATTCTCTCAGGGGACGGTAATTATGATGACAACGGCAGAATCCGTCCGGTGAAAGCAGGAGATATCACATATACACCAGATGGATGCGGCCACGCACTGAGCAACAGCGGTGAGAAAGACCTTGTATTTATGGCGCTGATTATCAAAGACTGATTCAGACAGAGACAGTATTGAAGAAGAAAATCCGGCCCGCGCACACTGCACGGGCTTGATTTTTATAAAACTAAATATTATAGTATGAATAATACAAATAACAAAAACTAAAATTTTTTCGCACAGGAAGGGAGGGACGTCCGTTGAGCCAGAACTATAAACAAGAATTTGTCAATATGCAAATGTGGAATTTATTCAGAAAAAGATTTAAGAGCAAAACGACAGAAGCATCTTACTGGTCAGACATTCAGGAATTCTGCCGCCTGATGGGAAAAACGTTTGAGAAATGCAGCAGTGATGATGTGAAGAAATATTACGACAGGATGACAGAGCAGGTGAAAGCCGGACGCCTCAGCCGGATTACACTGACAAAGAAGTTCAGGGAACTTCATTTGTTTGCCTCATTTTTGATGGAAGAGGTGGAATATCTGCCGGGAAAGGAACGTGATTTTTTTTATCCGTATTTGAAATTAATGCCCAAAGAGTCAGCCCTTGCGGGATCTGTTCCTGTAGAAGACATGGACGCGCTTCTTCAGGCTGCCTCGGACGATATGATGGCATATACAATCCTTGTGCTTATGTACCGGGCAGGGATGACTTCGACAGAGATCATCGGGATATCGGGAGAGGACGATTTTCTGGAATATGGGGATGGAGTCTGCGTTATGCTCTCCGGCAGGGAAGAGCCGTGTTATATACCGAATGACGCATGGGGTATATTAAAAGAATATATGGAGCAGAGAGAGGACTGTGACACACTGTTTAATAACCGCAGCAGACGTCCGCTCAATACGATGTATATCAGCCGTATGATGAAGAAGTACTGCAGTCTTGCAGGAATCCCCAGTTACAGCGCACAGGCGGTGAGAAACAGCTGTGCTTTCAACCTGTACGCTTACGGAGCGACGGACGGACAGGCGGCAAGACAGATGGGAAGAACAAAACAGCAGATCCGCAGATACCGCGGATCAGAGTATCGGGGAAGCCTGCAGAAACAAGCAGCAGATCTTGTAAAGATCCATATTGAAAAGCCATAGCCTAGTAAAATGGAAGTTCAGGCAAAATATTTCCGTACAATACAGGATATGACTCCGGCAGTACACAATCCGAAGAGAACGTTGTGCATAGAGCCGTATACATCCAGCGCCCCTTTGACACCGTACACTGCATCCGGCGCTTCCGGAAGGAAAGGACTTATAAAAAAGGCCAGGTAAGATGAGAAAAACACCAGGATGAAAGAGAAGAGCCCACGTCCTTTATCTTCTTTCCAGGAGTCTCGTCCGGTGCGCACCTGCCCTCTTGTCATGGACCAGAATAGAGAGATCAGCTCGAACAGTATGAAAAGAGCTGCAACGCAGAGGTAAGACGCAAGTACCATGGACGGCTGACGGGTCCGGATCATTTCCACAATGTCGCCGTAAGGAGAGCTGGCGCGCCAGAAAGTCCAAGTCACATATACCAGGATTACGAGGATCAGGACTGCGGTCAGACTCCGCACAAGCGCGGCGGTAAGCCGGGAGAGTGTACGCCCGCCTTTGCGGATCGGGGCGGCAAGGGGAACGCCGCGGCTCTTATATCGTTTCCTGCCTCCGCTGTTTTGGGATCTGTCTTCGTATTTGTCGTCTTCGTAGTCGTCGTCATCTTCATAGCCGTCATCAAAACCTGTATCATAACCGGAGATGACAGTTTTCTGCGTACGGCTGACGTCATTTCGCTGTGTGTTCCCTGTTATATCTACAGTCATCCCTTTTTCGTCCTCATAAGTAACTTCAAAATCATCGTCAAATATATCAGAAAAATCTTTTTTTACGCTCATGAGATGCCTCGCTTTCTTAAAAAATCTCTCTTATGGTATCGTGTTTTCCGCAGATGTACAAGGTTTCATATGAAATTTTAAAAAATATTTCATTTTTGCACTCGCAGGACTTCTTGTACATTTATCTCCTTACAAAAGTGTAAGACTCCATCCATGAAATGTAAGCTGTCTGAATGGAAAAAGATTTATGACACTGTTACTATAAATATGCAAAAGAAATCAGTTTATGACCAAGGAGGAAGGAAAATTGAAGGGAGATTCCAAAAGACGTCTGGGAAGACTGGCCGGCTGGTTTATGATACTGTTTCTGATCGTTGTGATAGTGCCGGTCGGAGCAATCATGTTCGTTCTGTCAGGACTTTGGTCTGCTGTGGACCGTGCATTGCTCAAATTCAGCAGATAATATACTCTTTTTACATCGTTTTAAAAATCTTTGATAAATCTTAAGAATTATTTTGATGTTATCTTAAGAACAATGTAGTATGATAAAATTGTCGAAAATTATGAGAACTGATGATCTAACAAGGAAAGAATGAGAAGGGGGAGAATTATGAAATATATTACTTTTACAGTTCCCTGTTATAATTCAGAAGATTATATGAGACGGTGTATAGATTCTCTGCTTGCAGGGGGAAGAGATGTGGAGATTATCCTCATTAATGACGGTTCTACAGACGGCACAGCGAAGATCGCTGATGAGTATCAGCTTACATATCCTGATATCATACGGACGGTGCATAAAGAGAACGGCGGACATGGCTCCGGAGTGAACAAAGGTCTGGAACTGGCAAGAGGCATCTACTATAAAGTAGTGGATTCAGACGACTGGCTGGACCAGGAGGCATACAGCAAACTGCTGGCAAGAGTAAAGGAATTCTGCGGAGCAGGCTGTGAGGAGTCCGCGGCGGATACGCCGGATCTTTTTGTATGTAATTATGTTTACGATCACTTGGACGAGGGAAGAAACCGGAGCATAAACTACCGCAATGTTTTTCCGGCCGAAGAAAGATGCAGTTGGAAAACGATCGGTCATTTCCGCCCCTCACAGTATCTGATCATGCATTCGCTGATGTTTAAGACTGAAATACTGAGACAGTCAGGCGTTAAGCTGCCGGAGCATACCTTCTACGTTGATAATCTTTTTTCCTATCAGCCGCTTCCATATGTAAAGGATATCTACTATATGGATATTGATCTCTATCATTACTATCTCGGACGAGAGGATCAGTCGGTCAATGAGAAAGTTCTGATGAAACGGATCGATCAGCAGATCCGCGTGACAGAGCTTGTTGCAGAATGTGTAGATTTAAATGAAGTGAAAAAGAAATATCCTAAGCTCGCTTCGTACATGACCCGGAATATTTCGATTATGCTGTCAATATCATCGATCCATCTTCTGCTAATTAAGACCGTGGAAGCGGAGCAGAAGCGGCGGAATCTGTGGGAGCGGATACGGGCATATGATCCTTCGCTTTATTTCCGGCTGAGATTCTCGACGCTGAGCGGCCTTACCTATCTGCCGGGCAGAATTGGAGGAAAGCTGACAGTCGGCGGGTATCGTTTCGCAAGAAAGATATATCAGTTCCAATAGGACGATAAGAGGGAGAAAAAGTATGGCAGAGATATACATAGCATTTGTGGATACGCCCGGCTTCTTTGCAGGGATCATCCGCAGGGTGATAAAACAGAAATACATCCATGTGGCGCTTTCACTGGATCCGTATCTCGAAGAAACTTACAGCATCGGCAGGCGTCATCCGTCTGTGCCGCTGATTGCTGGATTTGAAAAGGAAGATAAACACAAGATACTCCGTGCATTTCCAGATGCCGATTATATGATATGCAGCATCCGGTGTACGACAGAACAGAAGAGATATATCGAACAGGAGCTGAACCGGGCGATGGAGCAGCGTTTTCGTTATCATTATGCCGTCCTGGGTCTGCCGTTTATCTTGATGAATATTCCGTTCTATCAGAAGAATCATTATACATGTTCTTCTTATCTGGCCAGGCTTTTAGAAGAAGCTGGAGTTTGTCACTGGAATAAGCATTTTTCGCTGGTGACGCCGAAAGATTTCTACGAATATAACGGAAAACAGAAGATATTTGAGGGGAGCCTCAGCGAATTTACCCAGGGAGAACGGAGACGCGCAGAGAGAAAGCGTATTCCGGCTTTCTCATTTATGCGGCCTGCCTACGCAGGGGCGGCTTATATTATTAACTTTCTGAAACGGGGTGTGAACTTATGAGCGTGAAAAAAAGAGCTCTGCAGATCGCCTTGTTCCTTGTCATTATGTTTCTGACATTTTATGCGTTGTTCAGCGGCAGGGACTTATCTGAGATCGGGAGGGCGATCAGAGGAATGTCGCTCTGGTATCTGGCTCCCGCCATAGCACTGGCTGTGTTCTTTGTGAGTGCGGAGGGCTTTATGATATGGTATCTGCTCCGCTCTATGAAAGCACAGAAAGACGGATATAAGGCAAGCTCTCTGCAAAGATGCATTCAATATTCTTTTATCGGGTTTTTCTATTCCGGCATCACGCCCTCGGCGACAGGCGGACAGCCCGTACAGCTCTATTATATGAACAAAGATGGAAACCGGGGGTCGGACAGCACGGTCGTCCTCATGACAGTGGCAGTGGCGTACAAATTTGTCCTTGTGGTCATGGGGCTTGGCATCCTGTTGTTCTGGCTGAATCCGCTTCGACAGGAGCTGGGCAGCTATTTCCCGTTGTATCTTTTGGGACTGGCGTTAAATGTGATCCTTGTGGTTCTGATTCTCGGAGTTATGCTCTTCCCAAAAGTAATTTTAAAGGCTGCGCTTCTCTTTGAGGGATTTTTCATCCGGCTTAAGATATGGAAACCTTCAGATAAACGAGAGGAGAAGATCAATGCCTTTATCGACAGCTACCAACAGGCCGTAGCCTGGCTCAAAGGACACAAAGGAAGCCTGCTCGTTGTAATTTTCGTAACATTCCTGCAAAGATGCAGTGTGTTTGTACTGACCTATATGGTATATTTAGGATTCGGTCTTGAAGGAGCAAGTGCGATGACAGTGATTCTTCTTCAGGCCGCAGTGTACATTGCAGTGGATATGCTGCCATTGCCCGGAGCGCAGGGAATCACAGAGCTTATGTATCAGGCGGTGTTTGTTCATGTATTTACAGGAACTTACCTGATTCCTTCCATGCTCGTGAGCAGAGGAATCAACTTCTATTTCCTGCTGATCGTAAGTCTGGTGATCGTGCTGGTCAACCGGTTTGTATTTGATAAAAGAAAGAGAGCGAAAGCAGTCCGCGCATGAGACGGGCTGCTTTTCGTGTACGGACGGAGAGGATTATAACAGGAAGATCTATACTTACCGCTGTAAAATAACTTGACAAATACCAGCGCATCAATATAATGTTACAAATGTAATCGAAAAGCACTGTGGGATATGAACGCTTATGAGTGGGGATATGACCTTACGGTTGATGTCCAACAATATTCTGGATGACAGACCGGGCATGATCCCGGATTATCAGTACCGATGCGGACGACCGTCTGATTCTGGCAGTGGAAAGGAATGATATCATGAGACTAAAAAATGTGCTGATCGTTGGAAAACATATATAAGACGGTTACGTTCACACAGGGGATGAAAATACAGAGTCGGCGAGGAGTTTTTATGAACATCATTAATATAGAACATATCAGCAAGATCTACGGGGAAAAGGTGATCTATGAAGACGCATCTTTTGGCATACAGCAGGGGGACAAGATTGGTATTGTAGGGATCAACGGTACAGGAAAGTCTACGCTGCTTAAGATGATCGCAGGGGAAGAAGTGCCGGATGAGGGGCAGATCATAAGACAGAACGGGCTTAAGATCGCCTGTGTGCCGCAGAATCCGGTCTTTCCTGGTGATGCCGATATCCGTTCTTACGCGTTTTCAAAAGGAATCGGCGAGGACTGGCAGGTAGAGTCCAATCTGATAGAACTGGGAATTACACAGTTTGACCAGAAGATCGATCATCTCTCCGGAGGACAGAAAAGACGCATTGTTCTGGCAAAGACCCTCTCTGAGGACTTTGACGTTCTGCTCCTGGACGAGCCTACCAACCATCTGGATCAGGAGATGATCAGCTGGCTTGAAGAGTACCTGCGTTCCTGCCGGGGAACGATACTTATGGTGACCCACGACCGTTATTTCCTTGACAGGGTATGCAGCCGGATTCTCGAGATCAGCCAGGGAAAGATGTACGGATATGATGCGGATTATTCCGGATTCCTCGAGCTCAAAGCGGCCAGGGAGGAGATGGAACTGGCCACAGAGAGGAAACGGAAGAGTGTCCTCCGCATGGAACTGGAGTGGGCGAAGAGAGGATGCCGTGCCAGAACGACGAAGCAGAAGGCAAGGCTGGAGCGGCTTGAAGCGCTGAAAAACGGAAAAGCGCCTGTGCAGGATCAGACAGTGGAACTTGGTTCCGTGGAGACGAGGATGGGGAAGAAGACCATCGAACTGCATCACATCAGCAAGAGCTACGGGGAGAAAAAGATCCTTGAAGATTTCAGTTACATTGTCCTTAAGAATCAGCGCCTTGGCATCATCGGTCCGAATGGATGCGGAAAATCTACTTTAATCAAGATGATCGCAGGTCTGGCTGCGCCCGATGCAGGCTGTATTGAGATCGGAGAGACTGTTAAGATCGGATATTTTGCCCAGGAAGAACAGCATATGGACGACAGCCAGAGAGTCATCGATTATGTGAAAGATATAGCGGAATATATCACAACGACAGACGGAAAGATCAGTGCGTCGGCGCTTCTTGAACGGTTCCTTTTTACACCGGATATGCAGTATGCTCCCATTGGAAAACTCTCCGGAGGAGAGAAGCGCAGGCTTTATCTTCTGGGCGTCCTTGCAGAGAACGCCAATGTGCTTTTATTTGATGAGGCGGGCAACAATCTGGACATCCCGACTCTTACGATTCTGGAGGATTATCTGAACTCTTTTCGCGGGATTGTAATTACAGTTTCCCATGACAGATACTTTCTGGATAATGTGGCAGACCGGATCCTCGAGTTGGACGGAAACGGACATGCAAGGCAGTATGAGGGCGGCTATACGGATTATCTGGCTGCAAAGCAGCGAAAGCCGTCTGCCGGAAACGAAGAGGTGACAGAAGAAGCCGGAGCGCCGTCAGGAAAAGCGGCGGAGCGGAAAAACAAAACTGACGCAAAAAACTGGAAGCAGCCTTCCAAAAAGTTGAAATTTACCTATAAAGAACAGCGGGAATATGAGACAATCGACAATGACATCGCCGCACTTGAAGAGAAACTTGCATCTATTGAACGTCAGATTGCAGCCAATGCGACAAACTCTGTAAAGCTGAGAGAGCTGCTGGCAGAACAGGAGGAGACGCAGAAGACGCTTGATGAAAAGACGGAGCGGTGGGTGTATCTGAGCGAACTCGCGGAAAAAATTGAGGGGCAGGAATGATTTTCAAGTGATAAAAAGTGCAGGAACCTGCTTGACAAAGAGCGTCATACTTGGTAATATTATAAAAGACAAAAACAGAGTGCAATCTGTTTTTGCGACGGGAAGGAGAGAAATTGATGAGAAAACAGGTGTTTTCCTTACTTGTAGACAATAATCCCGGCGTCCTGAGCAGGATCTCAGGACTGTTCAGCCGCCGAGGGTACAGCATTGACAGCATCACGGCAGGCATGACGGCAGATCCGAGATTCACCCGCATCACAGTTGTATCTTCCGGAGACGAGCTGATTCTTTCCCAGATCGAGAAGCAAGTCAGGAAACTGGAAGATGTGGTAGCGATCAAAGTGCTCAAGGACGAAGAATCTGTATGCCGTGAACTGATCATGGTCAAGCTTCGCGCTGACGCATCCCAGAGAGGAGAGATCATCTCTGTTGCCGATATCTTCAGGGCAAAGATTATTGATGTGGAAGAGGACTCTCTGATTGTGGAACTCACAGGGACACAGAGTAAACTGGAAGCATTCCTGAATCTTCTGAAAGGATACGAGATACT
>DXAU01000026.1 GCA_019116885.1 Candidatus Mediterraneibacter pullistercoris | reverse complement strand
AGACCGGCAGACGGTTCTAAACAGAGTGATAATTTCAGAAGAGGCCGCGGACATGGTTCAGGAAACGGCAAGACAGCCGGCAAAGGCCACAAAGGACAGAAAGCCCGTTCAGGTGCGACAAGACCTGGATTTGAAGGTGGTCAGATGCCTTTATACAGAAGAATACCGAAGAGAGGGTTCACAAACAGGAACTCCAAGACGATCGTAGCCATCAACCTGGGCGCACTCGAGAGATTCGAGGATGGCGCTACAGTATCCGTTGACACGCTGATCGAGAGCGGTATCGTGAAAAACCCGAGAGACGGGGTTAAAATTCTTGGAAATGGAGAGTTAACTAAGAAGCTGACAGTCCAGGCTAATGCATTCAGCGCAGCGGCTGCTGAGAAGATCGAAGCACTTGGTGGAAAAGCAGAGGTGATCTAATGCTTAAGACAGTACGTAGAGCATTTCAGATTGAAGATATCAGAAAGCGGATTTTCTATACATTTGCAATGCTTATCGTTGTGAGGCTTGGATCACAGCTCCCGACGCCGGGTGTAGATCCAACTTTCATTCAGGAATTTTTTGCACAGCGGACCGGTGACGCGCTCAATTTCTTTGAGGCGTTCACCGGCGGCTCCTTTACGAATTTTTCCGTTTTTGCACTGAGTATCACTCCATACATTACATCTTCTATCATTATGCAGCTCCTTACGATCGCGATTCCGAAACTTGAGGAAATGCAGAAAGAGGGAGAAGAAGGAAGAAAGAAGATCGCAGCGATCACGAGATATGTAACAGTAGCGCTGGCGCTGATCGAATCCACTGCTCTCGCGGTTGGGCTGGGACGCCAGGGACTTCTTGAAAACTACAGTTTTGTGGATTGTGCGATCGTGGTATGTACGCTCACAGCAGGAAGCGCATTCCTTATGTGGATAGGAGAGCGCATCACGGAGAATGGTGTTGGAAATGGTATATCTATCGTACTTCTGATCAATATCCTTTCCCGGCTTCCGCAGGATCTTACCACGCTGTATAATCAGTTTGTCTCAGGTAAAAAGATCGCTCAGGCAGGGCTTGCAGCTCTGATCATCGTACTGGTGATACTTGCGGTTGTGATCTTTGTTGTGCTCCTGCAGAGTGGTGAGAGAAGGATTGCAGTACAGTATTCCAAGAAGGTGCAGGGCCGGAAGACATATGGCGGACAGTCAACACATATTCCGCTCCGTGTGAATACTTCCGGAGTTATCCCGGTCATTTTTGCATCTTCGCTTATGCAGACGCCGATCGTCATCGCCGGATTCGTAGGCGCAGGAGAAGGGACTGGTATTGGAAGCCAGATACTTATGGGAATGAACTCTAATAACTGGTGTGATCCGTCACAGCCGATTTATTCGATCGGACTTGTGTTCTACATTCTGCTCACCATATTTTTTGCGTATTTCTATACGTCGATTACGTTCAATCCACTGGAGATCGCAAACAATATGAAGAAGAGCGGCGGCTTCATACCGGGTATCCGTCCGGGCAAACCAACTGTGGAATACCTGCAGAAGATATTGAATTACATCATTTTCATAGGCGCATGCGGCCTGATCATCGTGCAGGTGATCCCCTTCTTCTTTAACGGTGTGTTTGGTGCGAACGTTTCATTTGGCGGAACATCACTGATCATCATCGTTGGCGTTGTGCTCGACACGATAAAGAAGATCGAGTCGCAGATGCTTGTGAGAAATTACACAGGATTTTTGAACAATAAAGGAAGCAATATGACAAACAGTTTCCTTGGATATTAAGCCACTATTAAGCTCGCCGTGTTTTACTCGATAGGATGAGTAAAATTCCGCGGGCTCATGGCTTATTATGAAGCAACAACTCGGTCATGTGATATTCGGGAGCCAGGAGGATGCTTGCATACTCATGCGAGCGGATATTTACATGAAGAGAGCGCAAGTATATGAGCAAAATAGCGGCATCGCCGCGGGAAGCACGTAAGTGCGGTTTTGCGAATGCGCTCACCGAGTGGATGTAATATACAAATTTCATAAAAACAAACAGATCGGAGGTAAGATCATGAAGATTATCATGCTTGGTGCGCCGGGAGCCGGCAAAGGAACTCAGGCAAAGAAGATCGCGGAAAAGTATTCGATTCCACATATCTCCACAGGGGATATCTTCCGCGCTAACATCAAGAACGGCACAGAACTTGGGAAAAAGGCCAAGACATACATGGATCAGGGGCTGCTTGTTCCGGATGAGCTGGTCGTTGACCTTGTTGTTGACAGAGTGAATCAGGAGGACTGTGCAAACGGATATGTGCTTGACGGATTTCCCCGCACAATTCCGCAGGCTGAGGCTCTTGATAAAGCGCTTGCCGGAATGGGGCAGAAGATGGATTATGCCATCAATGTCGAGGTTCCGGATGACAATATCGTAAACCGTATGTCCGGCAGAAGAGCGTGCGTGGACTGCGGAGCCACCTATCACATTGTATATGCTCCCACAAAGAAAGAGGGCATATGTGATAAATGTGGCGGCAGCCTTATCTTAAGGGATGACGATAAGCCGGAGACAGTCCTTAAGAGACTTGGCGTTTACCATGAACAGACACAGCCTTTGATCGACTATTATACACAGGCGGGGATTCTCAAAGAGGTTGACGGGACGATCGATATCAACGATGTGTTTGCAGAGATTGTCAGCATCCTGGGAGAGTAAGGCAGGATGAGACTGGAACCAGGGATGCTCGTGAAGTCGAAAGCAGGACGCGATAAAGACCATATCTACGTAGCGGTCTGTATACAGGATGGATATGTATATGTGGCGGACGGGGATACAAGACCTCTCCGCCGCATGAAACGAAAGAACAGTAGGCATCTTCAGCCGATCCGTAAGATACGGCTCGGTGTGGAACCAGAAGATGCTGCCATCAGAGAAATAATCAGACAATCTGCCCGACAGGGGGAAACAGTTTAGTAACAGGGGCCTGAAAGCCCTGACAGCAGGAGGATTAAATATGTCAAAAGCTGACGTAATCGAAATTGAGGGAGTAGTGGTAGAGAAACTTCCGAACGCGATGTTTAAAGTGGAACTGGAGAACGGGCATATCGTACTCGCCCATATCAGCGGTAAGCTGAGAATGAATTTTATCAAGATTCTGCCAGGAGATAAGGTTACACTGGAGATGTCACCGTATGATCTCAGCAAAGGAAGGATCATCTGGAGAGATAAGTGACCAAAAGCAGCTTATAAAAAAGAAAATTAGTTATTGACTCGATAAAGCATTAGGTGCTATACTATTAAATGGTCACTTTTGGGGTGGTGTGCCCAAAAATGGCCGGAAAATGTAGGCAGAGTACACAGGGGAAGGAGGATTTGACATGAAAGTTAGATCATCAGTAAAACCAATTTGTGAAAAATGCAAGATCATTAAAAGAAAAGGAAGCATCAGGGTAATCTGTGAGAACCCGAAGCACAAACAGCGTCAGGGTTAGAACACTTGGTGAAAGAAAGCTGTTAAGCGCAGTTTGAACTTAGTGTGAAGCCTGTTCGGCGAACTTAGCGAGGTATTATCGGGCTTAGTGAGGCGAACGTCCACATTGTATTGTGTTATGATTAAGGCGGCTGACAGCGGGGCACACGGAACAGTGTGCAGAGCTGTTTAAATATACAGTAAGGATACACCGCATCTGTAAACAGGTACCGCAGAGCGGGTGGTCTGGCATTTCTGTATATTGCTTCTAATACCCGGCATTTGCATTGGCGGAGCTTTAAAAGAGATCCGTGCCGGGAAAGGGCGTGGGTAATTGACGCGCCTGGGCTGGGATATCGGGAAAAAGATACCCCGGTAGGATGCACGACACCAAGAGACAGAATTGATTTCTGTACCGCATCCGCAGCCTCAATTAAAGACAGTATCAAAGAAAGAAAATGGAGGAAAGACACATGGCTCGTATTGCAGGTGTAGACTTACCAAGAGACAAACGCGTAGAAATCGGTCTGACTTATATCTATGGAATCGGTAGAACAAGCTCAAACCGTATCTTAGCAGAGGCGGGAGTAGATCCCAGCACTCGCGTAAGAGATCTTACCAGTGAAGAAGTAAAGAAGATCAGTGCAGTAATTGATGAGACTCAGGTAGTAGAGGGTGATCTCAGAAGAGAGATCCAGCTCAATATCAAGAGACTCAAAGAGATCGGATGCTACCGCGGAATCCGTCACAGAAAAGGACTCCCGGTACGCGGCCAGAAGACAAAGACAAATGCAAGAACATGCAAGGGTCCGAAGAGAACTGTAGCAAATAAGAAGAAATAGGCCGGAAGCAGCTTAATG